>CACIXU010000011.1 GCA_902590705.1 uncultured Bacteroidota bacterium | reverse complement strand
TACAGGTAAGGAGAAGTCTTTATGGTTGCAACCTAGAAACCTTATAGTAGTTGACAAAAATGCACAAGTTCAAATTTTAGAGCGTCATCAGAGTTTAAAACCCCACCAGGTAGTTACAAATTCAGTAACGGAAATATTTGCGCATCAAGATTCTTTTTTGGATTACTATAAAATTCAAAATGATTTTTCAACGGCTTCTCTAATAGATAATACCTATATCTCTCAACAAAAAAATAGTAATGTCAGTATGCACACCTTTTCTCTTGGGGGGAAATTGACGCGTAATAATTTAAATTTCTATTTGAAGGGAACCAATGCTAATGCTACACTGAAAGGCGTTACTATTCTAGACGAGAAGCAACACGTTGATCATTACACTTTAGTTGATCACATTAAACCCAATTGTGAGAGCCACCAAGACTACAAAGGAGTATTTTCTGAGGGTGCTGTTGGTGTCTTTAACGGAAAGATTCATGTGGATCAAATCGCACAAAAAACAAACGCCTTTCAGCAAAACAATAATATCCTCCTAGATGATAAGGCAACAGTAAATACTAAGCCTCAATTAGAGATCTTTGCTGATGATGTGAAATGCTCACATGGTTGTACCGTTGGACAACTTGACGAGGAGGCACTATTCTATTTACAATCCAGAGGGATTCCAAAAAAAGAAGCCAAGGCATTAATGACCTATGCCTTTGCTAACAATGTGCTGGAGAGTGTTGAGTTACCAATTTTAAAAAGGCGAATCAACATACTCATTGCTAAAAAATTGGGAGTAAATTTAGGTTTTGATCTTTAAGTAAATGGACGTAACTAAAATTCGAAAAGATTTTCCTGTTTTAAATAGGAAAGTAAATGGCAGGCCATTAATCTACTTTGATAATGCTGCAACCTCCCAGACTCCTACTCAGGTGATAAATACAATTGTGGATTATTATGAAAATTATAACGCTAATATTCACCGCGGGGTTCACGCGCTTAGTCAAGAGGCAACCAATGCATATGAGGGCGCTAGACAAAAGATTCAGCACCACTTTAATGCTGCTCAGCCTTATGAGGTAATATTTACCTCTGGTACGACACATGCCATAAATATAGTAAGTAATGGATATGGTGAATTACTTACTCAAGGGGATGAACTTATTGTTTCTGCACTAGAACACCATTCTAATATTGTTCCTTGGCAAATGCTTTGTGAAAAAACAGGTGCACAATTAAAAGTAATTCCTATGAATGAGGATGGAGTATTGTTAATGGATGCTTATGATGATTTACTTTCTGAGCGGACCAAATTAGTCTTTGTCAATCATGTTTCAAATGCCTTAGGAACAATTAATCCAATTGAAGAAATTATTAACAAAGCTCATGATGTAGGAGCGGAGGTTTTAATTGATGGAGCTCAGGCCTCCCCTCATATAAAAGCAGATCTCCAATCAATAAATGTTGATTATTACGTCACTTCGGCTCATAAAATTTGTGGTCCAACTGGTATAGGAATATTATACGGAAAGGAGAATTCACTCAAACGACTGCCACCTTATCAAGGGGGCGGAGAAATGATTGCTGAGGTAACTTTTGAAAAGACTACTTATGCTGATTTGCCACATAAATTTGAAGCTGGAACACCAAATATAGCAGGAGGTATTGCATTTGGAGCAGCTTTGGATTATTTAAATTCTATTGGTATGGAAAAAATAGCTGAGTATGAGCAGGAACTTTTGATATATGGAACGGCAGCTCTAAAGAAAATCCCAGGATTAAAAGTTTATGGTGAGGCTCTAAATAAGACTGCCGTGATTTCATTTAATGTTCAAGGCATTCACCCTTATGATATCGGAAGTATCCTCGACAAATTAGGCATAGCAGTAAGAACAGGACATCATTGTGCCCAGCCCATTATGGACTTTTATAGAATTCCTGGAACCGTAAGAGCTTCCTTTTCATTTTACAATACTTTTGAAGAGATTGATACGATGGTAAAGGCCGTTGAGAAGGCGGTTCAGATGTTGAAATAAATTATTAATTTTAAAAATGAATAAAATCAATGCGATTCAAGAGGAAATTGTGGAAGAGTTTTCCTTATTTGACGACTGGATGCAACGTTATGAGTACATGATAGAATTGGGAAAAACACTCCCACTAATTGACCCAGAATATAAAACTGAAGAGAATATTATCAAAGGGTGTCAAAGTAAGGTATGGATTCACGCGGATTTGGAAGGAGATAAACTGGTTTTTACTGCTGATAGTGACGCAATAATTACCAAGGGAATCATTGCTGTTTTAATCCGTGTATTTTCCAATCAACATCCAGATGCTATTTTAGGGGCTGATACTTCTTTCATTGATAAGATAGGATTAAAGGAACATTTATCTCCCACCCGCGCCAACGGTTTGGTTTCAATGATCAAACAGCTCAAAATGTATGCCATTGCTTTTAAAACCCAATTAAACTAAGGACTATGTCTGAGGAAATTATTGAAACAGCTGATCTTGGAGATAAAATTGTAGGGGTACTAAAATCCATCTTTGACCCTGAAATCCCAGTTGATATTTATGAGTTGGGATTGATCTACGATGTTTTTGTAAATGAAGACTTCGAAGTTAAAATATTAATGACTCTAACAACTCCAAACTGCCCAGTAGCCGAAACATTACCAAAGGAAGTCGAAGAGAAAGTTAAGTCTTTGGATGAGGTTAAAGATGCCGAGGTGGAAATTACGTTTGACCCTCCCTGGTCTCAGGATCTAATCAGTGAGGAAGCCAAATTAGAACTGGGACTGCTCTAAAATGGCCGATACAATTGTAAATCGCGTGGCGAAAAGTTCTCTGATTACTTTCGATTTGGAAAAATTATACCAAATCGGAACCCGAAAAGCGTTAGACTTATCACAATGGCTCGACCATGGCATCGTCTTGAGAGAAAAAGACTTTAGAACAAAATTAAAGGATCACGATTGGAAAGCTTATCAAGACCAATTGATAGCGCTTTTTTGTTCATCGGATGCGGTTTTACCTGCCTGGGCCTCCCTTTTGGTGACGACCTATTTGCAACCTTACGCGAGAAAAGTGGTAATGGGCACGCTTGCAGATTTGGAGACTCAATTGTTTTCAGATAAAATTAAAAATATAGATCTTAAACCATTTAAAGACAAATCCGTGATTATAAAGGGATGCAGTGATAAATCTGTACCTGAAGATGCTTATGTTCAGTTGATTACCAAGTTACAACCTGTAGTAAAAAGCTTGTTCTACGGTGAAGCCTGTTCCTCTGTTCCACTTTTTAAAAAAAAGAAATAGTTATTTTTGAGCAAGAGATAATTTTTGAAAACCTCAAAAAAAGTTTTGATCATGACATATTACTGGCCTCCCTCAGGAGGTTCAGGAGTTCAACGATGGATGTATTTCGCCAAATACCTTAAAAAGCATGGGTGGATTCCCTTTGTCATTACAGTTGACGAGAAATACGCTTCATATAGGGTTTTGGATAAAAGCTTAGTCACTGAAGTAAATGATATTCATGTAACTAAAACCAAATCAAGAGAGCTCTTGAAATGGTATTCCTTACTTTTTACGGGTTCAAAAAAAAGAGGAATTCCACAAGGAGAAGTAAAAAAGAATGGTTTCCTAAGTAAATTCACAGCGTTTATACGCGGGAATTTTTTTATTCCCGATGCGCGAAAAGGATGGAATGCATTTGCTGGTGATGAGGCGATAAAGCTTATTAAAAAGGAAAATATTAAAATTATTATTACAACCGGTCCTCCCCACTCCACTCATTTAATTGGCAGTAGACTAAAGAGCTTGTTTGACATCAAGTGGTTTGCAGATTTTAGAGATCCTTGGACAGCTATTTTTTACAACAAAGATTTGTATCGGTCTAATTGGGCAAAAAAAAAAGATACCCGTTTGGAAAAAAAGATATTATGTACGGCTGATGCTATATTGACCACTAAGGGGGGTAGACTAATTCAAAAACTTCGAACTAAATCACCTAAACAGACCTTTCATGTTTTACCTAATGGATATGATGCAAAGCTGATGGCAAGCATCAAAAGAACCAATGTTCCCAATTTTCATATTGTATATACTGGTTTGTTGACCGAAAATCAAGATTATCGCATTTTTACCAAGGCCTTGGCTGAATTAAGTAAAAACAATAGGATATGTTTTTCTCTTGCTGGACAAATTTCCGAATCTATTTTAAATTATTTTAAAGATGAACTACCCAAAGTAGAGATAGATTATAAGGGTTATCTTAGTCATGAAAATGCCCTTAGACTTATGAAAAGTGGAGATTTACTTTTGAACTTCATTTTCAAATCTGCTCATGAGGATATGATTTCAGGAAAACTTTTTGAGTATTTGGCTACCGAGATACCCGTCCTTTCAATTGGCAATTCTAATTCTGACGTTGGAAACATATTCAGTGAGGCGTCTTTTGCTGAAATGATTCCAAGTAATGATAAAAAATCTATACAAAATTTCATAATTAAAGCCATAAAAGAAAAGGGCAAAGCAGGGAATAAACTCCCAGGAATTGAGAAATGGAGCAGGTATGAGCTTACAAAGGATCTCATTGATATAATTTCCAAAGAGCAGTTGTAGTTATAACATGAAATCTTCCCTTATTGGACTAAAAACATCAATAAGTTCACCAGCTTCAACGCAAAAAGCTCCATGAAGGGTATTTGGTGGCACATAAAATGAATCACCTTCTTCAAGTTTTTGAGTTTCTTCGTCAATTGTGATTTCAAAGACTCCCGAACTGACAAATGAGACTTGTGAATGATGATGCTTGTGAATCGACCCGACTCCACCTTTTTCAAAAATAACATGAACCATCATGATTTTGTCATCATAACCCATGATTTTTCGTTTAACTCCGGGGTCAACCGTTTCCCATTTCATTTTTGCTCCGCTAAAAAAAGATTTACTTGATCCAAATGTTTTCATAATATTTATTGATTTAGTTTTCAATTAAATAAGGTTTAATTGAGGTTAAAATATTTTTTTGAAATAAGATCCAAAATTCAATTTTATAAAAAAAGTTTGTTGATTGCAATATAATCTTTGACCATTTTTGGTATGAGGTTAACTGGGACCTCTCCTTTTAAAATCATTTTTCTAACCTCCGTGGAAGAAATTTCTATTTTTGGAGCAGTGAAAAAATGAATATTTCTATGATCTTTTAATTCATCTAGAGTTAAGTTTGATTCACCTCTGGGGTACACATAAATTTTATAATTTTTTAGTATATCCTTATAATTTTTCCATTCATGGAAATAACTTAATATATCCTGTCCAAATATTAAAACAAAGTCATAATTTGGAAATTTATTTTTAAGATGAAAGAGTGTATTAATTGTATAATTGGGTTTAGACAGGTTAATCTCATCATCGCAAACTTTAAGTTTTGGAAAGTCTTTTAAAGCAAGATTCAGCATTGCTAGTCTTTGATTATTTTCGATAAGCGATTCTATTTTCTTGAATGGGCTTTGAGGACTAATAACTAACCAGACCTCTTCTAACTCCACTTTTTCTACAAAATAATTAGCCACTTTCAGATGTCCGTTATGAATGGGATTAAAGGTGCCGAAAAAAAGTCCAATTTTTTTCATATCGTTTCAATACTTATTAACCAATAAAATCTTTAACCACCTTGATGATTTGTTTTTTTGATTTTTTCAAATCATCATTTATAATCGATTTATCAAACTTTTCCGAAAATTTAATTTCCTCGTTGGCTTTTTGAATTCTTTCAAGTAGAGCTGTTTCACTGTCCGTTCCTCTCAAACTAAGTCTTTCCTCTAATACATTTATACTTGGAGGATTAATAAATATAGATAATGTTTGATTCGGGTACTTTTTCTTAATGTTAAGAGCTCCAATTACATCAATATCAAAAATAACGTGTTTACCGGACTTCCAGTTTCTCTCAACCTCTGTTTTTAAAGACCCGTAAAATTTATTTGGATAAACTTCTTCATATTCAATAAAAGCCTCTTGTTTTATGTGGTTTTTAAACTCAATAGCACTAAGAAAGTAGTAGTCAACACCATTAACCTCATTTCCGCGAGGTTCTCTAGAAGTTGCGGATATTGAAAATGAAAGAGGTAGGTTCTCTGATAGAAGTGCCTTAACAAGAGTGGTTTTTCCACTTCCTGAAGGACCTGACACCACAATGAATTTTCCCTCTTTCAATTATAAGACATTCAGGAGTTGTTCTTTAATTTTTTCTAATTCATCTTTCATTTGGATGACTATTTTCTGTAAACCAGCATGGTTGGCTTTTGAACCAATAGTATTAATTTCTCTGCCCATCTCTTGGGCGATAAAACCTAATTTTTTTCCACTTGAACCTGGGTTCTCCATTGTATTAGTGAAGTATTCAATATGATTACTTAATCGTACTTTTTCCTCAGTGATATCCAATTTCTCAATGTAATATATTAGTTCTTGTTCAAATCTATTTTGATCAATCTCAATTTGTAATTCCTCTAAAGAGGCTTTGAGCTTATTTTCAATTTTTTCTATTCTCTCAGGATCTTCCTTATTTATTTGGTCAATCAAAGTTTGTAAATTAGTTAATCGGATTTTAAAATCTTTCGCCAGACTGTCACCCTCGTGAGATCTAAATTCATTTAAACTTATGAGGGCCTTCCTTAAAAGACCTTCAATTATTTTGATTTCCTTATCATCAATATCATTTATTTCAGTCTTAAGAGTGTCAGGAAGTTTTATAGCTATTTTGAGTAACTCTAGCCGATCTGCATCTTGAATTTTACTAAGCTGTTCGATGTATTGATTTACTGCAGCGAGATTGATATTCCTTGCATTAGGCTGATCAATATTTTCAACATTCAAGCTTAAATCTACTTTTCCTCGTTTAAGGGACTCAACAATAATTTTTTTTAAATGAAGTTCAATTTCTCTGAATTGAGCAGGTAATCTGCAACTTAACTCAAGCCCCTTGTTATTTAGGGATCTAATCTCTAAAATGTAATTCTTATTTTCGATTTGAATTTCGGCTTTACCAAAGCCAGTCATAGATTTAACCATCTAAAATTATAGTTCCCTAATTTTAATATTGCGGTAGGAGACCATATCTCCGTGATCTTGTAATCCAATTTTCCCCGTTTTAAATTTAGCAAAGTGATCCCAGTCTGAAAATTTAGAGTTGGCGACAAGTTCATCCCACTTTTCTCCAGATACGGGGAAGGTAACAATTTCAACCCCATTAAGAGCAACACTTCCCTTATTACTTTTATAGTCAATACTTAATAAAACATGGTTCCACTCACCAGCAGGCTTGCATACATCTTGGGTAGGTTGAACCATATCATAAAGTGCACCCGCTTGATGAAATTTTGGGTTGGCTAGGGCATCTGGGTGTCTTTCATTATCTAAAACTTGAATTTCAGGTCCTGTAGTATAAGGTTTTCTATATTTCTCTCCTTCTTTTACTCCCCAAAAAATTCCACTATTTCCACCCTTAGTTATATTCCATTCTAAAGAAAGCTCAAAATTAGTATACTCCATGTCTGTTACAAGATCATTATTTTGTTTTTTGTCCATTTGTTTACTTGGATCGAAAACCATTGCGTCATCTACTATATACCATGCACTACTCATTTTGGTTTCATTAAATTGATGCCACCCATCAAATGACTTCCCGTCAAAAAGTGTTACCCATTCTTTTTGTGAGGTTTTTTCAGTTTGATCACCTTTTTTCTTAGGTGTTTCATTGCAAGAAATAGTAAGTAATGTAAGGATTGTAATCAGAATTTTTTTCATGATAAGTTTTAAAGGTTTAATATCTTTTTTAAGTGATTTTCATCAATTTCAGATCCAGCAAAATCATCAAAAGTTTTTTGAGTGGCTTCAATTATGTGAGATTGGATAAAAGGAGCACCTTCACGAGCACCTTGTTCAGGACTCTTAATGCAACATTCCCATTCCATTACTGCCCACACATCACAGCCGTATTCAGTTAGTTTCGTAAATATACTCTTAAAATCGATTTGTCCATCGCCTAATGAGCGATACCTTCCAGCTCTGTCTATCCAGTCACCATATCCACCAAAAGCTCCTTTTTTTCCAGTAGGATTAAATTCAGAATCTTTAACGTGGAAGGATTTGATAAAGCTGTGATAATGATCAATATAATCTAGGTAGTCTAATTGTTGTAATACAAAGTGACTAGGATCATAAAGTATATTTGCCCTTTTATGATTACCGGTCTCTTTCAAGAAACGTTCAAAAGTAACCCCATCATGGAGGTCTTCACCTGGATGAATTTCATAACAGACATCAACACCATGTTCATCAAAGGTGTTAAGTATTGGCAACCATCTTTTAGCCAATTCTTTAAAACCCATCTCAACTAATCCATCTGGTCTCTGAGGCCAGGGGTGCCATGTGTGCCAAAGTAATGCTCCAGAAAAAGTTGCATGAGCATTCAAACCAAGTCGACCACTTGCAATTGCTGCTTTGTTCATTGTTTCAACCGCCCATTCAGTTCTGGCTTTTGGGTTGTTTTTGTAGGCATCTGGAGCGAAATTATCAAACATCAAATCATAAGCGGGATGTACTGCAACCAATTGCCCCTGTAGGTGGGTTGACAGTTCTGTAATCTCTAAACCATATGAATTTATTTTCCCTTTTAACTCGTCGCAATAAGTTTGACTGTCAGCTGCTTTGTCTAGATCTATTAAAAAGTTTTCCCAAGTAGGTATTTGAATTCCCTTGTATCCTAAATCCGCTGCCCATTTACACATTCCATCTAGAGAATTGAAGGGGGCTTTCTTATCTACAAATTGAGCTAAAAATACGGCAGGACCTTTTATTGTTTTCATTGATTTTCCATGCTTATCCATATATTACCTTTTTTATTGGATTCAACTACTTTTTCTATAAACATCATTCCTCTAACACCCTCATATATGGTTGGAAATTCTCCGTTGAAGGATTTTTCACCTCTTAATGCTTTAGCAACCCCTTTGTAAATATTCCCCATGGCATCAAAAATTCCCTCTGGGTGACCTGCTGGAAGTTTAGTTCCGTCCAGTGATACATCAGTATTGTATACATTTCCAGGTTTGATTAGTCTTCTGGGTTCATCATCTTTTAAGAAATATAAATAGTTAGGGTTTTCCTGTTCCCATTTTAAAGCTCCTTTTCTTCCGTATATGGCTACAGTAATATTGTTCTCGTCACCAGTTGCAATCTGGCTTGCACGAAGCAATCCTTTAACTTTATTGGACATACGAATTAAGATGGAACCATCTATATCAAGCGGGTTGTCATCATACAATGTATTTAAATCAGAAAGTAATTCTTTGACTTCCATTCCTGTCACATATTCAACCATATTAAAAATATGAGTTCCTATATCACCAATACATGAACTAATTCCAGCCTTTTTTGGATCCAATCGCCAAACTTTACTTCTTTTTTCTTTGTCATGAATTACAGGGTTAATCCATCCTTGATAATATTGTAAATCCACTTTATGAATTTCTCCAATTAGTCCATTTGCGATCATATTTTTCATTTCGCGGACCATAGGATAACCAGTATATGTGTATGTAACAGCAAAAATTGTATTATTTTTTTTCTGTAAAGCCTCTAATTCTTTCGCTTCTTCAAGTGAAGTCGTTAGTGGTTTTTCACAGATAACGTTAAAACCATTTTCCAAAAGTTTTTTAGCCATAGGAAAATGCAAGAAATTTGGGGTTAAAACCGAAACAGCTTCCATTCTTTCGGATTCGGGTTTTGCAGCCTCTTCATTAATAAATTTATCAAAGTTCTCGTAAACTCTCTCAGTACTAATTCCAATTTGCTTTGCAAACTTTATATTTTCATCATAATTCGGATTAAAAACGCCACCTACAATTTCGTAGCGATCATACATAAAAGACGCAACTCGGTGAAGAACTCCAATTAGTGAGTCACCGCCTCCGCCTAATACACCTAAACGTATTTTACTCATTTTTTTTATTTTAAATCTGATTATCGTAAAAATAGGATTAATTTATTAAAACTAAAATCGATATTAATTCATAATTATTTTTTTCCATAATTAAGGGCTTTAATATTTTATAAGTCCTTATTTTTGACAACATAAAAAACTTAACAATTTTATAATTCATGAATCAAGAATTTGATGCTATTGTAATAGGAACAGGGATAAGTGGAGGATGGGCTGCCAAAGAGTTGTGTGAAGCGGGATTGAAAACACTTGTTCTCGAAAGAGGAAGAATGATCAGGCACATAGTTGATTATCACACGGCAAATATGGACCCTTGGGACTTCAAAGGTGGGGATAAAACTACCCATGAAATTGAAAAGAAACAATACAAGCAAATCAGATCGACCAGGTATGCAGTTCATGAATCAACCTCTCATTTTTTTGTAGATGATGATGAACATCCTTACAATGAGGATAAGCCTTTCGATTGGGTTCGGGGATATCACGTTGGTGGTAAATCTTTAATGTGGGCAAGGCAAGTTTACAGATTGAGCGAATTTGATTTTGAGGCTAATGCTAAAGAGGGTATTGCCATTGATTGGCCAATAAGATATAAAGACTTAGCACCTTGGTATAGTTATGTTGAAAAATATATCGGTGTTTCTGGAGAAAAGTTAGGGTTGCCTCAACTCCCAGACAGTGAGTTTTTAAAACCTATGGAATTAACATGTGCTGAAGAAAAATTTAAAAATGAAATAGCAAATAAATACGATGACCGCCTTATAACAAATGCTAGGGTTGCTCATATTACTGAGGGAACTAAACCCGGACTAGGCCGTGTTACATGTCAATACAGGAATCGATGTAGAAGAGGTTGTCCTTATGGTGCATATTTTAGTAGTAACTCATCTACCTTACCTGCTGCAGATGCTACTGGAAATATGACACTTAGACCGAATTCAATTGTTACTCAAATCATTTATGATGAAAAAAATAATAGGGCAAGTGGAGTTCGAGTAATTGATTCAGAGACAAATGAAGTAACAGAGTACAAAGCTAAAATTATCTTTTTATGTGCTTCAACTATTGCTTCTACCTCAATTCTATTACAATCAGTATCGGATCGTTTCCCTAATGGACTTGGTAATGATTCAGGAGAACTAGGACATAATTTGATGGATCATCATCTTAGACTAGGTGCTAGTGCTGATATTGAGGGTTTCGAGGATTCTTATTACACTGGAAGAAGACCAGGGGGAATTTACATTCCAAGATTTGTAAATATTGGTGGTTCAACTAATGTCAAGGATTTTGTAAGAGGATATGGCTTTCAGGGAAGTGCGAAAAGAGGCCAAAATAAAGGTAATGGTTCCGATGAAGCATATGGATCTAAATTTAAAAAAGCAATTCAGACTCCTGGACCATGGAAAATAAACCTTGGCGGTTTTGGGGAAATATTACCTTATCATGATAACAAGATGTATCTTGATTATGATAAAAAAGATAAGTGGGGACTACCCACGGTTACATTTGATGCTGAGATAAAAGAAAACGAATACTCAATGAGAAAGCACTTACTACAACAGATTGGAGAAATGCTTGAATCGGCAGGCTTTAAAAATGTTAAGACTCGTGATAATGGATATTATTATGGTGCTGGAATACATGAAATGGGAACTGCAAGAATGGGACGTGATAAAGAAACTTCTGTTTTAAACAAGTTTAATCAGATTCATTCTGTGAAAAATGTTTTTGTTACAGATGGATCCTGCATGACCTCTTCGGGTAATGTTAACCCTTCGCTAACTTATATGGCAATTACAGCAAGAGCTGTAAATCATGCAGTAAAAGAATTAAAAAAGATGAACCTTTAATTTAAATTATTAATAATGGATAGAAGAAAAGCATTAAAAACAATTGGATATGGCTCAGGAGCTATCACTTTGACTCCAGCAGTCGTTGGACTTTTTCATAGCTGTCAAAACAACTCTTCTAACTTTGTTCTTGAGTACTTCAATAAGAAACAGTTTGCTATTGTATCTCAATTAATGGAGCTAATACTTCCTGAGACTGAAATTCCAGGTGCTATCAATCTTAAATTACCTGAATTTTTGGATGGTTATATTTACACAATTTATTCTGAGGAAAGCCAAAAAAAGATATCAAAAGGATTAGATAGCTTTATAGATGTTGCTCTTTTTGATACTGCGAAAAGTAAAGCTGATAAATTGACTAATGAAGATTTAGATTTTCAATTAGCTAAATACCTTAAAGCAGACGTTAAGAAAAAAAATTCTTGGAAAAAAGAGTATTCTGACTATCAAAAAGCTTTAAAAAATAAAAGTAACTCTCCTAAATTACCTAGTGAGGCATTAGCTTATGATTTTGCAAACCAATTACGCTCTTTGTCTATAACTGCATTTAGGACTAATGAGTACATAGGGGAAAACGTATTGGCATATGCTCCCATTCCTGGTGAACAAAGAGGATGCGTGGACCTAATGGAAACTACTGGAGGAAAGATTTGGTCTTTATAAAATTTATTTCACTATTAATTCTCCCCTCATCATCATGTAATGACCAGGAAAAGAACAAATATAAGTGTAGATACCAGCCTCGGGAGCTAAAAAGCTTATAGTTGTTGATTCCCCCCCTCCTAGCATCTTAGTATAAGCGATAGCTTCATCAGAGTCTGGAATATAATCGTTTGATTTAGCTAAAACTGCTTTTTTTGCGTATTCATCGACATTAACCCCTTTTTTTAGCAACACAAAATTGTGACCCATGAATTCTTTAGATACCTTGCCCTTATGATTTAGAGTCAATATTATATTTTTACCTGAATTAACCTCGATTTTATTTTTATCGTAAATCATGTTATCAAAAGAATTAAGAATTACCCTGAAATCATTAGGATTATTTATTGGAATTTTCTCTGAGACTTCTTTTGTCCTTTCATACTTAAATTTTTCTTTTTTTTCTTTCTTTTCATCGCTGCCACAACTTATAATTAAAAGAATTGAGAAAGTAAATAAAATTAAGTTTTTCATAATTTGGAGTTTTTTTCAAAAGTAAGAAAGAATTATAGATTTTAATTAGTTAATTGTAATTTGGTTTTTGTGAAACAAGATAAACCCCAACTATTATGGTTAAACATGCAAGGCCTCTTCCAAAACTTATATAATCATTTCCAGTAATAATGGCAAAGGAAATTGCTATTATGGGTTGCGCATAAGCAAAAGCACCAACAGTTGAAGCCTGAAGTTTTTTTAAAGCAAAAAGATTTAATATATAGGTTAAAAATGTAGTACCCAACACAACAAATATGATTCTCCAAATCGCGTCAAATGGCATATTAATCCAATTAATTTCACTAAATTCTTTGCTTGTTACGGGTAAATTCATAAAAAAACCTATAAGAAATAACCATTTCATTATTGTTATTGTATTATACTTTTGAGTAAGTGGTTTAACCATAATAATAAAACTTGAAAAGAATATTGAGTTAAGTAAAAACAGAAAATTACCTAGAGGGACATTAGGCGCTCTTAATGAGTTTTCAGTTCCTTGGATAACCAAAATTAAAGCCCCAATAAAACCTAGTGTTATTCCAATAAATTTTTTAAATCCAATTTTTTCCTGAAGAAAAAAATATGACAGACATAAAATAATTATTGGATTTGTTGTAGCAAATATTCCGCTATTTACTGGTGTTGAAAGTTCCAGGCCCTTAAAAAAAGAAAGCATATTCAAGCACATTCCTAGAAGTGCAGTAATAAAGAATTTTAAATAGTCTTTTTTATCAATTTTTTCGAAGGTAACAAATAAACTTGCAAACCAAAAAAGTATTGTAGCGCCTGCAGTTCTAATGAAGATGAAACCAAATGCCCCAACATGATCCGGCATTACCTCTTTTGCAATTGTATGGTTTAATCCGTAAATCAAAGTAGCACAACCTGCAGATAAAAGGGCAAGTAGCCTATTGTTCATTTATCCATTTTTTCGCTGATTCAATCTCTTCCCTGCGGTTACCCACAAATACTTTTCCCTTGTAAAAAAGAACAGGTCGCTTTAAAAAAGTATAGTGGTCATTTAGCAATTGTTTTGCTTTTTCCTCAGTTAGTTTTTTAGAATCAATGTTAAGTTGCTTAAAAAGTTGTGCTCTATTGTTTATTAGAGATTTATAGCTTCCTTTTTTTGTTTTTAGCTTCTCTATTTGAGTCAACGTAATTGGAAAATTTTTAACGTCAATAATATCAACGTTATTGGGGAGATTCAACTCTTTAATTATACGCTTACAACTACTGCAAGTACTCAAATGAAGAAAAAAATTCATCTTATTTAAAAACCAAAATTTTTTTTAAAGATTACATTCAAAATGCTTTTTTAAATTTTTCAAAGATATCACTATAATAATTAAAATTGTCTAAAATCCAATACCTTTGCAATGTTGAAAGATCAAACTTATGACCAAAAAACTCCGTTTTAATAGTTCTACCATTCATGGTGGACAAGAAGAGGAAAAGGGGTATGGTGCAGTTATGCCCCCAATCTATCAGACTTCAACATATGCTCAAAAAAGTCCAGGGAAGCATAGAGGTTATGAGTACAGTCGAACTCATAACCCAACAAGGAGTGCTTTAGAGCGGTCTATATCTGCCTTGGAAAACGGTAAATACGGATTGGCATTTGCCTCTGGATTGGCTGCTATGGATGCTATAATTAAAATGTTTGATCCTAATGATGAGATTATTTCTGTTAACGATTTATACGGCGGATCCTTCCGGCTTTTTACGCAAATTTTTAAGAAATACGGAATAAAAATTCATTTTGTTAATATGCAAGATCTTGAATCAGTTGAAGCTCTAATAACAAAAAAAACTAAATTAATTTGGGTCGAAACTCCTACCAATCCAATGATGAATGTTGTTGATATTAAACTGATTTCAGCAATAGGTAATGCTCACAAGATAGTTGTAGCAGTTGATAATACTTTTGCTTCTCCATATCTCCAACAACCCCTTGAGCTTGGGGCTTCAATTGTTATGCACTCTGCAACAAAATACCTTGCAGGACATAGTGATACAGTCTTGGGTTTAGTGGCAGTTAACGATGCTGCTCTTTTCGAAAAATTAGCATTTATACAGAATTCAAGTGGTGCAGTACCTGGGCCCATGGACTGCTTTTTAACTCTTAGAGGAATTAAAACTTTACATATTCGAATGCAAAGGCATTCTGAGAATGGTTCTGTGATTGCTAAATTTTTAAAGGATAACCCAAAAATTGAAAAAGTTTATTGGCCTGGTTTTTCTGATCATCCCAATCACGACATTGCTAAAATTCAAATGAAATCTTTTGGTGGAATGATTTCTTTTGTCCCAAAAGGGGGGGATAAGGCTGAAGCTTTTAAGATTATTGAAAACCTGAAAATATTTACACTAGCCGAATCTTTGGGAGGTGTGGAGAGTTTGGCAGGACATCCAGCTTCTATGACCCATGCCTCAATACCAAAAGAAATTAGAGAAAAAAGTGGAGTAGTGGATGGATTGATTAGATTAAGTGTAGGAATTGAGGATGAGCAAGATTTGATTGAAGATTTGGATCAGGCCATTAGCTTGATCTAGCGAAGTTTAAAATAGCATGGAACTTCCAAAAAATAAAAAAGTATATTTTGCCTCTGATAATCATCTTGGTTTAAATGCAGAATTGTCTAGTAAAGAGCGAGAAAAATTTTTTGTAGAATGGTTAGATAAGGTTAGTAAAGATGCCGCAGCAATTTATCTTTTAGGAGACTTATTTGATTTTTGGTTTGAGTACAAAAAAGTAGTCCCAAAGGGTTTTGTTAGGGTATTAGGAAAATTAGCTGAATTGACTGATAGGGGAATTCCAGTAACTTTTTTCGTTGGTAATCACGATTTGTGGATGAAAGATTATTTTAAAAAAGAGCTTGGGGTCAAAATACATCATAATCCAATTGATATAAAAATCAATGACAGTATTTTTATGATTGGCCATGGTGATGGATTGGGTCCAGGGGATTTAGGTTATAAGCGAATGAAAAAAATTTTTAGAAATCGCTTTTTCCAATGGCTTTTTAGTTTAGTTCACCCCGATGTTGGAATACGACTTGGGAACTATTTTTCACAAAAGAATAAATTGATTTCAGGAGATCAGGATATTAAGTTTAAGGGAAAGGAAAAAGAGTGGCTCGTTGCATATTGTAAAAAAAAATTGGAAGAGAAGCATTATAACTATTTTATTTTTGGACACCGACATCTACCACTGCAAATTGATCTAGGAATGAACTCAAATTATATCAACCTAGGTGATTGGATTACACATTTTACATTTGGTGTTTTTGACGGTAAATCTTTTCTTTTAGAAAAATGGAAAAATCCTATTTCCAATGATTGAAGCTAAATCGCTTATTCTTGAAAAAACAATTATTATTGGTATCATCAGTAGCAAAAAGGAAGAGAACAACTCTAAAGATTACCTTGATGAACTAGCTTTTTTGGCTCATACTGCTGGAGGAAAAGTTCTTAAACGATTTGTTCAAAATATGCAAATCAAAAACCCTAAAACATTTATTGGTTCTGGTAAAATGCAAGAAGTTGAGAAATACGTTAGGGAAAAAGAAGTGACTACCGTTGTTTTTGATGACGAACTTACTCCTGCACAACAAGGAAACATTGAAAAAATTTTACGTTGTAAAATTCTGGATAGAACCGGATTGATATTAGATATATTTGCCCAGCGAGCGAAAACTAGTTATGCCCGAACCCAGGTAGAACTCGCACAATATGAATATTTATTACCCCGACTTAAAGGCTTGTGGACTCATTTGGAGAGACAACGTGGTGGGATAGGAATGCGCGGACCTGGAGAAACAGAGATTGAAACTGACCGGCGTATTGTGAGGGACAAAATATCATTACTTAAAAAGAAATTAAAGGTTGTCGATAAACAAATGGCTACTCAAAGGGGTAATCGTGGTGCACTTGTAAGGGTGGCATTGGTAGGTTATACTAATGTTGGTAAATCTACATTAATGAATATTATTTCCAAAAGTGATGTTTTTGCTGAAAATAAACTATTTGCTACTCTAGATACTACTGTTCGAAAAGTAGTTATAGGGAATCTTCCTTTTTTATTGAGTGATACAGTAGGCTTTATTCGTAAACTACCCACACAGTTGGTAGAGTCTTTTAAAAGCACATTGGATGAGGTTAAAGAAGCAGACCTTCTGCTTCATGTAGTTGATATTTCTCATCCAAATTTTGAAGAGCATATTGAATCTGTTAACCAAATTTTAAAAGATATTAATAGCCTTGATAAGCCTACACTAATCGTATTCAATAAAATAGATTTATATGAACCAGACCCGTGGGACGAAACTGATTTGGTTGAAGAGCGAACAAAAAATCATTATTCATTGGAAGAGTGGCAAAAAACTTGGATGCACCGAATGAATAACAGGGCACTATTTATATCTGCTGTAAGTAAAGAAAACTTAGATCTTTTTAGAGAAAGGGTGTATAAAGCAACCCGAAAAATTCATATTACACGTTTTCCTTACAATAACTTTCTTTATCCAGAGCAAAAAAAAGAAATTTAAATCTTTAATAACTCAAATAACTATTAAAGCAGTTGATAATTAAAGATATTATTGCTGAGCACTTTGTCATTTTTTTAATTTCCATTAATTTCGATTTTATAAATTATAACTACTTCGGTGCTAATAAAACCCATAAGCACAATATTTTTAACCAATTGTTAACAATGGGGCATAAAAAAATTTTTCAATTTTGCTTTCCCAAAAATAATGTTTTAATCGTTAGAGATAATGGAAGATACTATAAATAAGAATGTTAATATTAAAGCAATCAATGAAAAGATTGAAAAGGAAAGTGCCTTTGTCGATCTTTTGACCATGGAAATTAACAAGGTTATTATTGGTCAGAAACATATGGTCGAAAGATTGTTAATCGGACTGTTGGGTCAGGGACATATCCTTTTAGAGGGAGTTCCAGGCTTGGCCAAAACTCTTGCTATTAATACGCTGAGTCAATCGGTAAAAGGTATTTTTAGCAGGGTACAGTTCACCCCTGATTTGTTGCCTGCCGATGTTGTAGGTACGATGATCTACAATATCAAGGAGAATGATTTCACGATAAAAAAAGGGCCAGTTTTTGCCAACTTTGTACTGGCTGATGAAATCAACCGTGCCCCGGCCAAAGTACAGTCTGCCTTGTTGGAAGCCATGCAGGAAAAGCAGGTTACTATTGGTGATTCGACCTTTAAACTCCCCTCGCCTTTTTTGGTAATGGCGACCCAAAATCCTGTGGAGCAAGAAGGCACCTACCCTTTGCCTGAGGCACAGGTAGATAGATTCATGTTGAAAACTGTGATCGATTACCCCAAGCTTGACGAAGAACAAATAATTATTCGCTCTAATCTCAATAACGTAAAGGAAAAAATAAAACCCGTAGTGACAACAAAGCAAATTGAAAAAGCGCAAGCCACTGTTATAGAAATTTACATGGATGAGAAAATTGAAAAGTATATTCTCGATTTGATCTTTGCGACCCGATATCCGGAAAAATATAATTTAGCTGAAATTAAGCCCCTGATCAGTTTCGGAGCCTCTCCACGGGGAAGTATCAACCTAGCTACTGCAGCAAAGTGCCATGCCTTTCTAAAACACCGTGGTTACGTAATCCCGGAGGATGTCCGGGAAGTAATCTATGACGTTTTAAGACACCGTATTGGATTGACTTACGAGGCAGAAGCAGAAAACGTTACTAGTGAGGATTTGATCAGCCAAATCATCAATGAAGTAGAGGTGCCATAGGAAATAAAATTCTAAATCATTACTAATTTAAGCACCAATGGATACCAAGGAGCTCCTAAAAAAAGTTCGTAAGATTGAAATTAAGACCCGACGGCTTAGTGATAATATATTCGGTGGGGAGTACCACAGTACCTTCAAAGGAAGAGGGATGACCTTTAGTGAGGTGCGACAATATCAGTATGGAGACGATGTGAGAAGTATTGATTGGAATGTTACTGCCCGCTATAACGAACCATATGTAAAGGTTTTTGAGGAAGAAAGAGAGCTGACCCTTATGTTAATGATTGATGTTAGTGGATCCGAATTATTTGGAACTGAAGGACAATTTAAACGGGAGGAACTTACAGAAATAGCTGCAACGCTTTCTTTTTCTGCTATGCAAAATAATGATAAGGTGGGATTAATTCTTTTTTCTGACCAGTTAGAGCTTTTTATACCGCCAAAAAAAGGACGTTCTCATGTTTTACGAATCATCCGAGAACTTTTAGAGTTCGAGCCTAAGAGTCAAAAAACAAGTATCAGCAATGCTTTAGAATTTTTATCGGGGGTAATGAAAAAGAAAGCTATCGTTTTTTTGATGTCAGATTTTATCGATAGTGACTATGAAAAAACTTTAAGGATTGTGGCCAAAAAACACGATTTGACTGGTATTAGAATTTATGACCGCCACGAGGAAAACATCCCTAATTTAGGCTTAGTCCCCATGCTAGATAACGAAACGGGTCAAACAGCCTATATTAATACTCAGTCAGCAGCAGTTCGCAAGGCTTATGCCAAGCAATATTCCATACAAGTGAAAGCATTTGAAAACTTGTTCCATAAAAATGGTGCAGGAACTCTACATTGCCGATTGGATCAGAGCTACGTAAAAAAGCTTTTGAATTTTTTTAAATCAAGAGGGTAATGAAGAGAAGCACCTTGCTGTTTTTTGGATTGATTTTTTTCTTTTGCATAATGAGAGGACAGACAGCTCCGGAATTAAATGTAGCTGTTGATACCACCAAAATGCGCATCGGCGAACAAATTAACTATACGCTTCAAATAAAAGCCGATTCTACTGCAAATGTTATTTTTCCAGAACAAGCCCTGTTTGCTCCATTTGAAATCCTTGAGGAAAGTACGATTGATACCTTGAGGGCCCAAAGTCAATTCCTTTTTACCAAGAAATATGCCTTGATTCAATTTGACTCTGGAGCCTACTGGTTGCCACCACAAAAAGTCTTGGTTGATGGATTTGCTAAAATCTCTGATTCTCTGCTGATTCAAGTGGCAACCGTTCCAGTAGATACCCTGAAGCAAAAATTATTTGATATAAAACCCGTTGTCCAAGTTGAGCAAAACTTTGATGCTCTTACCAAAAGTCTAATATTTGGACTATTAGTGGTTTTGATTTTAATTGGGTTAATATATAGTTTCTTTTTTGCAAAAAAGAGGAGGGAAGAAAGTAGAAAGAAACTTCCACCTTTTGAACGCGCTATTGAGGAATTAAAAGCACTAGAATCTTTCACTCCTTCTGAGCAGGAGGAGTACAAAAATTATTATTCTCGTCTGACCGATGTGGTGAGACGTTACTTAGAGGAAGAGGCAAAAATTACTGCTTTGGAAAGTACTACAGATGAATTGTTACTCAAATTAGAGGGTTTAAAAAAATCTGGAAAACTCGAGCTGGAAAGAGAGACAATCAAGAACCTTAAGTCTGTTTTACAAACAGCTGATTTGGTAAAATTCGCCCTATCCACTCCTGAATTCGGAACTACTGCAAAAGATAGGATATTGGTACAGGGGGTAGTAGTCGAGACCAATGAAGCCTTGCCGGAACCAACGACTGAAGAGATCAGAGAACGAGAGGAATACCAACAATTATTGGCAAAGAAAAGAAGAAAACAACAGTTAAAATGGGGTTTGGTCTCATTGTTGATTTTAATGGTTATAAGCTTTGGAACAGCTGTTTCAGTTTATGGGTTTTATCCGGTTAGAGATATCCTCCTTGGTTATCCGACAATAAAGCTTAAAAATAAAGAATGGATTATCAGTCAATATGGAACTCCTCCAGTAAAAATAGCAACCCCAGAAGTTTTACGCAGAGTTAAAACAGAAATGGGAGGTGCATTACGTTTTTCTTCAGGGGACTACGATTCTCCTTTTTACATTGATTTGGTTTTCACCAAAAAATTGCCTAAACAGAAACAAGAAGAAAACCCTACTGATGATGAGCAACGTGTTAAAAATAATGAGGCTGTACAATTATTAATTAATGAAATAATTAATGATTTCCAATCTCGTGGTGCGGTAAACATTCTTATCAAAGAAGAGAAATTTACAACCTTGTCAGGAATCCCAGCCTTAAAAATTTACGGGACTCTGGACTATCCAAAAAAAGGAAAAGATAAACGGATTCGTTGCAATTATATGACCCATTTATTTGATTTTGATAAAGGTGGGATTAATTTGACTTTAATGTATGAGAAGGAAGATCGCTATGGTCCTGAAATAGAAAAAAGAGTTATGGAAAGCTTTGAATTAATAAAAGAATTATAAGAAAAGTGTTTGAAGGAGTTTACTTTGCGAATCCCAATTATATGTGGCTTTTTCTGTCATTTCCGCTGATAATTGTATGGTACTTTTTAACCTCAAAAAAAGTACAACCTGTTTTAAAAATATCGTCGATTAAAGGCTTTCAGAAAAAATCAAGTTTTCTGGCTAAGCTCCAACCCTTATTATCTGTTTTGAAGCTCCTTTCACTGAGTTTGATAATTCTGGCACTATCTCGCCCTCAAACTATGGATGTCTCAACAAGAACTAAAACCAACAAAGGAATAGATATAGTTATGGCGATTGATATATCCTCTAGTATGCTGGCTCAAGATCTGAAACCGAACCGTCTTTCCTCATTAAAGAGGGTAGCCTCATCTTTTATTGATGATCGAATAAGCGACAGAATTGGGTTGGTTATTTATGCTGGAGAAAGTTATACCAAAACACCGATTACCAGTGATAAAGCGATTGTAAAAAACGCTTTACAAGATATTCGATATGACGGTATTATTGAGGATGGAACTGCTATAGGTATGGGCCTTGCTACCGCAGTAAACAGATTGAAAGATAGTCGCGCTAAGAGTAAAGTGATCATTTTACTTACTGATGGCGTTAATAACTCTGGGTTTATTGACCCCAAGATAGCAAGTGAACTTGCAGTGGAATATCAGATTAAGACCTATACAATTGGACTTGGCAGCAATGGTACTGCTAGAGCTCCAGTGGGAATCTTACCTAATGGAAAGTTTCAATATGGACTGACAAAAGTTGAAATTGATGAGGCGTTATTAAAAACTATTGCTAAGAATACTGGGGGTCTTTATTTTAGGGCAACTGATAATAAAAAGTTGGAAGAGATTTATAGTGAAATCAATAAATTAGAAAAAACGGAAGTCGAGGAATTTAAATATTATAATTATAATGAAAAATTTAGACCCCTGATATTAGTGGCTTTGGCTTTAATTTTAATTGAGTGGTTGGCTAGAAATACCCTATTTAAAAGCTTTATTTGAAATGTATCAACTGGACGCACCTTTTTATTTGTACTTATTTGGCATACTGCCCATATTGTGGGTTGGTTTTCTTCTGGTTGTAAAATGGAAGCGTACAACACAAATGCGCTTTGCCCAACCTTCTTTAATGGAAAAACTAAGTCCAAATCAGTCTAGATTTAAACCAGCTTTTAAGTTACTCTTAATGACTTTGGGGATTTCACTTTTAATCCTGGGATTGGTAAATCCCAAAATAGGAACTCAGCTAGAAACGGTAAAAAGAGAGGGTGTAGATATCGTTTTTGCAATAGATGTATCTAAGAGTATGTTGGCAGAGGATATAGCTCCTAATCGATTGGAAAAGTCCAAACGCCTAGTTTCAGCTATTATTAATCAATTAACTAGCGATCGTGTTGGGATAATTGCTTATGCAGCTAAGGCAATTCCTCAATTGCCAATTACTACTGATTATGGTGCGGCTAAAATGTTTTTACAAGCACTAAATACCGATATGTTGTCCTCCCAAGGGACGGCACTTGACGCTGCTTTGGACTTATCAGGTACCTTTTTTGATGATGAAGACCAAACCAATCGGGTGCTTTTTTTAGTTTCCGATGGGGAGGATCACTCCGAAGAGGGGGAATCTGCCGCCAATAGGGCTTCAGAAATGGGGATAAGAATTTTTACTTTTGGGGTAGGGTCAGAAGAAGGCGCTCCAATACCGATAAAAAGGAGAGGAGTCGTAGAGTCCTACAAGAAAAACTTGGATGGGGAAACGGTTATTACCAAAAGAAATCCAGAGATTCTAATGCAAATAGCTAATGCAGCTGAGGGTGAATATATTGATGGTAATGATACACAAACGGTAGTGGATTTTGTAGTAGATACACTTAAGAATATGGATAAAAAAGAATTTGAAGCAAAGAAATTTGTGAGCTATAAAGATCAGTTCCAGGCTTTTCTTTTTGCTGGATTCATATTAATTTTGTTAGAGTTATTTCTCTTTGAAACTAAAACTAAATGGGTACAACGTCTTAATTTATTTAACGAAAAATAATGGCATCAAGAACTACTTTATTGGTTTTATTTTTCTTTGTCATAGGGTCAATTAAGGCACAGGACAGCGAAGTTACAAACCAAATTTATGAGGGGAACAAACTCTTTGATACGCAGGTATTTGATGAGGCTGAAATGGCTTTCCGTAAGGCACTATCTAAATCCCCTGAAAGAACAGAGGCATTATACAACCTAGGCAATACACATTTTAATGAGCAAGATTATGAAGAGGCGAAACAACGGTATTTTCAAACCCAAAAATTTGCTGAAAATAATTCTAGTAAGCACCATGCATTTCACAATATGGGTAATGTATTTATGAAACAAAAAGATTATGCCAAAGCCGTAGAGACCTACAAAAATGCACTGAGAAATAATCCCCAAGATGAGGAAACTCGCTACAACTATGCCGTGGCAAAGGAATTACTAGAAAAAGAACAGCAACAACAGGATAATCAGGACCAAAATCAAGACAATAAAGATCAGAAAAACCAAAAGGACCAGGATAATCAGGAAAACAAAGATCAAGATAAGGAAAGTGACAAAGATCAGGATTCTAGAGAGAATAATGATGATAGTGAAAGAGAGGATAAAGAGGATAAAAAGGGTGAAGGGGATCAGCAAAAAGATAACCAACCAAAAGATGAAAAAGATAAAAAGCAAAATCAACAGCCGCAGCAACCTCGACAAAAGGAATTATCCCCTGAGCAAGTTAAAAGCTTGTTAGAGGCAATGAATAACCAAGAGAAAGAAGTTCAAGATAAAGTCAATGCAGAAAAGGCTAAGGGAACTCCTTTAAGAGGTACAAAGGATTGGTAAAATTCTATCGATGAAAAAAATCGGGATTTTTGTTTTAATGGTATTTATGGGAATTGTTCAAACGATTGCCCAAGGAGTAAGTTTTGATGCGAAAGTTAGCAAGCGAAATCTTGGCTTGAATGAAAGGCTTCGGGTAGATTTTATTATGAATCAAAATGGGGATGACTTTACTCCTCCAGATTTTTCTGGATTTAGAGTTGTTGGTGGTCCAAATCAATCAATCAGTAATTCATGGGTGAATGGAAAAAGAAGTTTTTCAAAAACCTATACTTATTTTCTCACACCAAAGGAAAAGGGTGCTTTAAAGATCAAACAAGCTACAATCAATATCGGAGGGGAAGTTTATAAGACGACTCCGGTCGATATTACAGTTACCCAAGCGGTTGCGGTTCCAAGGGACCCAAACAGTCCAGAGTATTTAATTGATGATAACCTACACCTGGTTGCTGAGATTTCAAACAGCCGTCCCTATCTAAATGAGTCCATAACGGTAATTTATAAACTGTATTTCAGAAACCCACTTAGAATATCCGATGGACGAGCTGTTGAAAATCCTCAGTTTCAAGATTTTTGGAGTCACAACATTAATATCCCCCAGCTAAAAGTTGAATCAGGAACTTACAAAGGGGAAGATTATAATGTAGTAGTTTGGCGAAAGAGTGTTTTATATCCTCAGAAAACGGGAAAACTGACTATTGAGCCACTGAGCTTGAGTTTAGTGATTGATTTACCTTCCAAAAGAAGAGATTTTTTTGGGAATAGGGTTGTTCAGCAATCTTCGAGAACGGTATCTGCTGGTAAAAGAACAATCGATGTCCAATCATTGCCGGAAAGAGGAAAACCCTCTAATTTTTTTGGTGCAGTGGGCCAGTTCAATTTTGACGCTTTGATCAATAAAAATTCTTTGAAGGCAACTGAATCTTTTGAAGTCAAATTAAAAGTATCAGGTAATGGGAACTTGAAGCTTTTTAATTTACCAAAGCTTGTATTGCCAAATACGCTTGAAGTTTTTGAACCTGAGCATAGCGAAAATGTTAAAACGACTCTAAATGGCATGCAGGGCAGCATAGAGGACAACTATACTGTTGTTCCTCGCTTTCAAGGGAAATACCCCATATCGGTAATTTCTTTTTCATATTTCGACCCTAAAAAAGAACGTTATTTTACTTTGCGCTCTAATGATCAAATCGTAGATGTATATGGAGGTCCTGTTTTACCTAATACGGATAAAAATATTTCTTCTACAAGTAAACAGCTGGTAACTAACACAAATGAATCCTTCCGATTTATTAAGCTAAAACCCAACCTTGAGCCCATTTTTAAGGAGAGATTTTGGAATAGTAAATTATTTTTTAATCTGATTGCTTCACCATTTATTTTACTGCTTGCCTTTGTTATGTTTACGAGACGCAACCAGAGAATTTCAAATGATGTTGAGGGATTGAGATTGAGGGTAGCAAACCGGTTGGCTAAAAAGTACCTTGGTGAGGCAAAAAAGAACATTAGCAATAAATCCCTTTTTTATGATGCTTTAGAGCGAGCACTTTACAATTATTTAAAAGCAAAATTAAAAATTAAAACGGATGATTTTAGCAAAGAAAAAATAATGGAATTATTAGCCGTCAAAAAACTATCTCCAATGGAAATAAGTTCATTTGTGGCGCTTTTAGAGAACTGTGAAATCGCTAGATATTCGCCCGCTACTGATGTTAAAATGCAACAAGACTTTGATCAAGCGCTTCAGGTAATCTCAAATATTGATAATAAATTATGAGAAAGCTATTGATATTACTTTTTGCAATGCTTTTTATCTGTGTGGGTTTTGGACAAGACAATGGTCAGAAGTTTCAAAATGCAAATACTGCATACAATGCAGGGCAGTTTGAAAAGGCATTAATATTATACAAAAAAATTTTAGAATCTGGGGAACACAGTGCAGCTCTTTACTTCAATATTGGCAATTGTTATTACCGTTTAAATAATGTTGCAGAAAGTATTTTCTTTTTCGAAAAAGCCAAACAATTGAAACCCTTTGACGAAGACATATTAGTCAATAGTGTTTTTGCTCAGAATATGGCGATAGATGCCGTAGAGTTGTTGCCTATATCTCAAGTCACTAAATTAAAGGAGGGCCTAGTTGAATTATTTAATCAAGAAGGCTGGGCTTTGGTTTTAATACTTTTGTCATGGTTATTGGTTATTTTTTGGGGACTTTATTTGAAAAATAAAACACCCTTATTTAAAAGGGTTTTCTTTGTTAGTACAATATTTACGGCTTTATTATTAGCTAGTTCTGTATCTATTTCAGTTATAAAATCTGCTGACGAAGCTTCCACGTCCTATGGTATCTTGTTTAATGAAAAGATTGAAGTTTGGGCAGAGCCCAATACTAGAGCTGAAAGCTTATTTATTCTCCACGAGGGAACAAAAGTTCAGCTTTTGGATGCCCTCCAAGAATGGCAAAAAATAAGAATTGCCAATGGCTCTGAGGGCTGGATTAAGGATGGAAGCGTTCGAAGTCTTAAAGGATTTAAATAATATCATTGGGTATTTCTTCAGTAAACTTATTACCCCAATTAAAAAGATATTCTCCCAGCTCGGTGATTGGGCCATATAATATAGACTGATTAATCATTTCCTGGTCGATAATCGTTATCCATTGATTTATTTTTATAATAAAAAATAGAACGACACTAGTCAGAACAGCCCATTTTAAAACTCCAAAAACAGAACCGAGAAACTTGTTGAATAAACCTAGGGAGGCCTGGCTTAATATTTTCGTCAAACCTTTTGCTAAAACTGATACTCCATAAACAATAAGGATGAATACGAATAAATAGGAAATTATTTTAATTGCCATGGGAGTCCAATCAAAAAAACCTTTAATTTGTTGTGCTACAAAACTGGAAAATTTAACCGCCCCTAGGATTCCTAAAAATAAGGCACCTAGGCTAGCAACTTCAACAACAAGACCTCTTTTAAAACCCTTAAAAAATCCAAATCCTAAAGCAAGGCTAACAATAATATCAAATACATTCACATTACTAAAGTACTTTATTTTTAGGAAGAAAGTACTAGATTTTCTCAAAGCAAGTATCTTTGTAAGATGCAAAAAAATGTAAGTCGAGATCAAAAATTAAAAGAACGGTGGGAGAATTTGGTTGTTTTTTTGAGCGATAAGTTTTCTGATCGTGAAACACTTGATGTTGAAGGTGTTCTTTATTTGGTTGGTTTGCAAGAATTGGGTCAAGTGCATCGTAAAATGAGAAAGGATGACAATGTAAATTTAATTCATATTGGAATATGTAGTGTTTTAGAGCCCTATGGATATTATCGTTTTCATTACTATGATGACGATGGTTGGCCTCATTTTGAGCTTCTGGAACCATTGCCATCACTCAAGCCTGGTGAGCAAAGCATATTGATGAAAGAAGCACTGGTAACTTATTTTTTAAAACGAGATATAATCCAATAAATGTTTATTTTTAAACGATGATTAAAAAAATTAATGAAAACTTGGAATTGGTTAAGGCATTTAGCGCAGAATCAAACGAGGAGGCCGAAGCATTTAGAATTAAGTACTTGGGAAAAAAGGGTATTTTAAATAACTTTTTTACTCAATTTAAAGTGTTACCACCTTCTGAAAAGAAGAAATATGGGCAGTCATTAAATCTTCTAAAGAAAGCAGTAACAGATAAAGTGAAGGCCTTTCAATTAAGAATGGATACCTCGTCGTCTATTGGCTGTTCTGATGATTTAACTAGACCGGGTTTCCCTATTGATTTAGGCTCCAGACATCCTCTATCCTTGGTTAAAAGCAGAATAGTGGATATATTTGCACAAATCGGATTTAATATTTCTCACGGACCTGAAATTGAGGATGATTGGCATAATTTCACCGCTCTAAACCTTCCGGAACACCACCCTGCAAGAGACATGCAGGATACTTTTTTCATTCAAACAAGTCCTGATGTATTATTGAGAACCCACACCTCATCTGTTCAGGTCAGGTATATGGAAAATAATCAACCACCTATACGAACAATTTCTCCTGGACGAGTTTTTAGAAATGAGGCAATTTCTGCAAGATCTCATTGTATATTTCATCAGGTAGAAGGTTTATACATTGATAAAAAAGTTTCGTTTTCAGATTTAAAGCAAACTTTAATTTATTTAACTAAAGCTCTATTTGGAAAGTCCAAAATACGCCTAAGGCCCTCCTATTTTCCATTTACGGAACCAAGTGCAGAAGTTGATATATATTGGGGTTTAGACACCGAAACCGATTATAGGATTACCAAGGGAACTGGTTGGTTGGAAATCATGGGTTGTGGTATGGTAGATCCAAATGTTTTAAAAAATTGTAATATCGATCCTGATATTTATTCTGGCTATGCTTTTGGAATGGGAATTGAGCGCATTGCAATGTTGCTTTATCAAGTAGGGGATATTAGATTATTTTTTGAAAATGACGTTCGTTTTTTAACCCAATTTAAGTCAGGAGTTTAATCTAATTTTTTTACTAATTTTTTAAAAACCTTATCCGCATTTTTACCTTCATAAAGAATGCTGAAGACCGCATCAATAATTGGAATACGTGAAGGATAATCACTGTTGATTATTTTAGCTGACTTAGTTGCATAATAGCCCTCTGCTATCATTTGCATTTCCGTTTGGGCAGCCTTTACAGAATAACCTTTTCCTATCATGCTACCAAAGGTTCGGTTACGACTAAAAACAGAGTAACTAGTAACCAATAGATCGCCCAAGTAAGCAGAGTTATTAATATTACTTTTAAGGTTGTAGACATCCATTATAAACCTTTTCATCTCTCGGATCGCGTTACTCATCAAAACACTTTGAAAATTATCCCCATAACCTATTGAATGAGCAATTCCTGCTGCTATTGCATAAATGTTTTTGAGCATACTTGCGTATTCAGTTCCAATAATATCATTGGAAATTTTAATGCGTATGTATTTAGTTTTCAACATTAAGGCAATTACTTTTGCTAAATTTTTATTTGAGCAGGCTACGGTTAGAAATGAAAGTCGTTCCATTGCAACCTCCTCTGCATGACAAGGACCAGTTATCACACCAATTTTTTCAAATGGAACCTTAAATTTTTCATGTAAATATTTACCAACAATTAACATACTTTGTGGTACAACTCCCTTAACTGCTGTAAATATTATTTTTTCATTTATTGAGGTTTCGATTTTTGCAAATTCAGACGAAATAAATGCCGATGGAATTGCAATAATTAAAATATCAGCATCCTCAATTACCTCATTAATGTTTGAACTTATCTTGAGCTGCTTTGTATTGAGACTTGTTGAGCTAATGTAATTTGGGTTGTGATGATATTTTTTGATTAATTCAATATTGATATCTTTTCGAACATACCACCCAACCTTTCTTTTATTTTCTGTAATAATTTTTATTAAAGCGGTGGCCCAACTTCCTCCACCTAATACAGCAATTTTAAGTTTATTTTTTAAAAGGATATGATTAATGTAAGGTCTTCTAATCGATTGATTCATAGTTAATGAGTATTTTAATGGAAGTTTTCCCAATATATTCTAGTTGTTGTAAGTAAAAGCCCCAAACCATAGAAAATAGCAATTCTTATGAATTTTTTTCCTGGGTCACTTTGTTTTTGGTGTAATGACCATCCCACGGTAATTAAAACAATTGCAATTATATTTAAAGAAGGATGTTCGACTAAATAAAAACGAATTTGACTATTTGACATTAGATTAACATCATTCTGCATAGACCACTGATCAAACCAAGGCGATAATAAATATAACATTAGTCCGATTAGTAATTGAAAGTGAGAAAAAATTAGTCCAAAAAGTGCAATTCTAAGATCTTTTGACTCAAAATCTTTACTTTTAATTTTACCCATTAAAGCGTTAAAAACAGCATATATTAAAACCAATAAAGTTATATAACCCCAATAACAATCTAAGATTTTAATTAGTGCATACATCTATATAAGATTTATGGAGTATATAATTTTTTAAGAATTGACTTAGATTTAAAAATAAAAATGCTAAAACATTTTAATTATAATAATTAGGATTTCCAGTTAATTCTTTTCCTAACCAATCTTGTTTTAAAAGGTGTATTTTCAATAAGCAATTCAATTTCAGCTAAAACTAATCCTTTTTTATGACTTAAAAACTCATCAACCTCAATTGTTAAGGCACCATCTGTAATAATATATATGATTTTTTCAAATGGCATATCCATTGCTAATCCAAGTAATTATTTTCCTTCACTTATTGGGATAAATTTTTCCCATTCAAGTCTTGAGGTACCCTCTTTATTGCTTCTACCCTTAATCGTTAAATACCCCACCTCGTTTATAAGCCTAACTGTTACTGTTCTATTATGATCTTTATTGAGATAGCCTTGTAAAATATGCTTTTTTTCAATGGAGAACTTTTTAAATAGATTACCTCTCACTAAAAATTTTCTTTCGATTTCTTTTTTCATAAACTAAAAATTAAAATTCATAAATTGTTATGAATAAAAAAATACTGTTAGCAAATTTTTTTAAGATTCTTAAATTAAAATATTTTTTTCCTCAAACAATTGAAACCCTTAAAGTGTTTACCATTCCCTTATCTATTATTGGCATTGCAGTAAGATTAACTAGCAAGTCTCCTTTATCTACATACCCCTTGTCTTTTGCAATTTTATTTATTTGTTCTACTGTTTTATCAGTGCTTTCGAAGCTGTCATAAAAAAAAGCTTTTACACCCCAAATCAAATTTAGTTGAGTTAGTATACGTTTGTTTGAGGTAAATACCAGAATATGTGAATTAGGTCGCCAAGCTGAAACTTGAAATGCAGTATATCCACTATTAGTTAATGTACAAATAGCTTTTGCTTGAACATCATTTGCAATATGAACAGCATGGTAACAAATAGATTTAGTAACAAACCTTACAGTCCTAATATTTGGTGGTTTTTGAGGAACAGTAATTAATTCGGAATTTTCTACGCTGTGAATGATTGAGCTCATGGTTTGGATTACTTCAACAGGATATTTTCCAACAGAAGTTTCCCCAGAGAGCATTACTGCATCAGCTCCATCCATAACAGAATTAGCAACATCATTAACTTCTGCCCTTGAAGCTGTTAAGCAATCAATCATACTTTCCATCATTTGAGTAGCGATGATTACAGGAATTCTAGCTTTTTTAGCACGCTTGACCAATTCTTTTTGAATTAGAGGGACTTCAGCGGGAGGAATTTCAACTCCCAAATCACCTCTTGCGACCATTAAGCCGTCACAGTATGAAATAATTTTATCAATATTCTCAATTGCTTCAGGTTTTTCAATTTTAGCAATAATTGGAATTTTGTGAACGGTATGTTGATCAATTAAATTTTTTAAGTCCATTATATCATTACTGTTTCTTACAAAAGAAAGGGCAATCCAGTCAACATCTTGTTTAATTGCAAATTCAGCATCAATTACGTCCTTTGCAGTAAGAGCAGGCAATGATAATTTAGTATTAGGAAGGTTAACACCTTTTTTTGATTTTAGACTTCCTCCTTGAATTACTTTTGCTTCAACTATCGATTTCTTATCAGTGGAAACTACCTCAAATATTAATTTACCGTCATCCAATAACACTCTTTCTCCAGGCTTAACATCTTTGGAGAAATTTTTATAATTCATAAAGACTTTTTGCCTGTCTCCTATAAAAGTTTCACCGTTTTGAAAAGTAATTAGGTCTCCTGGCTCTAAACTTATTCCATCCTCAACCTCACCAATTCTTAGCTTAGGACCTTGAAGATCAGCTAAAATTGAAGTATTAGATTGAAGTTTTTCACTTACTTCCCTAATAATTTTAATTCGATTTTCAACTTCACTGTGGTCAGCATGCGAAAAATTAATGCGAAATACGTCTACTCCCTCTAAAATCATTTTTTTAATTATTAGGGGGGAATCTGTTGAAGGACCTAAAGTAGCAACAATCTTGGTTTTTTTTCTTTCACTCATTAATCAAAAATTTACACTAAGGTCAAGGGTTATTTTGCTTTGACGAGGCTGATAACAATATGAGACTTCCTTAATTGTCTCTAATTCTTTAACTAATGAAGCTGCATCAATTCCTGAATTAATTTTAATTATGTAGTCCGCGTCTTTCAAATCTTGAATCAAAGATAATTCTTTTGTTTTAGGTATATCAAATAAGCCTCCTCCCTTTTCTAAATCAACTTTAAATGATAAAGATCGATTTGAGAATAAGTAGCAACATATTCCCCTGGCTATATCAATCCATTCGAAAATCTGGAATTCAACTTTTGATCTATTTTCGTAAACTTTTTTCTTTAATTTAGAGAATCTGGAATTGCAAGTTAGATTAATTAGATAAGCTAATTTGAAATCTTCACAGTTAGAATGGATAGATATCAGTTTGAATTCTCCTTCATCAATATCATCTAATATGTAGCGTTTTTTTTTATTCATCAAATTTTATATTTGATATTCATGGCATGATAAGCTCGTCGTGCAGATTTTTCTTCTGATTTTTTTTTGGAAATTTCACGAGCTTTGACAATTAACCTATTATTAAGATAAACACTGGTGGTATAGTTAAATTTAGGATCCAAACCTTTATCTCTATCAGTTTTAAACTGAACTATTTTCTTATTTTTTTGACCCCATTCCAATAGTAAACCTTTGTAGCTAAGTATAGTGTGTTTTAACTGATCTAGGTCAACATAATCAGTTACTATTTTTTTTAAAATGAATTCCTTACACTTAACATAACCACGGTCAATAAAAATTGCTCCAACCAAAGCCTCCAATAGATTTCCATGGATGTTATTTCCCAAATTTGCTTTTATATCACCATCTATGAATTCAATTAAACCAAGTTTTTTCCCAATATTATTAAGATTTTCCCGACTTACAATTTTAGCTCTATACTTGGTTAGAGTTCCTTCTTTTGCTTCAGGAAATGATTGAAATAATAGGGCTGATATAACTACACTTAACATTGAATCCCCTAAAAACTCTAATCTCTCGAAATTTATTGAGTTGCCATTATCATCTTTTAAGTTTGAAGATCTGTGAGTAAAAGCTTTTTGGTAAATTTCAACATTAACGATTTTTAGGGAAGTAATTTTCTTTAATCTAACAAAGAACATCCTTTCTCTTGTATTAGATGATCTTATTATTTTGTTAAGAAAATTCACATTCTAAATTAGCTAATTTTTTTGAAAAGCACACAGGCATTATGCCCTCCAAATCCAAAGGTATTGGAAATTGCGATATTAACTCTTCTTTTCTGTGGTTTTCCAAATGTAAAATTAATTTTTGTGTCTATTTGATCATCATTAGTTTGGTGATTAATAGTTGGAGGAACTATATCATTTTGTATTGCCATTATCGATGCAATTGATTCAATTGCTCCTGCAGCTCCAAGAAGATGACCAGTCATTGACTTAGTAGAGTTTAAATTAATTTTATAAGCGTGCTCACCAAAAACAGATTTTACTGCATTGGTTTCAGCCACGTCTCCCAAAGGGGTAGAGGTGCCATGCATGTTGATTGTATCAACTTCTTCAGGCTTAATATTAGCATCTTTAAGGCAATTTAACATTACACTTTTTGCACCAAGTCCCTCTGGATGAGGAGCAGTCATGTGATGAGCATCTGCTGAAAGTCCACCTCCGGCTAATTCGGCATATATTTTTGCACCCCTCGCTTTGGCATGTTCGTATTCCTCAACTATTAATGCTCCAGCACCTTCGCCTAAAACAAAACCGTCTCGATTTTTATCAAATGGTCGAGAAGCGGTTTTGGGGTCATCATTTCTAGTTGATAAAGCATGCATACCGTTGAATCCCCCAATACCTGCAATAGTAATAGCAGCCTCAGATCCACCAGAAACTAGTACATCGGCATAACCCATTCTAATATAATTTAAGGAATCAATTAGTGCATTTGCAGAGGAGGCACAGGCAGATACAGTGGTAAAGTTTGGCCCTCTTAGCCCGTGTTTGATAGAAATTAGTCCAGGGGCAATATCCGCAATCATTTTAGGAATGAAAAAGGGATTAAATCTTGGAGTACCATTTCCAGAGGCAAAGTCTAGAACTTCATTTTGAAAAGTTTCTAAACCACCTATTCCAGCACCCCAAATAACCCCTATTCGATCACAATCCTCTTTTTCAAATACTAAACCTGAGTCGATGATGGCCTCTTCTGCACTTACAATAGCATATTGAGCAAAGCGGTCATATTTCCTTACCTCTTTTCTATCCATAAAGTTTAAAGGATCAAAATTTTTTAATTCACAAGCAAATTGTGTTTTAAACTTTGATGCATCAAAATGTGTGATTGGTCCAGCACCACTGACTCCAGACAATAAACCCTCCCAATATTCAGGGAGGGTATTTCCAATAGGAGTTAAGGCTCCCAATCCGGTAATTACTACACGTCTTGGTTTCATTTAAGCCAAGTATTTATTTTGCTTGATCGATAAATTGAATCGCTTGCCCAACAGTGGCAATATTTTCAGCTTGGTCATCAGGAATCTGAATATCAAATTCTTTTTCAAATTCCATAATTAGTTCAACCGTGTCTAAGGAATCAGCACCTAGATCATTGGTGAAATTGGCTTCAGTAACCACTTCGTTTTCGTCAACACCTAGTTTGTCAACGATAATTGCTTTTACTCTTGATGAAATGTCAGACATAATCAAAATTGATTTAAAGTTACTGTGGACAAAAATATAAAACTTTGCATGAAATCACTATTTAGGATAAAAATTATAACTTTTCTTTGTGAAGTTAATTGTTAAATAAAATAAAAAAACACAGTGTTTAAGCCATGTTGGTAAAAAAGATGGGACATAAAACTGTTAAAAGAATTATTTTTTTTGCCTCTGGTTCAGGCACTAATGTTGAAAATATCATCAAATATTTTGATGGTAATAAGGCTGTTGAAATAACTTTAATATTGACAAATAATCCTAATGCTGGTGTTGTAAGACGCGCAGAAAAACTTAAGAAACCATTAATGTTGTTTTCAAAGCGAGAATTATTAGATCAATCTCTTTTAAGAAAGATTATAACAATTAATCCAGATTTGATCATTTTAGCAGGTTTTTTACTTAAAATACCAAAGGAATTTGTAAAAGCATTCCCTAAAAGAATAATTAACATTCATCCAGCTTTATTACCAAAATTTGGTGGAAAGGGAATGTATGGAAGTAGAGTTCATCAAAGTGTAAAAGATGCTGGTGAGCAAATAACAGGAATTACAATTCACTTAGTCAACGAATATTTTGATCAAGGAGAGATTATTTTTCAAGCATCAGTAGATGTTGCGAGCCAAGATTCAGTTGATGAAATAGCTAATAAAGTCCATAAACTAGAGTACACCTATTACCCCAAGCTTATAAATAAGCTTCTTTTTTATTAAAGTATGTCAAACAGAGTAAATATTTATACTGATGGTTCAGCAATTGGTAATCCTGGTCCTGGCGGATATGGAATTATAATGGAATGGGTAAATAAAAAATATATAAAAGAATTTTCTGCTGGATACCAATTGACAACAAATAATCGAATGGAGCTATTAGCTGTAATTATTGCTTTGGAATCACTAAAAATTCAACCTATGGATGTAATAATTTTTTCGGATTCAAAATATGTTATTGAGTCTGTAGAGAAAAAATGGGTATTTAATTGGGAAAAAAAACAGTTTAGCGGAAAGAAAAACCAGGACTTATGGCAAAGATATTTATTAATTCATCGTAAACACAGGGTAAGATTTCAATGGGTTAAAGGACACAATAAACATCCTCAAAACGAGCGATGTGATATATTAGCAGTAAATGCTGCAAAAGAAAAGAACAAGAAAATTGATTATTATTTTGAGAACAATATTAAAGGGATTATATAGTCTTAAACCGTTAGATGGCATAAATAAATCTTTAAAAAAAATATTTTTAACGCCTAATAACTTTAGTAAATTTGTTTATGAAAAATAAATTACTGATAGTAGGAACAATGGCCTACGATGCAATTGAAACCCCTTTTGGGAAAGTAGATAAGATACTTGGAGGGGCAGCAACTTACATAGGGTTATCGGCTTGTCAATTTTCATTAGACTCAGCCGTGATTTCAGTTGTTGGTGAAGACTTCGACATGCGACACATCCAATTGTTTAAAGATAATAAAATTGACGTTTCTGGAGTGGAAATAGTTAAAGGTCAAGAAACTTTTTTTTGGAGCGGAAAGTACCATAAAGATCTTAACACTAGAACTACTTTAGAAACCCGATTAAACGTACTTGAAAATTTTAAACCAATTATTCCTAGCAGACTCAGGTCTCCTGAAGTAGTAATGCTTGGAAACTTATCTCCTGAAATTCAAATTAAAGCACTTGAGCAATTAAAAAATAGGCCAAACTTGATTATATTAGACACGATGAACTTTTGGATGGATCACTACCGCTCTAAATTAGATCAGGTTATTAAAAAAGTAGATGTAATTTCGATTAATGACGAGGAGGCTCGTCAATTGACGGGAGAGCATTCCCTAGTTGATGCTGCCAAATTAATTCATCAATTAGGCCCGAAATATGTAATCATTAAAAAAGGTGAACATGGTGCATTACTTTTTCATCATAATGAAATTTTTTCTGCACCAGCACTTCCATTAGCTAAAGTACTTGACCCCACAGGTGCAGGAGATAGTTTTGCAGGAGGATTTGCAGGTTACTTAACTCAGACTCTGGATTTTTCATTTAATAATATGAAATCAGCAGTGGTTTATGGATCTGCAATGGCTTCTTTTACAGTTGAGAAGTTCGGAACAGATAGTTTAATTAATTATTCATATTCTAGTATGGCTAATCGACTAAAAGCCTTTAAAGAATTAACTACCTTTGAAATTGATTTTTAATAAAAAAAACAATTAGATAAATTAATGAGTGATGCCATTAAACACGAATGTGGGATTGCACTAATCCATTTAAAAAAAGACTTGGCATATTTTAAAGAGAAATATGGCACCTCTATGTTTGCAATAAATAAGATGTACTTGATGATGGAGAAGCAGCACAATCGTGGTCAGGACGGAGCAGGCTTAGGATGTGTAAAGTTAAATGTGAAACCTGGCCAACGTTATATCGGTAGAGTTCGCTCAAATGGTCAACAGCCGATTCAAGACATTTTTAATAAAATAAATAAAAGAATATCTCAAGTAAAAAAAGATTATCCTGATTTATTAGAAAATCCAGATATATTTAAACGTGAGGTTCCTTTTGCTGGTGAAATACTTTTAGGTCATCTTAGGTATGGTACTTTTGGAAAAAATAGTATTGAAAGTGTACATCCCTTTTTAAGACAAAATAACTGGATGCATCGAAATTTGATTGTTGCAGGAAATTTTAATCTTACAAATGTAAATGAGCTATTTGACACTTTAGTTGATTTAGGGCAGCACCCTAAAGAGAGGTCAGATACAATTACTGTCATGGAAAAAATTGGACATTTTTTAGATGATGCAGTCGCCAAAATATATAAGACTCTTAAGAAAGAGGGCTATAATAAAGCGGATGCCTCCCCCCAGATTGCAGAGCGTTTGAATATGAAAAAGGTTTTAAGAAAAGCTTCAAAAAATTGGGATGGAGGATATACAATTGCAGGAATGCTTGGACACGGGGACTCCTTTGTAATAAGAGATCCAGCAGGAATAAGACCAGCGTATTACTACGATAATGATGAATTATTAGTAGTTGCTTCTGAACGTCCTGCAATACAAACTGTTTTCGATATTCCTTTTGAAGATGTTCAAGAAATCCCTCCTGGTCATGCCCTTTTGACTAAAAAAAGTGGTGCTATGAGTATTAGTAAAATTCAAGAACCAGTTGAGCGAAAATCTTGTTCATTTGAGCGAATTTATTTTTCAAGAGGAGGAGATGCAACCATATACAAGGAAAGGAAAAAATTGGGTAGGTTGCTGTTTCCACAGATTCAAAAAGCTATCTCAAACGACCTGGAAAATACTGTATTTTCATTCATACCCAATACTGCAGAGACTTCTTTTTATGGATTACTTGGAGCAGTTCAAGATAATATTGTAAAGTCTTTGTCTGAAGCATTAAATAATGAAGATAATTTAAAGAACGGCAATTTAAAAAAACTTTTGTCTATCAGACCAAGAATCGAAAAGATAGCTATTAAAGATGCAAAACTGCGAACTTTCATTACTGAGGATGCAAGTAGAGACGATCTTGTTGCCCATGTTTATGATATAACTTATGGGGTGATTAAACCTACTGATAATTTAGTAATTATTGACGATAGTATTGTCAGAGGGACAACTTTGGAAAAAAGTATTTTAAAAATGCTTGATAGACTTAGTCCCAAAAAGATTATCGTCGTTTCTAGCGCTCCTCAAATTAGATATCCAGATTGTTATGGAATTGATATGGCCAAAATCCAAAATTTTATTGCCTTTAGAGCTACTTTAAAACTACATGAAGATTTGGGGACACTTGACAAAATCTTAGATGAAATATATGATGGCTGTATTAAGAGTATGAAAGTTTCATTGGACAAAGTAGAAAATCAATTAAAGGCTCTCTATGAACCCTTCACAGATAAGCAAATTTCAGATAAGATTGCCTCTATGCTTAAAGGAGAAATTATAAAATCCGACGTTGAGATAATTTTTCAAACAATTGATGGCTTGCACAAGGCTTGTCCAAAGAATTTAGGGGACTGGTATTTCTCAGGAAACTACCCAACCCCTGGGGGCAATCGAGTTGTTAATAGGGCTTTTATGAATTATTACGAGGGAAAGTCAGTAAGAGCATATTAAATAACAATTCTCGTTGTTAGGAATTTAAAAATTAGCAAATAAATTCTTGAAGTAAAACATTTTAAATAAACTATTTGTAACTTTTTTTTGGTATTTAAACATTAATCTCTACTTTTACATTTACCAGAACATAAGTAGGTTAAGTTCATGGTAAGATTTGGGGCAAAAAGGGAGGATTTATCCTCCCTTTTTATTTATTACTAAATATAAAATTCTTCAGAAAATATATTTATTTACTACGATCAAATAATTCCCCTACTTTTTTCCAGTTAACTACTTTAAAAAAAGCTGAAATGTAATCTGGTCTTCTGTTTTGGTAATTTAGATAATATGCATGCTCCCAAACGTCAATTCCTAAGATAGGTACTCCATCACAACCAATGCCTGGCATTAAAGGATTATCTTGATTAGCGGTAGAACAGACCTCTAGTTTTCCACCTTCGTGAACACAAAGCCAAGCCCAACCGGATCCAAACCTTGTAGCCGCAGCATTTGAAAAATCCTGTTTGAAAGAATCAAAGGAACCAAAGGTAATGTCAATAGCCTCTGCTATAGCACCTTTGGGATTTCCGCCTCCATTCGGCGACATGGTTTCCCAAAATAAACAATGATTGAAATAACCGCCACCATTATTTCTTAACGGGCCATTATTCATATCCATTTTTTTAAGGATGTTTTCGATTGAATCATCCTGCATTTCTGATCCTTCAAGTGCAACGTTTAATTTTGTAGTATATCCACCGTGGTGCTTTCCATGATGGATTTCCATTGTTTTAGCATCAATATGAGGCGTCAATGCGTCATATGTGTAGGGTAATTGTGGTAGTTCAAAAGCCATAATTTTTTTTTTTATTTAAAACAAAAGTAAAATTTCTTTTGTTCAATTCGTAAAGCTACAAATCAAATCACTTAAATTTAAATAATAAATAAAATAGTGAAATCTAGTCCTTTTCTTATTATAAACGCAGCAGCCGGATCAGGTAAAACTTATTCTTTAGTCTATGCATACCTAAAGAAATTACTTTCGTCAAGCAATTCAAGCAGTTATCAAAAGATGCTTGCTTTGACTTTTACCAACAAGGCCGTCCATGAAATGAAGTACAGGATTTTAAAAAGTCTTTATTTGTTGGCCTATAAAATTGACCTTGAAGAAATAAGCGGTTATCGATCCAGCTTAATAGTAGACTTAAGTTTAGATAAAAAAGCAATAGAAGAAAAAGCTTGTAATGTTTTAAAAAAAATTCTTCATGAATATGCCGCATTTGAAGTGATCACTTTAGATAGTTTTACTCAAAAACTTATTAGAACATTTGCAAAGGATTTAAAAATTCCAGCAAGTTTTGAGGTAATGTTAGAGGCAGATCAATTATTGGAAGAAATGATAGAGTCTATTTTAGATAAAGCAGGAATTGAAAAAAAACTAACCAAGCTATTGGTGGATTTTAGTTTGAGTAAAATAGCTGAGCTTAAAAGTTGGAATATTGGAATGGACTTATTCGATATTTCTAAACTATTACTCAATGAAAATGACCGTATCCCAATTTTAAGTTTTAAAAACAAGAATCCAGCCGATTTTAAAGGTCAAAAAGCAAAGTTTGATAAGCAATATCAGAATGCTTTTGAACAGCTCAAGAAGATTGGAATAGAAGCTTTAAAATTAATTTCTGATAATGGACTGATTCAAGACGATTTTTCAAGAAAAGCTGTTTTTAACCATTTTGAAAAAATTTCTAATGGACAATTGGATCGGCTTTATGAAAATAAATTAGATCAGAATTTCCAGCAGCCTACGAATATTTACAACAAATCATTAGCAGCAGAAAAAAAGATAAAAATTGATGAAATTCTTCCTGAACTTTTCGATCATTACAAGAAAGCAAAGTTAAAGGTCGGAAGACTTTTTGTATTAAAAAATATTTTGAATCAGTGGACCCCCTTGTCGCTAATTGGTGAAATGGAAAGAGGATTGGAAGCACTCCAATTACCCTTTAATAGACTCCTATTAAGTCGTTTTAATGAAATCATTAATAAGGAAATTTCAACTTTAAGTTCTCCTTACATATATGAACGTTTGGGTGAGAAATACCGTCATTATTTTATTGACGAATTTCAAGATACTTCTCGCTTGCAATGGAAAAATTTGATACCACTTATTTCCAATGCTATTGAAAGTCTTGATGATTCTCAAACACCGGGATCATTATTGCTTGTTGGGGATCCCAAACAGGCAATTTATCGTTGGAGAGGCGGTGACAACCAGCAGTTTTTGAACTTGTTAAATAAGGAGAGCCCATTTCAAATTAAACCTGAAGTGACTCTTCTTCCTAAAAATTATAGAAGTAAGAAGGCTATAGTTGATTTTAATAATAAGTTTTTTGCTTTTGTCGGTTCTCAAATTGATAGTTTAGAACAAAGAAAGATGTTTGGCAGTGATGCCCAACAGGGTTTTAATGAAAAAGAAGGTGGTCGAGTAGCAATAAGCTTTATTGAAAAAAAAAGGAGAAAGGAAATAGCGATACCGTTTTATAAGAACCAAACTATAGCCTTTTTAAATGAGGCTAAAGCAGCTAATTTTTTATGGAGTGATATGGCAGTATTGGTAAGAAAGAGAGATCAAGCAGCTACTATCGCCTCTGCTTTACAAGAAAATGATATCCCATTTGTTTCCTCGGAATCATTGTCCCTTGAAAGTTCAATGCATGTTAATTTTTTAATTTCATTGATTCGATTGGTATCGTATCCAGAAGATTATGAAGAAAGAAAGAAGGTAATTGCATTTCTATATTTAGAAAATGGAAAAAATAAGAATTATGATGTTTTATTAAATGAGCTAATTTTTAGTCCATTTTCTTTATTTCAAAAAAAGCTTAACCATGAATTTGGGGTTTTATTTGACTTTGATCATTTTTCAAAAAAACCAATTTATAATGCATTGGAGTATTCCATTGCTAGCTTTGGACTTGAAGCAGATGTAGATGCCCATTTGAGTGCTTTTCTTGAAAATGTTTTTGAATTCAAAACCAACAATAATTCTGATTTTGTAAGTTATCTTGATTATTGGGAAAAAAAAGGGAGGCATCAAAGTATTGTAATACCTCAGGGCATTGAAGCCGTTAAAATTATGACTATTCACAAAGCGAAAGGATTGGAATTCCCTGTTGTAGTTATTCCATTTGCTACAGAGGAATTATCCAATTTAGGCAGTAGGAAAGTTTGGTATCCAATTGCTAAAAACTTTGACACCTCTTTCGAATGGGCAAGGATAAGTTTTTCAGATAAGTTAAAATATTTAGGTGATGAGGGTGAGGATTTTTATAACCAAAAAATAGATGAGGAAAAAATGGATGCGCTGAATCTTCTATATGTTGCTCTTACACGTGCGGTTGCAGAAGTTTACATTATTACAAACTTGGAGAATGATAAACTTTCGGCTGATAAAAGCTATGCTACTCTGCTTAATCACTTTGTTAGGAGTCAAGGTAATGAACCTTCTTTAGAGCAAGTTTTTCAATGGGGATCAAGTGAGAAAGTTAAATGTCAAGGAAAAGATTTTGGTATAAATCCGATCCAGCCGAAATTTAAAATGGATTCAAGATGGGAAAATAGACTCTGGATCCAACTTTCATTCAAGCATCAAAGACAACAGGGAGAAGTTCGACAAGAGGGAATATTAATTCACGATTTACTGGGGGAAGTTGACTATCAAGAACAGATTGGTTCGGTAATTGAAAATGCATTAGCACTAGGAAGGATAAGTCGATCTGAAAAAGAACATTACACAAACCTTTTATTGAATATAGTTAATCACCCTAAGTTGAAAGGGTATTTTAACAAAGATTTGATTATATATAAAGAACAAGATATCTTAGTTCCTGAGAAGTCCTTTATCCGTCCCGATCGTGTTATAAGAACAGATTCCCATTGGGCTATCATTGATTATAAGACTGGGAAATATAGTGTTAAACACGAAAATCAAATTAACCGGTATAGTGAAATAATGCATGATATGACTCAAGAGCAATGCAAAAAGTTTTTGGTTTATATCGGTAAAAAAATTTCAGTAAAACCAGTGTTTTGATGGATTAAAAATTATTCAAAAAAGATGAAAAGTTTTTTAGATGAGGTAGCGAAAGAAATTATTAATTCAGGTCATTCTTTTAAAGAAATAAAAATTATTGTTCCTAGTAAGAGAGCTACACTATTCTTAAAAAATTCTCTTTCTAATCAAATTAATCTCCCTGCCTTTGCTCCAGAAATCATAAGTATAGAAACATTCATAGAAGAAATTTCAGGATTAAAAAAATCCTTGCCGGTTGACCTTATTTACATGCTTTATTCTGTTTACAAGGATAAAACAACTGAAAATAATCGAGATACATTCGATCAATTTTTGGGATGGTCTAGTATGATTTTATCCGACTTTAATCAGATTGATGCTTATTTAGTGGATCAAAAAACTTTTTTTGATTTTCAGTATTCTTTTGAGGAATTACAGCAGTGGGCTATGAAAGAAGATGTCAACCCAATGATAAAAAATCAACTTGAATTTTGGAGACAAATGCCTGAGCTTTACAATGGATTAAAAGAGTTATTGTGGCTAAATCATCAAGGCACTTCAGGAATGCTTTTTCGAGAGGCGGTCAATAACTTAGAGCACTATCTACAAAACAATAATAACTATCATTATTTTGTTGGATTCAATGCCCTTAATGAAGCTGAGGAACTAATTATTCAGGAGTTTTTGACGGCCAAACGAGGGAATGTAATTTGGGATATCGACCGTTTTTTTTATGAAGATAAAGTTCATTCTGCAGGAAAATTTATTCGTAAATATTATCGCGATTGGAAAACTCTAAGAGGTTCTAAGGTTTCATTAAAGGATAACTTTTCTCAGCCCAAAGTCATTGAAATGATATCTGTTAGTAAGAATATTACGCAAGCAAAATACGCTGGTCAGTTGGCTACAGAATTATCGGAAAAATTTCCAGATGAGAAAACTGCTGTAGTTTTAGGCAATGAGGCCTTGCTAATCCCAACGCTATCGGCAATTTCTGATACGTCATCCGATTGGAATGTTACGATGGGCTTGCCAATTGCAGAAACTTCAGTATCTACATTTTTTGAGGCTTTTTTCAACCTTCATATCAATGCATCTAAAAATTATTTTTTTTACAAAGACCTTAAGGCCCTTTTCACAAGTCCTTGGTGTATGAATTTGCTTGAATCCAGAGGTTTTAATCCCAAATCTAAACTAGAGGAATTAGAAAAAAAGAATCTTTATCGATTTCACAGTAATTATTTGTTTGAGTCCTCATCCATCGAATCAATTAACTACTTGTTTTTTAGTGTAACCTCAGATATGGTTATGTTTCTTAAACGATGTATACAAATCAGTGATGCCTTTATTGAGTTTTTGGATCAGTCTAAGGCTGAAATAGCTTATTTAGATCGTTCTTGTTTTCAGCGTTTCAAAGAAATTTTCAACCAAATAATTTTAACTAGCCAAAGTTATAATGCAATTCATACACTACCATCGCTTTTACTTTTTCTTCGGGAGGTTATTGGGGAGGAGAAAATAAATTTTTTTGGAGAGCCCTTGGAGGGAATTCAGATCATGGGCCTATTAGAAACAAGGCTGTTGGACTTCGAAAACCTTATTATCACCAACGTTAATGAGGGCATCTTGCCTTCAGGAAAAAAGTATCAATCTTTTCTACCTTTTGATGTCAAGAAAAAATTTAATCTTCCCACATTTCTAGAAAATGATGCCATCTACACCTATCACTTTTACCGATTATTGCAAAGATCGAAACGTATTTTTCTGCTACATAACACTGAGAGTGAAGGTTTAAATGCTGGGGAAAAAAGTCGTTTTCTTTATCAATTAAAATACCATGCACTACCTAATCATCAGATTATAGAAAAGCAGCTAGTAGTGGATTACCGCCTACCTATAACCCCTGTTTCTGAAGTAAAGAAAACAGATTTAATTATGGATCGATTAGAAAGAATTGCTAAAAAAGGATTTTCCCCCTCTTCACTTTCCTTATTTCTCAAAGATCCTTTAGATTTTTATCATCAAAGAGTATTGGGGATTCGAGAAAATCAAACACTAGAAGTTACCATTAACAGCATGGATAGAGGAAACTTAGTTCATGAGATTTTAGAAAGTTTGTATTTACCATATCAAAATAAGATTTTAAAAGCCTCTGATTTTGATGAAATGCGTTACAAGCTATTTCCTGTAATGGAAGAAAAATACCAATCAATCTACCATGGAAATAATAGGAGAACAGGGCGAAACTACATTATTTTTGAAGTTCTCAAAAAGTCTATTCTAGATTTTCTTGATATAGAGGAAGCCTCGATTAATCAGGGAAATGAGATTAAAATATTAGACCTCGAAAAATCCTTCGAACACAGCATAAACATCCCTGAACTTGATTTTCCAATAAAGTTAATTGGTATTGTTGATCGTATGGATCAATTTAATGGTACTTTGAGAATTATTGATTATAAAACTGGATTAATAAAACCCAAACAGCTGCGATTATCAGATTGGAAAGCTTTAAGAGTGGATACTGATTTAGCTTATTTATTCCAGATCCTTATCTATTCTTATGTTCATGCAAATAGAATTTCTGGTTACAATGAATCCTCAGCAGGAATAATTTCTTTTAGAAATCTTCCTGAATATTTTATGCCCTTTGAACTAAATATTGACAACAGTTATGCCCTTAGTAATGATAACTTGAAAAACTTTGAAAAGGTATTATTTGAGCTAATAGGTGAAATATTTAATTCAAGAATTCCCTTTAAAGCTAGTATTTGAATGATTTTAAGTCAAATTTTAATATTTACTATTATATATTTTTAAATTTATGATATGGATGAAGAGATAAACAAAAAAGAAAAAGGTATAGATAAAAGGAAGCTAAATTGGTTTCTCCGAATTATTACACTTGGTGATCGTTTCTCATATCAGGACTTTTACGATAGAATCAAAAAGGGTTTTGTTGAGTTTTTAATTGTATTTTTTGGTGTATTAGTTTCATTCAGTGTTGAGAATCAAGGTGAAGAATTTGGAGATAGAGAATCTAACATTGATAACCTAGTAAATTTAAGGGATGAGATGAATGATATTAAGAATTATACTCAAGAATATATTGAGGAGAATAGTTGGGTTAGAAAAACCTTTCAGCAATTATATGATAGCTGGGAGATAAAAAATGATAGTGTTTATGTTTGGATTGATGAATATGACGGTTTACCCTGGTCTCCATTATCGATTTATAGTAATTATAATCCGTTTAATCCCCCAAGAGTTGTCTATGAAGCAATTAAACTAGATGGGACTTTCAGGTTTTTAGGCTCAGAAATTGGAAGGGTGGTAAACAATATTTATGACGGAACGGACTTGAAATATTTAATGCTAAATACAGATCGTGAAGAACAATTTTATGTAGATCAGTTTGAAGATAGAATAGCGACCAAATGGATTTTTGATCTTGACTTTATTGATTTATATGAAATGGATTTTTTTGTAGAAAATCGTAAATATATTCAAAAAGATAAATATCTAAAATACAATCTTTTTAAAAGGCTAAATCTATGGACTCAAGTTTCAGAGCAATTGGTTGACTATGACGTTACATTAACTAAAAGCATAAGGAAGCTGGACTCTGTAATTAAGGTAAAGGATGATGAAATTACAATCATATGGTGGTGGTTTTAATTCTTTTCAATTAGTCCAGCAACTAGTTTACCTGAAATAAGTGCAGGAGGTACACCTGGTCCTGGAACTGTAAGCTGTCCCGAAAAAAATAAATTTTTTACTTTTTTGCTCTTTAATTTAGGACGAAGAAAAGCGGTTTGAAATAATGTATTAGCCATTCCGTAAGCATTTCCTTTATATGAATTGTAAGCAGAAATAAAGTCATTTACACAAAAAGATTCTTTAAATAGAATATCGTTTCTAAGTTGTTGACCAGTTAATTTTTCCAATCGATTAAAAACGATATCAAAATATTTTTTTCTAAGCGATTCACTATCTTCCAGTCCTGGAGCAATTGGTATAAGAAGAAAACATGTTTCCTTTCCCTCAGGTGCCATATTAGGATCTGAAATAGAGGGGAAATTTGCATAAAAAAGTGGTTCATCTGGCCATTTTGCATTATCATAAATTGCACTTGCATGGGAGTCAAAATTAACATCAAAAAATAATGTATGATGAGAAACGTTTTTAACTTTCTTGTCTATACCTATGTAAAAAAGCAATGAAGAGGGAGCAAAAACTTTTTTATCCCAATAGGCCTCACTATATGCTCGGAAATTTGCAGGAATCAGAGTTTCTGTATGGTGATAATCTGCCCCACTCAAAATAATATCTGATAAAATTATTTCATTCTTGATTTTAATCCCTATAGCTTTATTTTTTTCTAATAAAATCTTGTTAACAGGGCTATTTAAGAAAATCTTTACCCCTAGGCTTTTGGCCAAGCTGACCATTGCTTCCACGATACTATACATTCCGTTTTTTGGGTGCCAAGTTCCCAGACCAAAGTCTGCAAAATTCATAAAATTATAAAATGCGGGGGTATCAGCGGGTTTTGCGCCAAGGAACAAAACAGGAAACTGCAGAATTTGAATTAGTTTAGGATTTTTAAATTCATTAGTAACCTCTTTTTTGATGTTTGAAAAAAAGTAACCTAACTTTTTAATGGTTTCAGGCGTTATAAGCTCAAGTGGTGAAATGCCAGGACGATAAACTAGATCATTCATCGCTATTTTGTAATTATCTGAAGCTTTTCGAATGAATTTTTTTAATTTCTGCGCACTACCCTTTTCAACTCCCTCAAATACATTGTAAATCTTTTCTAAATGGTCTCCAATATAAATAGAATCATTTTTACCAAAGTAAACTTGATAGCCTGGATCTAACCTCTCTAATTCATAGTAATCATCAACTGACTTTCCAAAATCATTAAAAAACCTTTCAAACACGTCTGGCATCCAATACCAAGAAGGTCCAATATCAAATGTAAATCCATCTTTTTCTAATTGCCTAGCTCTACCACCTGGGGAACTATTTTTCTCATAAATATTTACTTGGTAACCAGATTTAGCTAGGTAACATGCAGCAGATAAAGATGAGAAGCCAGAACCTATAATGGTTATTTTCTTTTTCATTTTATACAAAATTATTAATTAACTAGTTTATTTAACTAAAGAATTTAGTATTTAAAATTCTAAAATCAGAAACAATTAATTATCTATATTTTTACTTCTTCTTTGAGAGTGAATTTCTTCTACAAAAGAGGCGCTAATTATTCCAGTTGGAATAGCAACAACTCCTATGCCTATTAATGAAATTATAGAAGCAAAGATTTTACCTCCTGCTGTTATTGGATAAACATCTCCATAACCAACTGTAGCCAGAGAAACTGTTGCCCACCAAATTGATTCTGTGATACTTGAAAACTTTTCTGGTTGTGCTTCATTTTCTAAATAGTAAATTGCAGAGGCAGAAAATAAGATGGTAAGTACAGATAAGAAAAGCGTAAATTTTAGTTCGCTTTTTACAGCTGTTAAAGCTTTTATAAAAAGCTTTAAAGATTCGCTATCTCTACCTAACTTAAATATTCTAGTCAATCGAAATAGTCTAAGTATCCTAAAAAACCGTCCATCTAACTTTACAAATTGGTACAAGTAGAATGGTAAAATGGAAATAAGATCAATTAATCCATAGACACTAAAAATATATTTCAATACTCCTTTAAATTTTTTCTCTCTGAAGGCTAAATAAACCCTGTATAAGTATTCAAAAGAAAAAATATAAATCGATATCGCTTCAAAAATGAATAAACTATTGCCATAAAGATTGCTTATGTTTTCGTGGGACTCTAATATCATCGCAATTACATTCACAATGATAAGTAGGTATATGAATCTATCTAATTTTGAAAAGGACTTCAATATTTTATTTTTTGGAAATGTCTATAAAAATACCAATTAGAACACCTAAAGTGGTAACTATAACAACAAAGGCTACAAATGATGGAGACATAACTTTATATTTTCTTAAAGATAACCAATTTAAAAAAACTCAGAACCCATCTCAAATTCATTTCTTATTTTATTTAACAATTTTTATAAAAACTTTTGTAATCATATTTAAGTGGTTATTTCTTACTATTTTAATTGATGCCCTCGCAATTATATCTTGTAAAGATAAATTCTAAAATCCTAGTAGAGTCATTCTAAGGCCTAAATTTTATAAAAATTAAATGATTTATTCATAATTTTATACTCTTGAATTTTTATGAAGTGGACGGTGAGTTTGACAACAATTACTTTTTTCAAATTTAAAAAAAATAAACCCTGGGCGTTTACTCAAATGGGTCTATTACATAGAAAAATTCAAAAAACAAATGGACTTTTTTTTCTAAAATTATTGGGAACAGGAGGTGGAAATGGGTTCAGTTTACGACCAGATTTTGGGACTTATGCTCTTTTAGGAGTGTGGGAATCAGAAAATGCAGCTTCTGAATTTTTTGAAAAAAATGAGACAATCAACCGATATAAAAGCAAAGCATTTGCAACTAGAACAATAAAAATGATATCTCTAAAAAGTAACGGATTTTGGAGTGGTCAAAATCCATTTCCTGAGCAAAAACCTAATAAAAGTGCAAAAAAAATGCCAGTTGCTATTATTACCAGAGCCACTTTACGGTTCTCAAAATTGATTTCTTTTTGGAAATCCGTTCCAGCTGCAAGTGCTGCAATAGAGCAAGCAAAAGGAGTCAAATATTTCAAGGGTATAGGAGAATGGCCCTTTATTCAGCAAGCTACTTTAAGCTTATGGGATAGCTTTGACTCAGTAAATAATTTTGCATATTCAAGTAAGATTCATTCTGATATTATTAAAAAAACTAGAAAGCAGAAATGGTATAGCGAGGATCTTTTTGCCAGATTTCAGGTTCTATCGGATACTGGATTCATTAACACTAGAAAAGGTTCATGAGAAAAGCAGTAGTAATTGGAGCTGGCATTGCTGGAATAGCAAGCGCGATAAGACTTGTAAAGAAAGGTTATAAGGTTGATGTGTTTGAG
>CACIXU010000010.1 GCA_902590705.1 uncultured Bacteroidota bacterium | reverse complement strand
GAAGGGATATAACATTGCCGATATTAATTTTAATGAAAGTTTTTTTATGTTTTATGAACTCATGGAAAAAACTAACCTTCAACAATCTGATCTTTTACCCAAAGATCAATTGATTAAGTTTAACGAGAGGTTTGGATCACCTTATCACGTTGGAGTTGGATTAAGATTTTTAGAGAGTTATCTTGGAAATCAGTTTGAAAACGCATTGAAAGAATATTTTAAGAAAGGTGGAAACAAAGATTTTATTGAAGTTTTAAAGAAACACTCGAATAAAAACATAGATTGGTTCAACGAATTTTATTTAGCAAAAAGAACTTCAATTGACATCCGTATTAAATCAGTAAAAAAGAAAAATGATAGCTTAATTGTCAAAATCAAAAAATTTTCAAACAACAAGCTTCCATTTATACTTGCACAGGTAAAAAATGATAGTGTAATTAGTCAACAGTGGATCAGTGACATTGAGAAGGAAGATATTGTTAATTTAAAAAATTTAAACCCAGATTACATTGCTATAAACCCTGATGTAAGTTTTAGTGAAAAAAATAAAATTAACAATTGGAAGTATTTGAACAATTTTTTAAACATCAAACCAATTCATTTTAATTTTCTTAAAGATTATCAATCTCCTCAGAGAAACCATATGTTTTATAACCCAACTTTTAACTATAATCTTTATGACGGAGTTTCATATGGCTCAAAGTTTTATGATAAAGGAATTTTAGCTCAGAAGTTTACTTTTGAGGTTATGCCTCAATACTCATCTGTAAACAGAAACCTAGTGGGCAAAATGAATTTTTCGTTATTAATTCATAATGAAGAAAAAAATAATTATGCCTCAATATTCAATTTTTTTGCCAGCAGCTATCATTATGACGAAGGGTTGAGATATCAGGTTTTTAGACCTGCATTGACTTTGTATTTTAGAACTGACAACTTTAGACTAAACAAAAGACACTTGTTAGGGATATACTATTTCAATGTAAATCGCGAGAAATCGAAGAATTCGAATTCCAACCCAAATTACGAACTGGTTAATTTAAGGTACCTTTATTCTAATCCCGGTGCAATTAAGCATATTACTTTCGATAGTAATTTCCAGTTCTCTCAAAAGTTCACTAAAATGGAATTTGAATTTGATATCAGAAGGTTATTGCCGAATGGAAGCCAAATATCTGCAAGGTTCTTTATAGGTAAATTTTTAAATCATAATAGCAAACAAACTAAATTCTTTGATTTTAATTTAAATCGTCCTCAAGATTATCTTTTCAGGTATAATTATTTTGGAAGATCTGAAGATAAGGGGTTTTATAGCCAACAGATAGTAATGGCTGAGGGTGGGTTTAAATCTATGCATTCAACAGCTACAGCAAATGATTATTTGTTTTCAACAAATATAACATTAGGTATATGGAAATGGATTGAAGCTTACAGCGATATTGGGTCACTCAAAAACAGAGGCGAAAAAGTATATACTTTTTTTGGCTCTGGTATTAGATTCAATATAATCCCAGACTATCTTGAATTATATTTTCCCTTTATAAGTTCAAATGGATGGGAAATTAATCAGAGTGATTATGAAAAGAAAATTAGGTTTGTATTAACACTTAATACAAAACAATTTTTGGGTTTATTTTCAAGGAGGTGGTTTTAACATTATTGTTAAAACAATTGGTTAAAATTAAACCTCACTAAATAGGCAAATATTGTATTTTTATTATATAATATGAATTCTAAAATCCAAGAACAAACATCTGTTTTTAACTTTGAGGACTACAAAAAGTTGGTGCTTAAAGACTATTGCACGATATTCCTTAGCCGAGAAACGAGTATTCTTGGACGCAGAGAAGTTTTAAGTGGAAAAGGAAAATTTGGAATATTTGGTGACGGAAAAGAACTTCCCCAAGTTGCCATGAATCATTTTATTGAAAATGGGGATTTCAGATCTGGATATTACAGAGACCAAACCTTATTGATGGCTCAAGGTTATTTAACACCTGAGGATCACTTTGCTGCACTTTACGCTCACCCTGACATAAAATATGAACCAATGTCTGCTGGAAGACAAATGGTGGGGCATTTTTCAAATAAATTAATTGATGAAAATGGTAATTGGCTTGATCAAACTAAACAAATAAATCATATTTCGGACGTTTCTTCAATAGGCGCTCAAATGCCAAGACTTGTTGGCCTAGCTCAAGCTTCTAAAATTTATAGAAAATTAGATATTAGAGGATCAGAAAAGTTTTCAAAAAATGGGAATGAAATTGCTTGGGGAACTATAGGTAATGCTGGTACGAGTGAAGGTGTATTTTTTGAGGCAATAAACGCAATTGGAGTTCTTCAAATTCCAATTGTTATGAGTGTATGGGATGATGGTTACGGGATTTCTGTTAAAAACGAAAAACAAACCACTAAACAAAGTATTTCAGATGCTTTAGATGGATTTAAAAAGGAAGAGGATTTAAGTGGTATTGAAATACTTACTGTAAAGGGTTGGGACTACTCAGAGTTAATTAAAACTTATTCATATGCATCAAAATTAGCTAGAGAAAATCATGTTCCTGTTTTAGTTCATGTAACAGAGCTAACCCAGCCTCTAGGGCACTCCACCTCCGGCTCACATGAGCGTTACAAGTCAAAAGAACGTTTGGAGTGGGAGAGGGAAAATGATTGTAATAAAAAAATGCGAGAGTGGATTCTGTCTAATGGATTTTCCGTTGAAAAAGATCTAATTGAAATTGAGAATTCAATTAAAAACAAAGTAAAACAAGCTAGAAAGTCGGCTTGGAAAAATTATCAAAAACCAATCATTGAGTTTAGGGATCAGCTCAATGTTTTTTTAGAAGATTTCATTTCAAAGACAAATAATGAAGTTGAGTTAAAAATTCTTCACAACTATATAAATGAAAAAACTGAATTATTTTATCATGATATTATCAATTCTGCAAGGAAAACTCGAAATATATTAATTCAAAATGGTATTAGTGACATAGAAAATTTCAAAGTATGGATTAATAAGTCCAAAGATGTATTACAAAAGAAATTTTCTTCCCATCTATATAGTGAAGGTTTAAATTCTGTTTATAAAGTAAAAAAAGTTCCTGCTGAATATTCTGAAGATGCTAAAATGGTTGATGGAAGGATTATACTTAGGGATAACTTTGAAAAGCTTTTGGAAAAAGAGGATCGCTTAATAATTTTTGGGCAGGATAGTGGAAAAATAGGTGGAGTAAATCAAGGTTTGGAGGGCTTACAGAAGAAGTATGGTGAAATTCGTGTTTCAGATTCAGGTATTCGAGAAGCCACTATTATAGGTCAAGGAATAGGTATGGCGCTTAGAGGACTGAAACCTATAGCTGAAATTCAATACCTGGATTATATACTATATTGTTTACAAATACTAAGTGATGATTTGGCAACTTTCAGTTACAGAACAAAAGGAAGACAGATTTCTCCTCTAATTATTCGAACTCGAGGACACCGACTGGAAGGGATTTGGCATTCTGGATCCCCAATGGCAGGAATGATACACCTTTTAAGAGGAATCCATATTCTTGTTCCTAGAAATATGACTCAAGCGGCAGGATTTTATAATACACTCCTTCAAGCCAATCAACCTGCAATTATTATTGAATGTCTAAACGGGTACAGAATCAAAGAAAAGATGCCTTCAAATTTAGGTGATTTTTCGATACCTTTAGGCGAAATTGAAGTCCTTAAGTCAGGAATTGATATTACACTTATTTCCTATGGTTCCACCCTTAGAATTGTTCAAAAAGCAGCTATTGATTTAGAGAAATACGAAATTAGTGCAGAAGTAATTGATATTCAAACCTTGTTACCTTTTGACATAAAATCTGAGATAAAGCAAAGTATCTTAAAAACTAGTAGGTTAGTTATAATTGACGAAGACATGCCAGGGGGAGGCTCAGCATATATCCTTCAGCAGTTGATGGATAATCAGAATATTTATCAATATTTGGATACACAACCCAAATTAATTTCTGCAAAGCCTCACCGCCCAGCTTATGGAGAGGATGGTGATTATTTTTCAAAACCTTCTGCAGATGATATATTTGAGGAGGTCTATGAAATTATGCATGAGACAAATCCTTCAAAATACCCTAAACTTTAATTTTAAATTGCAAATACTTTAACTAGTAAGTCCTGAAGAATAAATTTATGATTGCCAGACTTAACACCTACACCTTTACTTTTTAGATCAGCCTCTAAGGTAAGACTTATCGCTTTACTTGCTTGTTCTATATCAAAAGATAGCGCAGCCTCTTCGTAATCTCTTAAAAAATAGGGGTTGACTCCTAATACAGAAGCTGCTTTGGATTTATCAATTATAACTTGATATGTCAATACCCTTCTGAAAAAAGTATATAAGCCGGAAATGGTTAAAATTAATGGATGGTTTTTAGGATTTTCAGACATGTATTTGATAATTTGACAGCACTTGTTAAAATCCCTTTTTCCTAATGATTTATAAAGTTCAAAATTATTATAATCCTTACTAAATCCAATATGATCTTCGATTATTTGGGGAGAAATAATTGTTCCTTTTTTTAATACTATCTTCAGTTTATCAATTTCTTTTTCAATTTTATTTAAATCATTTCCTAAAGCCTCTCCAAGTAGCTGCAATCCAGTATTATCTATAGAAAAATTTGAAGCTTTTAGTTTCGCTAAAATCCAAGGGCCTAACTGACTATCAAACAATGGCTTGCTATCAAAAAAAACTCCTTTATCTTTGGCTGCCTTATAGAGTTTTTTTCTTTTATCAAATTTTTTGTGTTTATAACAGAGGACCAATACAGTATTGCGTTGTGGACTTGACAGGTAATCAGCAATTACATCAATAGACTTGTCTAAATGTTGTGCCTCTCTAACAACAACCAAATGATAGCGAGAAGTCATCGGAAATCGTTTAGCTGCCTCTACGATACGATTGGATTCAACTTCTTTTCCATAAAAAAGAGAATAATCAAAAGACTCGGATTCTTCGTCAACCAATTTATCTTTAATTTTTAATTCAATTTGATCAATAAAATAAGGTTCAACCCCAGATAACAAGTAAAAAGGGGAGTAGTTTCCATTTTCTATGGAAGACATTAACTCGTTAAATTCACGCATCTTTAAAAATTATATGCAATTTTGCCATATGGAAAAACTTAATTTTCCCACATTTAATTTACCTGTTAAAAGTAAGGAAAATAAAACCTTTATTTTTGACTCCTTAAGGAAAAAATGGTTGATACTTTCTCCAGAAGAATGGGTGAGGCAACATTGTATTCGTTATTTAATAGAATATAAAGGATACCCTTTGGGTTTAATGCAAGTGGAAAAGAAATTAATAGTGAATAGAATTGAAAAAAGGTATGATATAATTGTTTTCAATAGAGAGGGCGCCATAAGTCTTCTAGTTGAATGCAAGCGACCTAATGTATCGATCACCCAAAAAACTTTTGATCAAATTGCACGATATAACTTAAGTTTGAATAGTGATTATTTGATGATAACCAACGGACTATATCACTATTATTGCCAAATGGACTTTGAACAGAAAAAGTATATTTTTCTAAAAGACTTACCCCCATACAAATCAAATATGAAATGAAATTAGCAATTGCCATTTTAAACTGGAATGGGAAAAAACTACTTCAGCGTTTTTTACCATCAGTTATTAATAATAGCCCTGAGGCTAGTGTATTTATTATAGACAATGGATCTAATGACGGATCTCAAAATTATATCAAACAAAATTATCCAGAAGTTGACTTGATTCAATTAGATTCCAATTTTGGTTTTGCTGGTGGATATAATCGAGGATTAAAAAAGATTAATGCAGAATTAGTTTGCCTGCTAAATAACGATGTAATGGTCAAAGAAAAATGGCTACCTCCCATATTGTATCATTTTAAAGCTAATCCAAAGACTGCGATTGCCCAACCACATATAATGAATTTAAATCAACCCGAGTATTTTGAATACGCAGGGGCAGCTGGAGGATTTATTGATAGACTGGGATACCCCTATTGTAATGGAAGGGTGTTTCACCATATCGAAAAGGATAATGGGCAATATGACCAAGACAAAAAAGTTTTTTGGGCAAGTGGTGCATGTTTTTTCATAAGAAAAGCCAAATTTGATGCATTAGGTGGATTTGATGAGGACTTTTATGTTCATATGGAAGAGATTGACCTATGCTGGAGAATGTTCAATCAAAATCTTGAGGTTTACTCTTTATATAAAAGCAAAGTATACCATTTAGGCGGAGGAACTTTAGCTTTATCAGGAAAAAAAACCTATTTAAACTTCCGAAACAGTCTGTATCTTTTGTTAAAAAACCTACCGGAAAAACGTTTTCTAAGAATTACAGAAAGGATGATTTGGGATGTATTTGTAATCTTTTTATTTCTATTAAAATTAGAATTTAAAAATGCTTTAGCTATCTTAAAAGCTCATTTTTCATTTTATAGAAACTTTAATAAAATAGCATCGAAAAAGGTTAATAATCAGTCATTAAGGAGTTATTTTTCTGTTAAATTCCTCCCAATAAGATATTTATTTCCTAAAAAAAAGAAAATCTTGCGCCTTTGAAGTGCATTTTTCGGTTTTTATGTTATTTTTACCCGTGAAAACTAAAAACTTCAATAGTTAATTATGAAAAAATATTTTGCAATAGCTACATTGTTAGGTGTATTAATTTCTTCGTGTGTTTCTCAGCAAAAATATACTGAATTAGAATCACTACAGCAAAACACCAAAAGCCTACTTGATAGCGCGACCATTAAATTGAATACTTGTAATGAGGAAAAAGAGGCCTCTGAAGCTCGATTGGCCTCATTACAGGATAGAGTTAATTTCCTCCAAGCAAATAATCAGGATCTTATTAATAATATAGGTAACCTGACTACACTTTCTCAAAAAGGCGCTGAAAACCTCGAGAAATCTTTGGAGAGCATGAAAGAAAAAGATATTAAAATTCAGAGTATGCAAGATGCAGTGACTAGAAAAGACTCTGTAACTTTGGCTCTTGTCACAAGCCTTAAAGGTGTATTAGGTAATATGAGTGATGATGATATCGAAATCAATGTTGAAAAAGGAGTAGTGTATGTATCAATTTCTGACAAACTCTTATTTAGAAGCGGAAGCTATACGGTCACTCAAAGAGCTAAAGCGGTTCTTGGAAAAGTAGCTAAGGTGGTAAATGATAAACCTGAATTAGAATTCATGGTTGAAGGTCACACCGATAATGTACCAATCAAAATCGATGGAATTGAGGACAATTGGGACTTAAGTGTTAAGCGTGCTGTTTCAGTTGTTAGAATTCTTCAAAACGATTTCAACGTAAGTCCAGAAAGAATGACCGCATCTGGAAAAAGCTTTTACATGCCTCTCACTGATAATGACACTGCAGCTGGAAGAGCTAAAAACAGAAGAACTAGAATTGTTGTACTACCTAAGTTAGATCAGTTTTATGATCTAATACAACAAGGTATGGAACAAGCCTCTAAATAAATACATCATTAATAAAAAAGCACGCTTATACCTAGCGTGCTTTTTTTTAAATTAAATCCAAGTCCCCTTTACCTTTTCTCAGGATAATAGTACTATCCTTACAAAGATCAATGACTGTTGAAGGAATATTGCCTCCAAAACCATCTTCTAGCATTAAATCAATATTGCTTGCCCACCGATCAAAAATCAATTCAGGATCTGTAGAGTAATCAATGATTTTGTCTTGATCATGAAGAGATGTAGTAATTAAAGGGACAGATAAAAAATCAAGTAATGCGTCAAGAACCGGATGATTGGAAATGCGAATACCGATAGATTTTCTCTTATGAAAAGGCTTAGGTAATTTTAAACTTGGTAGAATAAATGTGAAGGGACCAGGTAAACAGCGTTTAAGTAGTTTAAATGTTGGATTGTCAAGTGGTTTGACATATTTGGAAAGTTCTTCAAAATTTTTTAAAAAAAAACTGAACATAGCCTTTTCTAACTTAACCCCTTGTAAATTAGCAAGCTTATTTAGTGTTTTAGGTTGATTGATTAAACATCCTATTGCATAAACAGTATCGGTTGGATAAATGATTAGAGCACCTTTTTCAAGAAAATCGGCAGCCACTTTGAGTTTTTTTAAGTTTGGACTTGAGTTGTAAAACTTTATAATTTTAGCCATAACTATTTAATCTTAAGCTTCGCGAATCGAAGTAATAGATTTTTTTTGCCATTACTATCAAAGTCTATAAGTGCTTTCTTATCGTTTCCTTTTCCCTCTATTCTCAATACTTTTCCATTTCCAAATCTGGAGTGCTCCACATTCATTCCCTCCTGAAGCTCAGCGATCTGCTTATCAATTGAAACTGTTGAAGCCATTTCATTAGAATTTATTTTTCTAAGTTTGCCCAATTGTTTTTGACTTGGCATTGTATTAACCTTACCCCCCCCTTTTAAGGGAATATTTTTAGTTTTTGGGGATTCAAATCCACCAAAAATTTCTTTGTCCAAAATTGGCTTGAATACATAGTCACTTATAGGAACTGTAAAATCTAAATATTTTTTATCCATTTCCTCAATAAATCTACTTGGTTCAGCATCCACTAATTTTCCCCATCTATAGCGAGACAATGTGTAAGTGATTACTGCCTTTTCCATAGCACGAGTAAGAGCAACATAAAACAAGCGCCTTTCTTCCTCCAGTTCATTTCGTGTATTAAGACTTAAAGCTGATGGGAAAAGATCTTCCTCCAAACCCACTATATAGACAATGGGAAATTCAAGTCCTTTGGATAGATGGACCGTCATTAGATACACACAATCAATATCATCGTTTTTATTATTATCAAAATCAGTAGCTAGAGCAATATCTTCCAAAAACTCCGAAAGACTTCCCGAAGCATCTGAAATTTCTTTTTGTCCCTCGACAAAATCGTGAATCCCATTCAGTAACTCCTCAACATTTTCAACTTTTGATACTCCCTCAGGAGTACCGTCTTTTTTTAATTCTAAAACAAGTCCAGTCTTCTTAGTAACCAAATCTGCAATTTCAAATGCATTGAATTTTTGATTTTCAATCTGAAGACTCAAGATAAAATCTGAAAAATCTAATAGTTTCCCAAGCACACCTCTGTTAAGAGATAAATTCAATTTAGAAGAATTTTTTATAGTATCAAATAACGAAAGATCATTATTTTTAGCTCCTATTATTAATTTATCTAGTGTAGATTGACCAATTCCTCGTGCGGGATAATTGATTATCCTTTTAAGGCTTTCTTCATCATTGGGATTGACTATTAACCTTAAGTAAGCAAGTAAATCCTTAATCTCCTTTCTTTGATAAAAAGACAGCCCGCCATAAACGCGATAGGGAATATCTCTCTTTCTCAATGCATCCTCAATTGCTCTAGACTGTGCATTAGTTCTGTAAAGTACTGCAAATTCCTTGTTTAGCCTTTGCTCATGCATTTTGATTTCAAAGATACTTGACGCAACTTCCCTACCCTCATCTGCATCAGTTAAACATCGCTGAACTTTTATTTTGCTCCCATCAGTATTTGAGGTCCACACTAACTTATCAATCTTATTCTTATTATGATTTATGATTGAATTAGCTGCATTGACTATATTTTTAGTTGAACGATAATTTTGCTCTAAGCGATATAACTTTACATCATCGTAGTCTTTTTGAAAATTAAGTATATTACTAATGTTTGCTCCCCTAAAACCATAAATACTTTGGGCATCATCACCAACCACGCAAATATTTTGGAACTTATCTGAAAGAGCTCTCACAATTAGATACTGGGAGTGGTTTGTATCTTGATACTCGTCAACCAATATGTATTTGAATTGGTCCTGATATTTAGCTAATACAGGAGGATGCATATTAAGTAGCTCATTTGTTCTAAGCAGTAAATCGTCAAAATCCATTGCACCTGCCTTAAAACAACGTTCAACATACTGCTTATAAATTTCTCCAATTTTTGGACGGCGAGAGATGGCATCTGCCTCTTGCAGATCAGGATCATTGAAATAGGCCTTGACGGTAATTAAACTATTTTTAAAGGCTGATATACGGGTGCGAATCTGTTTAAACTTATAAATATCCTTGTCTAAACCCATTTCCTTGATAATAGAGGCAATTAAACGTCCACTATCTTGGGTATCATAAATTGTGAAATCTCTTGGAAAACCAAGCTTATCAGCTTCCTGTCGAAGAATTCTAGCAAAAATAGAGTGAAATGTACCCATCCAAAGATTTTTAGCTTCTCCCTCACCTACAATCTCAGAAATTCTTGCTTTCATTTCACGTGCTGCTTTATTTGTGAAAGTAAGAGCTAAAATAGAGAAGCTATCTACGCCATGTTTCATGAGATTTGCAATCCTGTAAGTTAAAACTCGGGTCTTACCTGAGCCGGCCCCTGCGATAACGATTAGTGGGCCGTCACGATGAAGAACTGGCTCTTGTTGAGCATCGTTTAAATTTGATAATAAAGAAGATTCTTTAGATAATGACATTTTAAAATAAATTTAATGCAATAATTAAATAAAAACTTTTAAAATTCAGTCTAATTATAAACATTAAAAACTTTAAAAATTATTATCTACATTCTAAAAATAATATCAACTCATATTCAAAGAAGTTTTAAATAATCGTGTTGATTGTTTTCTAAATCAATTATTTTAGTTTTTGAGATGGACATATTACAAACCCCCATAGAGTTTCTTAAAGGCATTGGTCCTAACCGTGCTAATCTTCTAAAGGACGAACTTAATATATTTAGCTTTCAAGATTTGCTGTATTTTTTTCCTCACCGCTATATAGACAGATCAAAATTTTACAAAATCAATGAATTACCACAAAATAATTCAGAGGTTCAACTTACGGGATCAATCACAAGAGTTAAAATGATTAACCAAAAGAGAGGTAAACGTCTTGTAGCAGATTTCTCTGATGGCACTCATCAAATGGAATTAATTTGGTTCCGTGGACACCAGTGGATTAAAGATAATCTTAAGCCCAATTTAGAGTATGTAATTTTTGGTCGACTAAATTGGTATGGTGGAAAACCCAGTATTCCACACCCCGAGATGGAAACACAGGAAAACTATAAAAAAGGGTTTTCTAAATCACTTCAGGCTGTTTACCCTAGTACAGAAAAACTTCTTACAAAAGGAATTTCACAAAAATTAATTTCAAGAATGATTGAAGAGTTATTAAAATCTATTAAAACTCCTTTTTTTGAAACCCTTCCCCCAGGAATAATAGAAAAATATCGATTTATTAATAAACACGAGGCATTAATAAATATTCATTTCCCTCAGAATCAAGAAAAATTAACCTCAGCCCTGAATCGATTGAAGTACGAAGAGCTATTCTTTATTCAATTACAATTATTAATTAAAAATATTCAACATAAACAAAAAATAAAAGGGTATATTTTTGAAAGAGTCGGGTTACGTTTTAATACTTTTTTTAATAAAAATCTACCTTTTAATTTGACTAATGCACAAAAAAAAGTCATTAAAGAAATTAGAAAAGATTTAGGCAGCGGCCAACAGATGAATAGGCTTCTCCAAGGAGACGTTGGTTCTGGAAAAACAATTGTAGCTTTAATGATTATGCTTATTGCTTCGGATAATGGGTTTCAGTCTTGTTTTATGGCGCCTACTGAAATATTGGCTAAACAACACTTTCAATCCATTACTGACATACTAGACGAGCTCAAAGTTTCTATTGCCCTTTTGACTGGAAGTACTAAAAAAGCTGAGCGTAAAATAATTTCTGATAAATTAGAATCTGGAACCTTGGATATTCTAATTGGCACTCACGCTGTAATTGAAGACACAGTTAAATTTAAAAATATTGGATTGGCTATAATTGATGAACAACATCGCTTTGGTGTAGCTCAAAGAGCAAAACTATGGAGAAAAAACACCTTACCACCCCATGTACTGGTAATGACTGCAACACCAATCCCTAGAACGCTTGCCATGAGTGTATACGGTGACCTTGACATTTCCATAATTGATGAACTGCCTCCCGGAAGAAAAAGAATAAAAACTTTGCACAACTATGACAGTAATAGATTAAAGGTTTTTAAGTTTATGAGTGATGAGATCAAAAAGGGAAGACAAATCTATGTTGTTTACCCGCTAATAGAAGAGTCTGAAAAAATGGACTACAAAGATTTAATGGATGGTTATGAAAGTATTGTTAGAGCTTTCCCTCAACCAAAATATCAAATCAGTATCGTACATGGGAAGATGAAGGCCAAAGATAAAGATTATGAAATGGATAGGTTTATTAAAAAACAAACGCAGATTTTGGTTGCTACCACTGTAATAGAGGTTGGGGTTAATGTTCCAAACGCATCTACAATGATCATTGAAAGTGCTGAACGTTTTGGACTTTCTCAATTACATCAACTTCGCGGACGTGTGGGAAGAGGAAATGATCAAAGTTTTTGTGTTTTGATAAGTAGTCACAAGCTTAGTTCAGATGCCAAAACTCGCCTAGAAACGATGACTGCAACGAGTGATGGATTCGAAATTGCAGAGGTTGATTTGAAGCTTAGGGGACCAGGCGATTTAATGGGTACAAAACAAAGTGGTGTGTTGCAGTTGAAAATTGCAGATATTATAAAAGATAATCAATGGCTCAAAATTGCAAGAAATGACGCAAAAAAGCTTTTACGTTTGGATTCAAAACTAGAATCTCCTGAAAACATGCCTTTAAGGCAAACTCTTGCCAAAATGAAAGCCTTCAAAAACATTTGGAATTACATAAGTTAAAACCCATCCTTATCCATAGATTATTATCTTTACGCTTTTATTAAAAAATTCTTTACACTTTAGATGAAAATAGCATATAACTGGATTAAACAATTTCTAAAAGTAGACCTTCCCCAAGAGCAAGTCTCGGAAATGCTGACTGAACTTGGGCTAGAGGTCGAAGGAATTTCTTTTTTTGAATCTATTAAAGGTGGGCTAAAAGGGGTTATTGCAGGTGAAATATTGAATTGCATCCCTCACCCCAACGCCGATCGTCTTATGATAACTCAAGTTGATTTAGGTAGCGAAAAAGTTCAAATCGTATGTGGCGCTAGTAATGTAGCTAAAGGACAAAAAGTTGCTGTAGCTACTGTTGGGACTGAACTATATGACCATAAAGGAGATGCTTTTAAAATAAAAAAAAGTAAAATACGTGGTGAAGAAAGCTTTGGTATGATCTGTTCAGAATACGAATTAGGCCTTGGTAATTCTCATGATGGAATAATGGTTTTGGATAAAAATTTAACAAACGGCACCCTTTGCAATAAAGTTTTTGATTTAGAGTCAGATCAAGTTTTTGAAATAGGATTAACTCCTAACAGAGCAGATGCTATGAGCCATATGGGGGTAGCAAGAGATCTAAAAGCTCTTTGTCAGTTTAGGGGAATTCCTTATCAATGGTCAATACCTGGTGTAGAAAGTTTTAAAACAGAAATTTCAACCGAGTCCTTTTCTGTAACTGTTGAAGCAACTGATAAATCTCCCATTTATTTAGGAGTAACTATTTCAGATTTAACAATAGCTCCCTCCCCACCCTGGTTACAAAATCGGTTAAGATCCTTGGGGCTTAGTCCAAAAAATAATGTTGTTGATATTACCAATTTTGTTTTACACGATATAGGTCAACCCCTTCATGCCTTTGATCTTAATAAAATTGAAAAAGGGATCGTAGTTAAGACCGTTGACCAAAATACATCTTTTATTACACTAGATGGTATTAAACGAAATTTAGATTCAGAGGATTTAATGATTTGTGATCACGAGAAACCTCTTTGCATTGCCGGAGTATTTGGGGGGATTGATTCTGGAGTAAGTGAAAACACTACAAGTATATTCTTGGAGAGTGCCTATTTTGATCCAGTTAGTGTGAGAAAATCTGCTAAGCGACATGGACTCAATACAGACGCCTCTTTCCGATTTGAGAGAGGTATTGATCCTGATCTCACGGAATATGCACTTAAATATGCTTCAAATATGATTGTGGAGCTGGCTGGCGGAATTATTAAAGGCGAGATTTATGAGGTGATTTCTGAGCTTCCCAAAGCACCAAAGTTTATACTGAAATATGACGACATTAATAAAACCATTGGCCAAGAAATTTCCAAAGAAGATATTTCTAAAATCCTAAATGGATTAGAAGTAATTGTCGAGCATTCGGATGAAGATGGTTTACTTATTGAAATTCCTCGCTATCGGGTTGATGTCACTAGACCAGCAGACATGATTGAAGAAATACTGAGGATATACGGATATAATAATATTGAGATATCACCTTCATTACTGAGTAAAATACCTACATATGTAGCAGTTGATAACCACCAAATCGAGGAACGACTATCAAATCATTTGGTAGATCTAGGTTTTAACGAAATGATTAATAACTCCATTACCACAACAAAATACAATGAATTAACTCCAGATCTTAAAGCTTTAAAAACTGTCAATATTATAAATCCATTGGGACAGGAGCTTTCACAAATGAGAAGTTCAATGCTTCCCAGTGCCATCGAGGTTGTGAAATTTAACATTAACCGACAATCTAAAAATCTTAAATTATTTGAGCTGGGTAAGACCTATCAGGAATTTAATGGATCCTACAAGGAATCGAAATATCTTTCCCTCTGCCTTACCGGTAATGTATATAATGAAAATTGGAATGTCGATAACCAACCTGGAACCTTCTTCTATTTTAAAGGAGTCTTAAATAAAATTCTTAAAAAACACACTTCTATTGAATGGGAAGAAAAAAATACTCTTTTAGATATTTTTTCTGAAGGTTTATCTTATTTCATTCATGACCAACCTTTACTCGAATTTGGATTTTTAAAAAAACAAATCCTTGAAACTTTCGACATAGATCAAGAGGTTCTTTATGCTGAAATTGATTTTGAATCACTTTCAGAAGTTGCTAAAAAAAATCATATCGAGTATAAAGAAGTCCCTAGATTCCCAAATTCTAGGAGAGACTTTGCCTTATTATTAGATAACACGGTTAAATTTGACAGTATAAAGGAAATAGCATACAAAACAGAAAAAAGTGTTCTCTACACTGTTGAACTTTTTGATGTTTATCAAGGTAAAAATCTACCTGAGGGTAAAAAGTCTTATGGAGTAAGTTTTTACTTCCAAGACCCACGAAAAACATTGACAGATAAATATGTTGACAAGATTATGGGAAAACTTCAGAAACAGTTTGAAAGTAAGCTTGGAGCTCAGCTACGTTAAAATTTTATCCTTTTCCTTTTTTCTTATTGTTAAAACCTAATTTTATTTATAATTTTGTATAAATGAAAAAGATAAATGTAAATGAAACTCCTCACCCCAACCCAGTTAGATCAAATACTAGAAAAAGTTGCTCGACAAAATCCTAAAAAAGATTTTAACAGTTTAATTAGTAGCTTACTTCAGCCAAATAAAGACAATATTAATCAATTTGATTTTGATCTTTTATCCCATAACAAAATCTTTCATATTAATCAAATTAGAAAGGTTTGTATTGATTACCGCTTAAGGTTTTTAGATTTGAAGTATTTTAAGGGTAATATCCCTGCCTCAGCGATTGAGAAGATATGCGAACTTGAAAAAACCCATGAAACCTCTATAAAAGGTTTTAAAATAATGGCACCTAGTATATTGTTTCGTCTTAAAAAGACTGATGATCCACTTTTATTTGTTCCTATCGGAAATGGTTATTATTATTTAATCCACAAATGGGGAAACGACCTTTCTCCCCTAAGAAAACTATGGGCATGGCCTTTTAAAAACATTTGGAATCTTCTCATTGCAATATTGTTCGTAAGTCTATTTGCTACCTACATAACGCCGTATGAAATTTTCACCAAAACTCCGTCAAACTCAACTTTTTGGATGTTATATTTCTTCATGTTCAAAGCAATAGCTTCAATAGTATTGTTTTATGGATTCGCTTTAGGGAAAAATTTTAACCCTGCAATTTGGAATAATAGATACAACAAGTCTTAACCTACGTGTCCAAAACTTGTTTAATTTTTTCAATAGCTCTCTAATCATTATAAGGAGTTTAAGTTTGCGTTAAAATTCCATGGCTTCGTATTGTGACTAAAAACACTCTTAATGAGGCAATCATTTTAATCGATTTTTTATTCATGACTAATGATAAAGACGAACTGGTTTTACAGATAAGTACTATATAGCACATAGCATTTTAAGTACTAAATGGAGCACTGGCCAATTCTTTATTTATTTTCTATATTTGCCAGCATGAAAAAGCAAATATCATTAATGCTTTTTGGGTTAGCTTTATTTTTCCATCATCAATCCAATTCACAATCAGATCCAAATGAGATGGGTGCCTGGTACATGTATATTTTTAATACCAGTTTTAACGATAGTCAATGGGGTTTTCAGGGAGATATTCAGCATCGTAACTTTAATATATTAGGTGATTTGCAACAAATTATGCTGCGAGGTGGAATCAATTACAAACCGAAAAACACCCCTTTAAAACTAGTTTTTGGTTATGCAAATATAACTACCGGAACACAAGGTTCTTCCAACACTATATTTGCAGAAAACCGCTTGTATCAGGAAACCTCTTTTGCACTCAAGCTTGGTAAAAAAATATACTCAAATCATCGGTTTCGTTATGAATTGCGTTATGTAGATGATCACGATAAAAGAACGCGATACCGTTACAACTTGTTTATAAATATCCCTCTTAAAGGAGAAATGATTGTGGCAAAAACACCATATTTTGCCTTCTATAATGAGCTTTTCATCAATGGGCAACGCAACATTGGTATGGGTAGAACCGTTGAGTTTTTTGATCGAAATCGATTGTATAGTGCTTTTGGCTATATGATTAGGGAAGGGTTAAAAGTGCAATTTGGTTTGATGAGACAAACCACCAATCTTTCAGGTAAAAACCAATTACAATTAAGTATCCACCATTCTTTTTAAATTCGAACTGAGATTAATTTCCAAAGCTATATCTCACTTAATGTTATTGGATGATTGTAATCCATCCTAGCTCTAGATTTCCTATTCATATATTGAAACAACAGCATTGTAATAAAACAAAAGTCTAGTTGTCAAATTTAGGAATACATTTTTACCCGAAGATCTTTTACTTTAGGATCACTCATGTAATCATCGAAGCTGTTGTAGCGGTCAATCATTCCTTTGGGTGTTAATTCCAGAATTCGTGTGCCCACAGTTTGTGCAAAAGCGTGGTCATGTGTAGAACAAAGTATAGTTCCCTTAAAATTTTTAAGTGCGTTATTAAAAGCAGTAATGGATTCTAAATCTAAATGATTCGTAGGTTCATCAAGCATTAAAACATTAGCCCGAGACATCATAATTTTGGATAACATACATCTTACCTTCTCCCCTCCTGATAAAACATCGGAGGCCTTCAATGCCTCATCACCACCAAATAGCATTTTACCTAAAAATCCGCGGATGTAAACTTCTTCGCGCTCCTCATCAGTTGATGCCCATTGGCGCAGCCAATCAATCAACGAAAGATCTGAGGTGAAAAAATCACTATTATCAATTGGTAAATAAGCTTGTGTGGTTGTAATACCCCATTCGAATTTACCTGAATCTGCTTTAAGATTACCATTAATAATTTCATAAAAAGCACTGATTGCTCGAGAGTCTTTTGAATAAACAATAACTTTATCTCCTTTGGCCATATTAAAATGTAGCTTATCAAAAAGCTTTTGACCACCCAAGCAGTAAGAAAGTCCATCAATGTTTAAAATTTGATCACCAGCCTCTCGATCCTGTTCAAAAATGATTCCGGGGTAACGTCTACTTGAGGGTTTGATTTCTTCTATATTAAGTTTGTCGATCATTTTCTTTCGCGAAGTTGCTTGTTTTGATTTGGCAACATTAGCAGAGAAACGCGCAATAAAATCCTGTAATTCCCTCTTTTTTTCCTCTGCTTTTTTATTTTGCTGTGAGCGTTGTCTAGAGGCTAACTGGCTTGATTCATACCAAAAGGTATAATTACCTGAATAATGATTTATTTTCCCATAATCTATGTCAGATATGTGGGTGCAAACTGCATCAAGAAAATGACGATCATGAGAAACGACAATAACAGTATTATCATAATTAGCTAAAAAACCTTCTAACCACATTATGGTATCATAATCCAAATCATTGGTAGGTTCATCCATAATCAGTACATCAGGGTTGCCAAAAAGAGACTGTGCAAGCAAAACTCTAACCTTTTGTTTTCCATCAAGGTCTGCCATTGGTGTGTGGTGCAAGTGTTCGGATATTTCCAAATTGGAGAGTAAAGAAGCAGCATCACTTTCAGCATTCCAACCATCCATTTCTTCGAACTCAATCTGAAGCTCCCCCACCTTTACTCCATCGGAATCAGAAAAATCGGGTTTAGCATAAAGGTCTTCAATTTGCTTTTTAATCTTAAACAAGGGATGGTTGCCCCTTAATACTGTTTCCAAAACAAAGTGATTATCATAGGCATTGTGATTTTGTTCCAAAACAGACATCCGTTTGCCTGGCTCTAAAAAAACATTCCCTGAGTTTGCCTCTTGCTTACCAGAGAGTATTTTTAAAAATGTTGATTTACCGGCACCATTTGCACCAATTATACCGTAGCAATTCCCAGGTGAAAAGGTAATATTAACATCGTCAAAAAGAATTCTTTTTCCAAACTGAACCGATAGGTTATTTACCGAAAGCATAATTTTAATATTTGTTTGGCAAAAGTAAATATTTCTCTTCGAGACTAGGCTTTTTTTTAAGCATTAGTTAGCGTAAATTGCAGATATATGATTAAAAAAAAAATCAATATTAAATGGTTTTTAAACCTTTTAATTCTTATTAGCATTTATTCATGCCAATCGAATAAAACATTTGATAGAATCTTCTTTGGTGGACAAATAATTAATCCCTCGGCAAGCTTTGTTACCCTATATAAGGATAATAAGACTATTGATTGCCTTTCATTAAACAACAATTATCGTTTCTTTAAATATTATGACTCTCTTGAGGTTGGGATTTATAAACTAGAACATATTCCAGAATATAAATCGGTTTTTTTGGAAAAAGGAGACAGTATCTGGGTTAGAATAAATGCTTCGTCTTTTAACGAATCAATAGTTTATTCTGGAAGGGGGGCTGCAAAAAATAATTTTATGATGGATTTGTTATTATCTTATGATAAAGAAAATTCCTTTCTGTCATCAAAATATTCTAGTGATGGAGTTAGTTTTAAAAACCTCATCGATTCCTTACTTAATCAAAAAAATAAACGATGGACTAAAATGGATTCAATTAATCAACTTACTTCAATCGCCCGAAAAATAACACAAGCTGCATATTTATATCCTTATGCTACAAGAAAAGAGCGATATGCGTTACTGAGGGGTACAAACTGGAGTGAAAGAGAAAATAAAAGTTTTTTTGACTATAGAAAACACCTAAACTTTGGAGAAACTGATCTAGCCTTTTTTGATCCCTACATCAACTATTTGATGAATTATTTAAGCGAAAAAGCTTTGGATAGTGCCCAAAATTATTTTAAAAATAAACAAACCACTGACCACAATATCAAACGTTTAAAATTAATAAATGAACATATATCAGGTTCTGTACTAAAAAACAACCTTGCTCGAGCAATAGCTTTTGAAGAGTTATTAAATCTTGAAAATCATAAAAATCACGATGAATTTTTAAATCAATTTCTAGTTGTAAACAACTCTAGTTCACATTTTAAAGAAGTTTTGGGACTTCATAACGATATTAAAAACATGTCCAAAGGAAGAAAATTACCAGAATTGTATTTACAAAATCATAAGCTAGAGACTGTTAAAAGCAGTAACTTATTTATTGGAAAACCAACAGTGCTTTACTTTTGGTCTCAAACACAAATGGGGCACTACCGAAACACCATTAAAAAAGTTAAAATACTCTCTAAACAATTTCCTCAATATGAGTTTAAAGGGGTTTGTTTACAACCATTTAATGAGATCGTATTTCAGGTGCATAGAATGATGAGGATTCCAGTAGAATCTCAATTGGCATTCATTGATTTTGAGCAAGGTAGCAAGAAATGGGTTGTTTCCCTTTTAAATCGAGCTATAGTTTTGGATAGAAGAGGGATCATAAAAGAAGGGTTTGGAAATTTTAGTTCCCCTGACTTTTCAGATCTACTAAAAAAATACTAGTTTCCTTTTTTGTAATCCTCTAAGAATTTTGAAAGACCTGAGTCTGTTAATGGATGCTTAAGTAAACCTACAATTGAGCTTAAAGGTCCTGTCATGACATCAGCTCCTACTTTTGCACAGTCAATTACATGCATTGTATGGCGAATAGATGCAGCTAATATTTTCGTCTCAAAATTGTAATTGTCATAAATCAAGCGGATTTCGTCTATCAATCCCAGTCCATTTGTAGAAATATCATCTAGTCGACCAATGAAAGGCGAAACATAAGTTGCACCAGCCTTAGCAGCTAATAATGCCTGACCAGCAGAAAAGATTAAAGTACAATTGGTTTTAATATTCTTGTCCGAAAAATATTTTAATGCCTTTACTCCATCTTTAATCATAGGGATTTTCACAACGATCTGCGAGTGCAAAGAAGCTAACTCCTCCCCTTCTTTTATCATACCTTCAAAACTTGTCGAAATTACTTCAGCAGAGACATCCCCTTCGACGGCTTCGCAGATGTCTAAGTAATGTTTTAGGATGTTCTCACGGCCTGTAATCCCTTCTTTGGCCATAAGAGAGGGGTTTGTGGTCACCCCATCCAATACTCCTAAGTCTTGAGCTTCTTTGATTTGATCTAAATTTGCTGTGTCTATAAAAAATTTCATTTCGTTGAGTTTTTAATTTTGAAGTGATTCATTATAAGTTTTTCGTAAATAGTATCGGATAATATTTTTTTAAGTGTAACAGAGATTTTTTGAAGGAAAGAACCCGATATATAGTGTACTTTTCGTTTTTTAGTTTTGATTATTGTATCGACCATTTTGGCTAGATCATTAGGATCACCTCCAGAATCTACATGTTTATCAATAGTTTCAAGGGAAAATTTATAAGTATCATAGTATGGAGATGCCTCCTTTAGTGGTGAATAATGCCTTCGAGATGCAATTTCAGTAGCATAATCACCTGGAGCCAAGGTGACTACATCAATTCCAAATCGCTTAACCTCCATTCGTAAGGCTTCTGATACCGTGCCTAGAGCTCCTTTTGAAGATGAATAAATCCCTCTGAAGGGTAAGCCCATATAACCTCCAATAGAGGTAATGTTAATCACCAATCCTGATTTTTGTGAACGCATTACAGGTAGAACCTGTTGAGTTAAAGCTAAAGGACCGAAAAAATTGGTTTTAAAATTAGACTCCATAGCTACAATATCCGTTTCCTCTATTGCTCCAGTAATCCCAACACCTGCATTATTAATTAAAACATCAATTCTTCCAGACTTCTTTATAATTAGATCTACCAAAGCCTGTGAGGTTTGCGATTTATTTAAATCAAATTGTAACAGTTCAAAAGTGTCATTTTTGGGGTAATTGTTAGGGTTTCTACTGGTTCCATAAACTTTGTAGTTTTTGCTAGCCAAATAGATAGCGGTAGCCTTGCCAAGGCCGGATGATGCCCCTGTAATTAGTATTACTTTAGTCATGGGTGATAAAAAAGGGCAAGCGATCTACATCACACCGCTTCAACCGCCTACCCTTGCTGCGTTCCCACCCTGGGGGGATTCGGCAGGAGCTGGTTGTGCAGGACTTGCCCATAACAAATATAATAGGTTTAGATCGTTAAGCAATTATTTTAAATTCTTAATTTTAAAAACTATTAGTATTGTAAAAATTCTATGAAAGTCTGGTTTTTGTTTTTATTCCCACTACTGTTACTTAAATGTAATTCAGATATCTCCAAAGATTTTAATATTTTGATATCTAAAAAAGATAAGAAATTCATACAAAGTGATACACTTCAAATTAAAATCTCCAACAGAGAGAACCACAATATTGACTCAATAAGCTATTTCTTGAATGAAAAGCGAATCACAGAAAATTTTGCTTTATCAGACTTTAAACTTGGTATTCACCCTCTCACCGTCTTAGTATATTATAAGGATACTAAATCCAAATATGAAACCCAAATTACCTTGTTATCTGACGTTAAGCCAGAATTATACACTTACGAGGTTATAAATGAATATCCTCATGATAGACAGGCTTATACCCAAGGGCTGGAGTTTTATCGTGATACACTCTATGAAAGCACTGGTCTTAGAGGCAAGTCAAGTATTAGAAAAGTAAATTTTAGAACTGGTGCTATATTCGAAAAAAAATCTCTGGACAAAGTCTACTTTGCAGAAGGAATTACTTTTTTGAATCAAAAACTCTTTCAACTTACTTGGCGAGGAAATATTGGTTTTCAATATAATCCAAATAATTTAAACGTTGAGAGATCTTTTAATTATCAGAAAAGTAAAGAAGGTTGGGGACTTTGTAATGATGGAGAAAGATTGTATAAATCAGATGGCTCAAACCAAATTTGGATTCTCGATCCAAAAACCCAGAAGGAAATTGAAAAAATACAAGTTATGACTGATAAGACTGCTTTAAATAAGATAAACGAACTTGAGTGGGTGAATGGTAAAATTTTCGCTAACACTTATCAATACAATAAAGAAGTAGGAATTATAATTGACCCTACTAATGGTGCTGTGGAAGGTGTTATTGATTTTTCAGGCCTAAAAAAAAGAGTAGATCAAGTCAGTAATTTAGATGTTTTAAATGGAATTGCTTATCATCCAAAAAGAAAAACCTTTTTTATCACTGGAAAAAACTGGAGTAAACTATTTGAAGTTAAAATAAGTCAGAAAAAGTGAGTCAACTTTATATTTTAAAAATTAAAGTCATTAAAGATCATCTTGATGATCTAAACCATGTCAACAACGTTCAATACCTTATTTGGTCACAAGAAATTGCCAAAGCCCATTGGCAAAAAATTAATAATAAAATAAATGTTGAGGGAGTATGGATGGTCAGAGGCCATGAAGTGCAATATAGGCTTGGTGCATTTTTGAACGATGAAATCAGAATTGAAACTCATGTGAAAAAAATAAAAGGACCCCTGAGTCTTAGAATAGTAGAATTTTACAATAATAAAACAGGTCAATTAATAGTTAGTTGTAAAACCCAATGGTGCTGGATTAATCCTGCTTCCAGAAAACCAATGAATGTCCCTACTAAGATTCAAGATTTATTTATAAAAGAAAAAGCATCTTTCTGAGTTCTTACCAGAAAATTAATTCATCAATAAAAATCCATGAATTCTTTTTTCTTTTTAATTGATAGACAGGTGCATTTGGGAATTTTTGATAATTAACCGCAATGATTCTAACTTTATTATAATTATTCAAACTAACTGGTAGTGTAAAGTCTTTGAAATAAGATATACGCTCATCTGGATGACTCTGCAACGGAATTTTTTTCTCATTTAACTTGACCCATTTGTTATTAGAAAAACCATATATTTCAATTCTTTTTGGAAAAATTGCCATCATATCTAAATTTTCTAACATGCTGACCGTTAAAAAGTTAATATTATTAGAATTCCTTAAATTAATATCAACAACAAAATCTTCCTTGTAAAATCCCATCCAAGTCTTTGCATTCTCAATGCTAGTTCCTTTGTATACTCTATATCCTTTTTTATTATCAAAAATGACTTTCTCATTGTCTTCATATGTGAAATCAATCTTATGACTTATAGAGTATTTTTTTTCAGTTTTGCTTTTTACTTTGTAATCTATAACATAATTATTATTCTTAAAAAACATTACCTCTTCTACACTACTGTCTAACCAACCCTCTTTAATAGATTTAGCTTTTACAGTAGATGAATTGTTTAATTTAATAGGTTTTTTGTATATAGTAGAATTTTTATTGGGTTCACTTCCATCTAAAGTAAAGTGAATATTTATATTTTTAATTTGAGGCTCTTCAAACGAAACGTATGTAGAGTCATCAAATATGTTATTTAATGAATTAATTTCAGGGGCTCTAAGGCTTAGTTTTTCTGAAAATAAATTAGATGTTCCAAAATTAATTAAGCCTGAGCCCAATGCTGAGAGTTGAGTTTTTCCTTCATCTTTAATGGATGTATTCCAAGCATATACTTTTTTGAGATTTGTATATTTTAATAAAGATGAAACACCACTAAATGTAACAGAAGTATTACATATATTTAAAACTTTCAACTCACTACCATGCAAATAGGATAATGTTTTATCACTTATAGCAGTTCTATCTAACCTAAGTACCCTCAAGTTTTGAAAATCAGCTAGAGTTGATGCCATTTCATCGTTAAAGCTTGAATTACTTAAATCCAATTCAACAAGTTGTTGTTTGATTTTGGTCAAAGCTTTAATGTGTTCACTTTTCAACTTATTTTTAATAAATTTTGCTTTGAGCAAATTATCTCCAATTGCATTAGCGTTAATTCTAAAGCCCATTGCAACTAATTTTGCCAATACATCTCCACGAGCTTGTTTTACCTTTTTTTCTATGCCCAAGAAAGAAATAAGCTGTTTTTTAAGCAAATCTCCATCATCTATTTTAGTATATGTAGATTTTTTATAAGCACCAGAATTTACCCAATGGTTGAGTAACCACTTTTCATTATCGGATAATTGTGCTTTATTTTTTGGAGGCATATGAAGCTTATCCTCCATTGGTAATGAAATATATTTAACTAGAAGACCTTTTTCAGGTTGATCTTCATCAAATAGACTTCCAAGATTGCCTCCTTCCATCATCAAATCATAGCTGTCTAATCGAAGGTTATTTTTGCTTTTGGATGCATTATGGCAACTAACACACTTATCCTCCAAAATCACACTTACCACTTTTTCATAAAGATGAATGCTGTCTTTAAGTTTTTCAACTTTTGGTTCTTCAAAAAAAGCTTCAGGAACTAAGTAATCTTCACCGTGAGTAATCATAGCACCTTTATGACCTGTAATGGACAATGCGATAAGAGTCATTACAAACAAACTAATAAAAAGATTTTCCTTCCCCTGTAATCGATGACTTATACACAAGCTAAAAGTTAAAAAGAGGGTAATCAGACCCGCAAATAAGTGGGACTTGAGATTTTCAATATCGTAGGTGTCGTCTAATGATAAAAAATACCCCAGTATCGTTGCGGTTAGAGCTCCTAAAAATGAAAAATCAACCCCTATACGTATTGCTTTATCAAGAGACGATTTTTGAAGTTTTGAGATGACAAACAATAGAAAGGTCATTAACAATGAGCCTATTGGGAGATGTAAAACCAAAGGGTGGAATTTACCTAAATACTTTACTATTTCAAATAATGTTTCCAAAAAACTAAACTATATATCTAATAACTCTTTTTTCACCTCTCCATGAACATCCGTTAATCGGAACCTTCTCCCTTGGAATTTATATGTCATTCTTTCATGATCTATTCCAAACTGATTCAAAATAGTTGCTTGTAAATCGTGAACATGAACTGGATCTTTTACAATATTATATCCAAAATCGTCAGTTTCACCATAACTAAATCCAGGTTTAATTCCAGCGCCCGCCATAAAAATCGTAAATGAGCGTGGATGGTGGTCTCTACCGTAGTCTATGTCAGTTAATTTTCCTTGACAATAATTAGTTCTTCCAAACTCTCCACCCCAAATTACCAAAGTGTCTTCCAAAAGGCCTCTTTGTTTCAAATCCATAATGAGTGCAGCAGTCCCTTGATCCACGTCTTTAGCCTGACGGCTAATTTGAGATGGTAGATTATCATGTTGATCCCATCCTGTATGATATAACTGAACAAAACGTACATCTTTTTCAATTAATCTTCTCGCCAGCAAACAGTTTGCTGCATAGGTTCCAGGTTTGTATGAGTTCTTGCCATACATTCGTAGGATATGATCAGGCTCATCGGATATATCCATTACATCAGGAACAGATGTCTGCATACGATAGGCCATTTCATAATTTGAAATTCTGCTACTTATTTCAGAATCTCCAAAGGATTTCTCCTGAGTCTCATTAATCACTGCTAAATGATCAAGCATTTTCCTTCGCTCTTCTTTTGAGACACCTTCAGGGTTTTGAAGATATAAAACTGGGTCTTTACCAGACCTGAATTGAACACCCTGATGGAGAGAACTTAAAAATCCATTACCCCAAAGTCTTGAATATAGCGGCTGTGGTTGAGGTTTTCCATTCCCAGTTGAAAGAAGAACAATAAATGAGGGTAAATTATCATTAAGACTACCCAAGCCGTAACTCATCCATGAGCCAATACTTGGCCTACCTGGTTGCTGTGAACCAGTTTGAAAAAAAGTTATTGCAGGGTCGTGATTGATAGCTTCCGTGTGCATAGATTTAACAAAGCATAATTCGTCGACTATCTTTGAAACATTGGGCATTAAGCTACTCACCCATGCCCTAGATTCACCATATTGTTTAAAGTCATAAATACTACCTGTAACTGGAAATTTACTTTGATTTGAAGTCATTCCAGTCAATCTCTGCCCTTTTCTGATGGAATCTGGCAAATCTATACCACGAAATTTATTCAGATAAGGCTTGTAATCAAATAAGTCTAATTGTGACGGTCCTCCACTTTGAAAAAGATATATAACCCTTTTTGCCTTAGGAGCAAAATGAGGTAATGGTAATGATCCTGAATGGAGCTTAGACATTTTATTAGAATCAGCTAAATTAAAAGGATCCAACATGCTTCCAAGTGCAAGACCTCCTATTCCAAATCCAATATTTTTTAGGAAATGACGACGATTATTATTCAAAAAGTATTTATTTAATTCCTCCATATCCTAACTTTTTTGTGATGTTTCATCTAGGTTATAAATCAATAATGATAGTGAGGTGTATACTTTATTTCGAATATCAAACTTATCCAACGATTCCGCTTTTTGTAAGTGTATTTTTTCAACTTCTTTTCTGTAATCAATCAAATAATTTAAAGTTTTTTTCTGAGGTGATCTTCCAGTAATTTTTCGATAGATATGTATAATATTTTCCTTGTGAGATTTCAATTCTTTAGATAATAAACTTGTAGCTAAATACTCTGCTGCTTCTTGAACTTGAGGGTCGTTTAGAAGAACAAGTGATTGAAGCGGGGTACTTGTTTTTTGGCGTTCAACCGTACAATAATCTCTAGTTGAAGCGTCAAATGTAATCATTCCTGGTGGGGGGGCTGTTCTCTTCCAATAAGTATAAAGACTTCTTCTATATTGATTGCCATTAGTTGACATTTTATAACGTTTAAGGGAATTTGATGTACTTCCTCCTGTTAATTCATCCCAAAGACCAGGAGGTTGGTATGGCTTAACACTTGGACCACCTACTTTGTCAACAAATAGCCCACTACTAACCAAAAAATTATCACGAATCATTTCTGCAGTTAGTTTTTGACGTGGGAAATGAGAAAGATAATAATTTTTAGGATCTATTTTTGATTTAAAAGGGGTTGGCTTACTGGATTGTTTGTAAGTCTTTGACATAACAATCCTTTTAATCATTTTCTTAGTATTCCAACTCTCTTCAATATATTTTCTTGATAACCAATCTAAAAGTTTAGGATGAGTCGGTAATGCACCTTGATTTCCAAAGTCAGATGGTGTAGAAACAATACCAATTCCAAAAAACTGTTGCCAAAGCCTATTTACTGCCACCCTTGATGTGATTGGATTTTTAGGGTCAAATAGCCATTTTGAAAGTCCTAAACGGTTTTTTTCAAAATTTTGATCAAAAGGTAAAATAACCGATGGCATACTTCCATTTAGTTCTATATCTGTAGGAGAATCATATGCTCCTCGATTAAGTAAATAAGTTTTTCTTAGGTTATCAGCCTCTTTCATTACCATAAGATCAAGTTCAATTATACTGTCTGGGATTTTAATAAAAGGAAGTTTTTCTTTTATCAAATTGTGATCAAGCTTAATATTTGGTTTTGGTGCTTTATCAGTATAAGAAATTCTACCATCCTCATCAATCCGGTTGAAAAAGTCAAATAAATTAAAAAAATCTTTTTGACTTATTTCATCATATTTGTGATCGTGGCACCTTGCGCACTCCACTGTAAGGCCCATAAAGGTTTTAGCTGTAGTAACGGTCCGATCAGCTACATATTCAACTCTATACTCTTCCTCAATAACCCCTCCCTCTTGGGTAATCATATGGTTACGATTAAATCCAGTTGCTAAAATTTGTTCTTTGGTTGCGTTAGGTAGTAGATCACCTGCCAATTGCCAGGTTACGAATTGGTCATACGGCATATTTTTATTGTAGGCGTGAATCACCCAATCACGCCAGGGCCACATTGTTCGTTCGGTATCATCTTGATATCCGTTCGTGTCTGCATATCTAGCAATATCCATCCAAATTGAGGCCATTCGCTCTCCATAAGCTTGAGAGGAAAGTAATTTATCGACTACCTTCTCATATGCACTTTCACTTTTATCTTGAAGGAATTGATTTATTTGAGCTAATGTGGGAGGAAGTCCAATTAAATCAAAATAAAGCCTTCTTAAGAGTAATTCCTTTGGAGCTTCATTCGAGATATTTAAGCCTTTTTTTTCTAACTCGAGTAAAATAAATTTATCAATATTCCATTTAGAATCAATTTTCCCCTCGATTTTTAAGGGGGAAATATAAGCCCAATGAGGTTCCCATTTTGCACCTTGAGTTATCCATTTTTCGATGATTAGCTTTTCACGTTCTGATAAGACTAAATTAGATTCTGGAGGAGGCATTTGATGAGAAGCGCGTGTGGATCTGATACGATCAACTAACTCACTTTTTGAGAGATCGCCTGAACTAATAATCTTTTTATTATCATTTTCCATGCTTATGCGATACCAGTCTTCACTAATATCTAATCTAAAATCTGCTTGAACTGAATTTGGATCTGGCCCGTGGCACTTGTAACATTTATCTGAAAGAATTGGCTTTACATCAAAATTATAACTAACAGTTTCAGGTATTGATATGTTTTTTTCAAAGGAATCATCAAATTCATTTTCCAAAACAGATACTTCACTTCTAGGTTGAAGTAAAAAATAAGTTTTTACACCAAAAACTAGAGCAAAACAAGCTAAAAAAGAAAGTAATGGTAATGTCTTTTTCAAATATTAAGTAGGTTGATTGGCTATAAATTTACAAAAACAAAAGACCATCACAAAATGATTAAAATAATTGATAGTGAGCGATTTATCAAAAAAATGGTCTAAACGGAAAAAAGGGATCTTCCACTCATCAGCTGGTGTACATCTTTTGCAACATTATTAATATTTACAATATCATCAGGTCTAGTGATTACTCGATCAATCAAATCAACTATTGTTGTCATATCACTTTCTTTGAGTCCACGAGTCGTTATTGCTGCAACACCAAATCTTATCCCTGAAGTCACAAAGGGGGACTTATCATCAAATGGAACCATATTTTTATTCGCGGTTATTCCAGCTTTTACTAAAGCTTCCTCAGCTAATTTTCCGGTAATATTCTTATTACGAAGATCAATTAGCATCATGTGATTATCAGTTCCTCCAGATATTAAATGGTAATCTTTTGAAACAAAAGCTTTAGCCATTGAGTCAGCATTTTTTTTCACCTGCTGCATATAAACCTTGAAAGAAGGTTGGAGTGCTTCACCAAAAGCAACAGCCTTTGCAGCTACAACATGTTCAAGTGGACCACCCTGATTTCCTGGAAATACAGCCATGTCAATTAAATTTGACATCTTCTTTAATTCCCCACTCCTAAGTTTCTCACCAAAAGGATTTTTAAAGTCCTCACCCATTAAAATCAAACCACCACGAGGTCCTCTCAAAGTCTTGTGGGTTGTTGTTGTTACTACATGACAATGAGGGATTGGATCACTATGCAAGCCAGCTGCAATCATTCCTGAAGGGTGAGAAATATCAGCCAGTAAAAATGCTCCTACTTGATCAGCAATTTCACGGAACTTTGAATAATCAATATCACGCGAATAGGCTGAGGCACCAGCAATGATCATTTTTGGAGATACCTCTTTTGCTATAGTTAAAATATTTTCATAATCTAATAGACCCGTTTCCCTCTCAACTCCATAGAAATGAGCTTTATATAATCTACCTGAGAAATTAACTGGTGATCCGTGAGTTAAATGACCACCATGAGATAAATCAAAACCTAGTATTTTATCACCTGGTTTTAAAAAAGCATGAAATACAGCTGTATTAGCTTGTGATCCAGAGTGAGGCTGAACATTGGCATATACAGCGCCAAAAAGCTCCTTGGCACGATCAATCGCAATCTGTTCAATCTTATCTACCACCTCACATCCTCCATAATATCGCTTTCCTGGATATCCCTCAGCATATTTATTTGTAAGTATAGAACCTGTAGCCTCCATAACATCTGGGCTTGTGAAGTTTTCTGAGGCAATTAGCTCAATACCATTTAGTTGTCTACTCTTTTCTGAATTTATCAATTCAAAAATAGTCGAATCACGCTCAATCATCATAAATCATTTTAATTCACAAAAATAATATTTTAATAAAAGCTTAAATATTTATTATCAAATAAACTTCAAAATATTTTGAACAATTTAAATCCAAATGATTTTATGACTTTTTTTAAACCTACTTTTTTCAATGTTTGAAACACTAAATAATATTTCTTGACATTGTGTCAGCTAAACAGAGCTTATTAAGGACAATTAGTCTGTTGTAAACCAATGGAATAAATATTGATTTAGAATAAATAAAATGCATGTGAACTTAAATAAATTTACTATCAAATCGCAAGAGGTAGTTCAGAAAGCTCAAGAACTTTCTCAAGAATTCAGTCATCAGCAAATTGAAAATGAACATCTTTTTAAAGCGCTAATGGAAATAGATGATAATGTTTTGCCTTTCGTTTTTAAAAAATTACAGGTGAATTTCTCCCTATTAAAAAAAATGACAGACAGTTCTCTTAAAAGCTTACCAAAAATATCCGGAGGGAGCTTGACGCTATCGACAGAAGCCTCGAAAACTTTAATTAACGCTATTAATATATCCAAAGCACACAAAGATGAGTTTGTTGCAACTCATCACCTGTTAACCGCATTATTTGAGTCTGATAGTGACGTTAGTCAAATGTTAAAGGACCAGGGTATCACAAAGAAGAATTTAAAAGAAACACTTAATCAGTTACAAAAAGGAGAAAAAATAACTTCAGCATCTGCAGAACAAAACTACAACTCTCTTGAAAGATACGCCAGAAATTTAAACCAATTGGCTGAAAATGGAAAGTTAGACCCTGTAATTGGTCGAGATGAAGAAATTAGGCGTTTGCTTCAAATAATATCTAGAAGAACCAAAAACAACCCAATACTTGTTGGAGAGCCAGGAACAGGTAAAACCGCAATAGCTGAAGGACTGGCCCATCGTATAATAGATGGGGATATACCGGAAAACCTAAAGGAAAAACAAATTTTTGCACTAGATATGGGAGCCCTGATTGCTGGGGCAAAATATAAAGGAGAATTTGAAGAGCGCCTAAAAAATGTTATTAAGGAAGTAGTAAATAGTGATGGTGATATATTACTTTTTATAGATGAAATACACACTTTAGTTGGTGCAGGTGGTGGTCAGGGCGCGATGGACGCTGCAAATATTTTAAAACCTGCTTTAGCAAGAGGAGAGCTCCGAGCGATTGGAGCTACTACTTTGGATGAATACCAAAAATATTTTGAAAAAGATAAAGCTTTAGAAAGAAGATTTCAAAAGGTTATAGTAGATGAACCTAATACCGAAAGTGCTATAACTATTTTGAGAGGAATAAAAGAAAAATATGAAGCTCATCATAAGGTAAGAATAAAAGATGAGGCTATTATTGGCTCAGTAATGTTATCCAGTCGATATATTTCAAATAGATTTCTACCCGACAAAGCAATCGATTTAATTGATGAAGCCGCATCAAAACTTAGAATTGAAATTAATTCAAAACCCGAGGAGCTTGATTCATTAGATCGTAAAATAAGACAGATTGAAATTGAAGTAGTTGCAATTAAAAGAGAGAAAGAAAATAAAAAAGTCGATGAATTAAATAAGGAACTTTCGAACTTGAAAGAAGATCGAAACAATTTATTTTCTAAGTGGAGTCAAGAAAAAAAATTAGTTGATGAAATCCAGCAAAATAAGGAGGCAATCGAAAACTATAAATTGCAGGCTGATAAAGCAGAAAGAGACGGAGATTTTGCGGTAGTAGCTGAATTACGTTATGGTAAGATAAAAATAGTTCAGGAAAAATTAGAGAATCTTCAGAAAGAGCTACTACTTTTTCAAAAAAAGGATTCCATGATAAAAGAGGAAGTAAACTATGATGATATAGCCGAAGTTGTTGCTCGATGGACTGGAATACCTGTTACCAAGATGTTAAAATCAGATAAAATACGTTTTTTGAAACTAGAAAATGAAATTCATAAGCGCATGGTTGGCCAAGAAAACGCAGTTGAGGCAGTATCCGATGCAATCAGAAGAAATCGAACGGGATTACAAGACCAAAAAAAACCTATTGGTAGTTTTTTATTTCTTGGAACGACAGGAGTCGGTAAAACCGAACTAGCTAAAGCACTTGCAGAAGTTCTATTTGATGATGAAAATAATCTATCACGAATTGACATGAGTGAATACCAAGAAAGCCATTCGGTAAGTCGATTAATTGGTGCTCCTCCAGGTTACGTCGGATATGATGAGGGAGGACAATTGACAGAGGCAGTAAGAAGAAAACCTTATTCCGTTATACTTTTAGACGAAATAGAAAAAGCACACCAAGATACATTTAATGTTTTACTTCAGGTTCTAGATGAAGGCCATTTAACAGATAGTAAAGGACGTAGGGTTGATTTCAGGAATACAATAATTGTAATGACTAGTAATATTGGAAGTAATAAAATTCAAGAATCTTTTATGAAGAATAAAGATTTTGAAATTGCAGAAAGTGAAGCAAAAATAGCTGTTCTAGATCAGCTAAAATTAACTGTAAAGCCAGAATTTTTAAACAGAATTGATGACATTGTGATCTTTTCTCCATTGACAGCGAAGGAAATCCAGCTAATTATTAAGTTACAATTAAGTAAATTGGCTCTAAGGTTAAAGCAGGAAGGTCTGGAAATCAAAGTAACAGATGAAGCAATAGATGCGCTTTCAAAACTTGGTTTTGAGCCAGAATATGGCGCAAGACCAGTTAAGCGCGTTATTCAAAAAAATATACTAAACTCACTTAGCAAATCATTGCTTGCAGGGGATATTGATAAGGGGAGTAACATAATAATAGATTATTTTGACAATCAAATTGTATTTAGAAACAAGAAAAAGACAACGAAATAAGTTCTTAACTTTAAATTGTGAAAAAGACGGTCAGTATAAAAAACAAACGTGCTAGATTTGAATTCGAAATTCTTGATAAATACATAGCGGGAATAGTCCTAACAGGAACTGAAATAAAATCTATTCGAGACAACAAGGCTTCTATCGTTGAAAGCTTTTGTGAATTTAACGAAAACGAGGAGCTATTTGCTGTAAATATGTACATAGAAGAATACGCGTTTGGTTCTCAATTTAACCATCAACCACGTGGGAGCAGAAAATTATTACTCAATAAAAAAGAGTTAAAAAAACTCAATAAAGAAATAAAAAAAACTGGATTGACGATTGTACCTCTCAAACTTTACATAAACGATAAAGGATTTGCCAAAATGCTTATAGCTTTGGCCAGGGGAAAAAAACTCTATGATAAAAGAGAGACTATTAAAGATCGTGATAACAAAAGGAATTTAGATCGGGTTAAGAAGGCATTCAAAAAAAACTAGTTTCTATTTTTTAACATCGGAACAAATCTAAATTCTCCAAAGCTCTCTCGATCAAAATCCTTTTCACCTTTACGAATATACCTAGTCATAATTTGTTCTTTATCACCTACTGGAATCACCAATCGTCCACCAATGGTCAGCTGGGATAAAAGTGCTTTGGGAACACTAGGTGCACCAGCTGTAACTAATATAGCTTGAAAGGGCCCTGATTCTTTTAGCCCTTTATATCCATCTCCAAAAACAACTTTTTTTGGATGTAGATTTAGTTTTTTAAATAATATTGAGGTTTTTTTAAAAAGCTCATTTTGTCGCTCAATAGTATAAATTTTTAAATTACCAAATGCCAATAGCACAGCTGTTTGATAACCAGAACCTGTTCCAATTTCTAATACTTTATCCCCTTTTTCTAACTCTAGTAATTGGGTTTGAAATCCGACTGTATAAGGTTGAGATATTGTTTGATCAGCTCCTATTGGATATGCTTTATCAACATAAGCATAATCATCCAAACCTGAATCCATGAAAAAGTGCCTAGGGACTTTTTCCATTGCTGCTAAAACACGATTATCACATATGCCTTTATCCTTTAACTTAATTAATAACTGCCTTCTTTGACCTTTGTGCTTTGCCGAATCTGTCATCATTACAAATGTAATAAGTTCCAAAAAATATCAGAAAAAGATCTTACTTTTGAAAAATATAGAATCAAAATGATAAAAGCAGGCGTAATAGGTGCAGGACATTTAGGAAAAATACATTTGCGTTTATTAGAAGCCTCTAAACGTTACAAATTGATTGGGTTTTACGATTCAAATATTAAAAATGCCAAAATTCTAAGCAGAGAAAAAGGATACAGACTCTTTCATTCTTTGGAAGAGCTAATTGAATCATGTGAAATGATTGATATTGTTACTCCAACTTTATTTCATCATGAAATTTCACTTAAAGCTATAGAAAAAAAGAAACATATCTTTATTGAAAAACCAATTGCGAATAGTGTTTTTGAGGCTAAAGAAATAACAAAAGCTGCTAAGAAAAAAGGAGTATTAGGACAAGTAGGACACGTAGAACGTTTTAATCCAGCTTTTAAAGCGGCTCGCCATGCCATTACAAACCCAATGTTTATTGAGTCGCATCGTTTGGCAGAGTTTAATCCAAGAGGAACTGACGTCCCAGTAGTTTTAGATTTAATGATCCATGACATTGATATCCTTTTAAGTGTTGTTAAGTCAAAAGTTAAAGCCATTTCAGCTTCTGGAGTATCAGTTATTAGTACTACACCAGATATAGCGAATGCAAGGATTGAGTTTGAAAACGGTTGTGTTGCTAACCTTACCGCCAGTAGAATTTCACTAAAAAAAATGCGAAAAACACGTTTTTTTCAGAAAGATGCATATATATCAGTGGATTTTTTAGATAAAAAAGCAGAAATTGTTAAAATGAAGGAAGCTCCTGAGAAACCAGTTGACTTTGCTATGATTCTTCAAAATGCTGAAGGTCAAAAAAAAGAAATTTACTTCGAGAATCCTGTTATTAATAATTCAAATGCAATTCTTGAGGAGCTGGAAGCTTTTTCTGATGCAATTGAGGGCAAAAATACACCATCAGTAAGTCTCGAAAATGGAACTGAAGCACTAAATATAGCTTTTCAAATTATTAAAGCATATAGCTAGGGGCTGTTAATTAAAAATTAAAAGTGAATCTGACTCCTTTTAAAAACCTTTGGATATGAATATTAAGGAAAATACGGTACACCTATTAAATGAATTACCAATTGAAGTTCAATTGGTAGCAGTCTCTAAAACTAAATCTAATATGGAAATACTGGAATCCTATGAAGCCGGTCAAAGAATTTTTGGTGAAAATAAAGTTCAAGAAATGACTCGCAAACATGAGGTCTTACCCAAAGATATTCAATGGCATATGATAGGGCATGTGCAATCTAATAAGGTCAAGTATATGGCTCCTTTTGTAGCATTAATACATGGAGTAGACAGCTTAAAACTGCTAAAAGAAATAAACAAACAAGCATTAAAAAATAACAGGGTAATCAATTGTTTATTGCAGGTCCATATAGCAAAAGAAAGTACCAAATTTGGACTATCTAATATGGAGTGTATCGAAGCTTTAACTGCTGCTGAATCCCTAAAAAATATAAGAATAAAAGGGTTAATGGGTATGGCTACTTTCACAGATGATCACTATCAAGTCGAGCAAGAGTTTGATAGACTAAAGCAATTATATGACCAATTGGCTAATAAATACAGCGAATTTGAAATACTTTCAATGGGTATGAGTGGAGATTACCAAATTGCTATCGCCAAAGGCAGCAATATGATCCGCGTAGGAAGTAAAATATTCGGTGAGAGAAATTATTGATTTATGTATGCAATTTTAGATATCGAGACCACTGGAGGAAAGTTTAATGAAGAGGGGATAACTGAAATAGCAATCTATCGACATAATGGACTTGAAATAACTGATCAGTTCATAAGTTTAGTAAATCCAGAGCGAGAAATCCAACCATTTGTTCAAAAACTCACTGGTATTAACAGTAAAATGCTTCGCAGTGCCCCTCGTTTTTTTGAGGTTGCTAAAAGAATAATTGAAATAACAGAAGATTGCTTAGTTGTTGCTCATAATGCAGACTTTGATTATCGTATTTTAAGAACTGAGTTCAAACGACTAGGTTATAATTTTGAAAAAAAATCAATATGTACCGTAAGCTTATCCAAGGAGCTACTTTCCAATATGGAGTCTTATAAACTAGGAAAACTTGTTCGTTCTTTGGGGATTCCGATCAGTGATCGACATCGAGCCCAAGGAGATGCCCTGGCAACGGTTAAGCTCTTCGAGCTTTTATTGGAGAAAGACAGCTGCAAAGAAATCTTAAAATCCCAAGTCAAAGCACTTCATCGAGAGCACGTCCAATCTAAATATTTAAAGATCATTGAAGAATTGCCCGATAGTTCTGGAGTGTATTATTTACATAATGCTGCCGGAGATATAATTTATATCGGTAAAAGTAATAACATCCAAAAAAGAGTGAGAAATCACCTAACGGGAAGAACAATTAAGGCATTGAAGATTCAGAAGCACATTCATAAGGTTAATTTTGAAACTACGGGAAGTGAGCTTATAGCCCTCTTAAAAGAACAACATGAAATTAAGAAAAATCAACCTCGTATCAATAAAGATGGTCGGTATCGCCTCTACCCTATGGGTATAAGAATAGATAAAGAATCTATTTACCATCAGCTGGTCTTGGAACAAGTAAGGAAAGAAAGAAAATACATTGTTGTATTTAAGAATGGTAGGGTTGCCAAACATATTCTAAATCAATGGATAACTGAAAATAAACTTTGCTATAATTACTGCTCGATTGAAGAATCTGATGGCCCTTGTTTTGCATACAAAAATGACCAGTGCAAAGGAGCTTGTGTAAAAGAAGAAAATCCTCAGGAGTACAATCTTAGGGTTGCCCAACTTGCTCATAAAAGTGATTACCCACACAATCATTTCTTGTTGATAGGGGAAGGACGGAAAAATGGAGAATCAAGCTTTATTTATATCCAAGATCAAGTTTACAGGGGTTATGGTTTTTTTGAATTGAACTATCAAATAAAAACCCATGAAAAGATTTTATCACGTATTACTTCAATGGATGATAATTCAGATTGTCGGGCATTGATACTTTCTTTTATAAAAAGAGAAAAGTATTCAAAATTAATACCTTTGGTTAATACAACTGTAGTTTAATCAAAAATTAATTGATTTGAGTTTAAAAAATTTTAAACACCGTTTACATGAAATAATATATGAGGCAGATACGCCCTATGGAAAGATTTTTGATATTCTGCTTCTTATTTTTATTCTGTCCAGTTTGGTATTAGTAGCTCTTGAGAGTATCAACTGGATTGATGAAAAACACCACGACTTAATAAACATTGCAGAGTGGGTAATTACCGTAATTTTCTCTTTAGAATATATACTAAGGATTATTGCAGTTAGTAAGCCACTAAAATACATTCTAAGTCCCTACGGGATAATCGATCTTGTATCTACCGCCCCTAAATACATTTCTCTTTTTGTTGGGGGAACACAGTCATTATTAGCTTTGAGAGCTTTGAGATTACTGAGGGTCTTTCGGATATTAAAACTAACCCGATATGTAGGAGAGTCTAACTCTCTAATTAATGCATTAGTTCGAAGTCGTACTAAAATACTAGTTTTTATGTTTAGTGTAGTGGTGATGTGTATTATTTTTGGAACAATAATGTATATGGTTGAAGATGATTCCAGTGGTTTTACGAGTATTCCTCGAAGTATTTATTGGTGCATAGTAACAATGACTACGGTCGGCTATGGGGATATAGCTCCCATAACTCCCTTAGGACAATTTATCGCTTCAATAATAATGGTTTTAGGCTATGGAATCATTGCCGTACCAACTGGAATAGTTTCTGCCGAATTCACTTCTCAAGCCTTCAAGGTAGATAAAAATACCCAGGCCTGCCCTCATTGTATGCATACTCAACATAAAGACAATGCAAAATATTGTCACCAATGTGGTGAAATCCTTAATGATGTCGATTAAAGAATTGATTTATGTGGCCGGACCTACCGCAATTGGAAAAACTTCAATAAGTGTATTGCTAGCAAAATACTTTAAAACTGAAATTTTATCGTGCGATGCGAGGCAATTATACATGGAAATGTCAATCGGAACTTCTGTTCCATCAAAATTAGAACAACAAGAAATAAAACATCATTTTATTCAAAATAAAAGTATCCATAAGCCATATAATGCTGGCAAATTTGAAAAAGAAGGATTAAAATTGCTTAAGAATTTATTTCAAAAACATGACAAAATAATTATGGTTGGAGGCTCAGGTCTTTATGCAAAAGCTTTAATTGACGGATTAGATAAATTTCCAAAAACAGAACCTGAGGCAGTAAAAAAAATAAAAGAACTCTATCAAAGTTCAGGTTTAAAAGGATTAAAATTAGCATTGGCAAAAATAGACCCTGAATATTACCAAACTGTTGATAAAAAAAACCCTAGGAGACTTATAAGAGCCCTTGAGGTATGTGAAAGTGTCCAAAAGCCGTTTTCATTTTTTTTAAATCAAACTCGCTCAGCTAGACCATTTAAAAGTAAAACTTTATTCTTGCAAATGCCTAGAGAAAATCTGTATAAACGAATTAACCAAAGGGTAGATCAGATGTTAGACTCTGGATTAGAGAAGGAAGCCAGAAACTTATTACCCCACAAAGAACTGCCAGCGTTACAAACAGTTGGCTACAAAGAACTATTTGAATATTTTGAAGGTAAAATAAAATTTCACGAAGCGATTGAAGAGATAAAAAAAAATACTCGCAACTATGCTAAACGCCAATTGACATGGTTTAAAAAGGAAAATACTATTTGTGTAGAGATGGATGAAATAAGTCAAACATTTGATCAAATAATCAAAATATTAAACTAAAATAATGACATTAAAAAATAGTAATCTGATATTTAGTGTATCAAATTTCTATAAAAAGAAACTAGATTCTAGATAAATAGTCTAGTACGTTTCGTTCTATTCGTTTCTCTATATTTGAGGTATCAGCTTTAATAAAATTTTCTCCTGTAATTTTTTCATAGAGCTCAATATAGCGTGACGATACTGATTTAATATATGATTCTGTCATTAAGGGTATTTTCTGGCCTCTTAGGCCTTGAAAATTTTTAGAAATCAACCACTGCCTAACAAACTCTTTAGATAATTGCTTTTGAGGCTCTCCTCTTAGTTGTCTTTCCTTATAACCATCACTATAAAAATAACGTGAGGAATCTGGTGTATGAATTTCATCAATCAAAACAATATGTCCTTCAATAGTCTTTCCAAACTCGTATTTAGTATCTACCAAGATTAAATCTCTAGATTTTGAAATCTCGGTACCTCTTTGAAAAAGAGCATGAGTATATTTTTCTAACTGTAAATAATCGACTTCACTAACAATACCTTTTTCAATAATTTGTTCTTTAGAAATATCCTCGTCGTGACCATGATCTGACTTTGTTGCAGGAGTAATTATTGGTTCAGGGAAAGCATCATTTTCGATCATACCATCAGGCATCTCTACTCCACAAAGTATTCTTTTTCCTGCCTTGTATTCTCTTGCGGAATGTCCGGACAAATAACCTCGAATTACCATTTCAATCTTAAAAGGAGTACAGTGTCTTCCAATTGAAACATTTGGATCAGGTGAAGCCTCAAGCCAATTAGGGACTATATCGGCAGTGGCACTCATCATTTGATTAGCAATCTGGTTAAGAATTTGCCCTTTGTATGGAATTCCCGAAGGCATAACAACATCAAAGGCAGACAAGCGATCAGTAGCAATCATCACGAGGATACCTTTTTCTAACTCATATACTTCTCGAACTTTTCCTGAATATTTGGATAACTGTTTTGGAAATTGGAAATTAGGTTTAGTGATCGTATCCATTAATCACCTAATTATTATGTTCAATTCGTTCATATGCATCTATAACTTTTTTAACTAAACTATGTCGAATTACATCTTTCTGGTCTAGTTTAACCATACCAATTCCATTAGTTTCTTTAAGAATTAACAGTGCCTCATTTAATCCAGAAGTTACTTTGCGAGGTAAATCAATCTGTCCAGGATCACCGGTTACCATAAACTTTGCATTCCTGCCCATACGAGTCAAAAACATCTTCATTTGCGAATGGGTTGTATTTTGGGCTTCATCTAAAATCACAAAAGCATTGTCCAAAGTCCTTCCTCTCATAAAAGCAAGAGGTGCGATTTGTATTGTGCCCTTTTCTAAATGACTATTTAGTTTTTCTTGTTGTATCATATCTCTTAAAGCGTCATAAAGTGGCTGCATATATGGATCTAACTTTTCTTTCAGATCACCAGGAAGGAAACCTAAATTCTCTCCAGCTTCCACTGCAGGTCGGGTCAGAATAATTCTTTTGACCTGTTTATCTTTAAGTGCTTTAACAGCTAAAGCAACACCTGTGTAGGTCTTTCCTGTACCGGCGGGGCCAATGGCAAAAATCATGTCATTCTTTTTAGCTAATGCCACTAACTTTTGTTGGTTAAAAGATTGTGCTTTAATTATTTTCCCCCCTACGCCATGAAGAATGAAACTGTCTTCAACGGAAGAAGGATCAAAGTCTTCAGGTTTATTAGACATAATTACACGCTCAATGATTTCCTCGTTTAATTTATTAAACTTACCAAAATGAGCAATCAACATATCAACACGTTTTTGAAACTCCTTTAATATAGGTTGTTCTCCGAATGCAATTATATTACTTCCCCTAGCGACAATTTTGAGTTTAGGAAAATAGTCTCTTAGCTTATCAATATGAATATTTTGGTGCCCGAAAAAATCTTGAGGATCGACCTCAATTAGTTCAATTTTTAATTCGTTCAAAGGATAGTCAATTAAAATAATTTAATTTTGTTAACGAGTAGTCTAAATTTCAAATTTAAAAAATAATTAGCATTAAATTCCTATGCCCATTGTAACTTTAATTACTGATTTTGGAAATAAAGATTATTCAGTGGCTGCTGTTAAGGGAGCTTTAGTAAGTACCGTTCAAAACCCCCAAGTAATTGACATTAGCCACCAGATAGAACCATACAACGTTACTCAGGCAGCCTATGTTCTTAAAAACGCCTATAAAACCTTCCCTAAAGGTTCAATTCATATCGTTGGCGTTGAGTCAGAAAAAACTCCAGAAAACGATCATTTGGCTATGTTTTTTGATGGGCATTATTTTATTGGAGCTGATAATGGTATTTTCTCAATAATTAAGGGAGTTTTTAAAGCAGACAAAATAGTGACTATAAATATTCATGATCAAAGCGCAGTTGTTTTTCCCGTACTAGATACATTTATAAAAGTAGCTGCACATTTATCAAGAAGTGGAACTTTAGAGGTAATTGGAAAGACCACCAATCAGATAAGAGAATTGGTAGAATTACGGCCAGTGATCAACCCAACTGGGGATCAAGTTGTAGGCAGTGTAATTTATGTGGACAATTATGGAAATGTAATTACAAATATCACAAGAAAGCTCTTTAACGAAATTGGTAAATCTAGAGGATTTACCATTTTTGCTCGAAATGTTAAATTTAGGAAAGTATTCGAGGCCTACTCTGATGCAATAGATTTCAATATTCCAAAGGGAAAAAGAGATGAGGACGGTAAAAAAATAGCTTTGTTTAATGATGCGGATCATCTTGAGTTGGCAATTTATAAGAGTAATCCTCAATCTGTAGGAAGCGCTTACTCCTTATTTGGATTAGAATATCGAGATTCAGTAACGGTAAAATTTGAATAGTATGTGGGCCATTACCAAAAGAGAATTAATTATTTTTTTTAGTAGCGGAATCGGTTATATAATTATTGGGGCTTTCATTACAGTGACCACATTATTTCTTTGGTTTTTTGATACAGATTTTAACTTGTTTAACTCAGGTTTTGCTGACTTAAATAGTTTTTTTGTTTTAAGTCCATGGCTATTAATGTTTTTGATTCCGGCGTTGTGTATGAGAAGTTTTTCAGAAGAAAGACGTACTGGAACCCTAGAACTATTACTAACCAAACCTTTAGCCCTTTGGCAGATTATTTTGGGGAAATACATTGGTGCAATGCTTTTGGTGATGACTGTTTTTTTAACAACTTTTATATATTTTTTTGCAGTATACGATTTGAAAACAAACAGTATTCCTTTAGACTGGGGAAGTACTTTTATATCATATCTTGGACTCATACTAGTAAGCAGTGTTTTTGTAGCTATAGGATTACTAAGCTCCTTGATTACCAAAAACCAAGTGACTGCATTCGTGCTCGCACTCATACTTTGTTTTATTCAGTTTTTTTTATGGAAAGGTATTGCAGATTTAATGCTTGATGCCAAAACTTATAATTTATTTAATCAGATCGGGATTTTTGAACATTATCTAAGACTTCGTAAAGGACTGATTTCAAGTAAAGATTTAATTTATTTTATCGCTTTAAACTATATTTTACTATATCTAAGTTCTTACGTATTATTAAAAATAAAAAATCAAGGTCGGTGAAAAACAGATTAAACTTATTAATAAACTTATTATTTCCTGTTCTCTTGGTAACTTTAGCTCAGTGGATTGATTTTCGACTTGATTTTACTCAAGACCAACGATATACCCTGAACCCATCTACAATAGAAATATTAGAAACACTAGATAGACCAATAAAAATTGAAGTTTTCTTAGGTGGGAAACTCCCTGCAGATTATCTCCGTCTATTAGGAGAAATTAAAGGACTTATTCAGAGCATGGAAGCTTATAGCAACAAAATTTTTATTGAGTATATAGACCCTTATGAGGGTGCTTCCAACTCAGCTGAACTTATCAATGAAATGAATGAATATGGAATTAGCCCAGAATATATTCTTTCTGAAAAAAACCAAGCATTAGAGCAAATAGTCATTTTTCCTTGGGCAATTGTTAATGATGGAAATAAAACTTTTAGAATCCCACTAATAACAAATAAACTTGGCGATAGTAGGCAAGAAAAAATAAATCGTTCAATAGCTCAGATTGAGTTTAAATTCTTTGATGCTTTCTTTAAATTAAATAGTAAACAAAAGAAAAAATTAGCAGTACTTACCTCTCACGGCACTTCGAGTAATAAAAAAATTACCGATTTAATGAAAGATCTCCAGCAATATTATAAATTGGCCTCATTTGACATGAAAGCTCTAGAAAAAGATCCAATTAAAACACTGGAAAACCTTAATATGTTTCAATTATTGGTTATTTCAAATCCAAAAAATACTTTTTCAAAAGAGGAAAAATACATCATGGATCAACATCTTATTAATGGAGGTAAACAATTATGGATGATTAATCCCGTTGCAATAAATCAGGATAGCTTATTCAATCCTGGAGGCAACGCAGTTGCTTCAACAATCGAACTTAATATGTCGGATATATTTTTTAAATACGGTTTTAGGTTAGAAAAAAATCTCGTTAAGGATCTTTACTGTGCACCTATAGTTCTAGCAACTGGAACTCAGAATCAGACTCAATACCTACCTATACCATGGCCTTATTACCCATTAGTTCAGCCAACTAATCATCCTATAGGAAATGGTATTTCAAATTTATGGTTTAAGTTTCCCTCGACAATTGACACTTTAAAAAGTACTGCCAAAAAAACAGTTTTGGTAACTACTTCTGATTTTTCTCAAAAAGTTAAAGCACCAATAAATATTCAGTTAAATGAGGCATCAGAAAAACTAATTCCCTCCTCCTTTAACCAACCTAGTCAAACCCTTGGAATTCTGATTTATGGTAATTTATTGTCAGCATTTAAAAATCGGATAAAACCTTTTAAATTAGACAATCATGCGGAGCAAGGTGAAAGTGAAATGATTATTTTTTCCGATGGTACATTGGCTGAAAATCAGCTAGAAAAAGGAAACCCACTAGTGTTGGGTTATGATAAATGGACAAATAATTTTTACGATAATAAAGTATTTTTAAAAAATAGTATTCATTATTTAATGAACGACCATGAACTTTTAAAAATTAGAAATAAATCCATTAGTATCCCTATTTTTGATTTAGAATCAGTTTCTCAAAAAAGTAATCGGTGGCGCATCACTATTTTGATACTCCCTCTACTTTTAATTGCAGGAATTGGAACTATTTTTTTTAAGTATAGAAAATCAAGATATAGTCAATAACTTTTAATAACTTCATTTTATTCTTATTGACAATAAGTATATTTTTAAATTAATAAAAATATAAACACATGAAATTTATCGTTTCAAGTGAGGCACTGCTTAAAGAATTGCAAATATTAGGTGGAGTAATCAATTCCTCCAATACCCTTCCAATTTTAGATAATTTTCTTTTTCATTTGAATGGCAATCAGCTTATTTTAACTGCATCTGATCTTGAGACAACAATGTCATGTACTTTAGATGTGGAATCAGAGGACAATGGTATGATCGCTCTCCCTGCAAAAATTTTATTGGATACACTAAAAACATTTCCTGAACAACCTTTGACTTTTATCAAAACAGAAAATAACTCTCTTGAAATAAGTGCCAACAACGGAAAATATGCTGTTGCATACTTAAATGGAGAAGATTTCCCAAGATCGGCGCAAGTAAAAGATCCTACCCAGATAAAAATTAATAGTAAAGTTATGTCTGCAGCTATAAATGCTACATTATTTGCCTCTGGTAATGATGACCTGAGACCTGTTATGAGTGGTGTTTTCTTTCAATTTTCTTCAACTGAGCTAACATTTGTTGCAACGGATGCCCACAAATTAGTAAAATACACACGAAAAGATCTCTCAGCTGAAAGTAATGCTGAGTTTATTATGCCTAAAAAACCTTTGCAATTGTTAAAAAACACTTTACACGGTGTTGATGATAATTTATTTATCGAATATAATGAAACTAATGCTGAGTTTAAATCTGGTAACCTAAGTTTAACATGTCGTTTAGTCGAAGGTAAGTATCCAAATTATGAAGCGGTAATTCCAAAAGAAAATCCCAATGTAATGCAAATCAGTCGTGTAGATTTCCTAAACTCTGTCAGAAGAGTTAGTATTTTTTCAAACAAAACTACCCATCAAGTAAGACTAAAAATTGCTGGTGCCGAACTTCAAATTTCCGCTGAGGATTTCGATTACAGCAACAAAGCAGAAGAGCGTTTAGATTGTGAATATAAAGGAGACGATCTTCAGATTGGATTCAACTCAAGGTTTTTGATTGAGATGTTAAATAATTTAAGTTGTGATGAGATCAAGCTATCCATGTCTCTTCCAAATCGTGCTGGAATTATTACCCCTATTGGTAATATCGACGAAGGTGAAGATATTACTATGTTGGTAATGCCCGTAATGTTAAATGAATAATGATTTTCTTAACTGTCAGAATTCATAAGTGCGTCTGAAAAACGCTTATAAAGTCCTTTTTCTAGCTTTTCCCTGATGCTAGCAAAAGCCTCAACGGTCTCGTGCACATCATCTAATGTATGTGAAGCCGTTGGGATTAATCGTAATAAAATTATGCCCTTAGGTATTACAGGATAAACAACTATAGAACAAAAAATCCCGTATTCCTCTCTTAAATCCTTTACAAGGGCCATCGCCTCTGGAATACTGCCTCTAAGATAAACTGGCGTAACACAACTTTGCGTATTACCTATATCAAAGCCATTAGATTTTAATCCATTCTGAAGGGCATTTACATTTTCCCACAACTTCGCCTTAAATTCTGGTTGAGTTCTTAACATATCCAAACGCTTAAGTGCTCCTTTAACTAGCTGCATTTGTAGGGATTTAGCAAACATTTGAGATCGCATATTATACCTTAAATAGTCAATGATTTCTTTGTCAGCTGCTATGAATGCACCAGTCGAGGCCATTGATTTTGCAAATGTGGCGAAATAAACGTCCACATCATTCTGTATTCCCTGCTCTTCTCCTGCTCCAGCCCCATTTCTACCTAGAGTTCCAAAACCATGGGCATCGTCTAATAAAAATCTAAAATTATATTTTGCTTTTAGAGCAACAATTTCTTTAAGTTTGCCTTGCTCTCCTCTCATACCAAAAACTCCCTCAGATATTACCAAAATACCCCCTCCTGTTTGGCTAGCTACTTTTTGAGCTCTTTGAAGATTTTTCTCTAAACTTTCAATATCGTTATGTTTGTAAGTAAAACGTTTTCCTAAATGAAGTCTTACTCCATCGACTATACAAGCGTGTGCATCGACATCATAAACAATTACATCATCTTTTCCCACTAAAGTGTCTACAGTTGATAAAATACCCTGATAACCAAAGTTTAGTAGATAAGCAGATTCTTTATTAACAAAATCTGCAAGTTGGCTTTCAAGTTGTTCATGTAATTCAGTATGTCCAGACATCATTCTGGCACCCATTGGGTAAGCAGACCCAAATTCAGAGGCAGCCTCAGCATCTACCTTTCTGACTTCAGGGTGATTAGCCAGTCCCAAGTAGTCATTGACACTCCATGTAATTACTTCTTTTCCTTTAAAAAACATTCGGTTACTGATTGGGCCCTCCAACTTTGGAAACACAAAATAACCCTCTGCGTATTTGGCCCATTTTCCCAGTGGTCCTTTGTTCTCATAAAATCTTTCAAATAAATCCCTCATCATAAATCCTGGTTCAATGTTATTATATATAAATTATTTTATTTTTTACTTGATTAGCGTTTTCAAAAAAGCCTTGTTCATTCATCCAAGTATCACTGTAAATCTTACTCATATAACGAGATCCATGGTCAGGAAAGATAATAACAACAACACTTTCATTATGAAAATGGCCTAATTGGTTAAGTTGCTTTACGGCCTGCATGGCAGCACCTGAAGTATAACCCACAAATAAACCCTCGCTTCTAGTTAGTTCCCTAGCAGTATATGCACTGTCCTCGTCAGTTACCTTTATAAAGGTATCAATAATATCAAAATCAGTTGCGGTTGGAATCATATTTTTACCTAAGCCTTCAATTCTGTAAGGGTAAATTTCGTTAACATCTAGCTCTCTAGTCTCATGATATTTTTTAAGCACAGATCCGTAAGCGTCAACTCCAATGATTTCAATGGCTGCGTTTTGTTCCTTTAGATATTTAGCACAGCCAGAGATGGTTCCTCCAGTTCCAGAGCATGCTACTAAATGGGTAATCTTACCTGCAGTTTGTTCCCAAATCTCTGGACCTGTGGATTTGTAATGAGCCTCAATATTCAAATCATTGAAATATTGATTGATATATACCGAATTTTTTAACTCTTTATGTAATTTTTTTGCAACCTGATAATATGATCTTGGATCTTCAGCAGATACGTTAGCGGGGCAGACATATACCTTAGCACCCATAGCGTTTAACATTTCAATTTTATCATTTGAGGATTTTGAACTAACCGCCAAAATGCAATTGTACCCTTTTACTAATGAGACCATAGCTAAGCTAAAACCTGTGTTGCCCGAAGTAGTTTCGATAACGGTATCACCATCGGAGAGAATACCTTTTTTTTCTGCTTCTTCAATTATGTGAAGTGCGATTCGGTCTTTATTTGAATGACCAGGATTAAATGATTCTAACTTGGTGAAAAAACTACCATCAAATCCAGCTACAATTTTTTCTAAACGAATTAAAGGGGTATTTCCAATGAGAGATAAAATATTTTCTTGAACCTTCATCAGATCTTTAGTTTTGTTTATTATCATTCTCGCTGCAAAAATAACACTTTTTTTAAAGATTATTTTTCTTCAAGATCAATTAAAAATGCATATTTTTTTGCTAATTCCTTCAAGCCGTCAAATCGGCCAGACACCCCACTATGTCCTGCCTCCATATTGGTGTGTAAAAAAAGAAGATTTTTATCTGTTTTCATTGATCTTAGTTTTGCTACCCATTTAGTAGGCTCAAAATATTGCACTTGAGAGTCATGAAATCCAGATGTAACCAAAAGATTAGGATAATTCATAGTTTTGATCTGATCGTAAGGGGAATATGATAAGATATAATCATAATATTTCTTGTTTTTAGGATTCCCCCATTCGTCAAACTCAGAGGTCGTTAATGGGATTGTCTCATCTAGCATGGTGGTGACCACATCGACAAACGGTACAGCAGCAATAACACCATTATATAATTCTGGAGCCATATTTATTACTACTCCCATTAGCAATCCCCCTGCAGAACCTCCATAAGCATAAAGATGTTCTGGAGAAGTAAATTGTTTTTCAATTAAAAATTTTGAGCAATCCACAAAATCCTGAAAGGTGTTTTTTTTATTTAAAAGTTTACCATCTTCATACCACTGACGTCCTAAGTATTCGCCTCCTCTAATGTGAGCTATAGCAAAAGCAAAACCCCGATCTAATAAACTTAAACGTGAAGAGGAAAACGAAGGGTCAATGGTACTACCATATGAACCATAAGCGTACAGAAGAATGGGTGTATCTCGATTAAACTCGGTATTTTTGTTATAAACAATTGAGATTGGGATTTTTTTTCCATCTCTTCCATCTGCCCAAAGCCTTCTAGAGTTATAATTCTCCTTATTAAATTTTCCTCCCAAAACCTCTTGTGTTTTAAGGACTAAAGTTTCTTTATTGGCTGTATTAAATTCTATGACGGATGTAGGAGTGGTCATTGAGTTATAAACATAACGAAAAGTATTTGACTTTAAATCTGGATTATTATTTATGTAAAGTGTGTAAGTTTCGTCATTCATTGGTATATAGTAGTCATTACTTCCATCCCAATGGATAACCCTTAGTCTAGATAAACCATTTTCTCGCTCGTTAACAACCCAATATTTTTCAAATAAATCAAAATCCTCAATAAGAGTATGCTTTCTATGAGGAAGTATATCTTCCCAATATTCATTATTTATTTTATTAACATTAGTTCGCATAATTTTAAAATTCTTTGCCTTGTTATGATTCGTGTAAATATAAAAATGGTTTCCAAAATGATCCAAACTATATTCCAATCCTATAATTCTTTTTTGGAAAATCTTAAATTCATCGTTTGGGTTAGTTGATTTTATATATCGGCACTCACTAGTCAAGGTACTCACTGAATTAATAAAAAGGTATTCCTGAGATTTTGATTTACTAACATATACAGAAAAAGTTTCATCTTTTTCATGATAAACTATCCTATCATTCTTCTCAGGAAGATTAATATTATGTTTTAATATTGCCTCTGAGCGGAGAGTTAAGGGGTTCTGTTTATTATAGAAAAGAGATTTATTATCAGCTGCCCATACACTCCCTCCAGTAGTATTTTCAATTTTATTTTTTAAAATCTCATTAGTTAACAGGTCTTTAACATGAATGGTGTATTGTCTTCTGGAGATAGTATCTACTCCAAATGCTACCTTACTGTTATCTGGGCTTACAGATAAACCAACTAAATCAAAGTATTCATGTCCTTTTGACATTTTATTACAATCAATAATAATTTCTTCTTTAGATGTCAATTTTTCTTTTTTCCTTGTGTAGATGGGATAATCTTTATTTTCCTCAAATCGGGTAATATACCAATAGCCATTAAAAAAATAGGGGACCGAATTATCATCTTCTTTGATTCGTTCTCTCATTTCTGTATACAATTCCTCTTGAAGGGGAATGGAGTGAACGGTCTTTTTTTTATAATATTCATTCTCACGCTCAAGGTAGTCAACCACCTCTGGATTGGTACGCTCTTTAAGCCAATAATAATTATCTATTCTAATGTGATTGTGAATTTTATGCTGATAGGGAATTACATTAGCAATTGGGGGCATCAAGTTTTCCATTGGATATTTTCTTATTTTTGAGTTGCAGCCGACTAATATAATAATCGAGTAAAATATTTTTAAATAAAGTGTCCTTTTTTTCACAGTAAGAATTTCGTTTTGAACGCTTTTTATTTAAAAACAATTTACAAGTAAATAAATTAAATATTAGGCTGTCTTTTATTTATTTTTACAAAAAAAAAATGATTACTTCCGAAAAGGTAAAAGAACTTATTGATCGTCTTGGCGCGTTAAGGAGGTATCTTTGACATTGATGCCAAAAGGACAGAAATTTTAAATCTAGAGGAAAAAACGATTGATCCAAATTTTTGGAATGATGCCCAGAAAGCGGAGTTATTGATGCGTGAAATCAGAAACCTAAAGAAATGGGTTGAAGCTTATGAAGAATTAAAGATAAAAAAAGAGGACTTAGAGGTTCTGATTGAATTTCATAAAACGGGGGAAGTTTCGGAAAAGGAAGTAGAAAAAAAAATTATCGAGGCTTTTGATCATTTGGAAAACATTGAATTCCGTAACATGCTTTCTGAAGAAGGAGACTCCCTAAGTGCTATTCTTCAAATCACAGCCGGCGCTGGTGGAACAGAGAGCTGTGACTGGGCGGAAATGCTAATGCGTATGTATCTCATGTGGGCTGAAAAAAACATGTTCTCAGTAAAAGAGTTAAACCATCAGCCAGGGGATATCGCCGGGATTAAGACTGTTACTATAGAAATTAATGGTGAGTATGGATTTGGATGGCTTAAAGGAGAGAACGGGGTTCACAGATTGGTGCGAATATCTCCTTTTGATAGCAATGCTAAAAGGCATACATCATTTGCCTCTGTTTATGTATATCCGCTGGTTAATGATTCCATTGAGATCATAGTTAACCCCTCAGATATTAGTTGGGAGACAATGCGATCCAGTGGTGCAGGAGGGCAAAATGTAAACAAAGTAGAAACCGCAGTACGATTAAGACATTATCCAACTGGGATTATAATTGAAAATTCTGAGACGCGCTCACAATTGGAAAACAAAAACAAGGCTATGCAACTTTTAAAATCTCAGCTTTATGAAATTGAGCTTCAAAAAAAGCTCAAGGCTCGAGATGAGATCGAAGCCTCTAAAAAGAAAATAGAATGGGGTTCTCAAATTAGAAACTATGTCATGCACCCCTATAAGTTAGTCAAAGATGTCCGAACGAATTCGGAAACCAATGACGTAGACAACGTAATGAATGGAGGGATTGATCAATTTCTTAAAAGTTTTTTAATGCTGTCTGGACAAAAACAAAATTGATCTAAAAATGAATAAAATTAAAAATATCATTTTCGATTTAGGAGGTGTCTTAATCGACTGGAATCCAGCATATGTTTATCTCGATGTATTTAATGGAGATTACAAAAAAATGGAATGGTTTTTTAACGAAATCTGTACTAATGATTGGAATGAGAATCAAGATGCTGGATATTCACTTCAAAAAGCGACTGAAGATCGAGTAAAAATATTTCCACAATATGAAGAATGGATACGAATGTATTATGGCCGATGGAAAGATATGCTTGGAGAGTCTATTCAAGAAACAGTTGAAATTTTGGAAAAATTTTTTGAACACCCTGACTACAGGGTTATTGCCTTAACAAATTGGAGTGCAGAAACTTTCCCAGTAGCATTAGAACGTTTTGATTTTTTACATCGTTTCGAAGGGATTATTGTGTCTGGAGAGGAAAAAACAAGAAAGCCTTTTCCCGAAATTTATCGATTGGCACTAAGTCGTTACAACATGAAAGCTGAAGAATCCCTATTCATTGACGACAATCTCAGAAATGTGAGGGCTGCAATTGAAATAGGTATTAATTCTGTACAATTCGAAAATGCAGCGAAATTATCTGATTATCTGGATGAAATCGGAATAAAAATATAATTGGAATTTTAAAAAGGAATATTGTCCTCATCTCCCTTATCAAGGATGTCAAAAGCATCATCTGGATTGGACAATGTGTCAATTTTAGAATTATCGTCTTCATTCATTTTAGATTGGTATTCAAAAGAAGAATCAACTGATTGTAAATCCTCAAATTTTCCTAACTGACCTATAAATTTCATTCGAATGTTATCTAATCCACCATTTCGATGTTTAGCAACAATAAACTCCGCTTGTCCGATTGATGATGAATGTTCCTCATCGTCCCACTCCTCTATTTGATAATACTCGGGACGATAAATAAAAGAAACGATATCTGCATCCTGTTCGATAGCTCCTGACTCCCTAAGGTCGGAAAGCTGGGGACGCTTGGTCCCTCCTCTTGTCTCCACAGCCCTAGATAATTGTGAAAGGGCAATAACCGGAATATCCAATTCCTTAGCTAATGATTTTAAATTTCTTGAAATCATTGATATTTCTTGTTCACGGTTACCAGCCTTATTATTATTTCCAGCCGTCATTAACTGCAAATAATCAACAACGATTAATTTAATTTTGTGTTGAGAAGCTAATCTTCTAGCCTTCGCCCTAAGGTCAAAAATCGATAAAGCAGGGGTATCATCAATATATAAGGGAGCTTTTTCCAAATCACCTACTTTGACATTTAATTGTTTCCACTCATGATCAGCTAATTTCCCTGTTCTCAACTTTTCCGAGGAAAGTCCAGTTTCAGCGGAAATTAGTCTAGTAATTAGCTGTACAGATGACATCTCAAGTGAAAAGAACGCCACAGGGACTTGCTTAGTAACTGCGATATTTCTCGCCATCGAAAGTGTAAGGGCTGTTTTACCCATACCAGGACGGGCAGCTATAATAATAAGATCGCTCGGTTGCCAGCCAGATGTTAGAGTATCAAGTTTTTCAAATCCAGTTGAGATTCCACTTAAACCATCTTTATTTGCAATTTCCTCAATTTTCTTTTTGGCTAACATTACAAGGTTTTGTGCAGTATCAGAAGATTTTTTAATATTTCCTTGAGCGATATCGTAGAGCTTTGACTCTGCTTCATCTAACAAATCAAAAACGTCAGTTGAATCCTTATATGAGGATTCAATTATTTCGTTTGAAATACGTATAAGACTTCGTTGAATAAACTTTTGTAGAATGATTCTAGCGTGAAATTCAATATGTGCAGAGGAGGCTACTTTTTGAGTTAATTGAACTAAATAATAATCTCCTCCTACGCTCTCCAGCTTCCCATTTTTTTTCAAATCTGCAGAAACCGTGAGTAAATCTACCGGTTGGGAGTTCTGAAAAAGATTTAGAATTGACTCAAAAATATTTTGGTGAGCCGTTTTATAGAAAGCGTCAGGCTGGAGAAGGTCAATTACTTCATCAACTCCTTTTTTATCTATCAACATAGCCCCTATAACTGCCTCCTCCAGATCAAGCGCCTGAGGGGGAAGTTT
>CACIXU010000009.1 GCA_902590705.1 uncultured Bacteroidota bacterium | reverse complement strand
AAAACCATAAAAATATTCAAATCCTCTTTGAAGTGGCCACTGCCTTTTATCAAAAAAACTTAAGTGCCACTTACCACTCATTAAAGTTGAATAACCAACCTCTCCTAATGCCTCAGCAATTGTAATTACATTATTATTTAATTTTCCTTGATATTGAGGAAAACCATAATTGTGACCTTTAGGATCTTTAGGGGGATTCGTCATATGACCTATTCCAGCCTCATGTGGATATGTTCCCGTTAACAATGATGCTCTGGTTGGGCAACATCTAGCAGCATTATAAAATTGGGTAAATTTTATTCCATTTTTTGCGAGATCAGACAGGTTTGGTGTATCAATTTCTCCACCGTAAGGAGAGATGTCTGAATAGCCCATATCATCAGACATTATTAATATTATATTTGGGAGTCTAGCATTTGAAATTTTATTGTCATTAGTCTTACAACCGCTAATTATAAAACAAAATGAAGTGACATAAAGAAATGTTTTTGATAGGTTCATAAAAAAAATTGGATTAATTAATTTGTTTTTGTTCTTTAGATTTAATTTTCTCCTCATATGAAAGCCACTTTCCAATTCTTTGTTGACGTGTCACAGCTTTCATTTCAGTATCAACCCCTAAGTCACCTTGTTGACTCATCCACGATTTTAGCTGAGTTTTAAGATTTTCTTTTATATCAAAATATTTAGGATCTTGTGCGAGATTATTTTTTTCATAAGGATCACTTTTCAAATCATAAAATTCCTCGGAAGGACGCTTTTTATAGTGTTTAACCCAACTTAATTCCTCTTTATTTTTTGCATTTTCTAGCCAGGATTCATAGAGTAAATACCCTGGTCTTCCCTCATCCTTTGCTGTAACAACATTGTAGAATAGTTCTTCATGACTTAAATTTTGAATGTACTTATATCGGTTTGATCTAACTGATCTTATTGGATAAGACTCAGAACCATTTATTACTCCCCTTGTTGTATGAACACCAAAAGTAAATTCTCTATGAGTTTCTGTTTCACCTTTTAATACTTTAAAAAAACTTTTTCCATCAAAACCACTATTACCAACTTGGTCTGATATTCCAACATCAATTTTACTTGGATCTTTACCAATTGCTTCCAAAAGGGTAGGGACTATATCAACATATTGGGTAGTAGCATTATTTCTGGTATTAGGTTGGATGTTCCCAGGCCACTTAGCAATAAAAGCTGTTTTTAGGCCTAGATCATAACAAGTCCATTTCCCAAATGGAAAAGAATAACCTTGTTCACTTGTGAAAATTGAAATTGTATTATTAGTCTTATTTGCCTCATCAATAAAATTTAATGTTTTCCCTAAAAGACTATCCATGTAGGTTATTTCTGCATAATAATTACTAAGGTCTTTCCGAGTAAGGGGTGTATCAACCATATATTCAGGAATTTCCAGGTTATCAGGCTTATACTGACTTGAATCACCTTTATTCCAAGGTGAATGGGGTTGATTTTGAGCGATTATTAAAAAAAATGGCTTGTCGCCATTTACAACAGGTTTAATTTTACTAAGATCAATGTCCTTGCCGCCAAATCCAGTATCATGTTGCACACCTCCAATGTAATTTATCGGAAAAGAATCAGCAGGACCATAATGTTTTTTACCAATCAGTGCAACTTCATAACCAAGTTCTCCAAAATGATGAGCAAAACTCTTTACTCCATCATACACCACAGAGTGATTTGGAAAAGCACCACTTCTAACCGGATAAAGTCCTGTCATTAGTTGCTGACGAGTAGGAGCACACATTGCCGTGGAGGTAAACATATTGTCAAAACTCATTCCCTCATTGGCTAGTTTCTGAATGTTTGGTGTTTTAACCACTTTACTTCCATAGGGTTCGCAATCATTCCAGTTCATATCATCCCCTACAAAAATTAAAATATTTGGTAATTTTTGTTTTGATGAATTATTTGATTTCAACCCACATGAACAAAATAATAGAACAATTGAAAAAGTAAATATTAATCTCATTTTATAAATTAGTTTAGATTTACAATATATAAATAGATTTCAATAATTTAAACAATTGATTTAAATGATCAATTAAATTTAAACAATGAAAAAATCAATTCTCTCAATATTTGCTTTATCTGTATCATTTATTTCTGCTCAAAATTTAATAGTAAATAATTCAAATAAAAATGAGTTATGGTCGCCAGTTGGTGATAAGATTAAAACAGAGTGGGCATCCAAAATCACACCCGATAATGTTTGGTCTGATTACCCTCGTCCACAAATGGTTAGGTCGAACTGGAAAAATCTAAATGGTTTATGGGATTACACCATTTTACATAGAATGCCAAGAGAAAGAGTTACGCCAATAAAGTACAAAGATAAAATTTTAGTACCATTTGCTATTGAATCAAGTCTTTCAGGAGTTGGTAAAGAACTGCTACCTGTGGAGATATTGTGGTATAGAACTAGATTTGATGTTTCGGAATGGAAAGACAAAGAAGTAATTCTAAATTTTGGAGCTGTTGATTATAAATCAACACTTTATATTAATGGACAAGAGGTAGGGACTCATATTGGAGGAAATGATCCTTTCTCATACAACATCACACAATTTTTAAATGGTGAAAAAAAATTACAAGAATTAGAACTCTCAGTTTGGGACCCAACTGATACTGGCACTCAGCCTAGAGGTAAACAAACACTTAGACCGAGGGGTATTTGGTACTCTGCTGTTTCAGGAATCTGGCAGACAGTTTGGCTTGAAGCAGTTGAAAAAACTCACATCAATCAAATTAATATTAACTCTGATATAGATCAGATGAAAATTAAAATTGATTTAGGTCTTAAAAATTCTGAAGGAAATGAAAAATTTTCAATTAAAATATCTCAAGGTGGGTCTCTGATTGTAAATCAAATTTTTGATTCAAATCAGCTCCTTAATATTGAAATCCCAAATCCAAAATTATGGTCACCTAATCACCCTCATTTATATGATGTAGAGGTAAATGTAATTAGAAATGGAGTATCCTTGGATAAGATAAACTCATACTTTGCGATGAGAAAAATAACTTTAGGTAAAGATAAAAATGGTTTCACAAAACTATTTTTAAATAATCAAGAACTCTTTCACTTTGGAACTTTAGATCAAGGATGGTGGCCCGACGGTCTTTTGACCCCTCCCTCAAGAGATGCTATGGTTTACGACATGAAAGTTTTAAAAGATTTGGGTTTTAATACTATTAGAAAACACCTAAAAGTAGAACCAGCTATCTTTTACTATGAGGCTGATAAATTAGGGTTTTTATTATGGCAAGATATGCCATCTGGATTTTTACATAATCACCATCCTGATCAGCATGTTAGACCTGGAGATAAATATGATTGGGATAGACCAAGTGAGACAGCAAAACTTTTTAAAGAGGAGTGGAAAAATATTATTGATCATTTAAAGTTTTTCTCTAGTGTAGTTGTTTGGGTCCCCTTTAATGAGGGTATGGGGCAGTTTCAAAGTAGAGAAATAACCAAATGGACCATGAAATATGACCCAACTAGATTGGTTAATGGAATAAGTGGCTGGCAAGACAGAGGAGTAGGACATTTCATAGATCTTCATCAATATCCTGGCCCGGGGATGGAGCCTCCGTCTCAAAATGAAGGAAGAGCTGTTGTTCTTGGAGAATTTGGAGGATATGGTCTTCCCGTCAATAATCATATGTGGGATCGGTCAAAAAAGAATTGGGGTTATAGGGTTTCAGAAACTTTAGAAAGCTACACAAAAGATTATAATGATGTGATTTATAATCTTCATGGCGAGATATCTAGAGGGTTAGCTGCAGCAATATATACTCAAACCTCAGACGTGGAAATTGAGGTAAACGGGATCTTGACCTATGATAGAAAAGTAATTAAACTGCCTATTGAGGAAACAAAAACAATACACGATAAATTATTTGATGACTATCAAAAGGCTGAGTTTATATTTAGAGACTCTGAGATTAATAAGATAAGTAAGAAAATTACTTATCAAGTGTTACCGTTTAATTGGGAGTTAAACCCCAAAAAATTTAAACAATTTAAGTTAAAGGAATTTCCAGTACCTTTAGAAATTGGTAAAGCTGCATTTTCATTTAAAGAATTCAGGCTAGAAACAATCCCAAAGCATTTATCATTAAAGTTTTATGGTAACGGTGATGTAACTATTTATATTAATGGTCAAAAGGTGCTGGATAAATATTTACGTACTAAAAGACACTACGATGACATTAATCTGAGTGATTACCTTAACACCTTAAATAAAGGAATTAATAATATTTCGTTTCAAATTGATAACCCGACTGAAGATGGTCAATTCGATTATGGCTTATACACTTATTAACTTTAAGTACTTTCAAAAAATTCTGGTAATATCATTGATATGCTGCGGTATTTGGCCTTTTTTTTGTCAAGGCATACAATCAAATCACCAAAAACCAAATGTAATTTTGATTCTTGTAGATGACCTCAAGCCAAATTTAGGTATTTATGGAGATAATTTTTCAAAAAGTCCAAATATTGATCAACTCGCACGAGAAGGAATACGATTCAACTTAGCTTATGCAAATCAGGCTGTTTGTGTTGCCTCTAGATATAACTTAATGCTGGGAAAAAGATCAACATCTACAGGATTATACAGGTTTGGAGTAAATTTTAGAACAATATACCCAGCAATGGAAACGCTACCTCAAATTTTCAAAAATAATGGCTATCACACTGAATCAATTGGAAAAGTTTACCATGTGGGGCACGGAAATACAAATGATACAGAATCTTGGAGTGTTCCACATTACGATGATAAAGTTATAGAGTACCTTGTTCCAGAGAGTAATAATCGAGAACTTACTAGAGAGGAGGCATTATTCGAGAATTACAACTTGTATGCTAAAGAAAAAATAGATATTAAAACCCTTCCAAGGGGTGCCGCATGGGAATCACCAGATGTCTTGGATGATGCCTATGCCGATGGAAGAGTTGCAAGACAGGCAATAAATCGTTTAAGAATACTAAGCGAAAATCAAAATCAACCCTTTTTCTTGGCTGTTGGATTTGTTAGACCACACCTTCCGTTTAGCGCACCAAAAAAATATTGGGACTTATACAACAAAGATGAAATTCCATTGCCCGAGTTCGAGTTACCTCCTGAGGGTGCTCCAAAATTTGCTGTAAAAAAAGGTGGTGAGATTAATAATTTTAAACCAATTGATCCCAGCAGCAATGCGCCATATAGTGATAAACTCAAGCGTAATCTAATTCATGGCTATTTTGCAAGCATCAGCTATATGGATGCTCAGATGGGGCGACTTATGAGTGAAATTAAAAGACTCAAACTTGATGAAAATACTATTATTGTATTATGGGGTGATCACGGTTGGCATTTGGGTGATCATGGTATATGGACCAAACATACCAACTATGAGCAAGCAACAAGAATCCCAATAATCATCAAAGCACCAGGAGTTACAAAAGAAAATACCTATTGTGATCAAACCGTTGAAACAGTTGATCTTTACCCTACATTAACTGCTTTGGCAAATCTTGATAGAAAAAGCCCTACTCATAATCTGGATGGAAAAAATTTAACTCCACTTCTTAATGACCCCAATTATCCTGTTAAAGACCACATATATCATTCATTTATAAGACAAGGTAATCTCGGTGAGGCAATTAGAGATAAAAGGTATAGAATGATACGTTGGACTAACCTAAAAGATCGAGAAAATATAGTTTACGAATTGTATGACTATAAAAAAGATCCTAAAGAAAGAGTTAATATTGCGAGTGAAAATAAGGCTGTTATTAAAAAACTTTTAAAAAAATTAGATAGTTATCCACCTGCAAAGGACCTAATTTCTATGTAATTCTACTAGATAATTTAATATTCAAATTTAAACTCGACTGATATCATCTTATGAAAAATAAAGTTTTAGTAGCTATAATTTTAATTGCTTTTCAATTAAACGGCCAATCAACATTAATTAGTAATTATACAATTTATCCATTTGGAGAGGGTGGAAACTTAAAAATGCTCTATGATAGAAGACAAAGGCCCCAGGCTTTAAAAGAGGGAAATGAAATTTACATAGTTTATAATGGTAATAAAGTTAATGAGGATGAAAAACCAAAGACAATGCCTATCATCACCAGTTTTAATTTGAAAACTAAAACTTTTGGAAATTCTTATAATCTAGGTAGTGCATCTTCAGATCATCACTATTGTCCGATTATTTGGGCAGATAAAAAAATGAAAATAAATGTTTTTTATGGTGCTCATAATTCACAGGGGACTCACCTAATTTCAAAAAATAAACTATCAATAGGAAAATCAATTAAGGATTGGGAAAAAGGGACCTTTTTGGAAACTCCAGTTTCTTACCCCTCATTTTCAACTTCTGCCTTTGGAGATATTATATACTTCAGAAATGGAGGTCATACAACTAATTGGAGATACGCTCAAAAAAAAGATAATGAAAAGTGCTGGACAACAATTGATATACCGACTACTGATTTAGATATCAATGGAATGTTTGAATGGTCTTCATACCATTCCCATATCCTTAGTGATGATAAAAAGTTTATGCATATAGCATTTATATCATATGATGACAATAAAGAAAATAACCCAGGAAGATACTTCAATGAAAGATATAATAGTATAGTTACAAACGATTACAAGTATAATTTATATTATTTAAAAATTGATGTACAAACCCAAAAGGCATATAATTTCGTTGGAAAATCTTTGAAACTTCCAATTGACCTCCATACTGCTAATAAAGATTGTATAATATGGAATACAGAGGGTAGGGGATCAGGTATTCCTCCACAAATCATAGAAGATAAGAATGGAAATCCTGCTTTTCTACATGTAATTACTGAAGAAACTATAAACAAATTACAATATTACTTTGTTAAGTTTTTAAACAAAAAGTGGACCAAATCTCCTATTAGAAGTTCAAATCATCAATGGAATAATGCTGATATCATACTAAAAGAAAATAAATATCATGCTTATCTTATAACAGGTGATAAAGTAACAAAAACACGATTTGATGATGCTCAGAAATTTTTGAATCAAAATGGTTTAAAAAATTGGACAAAAATTAATGAATTAAATGGTGGTTATTTGGATAAACATGGAGGGGGACAAATAGAGGAATGGGTTTCTGAGGATGGATTAAATTGGAATTTTTATAAAAAAATTGTACCAAATAATACCAGTTCAGAATGGAAGTTTAATAATATTCAATTCATAAAAGATAGACTCGGAAATCAAATAAAGAGTGCATTTATTTTTTATGGATGGAATAATAGTAAAAAAAAACAAACCTCGTGCTTTCTTTATTTAGATAATTAATTTTTAAAAATTATAAAGTTATAACTTACATTATCTGGATCTTAAAATACGATCTCTGTACTCTGGACGTTTAATCCATTCTTTCAGATAAGGTTTATAACGATCATCATTCATCCAAAAGTGACGTTCAGGATTATTTAACACTTTTCCCTCTGGGTAGTCCATTCCAACCTGACTAGAGTCAATACTTTCACTCCATTTTAAGTAATCAGTCTTCATTTGGTTAAAAATTAATGGATTTTCACTTGATAAATCCATACTTTCAGAAAAGTCTTTTTCCAAATCATATAACTCGAATTTTTCTTTGTCAATACTAGTAACTACTAATTTGAAATTATTGTCTATAAGGGCTCCCTGGTCCTTATATCGAAAAGGGATTCTTTTATCTCTATTGCTTAAATCATTTTCAAAAATAGGTTTAAGAGTAATTCCGTCAATTGGTTTGAGTAAATCTGTATCTGGTAAATTTAGAATATCAGCAATAGTAGGGAAAATATCCATTGTAGATGCAGGATAGTTGGTTACTTTTGGTTTGATCACTTTGGGCCATTCTATTATTGCAGGGACTCTTAGTCCTCCTTCCCAAATTGTAGTTTTATAACCTCTTAAACCTCCAACACTAGGAGGAGAAATATTTCTTAACCCTCCATTATCACTGCAATACCATAATATTGTATTGTTTTCTAGACCAAGATCCTTTAGGGTTTTTCTCAACACTCCTAAACTTCTATCAAAAGCAACTAATTCTCCGTAGTGGTGCTGACTCTGATTGTCTAAATCATTGAAATTATCTCGGTCCTTTTCACTTGCTAGAAAAGGATCGTGAGGAGAGCCATCCCAAATAACAGCAAAAAAAGGTAAATTTTGACTGGTTTTTTCTTTAATAAATTCCAGTGCTTTTTTGACAATAATTTCAGAGGAGTTACCTTTTAGATCTATGAAAGAACCGTTATCACTCATTAAGGGATCTATGTCAAAAAAATTTGTCACTGTCAACCAATGATCAAAACCAAATTTCCCCGGGCTATGACTGTCATCTTTTAAAACGGGGACTCCTGGTCCGCGAAGTCCATTTAAATGCCATTTCCCAAAGTGCCCTGTTGCATAACCTGCTTTTTTTAAGGCTACTGCGATTGTCTTTTCTTGTTTTCTAAGTGCATATCCATGATCCATTACACCAGTACGATCATTAGTCCTGCCAGTCAATATACTTGCCCGAGTCGGTGAGCATACCGGTGCAGCTGCGTAAAAGCGCTCAAAACGAAGCCCGTTTTCTGCCATTGCATCTAAGTTGGGTGTTTTTAAAACAGGATGATCGTAATAGCCCGTCTGACCCCAGCCTTGATCATCAGTCATTATTAAAATTATGTTAGGAGGTTCATCATCTACATTTTCAGTGCATGAAAAAAGAGACATAATAAAAAGATAGATAAAATAATTGATTGGCTTCATTTTACTTTTAAAATGTTCTTAAATTTCTATTTTTTTTTTCAATTAAACTAAATTGTAAATTTAAATTCTAATTATTATAGAGAAATTCCGTGAACAATCTTTCTTCAATTACAAAAATATTATCAATTCTTCTATTAGGGATATTCTACTTGAATGCTCAGGAAGAATGCCCCCCCTGTGAAATCATTGCCAACCATGGAATGAATATTACGGAAGGTCAAAAAAAATGGCCTGATATTAAAAAACAACGACTTTTAAAAATAAATAGTTTGACTCTAATTAATTATGGTAATAGATTAAATTATAGAAATAACAAATTATCTAGATGGTGGTTAAAAGAGGGTCTAGACCCCTGGAGTGATTCGCCTTATTGGGGAGATAATTATGTTAAACCTGACCACCAATTTAAAGATTGCGTTAATGATTCACTAAGATGGCAATGTGGTTACTCATATGTAGTTAAGTTACCTGAAGACTTTAAAAAAAGAAAAAAATATCCTATTGTAATTTTCCTTCATGGTGGTGTAAAAGCTCGACAAAAAAGCTTGATAAGTCGTCAAAATACTTTGGATGCTTTCAATATTCCATATGATGACCCGTCTATACTTGTAGCCCCCATCAGGTTAGAGTGGGATTGGGATCCGAAAAAAATACAAGATATGATTATGGACATTAAATCAAATTTAAAAATTGATGAAAATAGGATTTATCTTACCGGTCTTAGTATGGGTGGTAGAGGAACATTTATTGTCGCAGCAGGGTTACCTCAGATATTTGCAGCAATAATGCCACTAAGTCCCCACCACGGACCATTTTCATATGTTCCTCTTGCTGAAAAAGTTTTTCATATCCCAACCTGGCTCCATCACAGTACCAACGACAAAACCTCTAAGTTTTCTGTTGCTAAAGAAATGGCTGATCAATTAGATTCTATTAACTCCAATTTTGTTTTTAATATAGGAGAATTTGGACATTCAGGATGGAAGGAACATATTTACAGTAATCCAGACTATATGAAGTGGTTGATATCTTGGAATAAAAAAACTAATTGATATCAAATTAAAATAACTTCCATTAATTATCATACAACTTTAGTGTTACATCTTTATTTTTTAAAGTATTTTTTAATAATTCAACAGCTTTTTTAGGATTCAGATTTGAATCATATATATATTTGTATTCGTGGGATGAGGGTTCGTCTTTGTCATATATTCCCCAAGTATTATACGTGACAACTCCATTGTTTCTTTTAGATATTAAAGCCTTTAATACATTAGTATATCCATTAGCTTGTCTCTCATATTCTAAATTCGAGGGAGGATCCCCAACCATTCTGTAATCTATCTCGGTTATATGAAAATCTAAATTGTTTTGATGTGCCCAATCAATTAATGACATTAAGTAGTCGAGCTTTTCTTTATTTAAAGAGAGAACTACATTATCTCTTAAATGAGCCTGCCAGCCAAGTCCATCTACTCTTAATCCCTTGTTTTTTAGATATAAAATAGTTTCTTTCACTTTATCCCACATTTTAGGCTCCATTCCAGCATGTTGATTAAAAACTAGACTAATATTAGATGCGTATTGCTTTGCTATTTCAAAAGACCTTATTATATACAAAGGAATACCATCTTTATTATCTCCAATTTGCTTCCATGGATTTTCCCATTTGTCAGTTCCTGGCTTAATGTCAGTCCAATTCGCATCCTTATCTATAGTTTCATTAACGACATCCATCCATTTTATATTTTTTTCAGGATTTATTTTCTTGCAAAGCTCAATCAGAAATTCCTCATAATTTGTAATGAGTTCCTCTTTTGTTCGTGAATCCGTTTTTGCCCAGGCCGATGATTGAGGCCCAATAGGGCCATGGACTCTCATTTGAAGATTATTTTTATTCATAAAATCTATAAAGGCATCAACTCTTGACCAATTCCAAACATTAGGTTCTGGGTGAACTATTGATTGTTTAAATGAATTTTCAGAAACTAAATAATTAAATTCTTTTAAAAATAAATCTTCTACATTTGAACTGAATTGGTGGTAATTAAGTGTAGCTCCAAAATTAAAACTCCTAGTGTCGTAGTTATCAGAAACAATTTTTTTGAAACTATTTAGATTTTCATTATTGTTCTCATTAAGATTTTGATTTTGCTCGGAATCATCACCATTTGAATTTTGATTTTGCTCAGAATTATTTTCATTTAAATTTTGAACGCTTTCAGTTTTGATTATTTCCGAATTTTTGGAGCACCTAACAACCAAAAAAAATAAAATAAATAATTTTATATAACTATTCACAAGCTTAGTTTAAAGAGAATTCACTATCATCAACTATTACTGTTTTGTCATTGTGCAGGTATTTGTCAAAAAAGTTGAGCATTTGTTGGGTAATGCGCTCATGCCGAACACTATGTGGACCATCTGTGATTCTTTGAAAGTAAATTTCTTTTGCTCCAGATCCTTTTAGTTTACTATATAAATTTTCTGACTCATCAATTAATACTGTTTTATCATTTCTCCCATGATATATAAAAAACGGAATGCATGATTCGTCAGCATGATTAATTGGAGATGTTATTTTTACAATTTCCATATCACTATTAAAAAAAGATTTAAATCTTGGAGATTTTTCGAAAGTCCCTTCAAATTTTTTAAATTGGGTCAGAAAATTTGAAGGACCAAACGCATTTACAGCACAAGCTACTGAGCCATTTTCTTTTTCATAATTTCCCACATTTCCCTCAAGCTCATTAGATGAGGAAGTTAGTCCAATCATTGCCGATAAATGACCACCAGCTGAAGTACCCCAAACACCGATTTTGTTCTTATCAATTCCATATTTTTTAGCATTAGATTTTAGGTAACGAATGGCAGCTTTGCAATCGTAAATCATTTCTAGAACATTAGCTTCATTTAGTAAACGATAATTAATTGAAGCAAAGATGTATCGACCTGTCCTCAAGTATGGCATCCCACGTCCAGCATAATTTTTACTTCCTCTTTGCCAGCCACCTCCATGAATATAAACAACCACGGGTAATTCTTCAGAAATTCGGTTGTAAGGTATATAAATATCTAATGCCTGACGAATATTGCCATTTCCAGCATAATCAAGATTTTTATGAATTTCATAAGCGAACTCATCTGCGTAATCTAATTTTTGCCCAAATAAGAGAACTGGGTAGAATAAGAATATTATTAATATTTTTTTCATGATTACCTTCTTTGTCCTCTTTCTAATGCTGATTTTACTGATAATTCCGATACTTTTATTTCTTTTTCTTGTTTTAGTAAGTACTTTTTATAGAAATCCTCAATTGTTGAACTAATGAATTTATCTGCTTTTAAATCTCTTTGTAAATTTCTTTTGCTGCCATTAGTTATTTTTTGATAATAAATGTCTTGAAATTTAGAATCTTTCAAAAGGTTAAATAATAAATTAGTTTGGTTCATAGGTACTTTTTTTTCAGCATTACCTTGATACAAATATATTGGTAATTGTGTTTCATTTGAAATCCAATTTATTGGAGAGGCCTCTTGAGCTTCTTTTATAAATTTTCCAATTGACCCACCCAAAAGTGCTTCAACCTCTTTTCCACCAAGTCCCTTTAAGTCAGATGGGGCAAACCCACTTACAATACAGTTTATTTTACTGTCCTCATTTAAATAGTTTCCTAGATTGCCCTCCATAGTTTTTTCATTATTTGTTAGTCCTAGCATTAAAGCCAAATGTCCTCCTGCAAGTTCACCCTGAACCGCTATTTTATTTTTATCAAAGCTAAACCTGTCAGAATTTCCTTTAATCCATCTAATGGCAGCTTTGCAATCATACAATTGGGCGGGCCACTTTGATTCTGAACTTAAACGATAATTAATTTTCACACAGGCGTAATTACCATCAAGTAAGTATGATAGAAAAGGTGTGTCTCCTCCCCACATTTTATCTCCATTCCCCCACAAAATATTTTCTCCGTGAATATTAACAATGACTGGTAGTTTTTTTCTTTTCTTGTTCTTAGGTATATATACATCCAGGGTTTGCGCCATATTTTTATTACCTGCATAATTAATTTCCGTTGTAACAGAATATTGAATCGGGGGTATTAAACTTTGAGATACGTTGTCTTGACATAATACTATTAAAACTGTAAATAGTGTAATTGGTATTGCAAATAATTCCTTCATCATTTTATTTAAATTTTTCTAATATAATCAATAATTTAAAAGCTAACTTTTAATAAAACTAACAGTAAAACCATTCCTCAAAATCCACAAACCCCCTTAAAGGCATTACAAAAAGTTTGTTAGGTCAATTATTATAGTAGTTAAAATGGATTTGTATTATATTAATTTCAAGCTCTTTATAGCTTTACTTATATTTTCATATATTTAATAAACTCAGTATTAAATAATAACATATAGACCATCTAATTGTAGATTGGCATAGAAAAAACAAATTAGAATGAAAAAAACTAGACTTTTAAATAGCAGAAGGGATTTTATTAAAAAAACAGCAACAGTTTCCTCTGCAATGGCATTTGGTGGTGTATTACCGATATTTAATGCTAAAAGTTACAGTCGAATTAAAGGAGCAAATGATCGAATTAATATTTCCGTGATGGGAGTAAATAGTAGAGGTAATGCCTTGGCTCAAAATTTTGCAATTCAAAATAATTGCGACGTCATTCATGTATGTGATGTAGATACTAGAGCTATTACAAAATGTTTGGTCTCTTTAAAAGATAAACAAAGTTTTACAGCTGAATCATTTGTAGATTTTAGAAAATCCTTAGAAAATAAGGATTTGGATATTATGGTAATTGCGGCCCCAGATCACTGGCATGCCCCTGCTTCATTGCTTTCGATGCAAGCAGGGAAACATGTGTATGTGGAAAAACCCTGCAGTCACAACCCAAATGAGGGAGAAATTCTAATAGAAGCTGCAGAACGTTATGGCAAGGTTATTCAAATGGGAAACCAACGTAGGTCTTGGCCTAATGTAATTGAAGGGATTAATGCTTTAAAGAATGGGGCAATTGGTAATGTATATTTCGGAAAAGGATGGTATGCCAATAACAGAGAATCTATTGGTATTGGTAAAAATACAACGGTTCCAGATTGGTTAAATTGGGATTTATGGCAAGGCCCTGCTCCAAGAAAAAATTATAAAGACAATTTGATTCATTACAATTGGCATTGGCACTGGCATTGGGGAACAGGTGAAGCACTGAATAATGGAACTCATATGATTGATCTATTAAGATGGGGGATGGGTGTCGATTATCCAACAAAAGTTAGTTCTAATGGGGGACGATTTAGATATAATGACGATTGGGAGACGCCAGACACGCAAATTATTAATATAGATTTTGCAGAAAATCTTTCCATGACTTGGGAAGGGAGAAGTTGTAATGGTAAACATTCAGAAGGGAGTTCAGTTGGTGTTATGTTCTATGGTGAAAAAGGGAGTATCCTAATGAATGGGGGCAATGATTATACGATTTTCGATTTAAAAAATAAAATTGTTAAATCAGTAAAAAGTTCAATGAATATCGATCCGATGAACACGGTAAATCCAGCTCAAAATTTAGATGTATTGCACATTAGAAATATGTTTAATGCAATTAAAAATGGTGAAGAATTAAATGCAGATATTGTTTCAGGGCATAAAAGTACTTTATTGATGCAGCTTGGAAATATAGCACAACGTACTGGAAGATCATTAAATATTAATCCAAAAAATGGACATATCATAAAAGATAGAGAGGCTAATAAACTGTGGAAAAGATCCTACGAAAAAGGATGGGAAATGAATTTATAAAAGATGCATAAAATGATGGATGCTAAAATATCAAGACGTTCTTTTGTAGAAAAAGTGGGTAAAACAGGAGCATTATCTATGATGCCACTATTAATACCCCATGAGTTTTCCCACGAGCCAACAACATCAAGTAAAGATGGAATAGTACATATTGGAATTATTGGTGCAGAAAACTCACATACAAGAGGATTCGGAAAAATATTCAATATAGATAAGAAATTTCCAGGAGTAGAAGTTAAGTATGTTTGGGGAGAAACAGAGGCGTTTGCTAAAGATGCGATGAAAAGAGGAGGAATTCCAAATATGGTAAAACACCCAAAAGAAATGTTGGGTAAAATTGATGCTCTTATCGTTGATCACAGACATGGAAAATTTCATCTAAATGCGGCAATACCATTTATTAAAAGAGGAATTCCAACATTTATAGATAAACCTTTTTGTTATAGATTAGAAGCCGGAAAAAAGTTTTTGGCACTCGCTAAAGAAGTAGGAACTCCAGTTACTTCTTTTAGTTCTATTGCCCATAGTTATGAAACATTTGATATTAAGCGTCAGGTGGCAAGTATGGGAGAAATTAATCAGGTTGTAAGATATGGGCCCATAAAATTAGATTCAGAATATGGTGGGGTGTTTTTTTATGGGGCACACATGATTCAGCCTTTAATGTATATTTTTGGCGATGATATTAAAAAAGTTAGAATTAACGATAATGGTAAAAATAGTAGTGCAAGTTTGATTTATGAAAATGGAATGTTAGCTACACTTATCTCTTCGACGCAAAAGTACGGTTGGGAAACACATATTGAAACTAAAGATGGAATTTTGAAATTAAAGGCAACTAAAGATTATAAAGGGAAAATTCCCAAGAATTATTTAGATATGGTGACAATGTTTAAAACAGGTGTTGAACCAAGAAGTTATAACAGCATTTTGAGTGGTGTCTCTGTTCTAGAATCACTTGAAAGGTCTGTGAATAGCGGTCAGTGGGAGGATGTAATTAAATAAAGTATAAATTTATAGAGTGATAAAATAAATAGCAGTAATAATAGCCTATTTTAGAAATATTTAAACTCGCTAAATTAAGTAAGAACAATTTTTATCGATATAATTTATCATAGTGTATGAAAATTAAATCAATATCAATTTTAAAGTCTCTTTGTTCCTATAATAGAAATGGATTTTTAAAGTAAGTTAGATTGCGTGAACTTGCAATGGAGTTTGATCTAATTGTTTTCTCTTTTTCTGGATAATAAAACCAAACTTAGCCGGAAGTATGGATATGAATAATGGAGATTTAAATAGTCCAATCATATTCAAACTTAAATTTTAATGTAAATTTTATATTTATCCATTAGCCATAGTATAGACCAATAAAAGAACATTACAAATATTGAATAGGTAAGTGATCCATTCATATTTCCAAACAGGGGAGCAAAAATTTCTGAAAAAACCCAGCTTTTCAATGAAAACATACTTCCCTCAAACTGAAATTTTATAACTCCAGATATTATGCTTGCCCAAAGTTCTGCGAAAACGTAAGCAAACAATGGATTAACACCAAATACTAAAAAAGGTCTGAAATATTTTGACTTTTTATGGATATCAATTATCCAAATCAGAAATGCCAATCCGATAATTGCCCAACCACTAGTGTAAAACACATAGGAGCTTGTCCATAATGTTTTATTTATTGGAAAGACTAAATTCCATACTTGACCAACTAAAATAGCCGTTACACCAATGAGGAACATTATTAATATCTGTTTCTTACGTTCAGTAACTTTATAAATAAACATTCCAATTAAATATCCCCAAATTACATTTACTATTGCGGGGATTGAGGCAATTAGTCCTGATGAATCAACTGGATACCCCTGACGTAAATGATTTGAACCCAGAAGTAAAATATCAATTTTACCGACTATCGTATTTTCTGCAGTATAAGGTTGTGAACCTCCAGCCATAAAAAGCACTATCCAGTAAACAACCAGAATTCCTAATGAAGAAATTAAAAGCCACCTGGCCTTTAATGCTAAGCAAAGAATTGCTCCTATGCCGTAGCAAAACGCAATTCGTTGCAACACGCCTGTAATTCGAAGCATAGAGATGTTTAACTCTCCTGAACTAATCCATTGTTTACAAAAATTAAGCGCCAGCCCAAGCAGGAAAATAATTACAGTACGGCGAATTATTTTACTGATTAAGTCTGCAGAAAGTGTTTGCCCGTATTTCTGAAAAGCAAACCAACAAGCAACACCAACAATGAACAAAAAAAAAGGAAAAACCATGTCTGTCAAGGTACAGCCGTTCCATTGCGCATGTCGCATTTGACTATATTTATAACTCCAACTACCCGGCTGATTTACCATAATCATTATGGCAATGGTAATTCCACGAAATACATCAAGTGTAATTAGCCTTTCTGTTTTGTTCATTTATTTTATTGCAGCTACCAAAAAAAATGGCTGTGGTTTTTATATAAATATAAAACAACTTTTTACTAGAGCGAAGAGTTGAGAACTTAAAACCGACCCCTAAACAAACACCCCCCCCCTTTAAATTCATCACTAAAAGGTTTGTTAGGTCAATGATGATACTGGTTTAAAACGAATTTGGATTGGTCCCAACTTTGTGGAATTGGGTTATATTAATTAATAAATTTACTATATTGTTTGTAATTAGACATCAATCAGATGAGAAGGGTTCCTCTAGTTTTATCTATTCTATCAGTTCTATCTAATTGTAAAAAAAACGACGATTCTACTTCTTTAGAAACAGCATCAAAAATTGTAGAATATACATATCCTAAAAATAATGGTCCTTACAAAAACCCAATGAAAGGATGGAATACAGGTTGGTGGAAAGATTACGATTATGCTTCAGTCGGTTTTCAATACATTAAATGGAAAGATTTTGAGTCAACAAATGATAGTTTCAACTATGACCATATAGAAGAAGTTATTAATAGATCTGGGAGTACTGGCAGGCATCTGATCTTAAGGCTTTATACTGATTGGTATGGAGATAATGAGATTTCAGATGGTGGCCCAGATTGGCTATATGATCAAATTGGTGTTGAAAGATTGAGAGACGAGAATGGGAAATACATAACTAATTTCAATAATGAAAAATATTTATCCGAGGCTAAAGAAGCAATCAATGCACTTTCACTTAGATATGACTCTGACCCAAGAATCTACGCATTTCAAATTGGCGTGATAGGATATTGGGGGGAATGGCATAGCTATGGTTATTCTGAAGATTTTCGCCTTACCGATGAAACAAAAAATCAAATCCTTTCATTTTATAAAGATAATTTTCAAAATAAAAAATTAATGGGTCGTTACCCATGGATAGAGCCATTAAAATCTACTGGAGGTATTGGTTTTCATAATGATTATTTTGGGCCAGTTTCACATAGTGATGAATTTGATGAAGCCATATTTTACGGTAACAAATGGATTGAAGGTCCAATCGGAGGTGAATATCCTCCTCAGATTTCTCAAAATGATTTTAATCAAATTTATCTAAATGGGTTAGGTGAAAAAATGATTAAAAAAGGACATTATTCCACAATGAAAGTAATTAATGCTTGTGAAAATGAAAGTGATGAATTATGCGATGTTTTTATGAAACTACATAAATTAATGGGATACAATTACCAGATTGAAAAATGTAAATTCAAAGAAAGACTTTTTACCAATGAATTACTTTCAATTGAGCTTGAAATAAATAATATTGGTGTTGCCCCAATGTATTATGATTGGGACGTTGAGTTTGGAATTTTAAGTAATGAAAAAGAACTGTTAAAAATAATTGAAACTGATTATAAAACAACTAATATTTTACCTGGTGACAACATGTTTTTTAAGGTTGAAAAGTCCATGGCTGACTTTTTAAAAGGAAAATACAACATTGGTGTTAGAATTGTTCAACCTGGTTCTCAAATTAAAAAATCAGAAGTATGGAAATTGGACTCTAGAAACGCATACATCCTTTTTTCTAATGAAGTTGAGGTAATTAATGGATATTGGAATAACCTAAATGCCCTGGAGGGTGGTTGGTCAATTTTAGGTGAATTTAATATTGAATAATTAAACATAATCTCATATATTAAAATATTGTTTAGAGGAAATCACTCATTCCTCACCAGTCCAACCTACCCACCATTTCTCTTTCTTAAAATCCTTTTTTCTTATGTAATAATAATGATAATGGCCAATAAAATTGCAGAAGCTACACGTTTTCTATATTCTATTAAATTTTTGTACAGTTTCCACCATAACTTCTGACAGCATCCACGTAATTATCAATATCCTGTCTTGTAAGTCCCTGCCCCTTACACAATTCTTCTGTTTCTCCACTTGTTCCAAGTGTATTATTTGCATATGAATCACATCTATAACAGTATGCTACCTCATCATCTTTAGAGCAATTTATTAAAGTAAGAAAAAGTAAAGGAAGTATTAGTTTTTTCATGATTATGGTTTTAAATTAATAATATAATAAAACCTATAAAAGGGGGTAGAAAGCTACTAGATAATGCTTTTTTTACGACATACTGCCTTTAATTGTATGATCAATCTTTAAATATTATAGCTAACTTTTAGCTAAACCGTGTCCAATACCGTCCCCAAAAAAACAAACCCCTAGTATTAATAGGGGTTTATAAGGTATTATGCGGAGAAAGAGGGATTCGAACCCCCGGAGGTGTGACCCTCAACAGTTTTCAAGACTGCCGCATTCGACCACTCTGCCATTTCTCCATGGGCGCAAATATAGTATTTTTATTGATTTTGATGAGAATTAATAGTTCACATAACCAATGATTTCTAGTCCATATCCGGTTATACCTACTCTTGGTTTTTTTGATGAATTACTAACAATATTTAACTTTTTAATTTTAAGATCGTGAAGAATTTGAGCTCCAATTCCAAAATCCCTACTATCCATCATTATAGGAGGAACTTTATTGATCTCTCCTTTAATCTGCATAGCATTTAATTTTTTAATTCTAGATAATAAGTTTTCTCCAGACTGTTGTTGATTAATAAAGATAATGGCTCCTTTTTCTTCTTTATTTATCAAAGAAAAAATATCCTCCATACCCTTATCTACTTGACCAGTAAGTAAACTCAAAATATCATTACTTATCCTCAAGGAGTTAATCCTTGTTAATACTGGCTCATCTTTTGTCCAGCTACCTTTTGTAAGTGCCAAATGGACTTGGCTATTCGTTGTTTGTTGGTAAGCCCTCAACCGAAATTTTCCAAAAAGTGTAGATATTTCTGAATCACTTTTTTTAATAATAAGACTATCGTGCTGCATTCTATATGCTACTAAGTCTTCAATTGATACAATCTTCAAATTAAATTTTTTCGCTACTTCAAAAAGTTCAGGTAACCTTGCCATTGAACCATTTTCATTCATTATCTCTGCTATTACTCCCGCAGGCTCAAAACCTGCTAGTCGGGCAAAATCAATTGCTGCTTCTGTGTGACCAGTTCTTCTTAATACTCCACCCTCTTTTGCAATTAATGGAAAAACGTGTCCTGGTTTAGTAAAGTCATTAACCTTTGTTTTTTTATTCACTAGTGCCTTAATTGTTTTGGCTCGATCTACTGCAGAAATACCCGTTGAAACTCCTTTTCCCCTTAGATCAACTGAAACAGTAAAAGCAGTTTCCATTGGATCTGATGTAGTTCTCACCATGAGGTCTAAATTTAATTTCTTACACCTTTTTTCTGTTAGAGGGCAGCAAATCAAGCCTCTACCGTGAGTAGCCATAAAGTTGATCATCTCAGGAGAAATAGCCTCAGCAGCTGCAATGAAATCACCCTCATTTTCTCTATTTTCGTCATCGACTACAATTATTATTTCACCTTTTTTAATTGATGAAATAGCCTCTTCTACTTTATTGAGTGAGTATTTTTTCATTTGATATATTTCATTTGGAGCTTAATACTTTCTTAAAAACCTGTTTTAATGGAATGATTAAAAAGTCTAAGTTAACAAACCCCTCGTCATATGATGCGCGTTTTGCTAGATAGAATGCAAAAGGTGCTATTACAATTGTTGAAATCCAGCTTGCTAGGTAAGGAGTAATGCTATTATCCTCGGCAGCGTTTTTACCAAAAATACCTATATAATGATATGATAAAAAAATCAAGACCGATAATACCATCGGTAGTCCTAACCCCCCTTTTTTAATAATTGCTCCTAGAGAGGCACCAATGAGAAACAAGAATATACATGCAAAAATGATTGTATACCTATCGAATAAGGTGATTTTATGAAGATTGATTAACTTTTGATAAATAAAGAAAGTTCTTTTTTTGTTTTCGAGACTTCTTAGTATACTTTTTACGTCAGTGATTGCATTATTTACACTTTGACGTCTTCGCCATTTCGAATTTTTTTGGATTATGTTAAGAAGATTAATGGTAATTAACGAATCAGATTTATAATCTTCTATTTTGACACTTTTAATTTGAGATTTATAGTGTTTCTTTTTAAAGTTATCGCTAAAGACTCTCTTTTGTTCTTTAAAATCTCTCTCAAGACTATCAATACTTAAATGTAGTTGATTGACTTTTTGCATTCGAAAAGTTGAAGTGTAATTTTCCTCATTGAGGTCTATATTATTGAATGTGGATAAATCAATATTCATTACATATTTTTCGAAATGAACTTTTGCATGAGGTAATCGAAGTTTTTCTTTATAGTCTTTTCCAATAATTTCCTCATATCTGTTTCCATCATAAAGAACCAGTTGAAGGGTGGCATCAGTCGTTTTACTTTTTAGCTCTCCTCTTTTAGCTTTGATAACAATTCTGTTTTTATGATCAATTGTTTTTTCATGTATTATAACATCCTCTAACAGCCTTTGCTCCAAACCGTATTTTCGCTTAACTTTGATATTCATTTGTCCTAAGTCGTTGAAAATTCCCTCACGTATAGCAATTGCAGGTTTTAGTTTTGCCAGGTTTCTTCTAAGATTATATGATTTTAATTCACCATATGGAATTACGTGGTTTGAAAAATAATAACTTCCTACTCCAATCATGATATGAACTATTAATAATCCTGACATGCATCTAATCAATGAAATTCCTGTAGACTTCATGGCCGCAAATTCATAGTTTTCAGCAAAATCACCAAAGGTCATTAAAGAAGCTAATAATATAGATAAGGGTAGAACTATGGGGATAAGCTTGGGGGAATAATAAATTAAAAACTTAAAAATTGTTTCAAAATCTAGACCCTTTCCAGCCAGATCATCTATAAAAAGCCAAAAAGTCTGAACTATAAAAATAAGCATGCAAATACCAAAAATGCTGACTAAGCGTTTGAGGTATTGACTAATAATATAACGATCAATAATTTTCAAATTCTATTCGTTGATATAGTAGTTAGGATAATCTGATGGGTCAAAAACAAAGAAATCTGATGAAAGTTTTTTATTGATTTCCATACTATTAATTGTTAGTGTGGTAATAGTTCCATTTAGCCCTACCTCTATTAATCTATAAATATGATTTTCATAAGTGTCGATTCCAACTAAAATTGACTTGATATCACTATCATCAACAGTTGGTATCAATTTAATAAATTGAATGTTTTTTCCTTTAATTTTTTGAGAAATATCCCATTGATAATCATATCCTTCCTTATAAAAACTTAATAGATTAGTGGGGTTAAAGATAAAATCCTCATCATCATCTGTAGGCTTAATTAATGTGATTTCCTCATTTTCGGGTACAATTGTATAAATATTTTCGCCATCAAAAAGCTGGATTGCATCTAGAAAATTTAATTTGTATCTATCTCCACTTACAGAAACTTTTCCTTTGCTCTCTTCATTAATTTGCTCGCTTCGGTTATTTAGAACATAACTAAATTCAAGTTCAAAGGAAATATAGCTATCTAATTTTTTTGAAGCTTTTTCCAATAAATCTTTTGCTTCAATTGAAGTCTGAGACCAAGAGGGTGTTGAAAGAAAAAATATTAGTGTTATAAGGAGTGATTTTATTTTCATAGGATAAATTTAAACATCTTGATTTTTTAAAAACTGATCTAAGGTATTTAAATCTGATATCAGGACCTGTCTTGCCTTACTGCCCTCAAAAGGTCCAACAATTCCAGCTACTTCCATTTGGTCAATTATTCGTCCAGCTCTATTATATCCCAACTTTAACTTTCTTTGTAAAAGAGAGGCTGATCCTTGTTGCGCTGATACAATAACTTCAGCTGCTTCCCTAAAAAGATCGTCTCTTTCTGATGGATCTAAATCAAGGTTGCTCGAATTTTCTTCTGTATACTCAGGCAACAAATACGCACTAGAATACCCCATTTGAGCACCTACATAGTCAGATATTTTTTGTACTTCAGGCGTATCAACAAATGCACATTGGATTCTCGTTAATTCATTTCCTTGGGTATAAAGCATGTCACCGCGCCCTATTAATTGATCTGCTCCTCCCGAGTCAATTATAGTTCTAGAATCGATTTTTGAAGTTACTCGAAAAGCAATTCTGGCCGGGAAATTAGCTTTAATAACTCCTGTAATGACATTTACTGAGGGACGTTGTGTAGCAATGATAAGATGAATTCCAATTGCTCTAGCTAATTGAGCTAATCTCGCAATTGGTGTCTCTACTTCTTTACCTGCCGTCATAATAAGGTCTGCAAATTCATCAACTACTAAAACGATGTATGGTAAAAAGGTATGACCATCATTTGGGTTTAATTTTCTTTCACGATATTTTTGATTGTATTCCTTCAGATTACGACAGTTTGCATTTTTTAGTAACTCATATCGATTATCCATTTCAATACAGAGTGAGTTTAGTGTATGAATTACTTTGGTATTATCAGTAATTATTGCATCATCTGTATCGGGTAGTTTAGCCAAGTAATGCCTTTCTATTTTGTTGTAAATATTGAGTTCTACTTTCTTAGGATCAACCAAAACAAACTTTATCTCCGCTGGATGTTTTTTATAAAGTAGTGACGTTAAAACAGCATTCAATCCTACTGACTTTCCTTGCCCTGTAGCTCCAGCCATCAATAGGTGAGGCATTTTTGTCAAATCAACTACAAAGGTTTCATTGCTAATGGTTTTTCCTAAAGCCAGTGGTAATTCCATCTCTGCCTTTTGAAATTTACCAGAAGAAATAACAGAACGCATGGATACAACACTAGGTTTTTGGTTAGGAACCTCAATCCCTATGGTTCCTTTTCCAGGAATTGGTGCAATAATTCTAATACCTAGCGCCGATAATGATAATGCAATGTCATCCTCGAGATTTTTGATCTTAGAAATCCTAATTCCAGCGTCGGGAACAATTTCATAAAGAGTAACTGTTGGGCCTACAGTGGCTTTTATTTTTGATATACCTATTTTATAATTACTTAGAGTGTCTACAATTTTATTTTTATTTAGTTCTAATTCTTCTTGATCAATGGTGATAGAGCCTTCACCATAATCTTTTAAAAGTTCTTGAGTAGGTAATTGGTATTTACTTAATTCTAATTTAGGATCAAAAAAACCATGTTTTTCTACAAGAGATTGGGCTAAATTTCCCTCTACACTTTCTTCTTCCAGAACGTGCTCAACTTCCATTTCTAACTCCTCTTTCCTCTTCGATGGATAAATTTCAGGAGTTGGATCAATTTCACTTATAGGTTCATCAGTTATTTCCTTTGATTCACTTACAAAAGTATCAATTTCCATATCGAGACTGTTTTCGATTGGAACTTCTTTGGAGGGTTTTTCCTGCTTAAATAAGAATTTAAAAAAATGGACTAGTTTTTCAGGCGTTAAGCCCCACTGAACGACTAAAATAAAAATAATCGTAAAGACTAGAATTGACATTAGGCCAGTCCTACCCAAATAACTAACCAAAAAATCATTCACTTCAAAGCCAACCAATCCACTTAAAATTGGATTGTTTTCCTGATAAAAACCCAAGAATATCATTAAACAAGTCATATAGCATAGTGCCCAGCTCCATTGGTGCAAAATTCTTTTTTTGTTTAGACTAAAAAACAATACTAATCCCGTATAACCAAGTAAGCATGGTATTATAAAGGCAGAAAAACCAAAAAGCTGATAAATAAAAAAGTGAGCAGTTAAGGCCCCAAGTTTATTTAGGATATTTTGAGATTGAACGTTTCTATCAAAAAAAGCCTCTAAAGTACTTTGATCGGATTGCCAATTATAAAAATAAGACAAGAAGGAAACTAAAAACAAAAACCCAATTAGCACAAGAAAGCTTCCAAATAGAATTTCTCTCCTCCTTTTCTTCTGCTCCGTTGAGAACTCAGATGATTGTGAACTTAAACGCTTTTTAGCCATTAATTGAACTTGTAATACAAAAATACGAATTCATTAGTAAACCTGAGATAAATCATGCTAGGTCATTTGACAGTAAAAAGTGAAAACCTCAAACTTTACAAAAGGTTGAGGTTTTCTGATTTTCAAATAAGTTATTGATTTCTTAGGTCAAATCATTTTAAATCAAAACGATCTAAATGCATGACTTTACTCCAAGCTGCGACAAAATCATTTACAAATTTTTGTTCACCATCGGCACAACCATAAACTTCAGAAATGGCCCTTAATTCAGAGTTAGATCCAAAAATTAAATCTACACGTGTACCTTTCCATTTTATCTTATCTGTAGTGAGATCTCTTCCATGAAATTCATTTTCGGAGTCATCGATAGCTTCCCAAGTAGTATTCATATCTAAAAGATTAACAAAGAAATCATTTGATAGTATCTCAGGACGATTAGTTAGTACTCCATGCTCTGTGCCATTAAAATTAGCATTTAATACTCTCATACCACCAACTAATGCAGTCATCTCTGGAGCAGTTAAGGTCATTAGTTGTGCCTTGTCAATCAAAAGTTTTTCTGCTCCTACAGCATATTGCTTTTTTAGATAGTTTCTAAAACCATCTGCCAGTGGTTCCAAAACGGAGAAAGATTCGACATCAGTTTTCTCCTGAGTCGCATCTGTTCTTCCTGCTTTAAAGGGAACGTTCACCTCGTATCCAGCATCTTTGGCAGCTTTTTCTACGGCTGCATTTCCAGCTAAAACAATAAGGTCGGCTAGTGAAAGTTGTTTTTTAGTATTTGACTTATTAAAATCATTTTTAATAGCAGTCAAAGCGTCAAGTACTTTTCCTAATCGAATTGGTTCATTTACATCCCAATACTTTTGTGGAGATAGGCTTACTCTAGCTCCATTAGCCCCGCCACGTTTGTCAGAATTTCTAAATGTAGACGCTGAAGCCCAGGCCACTGAAATCAGTTGAGAAACAGGTAATCCAATATCTAAAATCTTCATTTTTAAAATCGATTCATCTGAATCATCAATAAGCTCATGCGATATCTTAGGAATGGGATCTTGCCAGATCAATTCTTCTTTAGGAACTTCTGGACCTAAATAACGATCTAAAGGACCCATATCCCTGTGCGTCAATTTAAACCAAGCCTTGGCAAAGGCATCAGCAAATTTATCAGGATTTTCATAAAAGTATCTTGAAATTGGCTCATAAATAGGATCAACTTTCAATGCAATATCCGAAGTTAACATTATAGGTGAGTGTTTCTTTTCAGCGTTATGAGCATCAGGGACTGTTCCAGATCCAGCTCCATTTTTAGGGGTCCATTGAAATGCACCCCCTTGTCCTTTTGTGAGCTCCCACTCATATTCAAATAGGTTTTCAAAATAATTATTGCTCCATTGGGTAGGTGTAGTAGTCCAAGCGCCTTCTAAGCCACTAGTAATTGTATGTTCACCCTTGCCAGAGCCATAATTATTTTTCCAGCCCATACTCATCTCTTCTAAACGTGCTCCAGCGGGCTCAACTCCTACATACTGATCGGCATCAGCAGCACCATGAGTTTTTCCAAAAGTGTGCCCACCAGCAATTAGTGCAACAGTTTCATGATCATTCATAGCCATACGACCAAAAGTTTCACGAATATCATGTGCAGATTTAAGAGGATCAGGATTTCCATTTGGCCCTTGCGGGTTTACATATATTAATCCCATTTGTACAGCTCCAAGAGGATTCTCTAATTCACGGTTTCCAGTATATCTTTTGTCTCCTAACCATTCAGATTCAGGACCCCAATAAACATCTTCTTCTGGTTCCCATTGATCCTCTCGGCCACCTCCAAAACCAAAAGTTTTGAAACCCATGGACTCCATAGCACAATTACCAGTCAAAACCATTAAATCTGCCCAAGAGAGTTTTTTACCATATTTTTGTTTAATAGGCCATAGTAAAAGTCTTGCTTTTTCTAAATTGGCATTGTCCGGCCAGCTATTAAGTGGCGCAAAGCGCAACATACCTGCGCCAGCACCGCCACGACCATCTGCAATTCTATATGTTCCAGCACTATGCCATGCCATTCTGATAAAGAATGGACCGTAATGACCGTAATCTGCAGGCCACCATTCTTGAGAATTAGTCATTAATTCGTATAAATCTTGTTTGACAGCGGCTAGGTCTAACTTTTTAAATTCTTCTGCGTAATCAAAATTCTCATCCATCGGATCAGATAAAGAAGAATGTTGGCGTAGTATATTTAAATTTAATTGGTTTGGCCACCAATCTCTATTTACACTTCCTCCTCCAGCTCCTTCTCTTAAAACACCACCTAAATAGGGACATTTACTGACGTCTCCTTTTCCGTTTGATTTGTTGTCCATGTATAAAATAGTTGTTTATTAATAATCAAAATTTATGCACATCAAATTTAATTTTAATTCTTGTAAAACTTATAGTTATTTATAATAATTTCCACTTTAAGTATAAGGAAATCTAATCGTCTAATTAAATTGTATCAGACCTTTATTAATGACTTAATTTTTATTTTAAAATAAGAAATTATTAGGGTCATCAAAGGACTAAGCCAGTTAAAGATTGCATATAAAAAATAATCGGCTACATTAACTCCTAGTACGCTTGATTGATAGGCTCCACAGGTATTCCATGGAATCAGCACTGAGGTTACGGTGCCAGAGTCTTCAAGTGTTCGACTTAAGTTCTCTGGGGCAAGTTTTTTATCTTTATATGCCATGTTAAACATTTTTCCTGGAATAACTATAGAGAGGTATTGATCTGAAGCTGATAAATTGACTGTCAAGCAAGAGGCAACAGTGCCAGCGAATAGTTGAAATTTAGATTTTGCCCAGTTTAGAAAAGCATTACTTATTGTTTCTAATGCTCCTATTGCATCCATAATTCCACCAAAAACCATGGCACAAATTATCAGCCATATAGTTCCTAACATGCCCTGCATTCCTCCAGAGGTAAATAATTCGCTCAATAATTGTTCGGAGGTAGCTACATTGGTTTCGATGGTAATGGCATCTAATATACTTTGGAAAGCGACCTTAAAATTGAGTGTTTGACCTCCCGCCAACTGAACAAGTAGGTTTGGCTGAAAAATTAAAGCAAAAAATGCTCCTAATAGTGAACCCAATGATAAAGCAATAAGTGGCGGGGTTTTTTTTATAATCATTATTAGAAGCAACACTGGAACTAGAAAAAGCCAAGCATTGATATTGAATTTTTCTGCAATCGCATTTTTTAAACTCGAGGTATCTATTTCTCCTGAGTAAGTAAAAGTTAACCCAAACATTACAAAAATCAATAAGGTTATTGTAATAGTAGGTAAGGTTGTATAAAGCATGTACCTAATGTGGGTAAATAGTTCACTACCAGCCATAGCCGCGGCCAAATTTGTTGTATCACTAAGAGGAGAAAGTTTATCACCAAAATAAGCACCTGAGATTACTGCCCCAGCAATCATACCAGCAGGCAGCCCCAATGCTCTCCCGATACCAATTAAAGCTATTCCAACAGTTGCTGATGTGGACCAACTGCTTCCTTTGGCTAACGAAATTAGGGTACAAATTAATACACAAGCAGGAAGGAAAAAACTTGGGTTAGCAATCTGAATACCATAAAAAATCATGGCAGGTATAATACCACTTATCAACCAGGTACCTGCAAGTGCTCCGACAAATAAAAGAATCAGTATTGGAGTTTTAACCGAAACTAAATTTTCTATAATTTTTTGCAACATTAATCTATAACTAATTTTATTGCGAAATCCTAAAAATCCTGCAAATGCTGCTGCGATCAGTAAAATAATTTGATTTGAACCCATTAATAAATCGTCACCATAAATAGTTATATTACATGTTAGTAATATGATTAAAAAAATCACTGGAATTAATGCGGTGCGAAGCGAAATCTTGTGAGTTTCCAATCTATATAATTTGAATCCCACAAGTTAGGCTATTTTTATAAATTACTGATTTAAGCAAAAATCATACTTTTGTATTATTGATTAATATTTGAAACAATAACATATGCAATCTTTTGATGTTGCCGTGATTGGATCAGGACCTGGAGGTTATGTTGCCGCTATTCGCTGTTCACAATTGGGTATGAAAACCGCTTTAATTGAAAAATATAATACTCTTGGAGGAACTTGCTTAAATGTAGGGTGTATTCCCTCAAAGTCTCTTTTAGACTCTTCTCATCACTATGAAGACGCTATTAGTCATTTTGAAGAACACGGTATTGAAATTCCTGGAGAGGTAAAGGTGAATTTAGAAAAAATGATTGGTAGAAAAGCTGCGGTTGTTGAGCAAACTACAAAAGGTATTGATTTCTTAATGAATAAAAATAAGATCACTGTTTTTAAGGGTATGGGTTCATTTAAAGACGCAAATACAATTATTATATCTGGAGAAAAAAAGGAAGAAATAACAGCTAAGTATATAATTATAGCTACAGGTTCAAAACCTGCGAGTTTATCATTCATTAAAAATGATAAAGAAAGAATCATTACCTCAACTGAAGCACTGGAACTCAAAGAAATCCCAAAGCATCTTATCATTATTGGAGGAGGGGTGATTGGGCTTGAATTGGGACAAGTGTATAAACGATTAGGTGCTGATGTATCAGTTATCGAGTATGCTGATAGGATAACACCTGTAATGGATAGTGCACTCTCAAGAGAGCTGACAAAAGTGATGAAAAAACAAAAAATAAAATTTTATCTCTCTCACCAAGTAAATAAAGTAGTGCGAAAGGGTAATAATGTTTATGTAACTGCCGTTGATAAAAAAGGTGTGGAAGTTTCTTTTGAGGGCGATTACTGCTTAGTATCTGTCGGAAGAAAGCCATATACCGATAAACTCAATTTAGAAGCAGCAGGAGTTAAATTAACTCAAAGTGGACAGATTGAGGTCAATAATGATTTACAAACATCTAATTCTAACATTTATGCGATTGGTGATGTTGTTAGAGGAGCAATGTTGGCCCATAAGGCGGAGGAGGAAGGAGTTATGGTTGCTGAGATGATCGCCGGACAAAAGCCTCATATCGATTACAATCTGATTCCTAACGTAATTTATACTTGGCCAGAGGTAGCATCAGTTGGTAAAACTGAGGAAGAACTAAAAATTAGTGGAGTTGATTACAAAAGTGGTCAATTTCCAATGCGAGCATTAGGTCGATCACGTGCAAGTGGTGATACAGACGGATTTATCAAAATTTTGGCTGATTCTAAAACCGATGAGGTACTCGGGGTCCACATGATTGGTCCTAGAGTAGCCGATTTAATTGCTGAGGCAGTTGTCGCAATGGAGTTCAGGGCTTCCGCAGAGGATATTGCGCGTATGAGCCACTCCCATCCAACTTATGCTGAAGCAGTCAAAGAAGCTGCATTAGCTGCCTCTGATAATCGACCTTTACACATTTGATCCAGACTTTAAAGCCTGCTCCATTTTAGTTTGAATTTCATCTAAAGCTAAATTTCCTAAACTACCCAGATGGGTGTGGTCTAATTCTTGTTTTGGTCGGTAATCACCATTATTAATTGCTTCCCCCATTTTTTTATAAGCGTCTCTAAATGGCATACCCTCTTTTACCCATTCGTTAAGTGTATCAACGCAGAATATATATTTGTATTTAGGGTCTTCCAGAATTTTTTCTCTGATTTGTATCTCTTTCAAACTAAAATTAAAAATATTCAAACAAGCTTTTATATCTTCTATCCCCTCAATAATAAGTCCTTTGGCAAGTTGCATTTCTCTGTGATAGCCTGAAGGCAAATTTGAAGTTAGCAATATTAACTGATTTGGTAATCCTTGCAGTATATTACTTTTACCTCTAATTAATTCAAAAACATCTGGATTTTTTTTATGTGGCATGATGCTGGACCCTGTGGTCAAATCTTCTGGAAAACTAATAAAATTGTGTTCTTGGCTCATGTATAAGCATATGTCATTTGCCATTTTTGAAAGGTTAGCCGACAAAGATGCTATCGCGAAAGCTGTTATCTTTTCTGCCTTACCTCTACTCATTTGAGCAGCAATTACGTTGTATTTCAGATCCATAAAATTCAGACTTTCTGTAGTTGCTTTTCTGTCAATAGGGAATGAACTACCAAAGCCTGCAGCACTACCCAATGGATTTTGATCAACTATTTTTCTTGCAGCATTCAAAAGGGTTACATCATCAATTAAACTTTCAGCATAAGCAGAAAACCACAGTCCAAAAGAAGAAGGCATAGCCACTTGGAAGTGAGTGTATCCAGGTAATAATTTATCTTTGTGTTGTTTAGAAAGTTTTATTAAAAGCTTAAATAAGTCGTAGGTCAGTTTTTTAATTGCTGCTATCTCCTCCTTTAAATATAGGTGCATTGCCACTAAAACTTGATCGTTTCTAGATCTTGCTGTGTGAATTTTTTTACCTAAATCACCCAATTTTTCAGTTAATGTGAATTCTATTTTTGAATGCATGTCTTCAAAGGAATCCTCAATCACAAACTTGCTGTTTTCTGCTTTAGATTTAAGTTCCTCTAAGACTTCCACTATTGCTTGGGACTCCTGTTCTGTCAATACTCCTATTTTATCCAACATTTGAGTATGTGCGATAGAGGCCTGGCAATCATAGGCTGCGAGATACAGATCAAAATCTCGGTCTTTACCCACAGTAAAATCGATAATTTTATCGTTAGCCGGTGTATTTTTTTGCCAAAGTTTCATTAATCAGTTTTTTTATTTTTTAATATTTAATTATAATATTTTACCTATAAGCTCAATATAGATCTTAATAGCTTCCTCTATCTCATTTACAAAGATGAATTCATTAGCTGAATGTGATCTTGAAGATAGTCCTGGGCCTATTTTTACAGATGGGCATTCCAATGCTGCCTGGTCGGACAAGGTTGGGGAACCATAAGTTTTTCTTCCTAGTTTAATTCCTGCCTTAACTATCTCATGATCAATTGCAATTGAAGAAGAATTTAATTTTAAAGATCTGGGCGTCATTTGACAAGGTGCAGCTTTGACTAGTATATTTGACAATTCTTGATTACTATATTTATCATTGACTCTAACATCAACGACCAAGTTAACACTCGCTGGTATAACATTATGTTCTTTTCCAGCACTGACCTGTGTTACAGTAACTTTTACATCTCCCAAAAAGTCAGAGTATTTTTGCAGTTTAAAATTTTCGAACCAGTTCAATACTTCAGGGAGTTTCATGATTGGATTGTCAGCATTTGGATGAGCTGCATGGCCTGGTGTTCCCTTTATGACCGCGTCAAAAACTATTAAACCTTTTTCCGCAACAGCCAAATTCATTTCTGTAGGTTCTCCCACAATTGCAACATCAATTTTAGGTAGTTTTGGAATTAAACCTCTTAAACTGTTATCACCTGCAATTTCCTCCTCTGCTGAGGCAACAACCAATAAATTATATTTTGGATTTTCTTTATCAAAATAATAAGTAAATAAAGCCATGAGTGAAACCAATGCACCACCAGCATCATTACTTCCGAGTCCATACAGCTTCCCATCTAATATTTTAGCTTCAAAAGGATCATTAGTATATGCAGCATTAGGCTTTACTGTATCGTGATGAGAATTTAGTAAAAGGGTTGGTTTCTGAGGGTCAAATGCTTTATTTTTTGCCCATAGATTATTTCCCTCCCTTTCATAGGGAATTCCATAGTGATTAAACCATTCCCCAATCCTGTTAGCGGTTTTATCCTCATGCTTCGAAAAAGATGGTAACCCTATCAGATCTTTTAATAAATCAATCGCAGCGGTTGTTAAATTAATAATCATCTAAAATAAGTTTTGTGTACTTTGACACTCCAGAAATCATCAATGGTGATCCTATTTTCACTTCGGACACACCTTTTTTTAATGCCTCAAAACAGTTCTCAATTTTGGGTATCATGCCAGAATGAATCACATTATTATTTTTTAATTCAGTGTAACTCTTTGGGGTAATTTCACCAATGACACTTTCTTTATCCTCAATTTTTTTTAAAACCCCTGGCATTTCAAAACAATAGAACAGCGAAACTTCAAAAAATTTAGACAAGCCTTTGGCTAGACTAGCGGCAATGGTATCTGCATTTGTATTAAGTAGTTGTCCGTTTTGATCGTGAGTTATTGCACAACAGACTGGAAGGTGTTGGGATCTCAATAAAAGTTTAAATAAGGACGCGTTAATTTCGGTAACATCTCCAACAAAACCGAAGTCAATTTCCTTCTTTGGCCTTTTTACAGCTTTAATTGCATTACCATCTGCTCCTGAGAGTCCAATCGCGTTACAACCCATAGCCTGTAATTGAGCCACAATATTTTTATTAATCTTTCCACCATAAAGCATAGTGATAATATCTAAATTTTCAGTATCAGTTATTCTCCTCCCGTCAATAATTTTTACTGGAACACCCAACTTTTTAGCCATAACAGTAGCTTTTTTACCCCCACCATGCACCAATATCTTGGCACCTTGCATTTGGCTCAATGCAGTCAAAAAGTCATTTAATTGCTTGGTATCCTCAATAACATTTCCACCGATTTTTACTACGGAAAGTTTATCCATTTTCTAAAAGTTGTTTTAGCACTGCTTGGGCACTGTAAATTCTATTTTGTGATTGCTGTATAACTAGAGAATTTGAACTATCCAAAACTTCATCAGCCGCAACAATGTTTCTCCTGATAGGTAAACAGTGCATGAATTTCCCGTTGTTTGTGAGTTCCATCTTTTCAGGGGTAATCATCCATTTATCGTCAGTTCTCAATATTTGTCCATAATGTTCATATGAACACCAGTTCTTTGTGTAAATAAAATCAGCATTTTCCATAGCCTCTTCCTGGTTGTTAATACATTTCACTCCCTTGGTTATTAATGGATTGAGTGCATATCCATGAGGGTGAGCAATTATAAAATCGGCATCTAAGTTTTCCATCATCTTTGTAAAAGAATTCCCAACTGCATGAGGGAGCGCTTTAGGGTGTGGGGCCCAAGTTAATACTACTTTGGGTTTATGAGGAGTTTTAAATTCCTTTAAAGTTATTGCATCAGCAACCGCTTGCAATGGGTGTGCTGTTGCACTTTCCATATTGATTATTGGTACGCTTGCGTATTCAGTAAAACTTTTTAAAACGATTTCAGCTTCATCTTTTTCTTTATCTGAGAGGGAAGCAAATGCCCTTATGGCAATCATATCACAATATTGCGATATCACTGCTGCTGCTTCTCTGACGTGTTCAGATCTAAGCCCACTCATCTTTGTCCCGTCCTCAAATTCTAACGCCCATGATTCTTGGCTAAAATTCATAACCATGGTGTTAAGACCTAAGTTTTGCGCTGCTTTCTGAGTACTCAGTCTTGTTCTCAAGCTAGGGTTAAAAAAAAGTAGTCCTAAAGTCTTTCCTTTTCCTAGAGTATTAAGTCTACAGGGATCCTTTTTAAAATCCATTGCCAGGTCAAGGGTTTGGTTAAAATTTGGTAAGTCCGCTAATGTTATAAAATGGTTCATAATAAATTTTCTAGTGCATCAAAAAACCGATCGAAATGTTTTTCTTGAACGGTCAATGGAGGAAGAATTCTCAAAACATTTTTGTTACTACTCCCACCTGTAAAAATATTTTTTTCATAAATCAATTTTTTTCTTAATGGACCGACTTCAAAATCAAATGCTAAGCCCAGCATAAGTCCACGCCCCTTTATTTTAATACCCTTAATCTTTTCGGCTTTAGTTCGAAAATAAGCTTCCATGTTTTTAGCATGTTTTTGTAATTTTTCTTTTTTGATAATTTCCAATACAGCCAAAGAGGCAGTACATGCTAAGTGATTACCACCAAAAGTAGTACCTAACATCCCGTATTTGGGTTTTAAATTGGGGTGAACGAGTACGCCTCCAATGGGAAATCCATTCCCCATTCCTTTTGCCATCGTGATCACATGAGGTTTAATGTTATTTTGCTGAAAAGCGAAAAAATTCCCAGATCTTGAAAAACCAGATTGAACCTCGTCAGCAATCAAGCAACTTTTATATTTTTTACACAAAGTGTCCATTCCTGTAACAAAATCATCATCAGGAATATCTAATCCACCAACCCCTTGAATGGATTCAAAAATCACTCCACAGACATCACCTTTTTTCAATTCATTTTCCAATTTTTCCAAATCGTTAAAGGGAATGAAAGTTACCTCTTGTTGTTGGTTTAGTGGCGCATTGATATTTAGATTATCAGTAACTGCTACTGCAGCAGAAGTTCTGCCATGAAAGGCATTTTTAAAAGCGATAATTCTTTTTTTTCCCGTATGAAAAGATGCTAACTTTAAAGCATTTTCATTGGCTTCAGCACCTGAACTACATAAGAATAATTGATAATTGTGTAAACCTGATTGATCACCAATCTCATCCGCTAATTCTTGTTGCAATGGATTTACTACTGCGTTGGAGTAGAATGCGATTTTATTTAGTTGATCTTCCAATCGATTTACATAGTAAGGGTGGCTATGCCCTATTGAGACGACGGCATGGCCTCCATACAAATCCAAATATTCCGTTCCCGCTTCGTCATATACATATACGTCTTTAGCTCGTACTGGACATACTTCATAGAGCGGGTATACGTCAAATAGTTTCATTTCTTAATTCTTTATTGAATTTTAATTTCATTGATTTTTTCAAAAGAAGCCATTAGTCCTTTGATAAGTGATGAGCTCAGTCCTTGATGTTCCATTTCATTTAAACCAGTGATTGTACATCCTTGAGGAGTTGTCACCTTATCGATTTCAGTTTCAGGATGAGAATCTGTTTCAATCAACAAACTGGCTGCTCCAAGGGCAGTATGCATTGACATTCTCATAGATTCATCGGCATCAAAACCCATTTGAACGCCACCCTGAGTCGTAGCTCTTATTAATCGCATCCAAAAGGCGATTCCACTTGCACAAACCACAGTAGCTGCTTGCATTTGTTTTTCAGCTATTTTAATTGTTGTACCTAAACCGTTGAAAATAGCCTCTGCGATAGCAATTCTTTTTTCTCCAGCAACATTACAACACAAGCAAGTGATTGATTTACCAACAGAGATCGCAGTATTAGGCATACTTCTTATAATAGGATAATTACTACCTAATTTTTTCTCCATTCTACTGATGCTGTATCCTGTGATAGCAGAAATCAATACGTGTTTATCAGTCAAAGCACCTCTAATTTCCTCTAGAATTCCGTCGAACTGAATTGGCTGTACTGTAAAAATAACAATATCAGCATTTTTGACAGCCTCTTGGTTATTATTAGTTATTTTTACATTATTATATTCTTCCCATTTTTCGATTGCACTTAGGTCTCTTTTGGTCAGGTAAAGAGAAGTATAAGTATTGTTGTAGACTAATCCTTTTGCAATACTCAGCCCTAAATTACCTGATCCTATAATAGCTATTTTCATTTTTTCTTCGCTTTAATTTTTAATATATACTAGCTTTAAGTTGAAGTCCTAAATCTTCCTCCCACCCCATTATTAGGTTCAAATTTTGAATTGCTTGTCCAGAGGCACCTTTCAACAAATTGTCAATAGCTGAAGTAACCAATAATTGATCTTCATGCTTGTGCAAATGTAATACACAATTATTGGTGTTGACTACTTGTTTTAAAGCAATCTCTTTCGCAGAAACATGAGTGAAGATATGTGAATTATAGTAATCCCTATACAAATTTTCCGCTTGCTTAATACTTTCTTCAAATGGAGTATAGCAGCTAGAAAAAATACCTCTTGTAAAGTTACCTCGCTGTGGCAAAAAAAAGATTTTAGGATCCTGTAAGGTTTCTTTAATTTCCCCTAAATGCTGGTGTTGAAAGGGTTTGTACCATGATACATTATTATTTCTCCAACTGAAATGCCCAGTGGAACTCAAACGCACCCCTGCGCCTGTACTACCTGTAGTTGCATTTATATGAACAGCCTCTTTGATTAGACCTTCTTTTGCCAAAGGTAGAAGCGCTAACTGAATTGCGGTTGCAAAACATCCAGGATTGGCAATTGCCTTAGCACTCTGAATTTTATTTTTTTGATGTTCTGGTAAACCATAAATAAAATCATAGTCTTGAAATTGGGCATCTTTTTTAAGTCTAAAGTCATTGCTCAAATCAATAATGATGGTTTGGCTGGAAAATTTGTGTTCCTCCAGAAATCCAACAGATTTTCCATGTCCAACACAAAGAAAAATTATATCAACCTCTGAATTGATGTTATCTGTAAAACTCAACTCCGACCTACCTAATAAATCTACATGTGTGTCATAAAGCGGAGTACCCGGTCTTGAAGTACTGTGAACAAAATCTAGAACAAGTGCTGGATGATTAACCACTAACCTGATTAACTCTCCTCCAGTATATCCCGAACCACCAATTATACCTACTTTTTTCATTTTTCTTTATTAATATGTTGGTAAATCTTATTTTGATTTGACATTATTTTGATAAAACCTTTCGCATCATCTGCTGTCCAACCTATATTTTTTTCACCATAACTTCCAAAGGAGGCATTCATTAAATCATTTGGAGAATCGATTCCTTTTAATTCAAACCTGTAAGGTTGAAGAGTAACAAAGACCATCCCGTTAACAGTATTTTGGCTGTTTGCTAAAAAAGCTTCCAAATCCCTCATCACTGGATCAAGGTATTGCCCCTCATGGAGTAACATGCCATAGAAGTTACCCAATTGCTCCTTTTGAAACTGTTGCCATTTACTTAAAGTGTGTTTTTCTAAAAGGTGGTGAGCTTTAATTATAATCAACGGGGCAGCAGCTTCAAATCCAACCCTACCCTTTATTCCAATAATTGTGTCTCCTACATGAGTGTCTCTTCCAATTCCAAAATTTTTGGCTTGTTGTTGAAGCTTTAAAATATTATTTACAGGGGAGTCTATTTTACCATTAATTCCAACTAATTCACCTTTTTGAAATTCTAAAACAACTTCCTCAGTCGTTTTTTTATTGACCTGACTGGGGTAAGCTGATTCAGGTAGATTTTTATTAGAGGTTAAAGTTTCTTTACCACCTACACTTGTTCCCCACAACCCCTGATTAATGGAATATTGAGCTTTTTCCCATGATAAATTAACACCATTTTCTTTCAGATATTTAATTTCATCCTCTCTTGTTAGCTGTAGGTCTCTTATTGGACTAATAATTTGAATTTCAGGGTCCATTACCTGAAAAATTAAATCAAATCTTACCTGATCGTTACCCGCACCAGTACTTCCATGAGCAATAGCATTAGCGCCAATACTTTTGGCGTATTTTATTATTTCAATAGCCTGCACTATTCTTTCCGCACTTACTGAGAGAGGATAGGTGTTATTTTTGAGTATATTACCGTAAATCAAATATTGAACAACCTTCTCATAAAAAGATAATAAAGCATCAATTGATTTGTAGGCGTGCGCACCCATTTGAAAAGCTTTGGTTTGCATATCCACAATCTGCTGCTTATCAAAACCTCCAGTGTTAATATTTACAGCATGGACTTCATAACCCTCTTTTGAAAGTTTCATTAAACAGTAAGAAGTATCTAAACCACCACTGTAAGCTAATACTAATTTTTTATTTGCCATTTAACTCAATTTATTGTTTTGCCCACTAATGGGGTCATATAACATTCCTGTACATAAGCACATACTTCTATCAGTTCTGGTCAGCACATCATAATTTTTACACGTTTGACAACCCATCCAGAATTCTGGATCGTCTGTTAACTCCGAAAATGAGACAGGTTTATAGCCAAGTTCAAAATTAATACGCATAACGGCCTTTCCGGTAGTTATTCCGAAAATTTTAGCTTTTGGGAATTTTAGCTTCGAAAGATCAAATACGTTTTTCTTGATTATTTTTGCTAATCCCTTTCCTCTGTGCTTTGGTGAGACTATTAAACCTGAGTGGGCAACATACTTACCATGGCCCCAGACTTCTATGTAACAAAAACCTGCGAACTCATTGTTTTCTATAGCTATTACTGCATTGCCAGCCTCAATCTTTTTAATTATGTATCCTGGTGTTCTTCTAGCAATACCAGTGCCTCTCATTTTTGCTGATTCATCAATACAGCTGCAAATGGATTTGGCGTAAACGATATGTTTTGAATTGGCAATAACTATTTCCATTATTGACAAAAAATATTAGAGTTAAAAATTAGGTAAACGAAACTGTAAAAGGAGACTGGGCGCACCAAGGTCTCATGTAGAGTTAATAACCCGCTAGGGGCGGCGTAGACGTAACGGAGACTGGCTATTTGCCAATAAGGGTCCAATGTAATATGTCGTTGCATCAGTCATTTGAAATGCAAATATCCGAATTTTATTTTTTTTTACAAAAAAAGTCTTTGACGAAGTAGTTATTTAGTTGTTGACCCCAATTCCAAAATCCTTAATTTTGCCTATGTTTCAGAAGTTTAAGGCACACTTATTGAAAAATTTTTCTCATTTAAAGAATCAAAAAATTCTTTTAGCTTCAAGTGGGGGTATAGATAGCTGTGTTCTTTTATCACTTTGTTTAAAAAATGGGTTAAATATTTCCATAGCCCATTGTAATTTTCAATTAAGGGGCAAAGAAAGCGAGGACGATGCACTTTGGATTAAAAAATTAGCTGAAGATAAAAAACTAGAATGTCACATTAAAAAATTTGATACACTGATTTATGCTGAAAATAAAAAAACTTCTATTCAAATGGCAGCCAGGAAGCTAAGATATGATTGGTTTAATGAAATATCAATAAAATATGAGTATGAAGTAATTCTTTTAGCGCATCACGCTGATGATGTCTTAGAGACATTTATGATTAACCTAATGCGAGGTTCTGGCTTAAAAGGATTGGTTGGAATACCTCAAATCAGGGGGAAAATTATTCGACCTCTTTTACCCTTTACAAGAATGGAAATAATCAATTATGCTAATGAAAATAACGTCAAATGGAGAGAGGATGCTTCAAACGCAAAAACAGATTATTTAAGAAATAAGCTAAGACATAAAGTAATTCCAAATTGGAAAGCTACAGATCCTAATTTTCATAATCGATTTAGTAATACGCTAGAATATTTGGGACAAGCGAAAATTGCTTTGGATAATGTGATTAAGGATTTTAAGACCAAGTATTTTATTAAAATGGAACATCAAATTAAAATCTCAGTGGATGAATTAAAATTACTAAATCCAATTAACTTTTTCCTACATGCTTTATTTGCTAATTATGGATTTGATAATGTTAAAGATTTAAATCAACTATTGCATGCACAATCTGGAAAACAATTGTTATCTAAGACTCACAGACTTGTTAAAAATCGATCTCACTTGCTGCTTATTGAGCAAAGCGAAGATTTTAATAAAACTTACACTATTGAGCAAAATATTAAGAAAATTCAAGTCCCAATAAAATTAAAATTAGGTTTAAATAACAAAATCAAAATTGCTGATAAAAACACCGCCTGTTTTAACATAAAATTATTGAAGTTTCCATTAACCCTAAGAAAATGGAGGGAAAGTGACTACTTTTATCCTAAAGGACTTAATGGCAAAAAAAAGTTAAGTAAATATTTTAAGGATGAAAAATTCTCCTTACTTGACAAAGAAAAGCAGTGGTTACTGTGTTCAGGAGAAGATATTATTTGGGTAGTGGGGAAAAGAGTCGATGAAAGATATTCTATCGAATACCATAAAGAAGATAGATGGATTATAAGAAATTATGATTAAAAAGGGATTTTTATTTTTGTTTTTTTGGACATTATTAATTCAGTCTCAGTCTCCAGAACAAGTAGTCTGGACAACAGCGTTGGAAAAAGTTTCTGATGATACTTATTTATTGAAATTTAAAGCTAAAATCAAACCCAAATGGCATCTTTATTCTCAAAACCTTCCAGATAATGGTCCTTTACCTACTGAGTTTATTTTCAAAGGGGAAGAAGGTCAGTTTAATTTAGTCGGGAATACTAAAGAGGGTAAATCCAAAACAGCCTTTGATCCAATATTTGAAATGGAGTTGTCTTGGTTTGATGTTGAAGCCCAATTTGAGCAAAAAATAAAACTACTGAATCCAGATTTGGTATCAATTGAGGGTGAAATCAATTATCAGGCTTGCGATGACAAGCTCTGTATATTCAGAAACGAAGCTTTCCTTTTTGTTCTTGATAACTCAAAACAAGTTATTCGGGAAAAAAAGGTAATTGATACTGGGAGTTTAGAAAAAATTTCAGCTCTAAAAATTGATTTAAAGAATAAACATTTTATTGATAAAAAGGAACAAAAAAAGACTGATAATTCATTGTTAAATTTATTTTTACTGGGTTTTATAGGGGGCATAATTGCATTATTGACTCCCTGTATTTTTCCTATGATTCCTTTAACTGTGTCGTTTTTCCTAAAACAGAGTGCAATTAAAGGTAAAGGGTTCGGGCTGGCTTTGCTTTACAGCTTTTTTATTTTTATAATTTATTTATTATCTAGTTTACCTTTTCACTTTTTGGATGCAATCGATCCACAAATTCTAAACACTCTTTCTACTAATATCGTTATGAATTTAATCTTTTTTGTTCTATTTGTCTTTTTCGCTTTTTCCTTTTTTGGATATTATGAAATCACCTTACCTAGTTCTTGGGGAAACTTTTCAGATAGCGCCTCTTCTTCAGGTAGTGTTTTAGGTGTGTTTTTTATGGCATTGACATTAGCGATTGTATCCTTTTCATGCACTGGTCCCATTTTGGGGTCTTTATTAGTAGGATCTTTGACTGCTGATGGGGGAGCCACCCAATTGACCATTGGAATGGCTGGATTCGGTTTTGCTTTAGCAATGCCTTTTGGCCTTCTTGCCCTTTTCCCCAGTTTTCTAAAGTCTATTCCCAAATCTGGTGGATGGATGACAAAAGTAAAAGTGACTTTAGGATTTTTGGAATTAGCTTTGGCATTGAAGTTTCTCTCAAATGCTGATTTGGTTGCTCATTGGGGAATCTTAAAGCGAGAAGTATTTTTGGCAATTTGGTTGATTATCTCTCTTTCATTATTTACATACTTGATGGGATGGTTGCGTTTTCCACATGAAGTAAAAGTTTTCAAATTAAATAAAATCCAATATTTTTTCGCTTTTTTAGTTTTTTTGTTTTCAATCTACTTGATTCAAGGGTTAGGAAAGAATCAAACAGGACAATTGGCTTTGCTCAGTGGATTTCCTCCCCCTACATTTTACAGCGTTTACGCTTCGGATTCTGAATGTCCATTGGGGTTGAACTGTTTTAAAGATTTTGAAGAGGGTAGGGCATATGCTGAGGCAAATAACAAGCCTATTTTATTAGATTTTACTGGATGGGCTTGTGTAAACTGCAGAAAGATGGAAGAAAATGTTTGGTCTAAACCTGAAATATTTAGTTTATTAAATAAAGAATATGTCATAATCTCTCTTTATGTCGATGATCGAGAATTATTACCTGATGTTGATCAATTTAATTATAAATACCCCAATGGTCGTGTCAAGAGCATAAAAACCACAGGAGAAAAATGGGCTACTTTTCAAAGTCTTAATTTTGGTTCAGCATCTCAACCTTTTTACCTATTGCTATCGTCCAATGGAACTCTTCTCAATAGTTCAGTTCAATATACTAATGCACAAATTTATAAGGATTGGTTAGAGGAGGGTATAAGGAAGTTTAAATCCCTACCCTAGTTTAAAAAAAAAGTACAATAGAAAAAGATATTTGAAGGAAAATAAGATTTGTTAGGCTTTTTTATCTAGGTGAGTGTATATAATAAATTAACTTTATTTAAGTTTCGGCTTTGGTGATTGGTTACTTTTCAAAATAAACTTCATCAAGTGGGACTCTGAACCGAGGTCCGTAAATCCCTTTTTTAGTTCTAATTCCACAACCGATAACCATACTTATTTCCGCACTACTTGGCAAGCCAACTATTTTTTTAATTTTTAATGAATCAAAACCCTCCATTGTACATGTATCATAACCATAACCAGCCATACTTACTAGAAAATTTTGTGCAGCTAAAGCAGTGCTTTTATGAACTACTATTCGCATATCAGATTTCTTTACTTGTCTGTAAACAACCTTTTTAATCCCTTTTATATAAGTGCTGAAATGGTTTATTAAGCCCCTTAAACTACCCATACCGTATATTTTGGGAAGAATTTTTTGGTAATATGAAATAGCTCCTTTTGTTTTCTCAATGTCTTTTTTCTTAGATTTTTCAAATTCGGATTCAATAAATTCGACATTTGAAGCAATTCTTCTTTCCCAAAGATCTTTTCTAACCACGGGAATTACAAACTGTTTAGCTGTTTTGGCAGCAGGTTGGTTAAAGCAGGCTACTGCAATTTGCTTAATAATCTCATGGCTAGTAATATGATAAAATTCCCATAATTGTAAATTACTGCTGTTTGGAGCTAAAACCCCTTGTTCAATGCATTTTTTTACAATTTGGGAATCAATTTCTTTGTCTGTATCAAATACTCTTACTGATCTTCTGAATCCAATTGCTTCACTAACCTTTTTTTCTGGCATTAAATATTTTTTAATAAAAACTTTAACAAAGATAATGACTTTGGATAAGGTGCGTACCTTCCTGGTATATCAAACCAAAAAGAACGTTTAATAAATGGTTTTTCATGAGAAAAGTTTTTAAAACTATATTTACCATGATAAGCTCCCATTCCACTTTGGCCTACTCCACCAAATGGTAGGTTATCATTCGCAAATTGAATAATTGAGTCATTTGCAACTCCACCACCAAAAGAATATCGATTGAATAATTGTTCGATAAATTTGTTTCTCTTTGAAAAAACATAAAAAGCTAAAGGTCTTTCTTGTGATTTTAAGAAATGATGGATTTCTACTTCTTCACCATAAGGAATTATTGGCAATATTGGGCCAAAAATTTCCTCTTTCATCAAAATACTTTCTTTATTGGGGGATTCGACTAATGTAGGACTAAAGAAAAGACTTTTTTCATCTGTTTTTGCTCCATAAATAATTTTTTCGTCTTTAATTGCAGATTTAAGATTTTTAAAATGATCTACATGAGCGATGCGTCCATAATCATCTGATTTTTTTTGATTTTTCCCAAAAGCTCGTTCAATTTCTTTAATTAAAGCGGCAACTAAATTTGATTTGACTTTTTCATTAACTAATAAATAATCTGGAGCAATACAAGTTTGTCCACAGTTTAGAAATTTACCCCAAACAATTCTTTTAGCTGTAATACCTATTGGAGCCGATTCATCTACAATACATGGACTTTTTCCCCCTAATTCGAGTGTAATTGGAGTTAAATGGACTGCAGCAGCTTTAGCTATAATTTTTCCTACTCTAGTGCTTCCAGTAAACATTATGAAATCCCAACGCTTTTTTAGTAATTCTGTAGCAACCGAAGAATCGCCTTCCATTACCGATACATGTCCAGGATCAAAAACATTTGCAACAATTTTTTTAATAACAACTGATGTGTGAGGTGCGTATTCTGAAGGTTTTAATACCACAGTATTTCCAGCTGCAACAGCACCTATTAGGGGAGTGATAGCCAGCTGAAAAGGGTAATTCCATGGACTTATCATCAAAGTATTTCCAAATGGCTCAGGTTTAATGTAATCTTTCGAAGGAAAATTAATCAAACTACTTTTTGCTCGACGAACCCTACTCCAGAGCGGAAGCATTTTAATCATCAATGAAAGTTCCTTATTAACCAAAACAGTTTCAGATGTCATAGCCTCAAAGGCAGATTTTCGCATATCTTGATTAAGAGCCTCATGAATCTCTAATTCTCTGGTTATTATTTCTTTTCTTAGAGCTTTTAATTTTTGAATTCTATACGCATTAGGTTTTGTGATTTGTGAAGCAAAAAAATCTTTTTGCTTTATATATAAATTAGAGACTACTTTACTTACATCATTTCTCATTCTTTGGTATTTTTGGATAATATTCCATTCTAAATATAAGTCAAATTGATTTGTTTGTTTTTTTAACTTTTGAATGTATTAATAAATACTAAATAATTAATTGATTTACAGTAATTTAGATGGAATTGAATTAATTTGAACATAGTGAAAATTAGTAGGTATGATCACATATTCGATGCTATGAATCTAATTTAGCACCAAACTAGTCCAAATGAATCTTAATAAATTTAGTAGACGAGTAACTCAAGATCCTACTCAACCTGCAGCTCAAGCCATGCTTCATGCAATTGGAATGACCGATGAGGATTTTCAAAAGCCCCTGATAGGAATTGCTAGTACAGGTTATGAGGGAAATCCTTGTAACATGCACTTAAATGATCTATCTGTTCATGTCAAGAACGGCATTGCTCCCTATGATATGTTAGGACTAATCTTTAATACAATTGGTGTCAGTGATGGCATTTCGATGGGAACTCCTGGAATGCGATTTTCTTTGCCCTCAAGAGACGTAATTGCGGACTCTGTAGAAACTGTGGTGCAGGCAATGTCATATGATGGTTTAGTAACTGTAGTTGGATGTGATAAAAACATGCCAGGTGCTTTGATGGCAATGTTGCGTTTAAATCGACCAAGTATCCTAGTTTATGGAGGAACAATCGCCTCTGGTTGCATTCGTGATAAAGAATTGGATGTTGTTTCAGCTTTTGAAGCTTGGGGAGAAAAAGTCGCTGGAAAAATTGATGATAAAGAATATAAAAAAGTAATAAGAAATGCTTGTCCTGGTGCTGGGGCATGTGGTGGAATGTACACTGCTAATACTATGGCCTCTGCAATTGAGGCATTGGGGATGGGATTACCTTACAGTTCATCTAATCCCGCAGTAAGTATCGAGAAAATAGAAGATTGTAAGTCTGTGGGTAAGGCTTTACGTGGATTAATTGAGCAAGACTTAAAACCCTTAGATATAGTTACAAAAAAATCATTGGAGAATGCTCTGCGACTAATTGCAGTTCTTGGAGGGTCTACCAATGCAGTACTCCATTTTCTTGCGATAGCTCACGCAGCTAAGATTGATTTATCAATAGATGACTTTCAGAGAATAAGTGACACGACTCCCTTTCTTGCTGACCTAAAACCGAGTGGAAAGTATTTAATGAAAGATCTTCATGCAGTGGGAGGTATTCCAGCAGTCCTTAAGTTTATGTTGGAGAATAAAATGTTGCACGGAGATTGCATTACAATTACTGGTAAAACTTTATCAGAAAATTTAGAAAGTTTGGAGGGATTAAAAAAAGATCAAGAAATAATTAGACCACTAAATAATCCTATAAAACCAACGGGTCACATCAGAATACTCAAAGGCAACTTAGCCGCCCAAGGTTCAGTTGCAAAAATAACTGGAAAAGAAGGTTTGAAGTTTATTGGGCCAGCACGTGTTTTTGACGGTGAATATGAGGCAAATATTGGAATAGGAGAGGGGAAAGTCCAAAAAGGAGATGTTGTTGTAATTCGATACGTAGGCCCTAAAGGAGGGCCTGGTATGCCTGAAATGTTAAAACCAACTGCTGCAATTATGGGAGCAGGATTAGGAAAAAATGTTGCCTTAATTACTGATGGGCGATTCTCCGGAGGAACTCATGGCTTTGTTGTTGGACATATAGTCCCTGAGGCTCAAGAAGGTGGAGTAATTGGATTAATTGAAGATGGTGATAAAATAACTATTGATGCTCAAACAAATACCTTGAGTGTTGATGTCTCAGATGAAGTATTAGAAAGTAGAAAATCTAAATGGGTTAAACCCCCTTATAAATTTACCCGAGGGGTATTACATAAATATATTAAATGCGTAGCGACTGCCTCGGAGGGTTGCGTTACTGATAACTAGTTTAGGAAAATGAAGACAAGAGATCAAATTGCCTTACAGGAGGCGGAATCTGAATCTATTAAAATCACTGGTGCAGAAGCGGTTATTCGCTGCCTGCTTGCCGAGGGAGTAGATTTGATTTATGGCTACCCCGGTGGTGCCATCATGCCCGTTTATGATGAACTTTACAAATTTCAACATCAGCTTAATCACGTGCTAACTAGACATGAACAGGGCGCAGCTCATGCTGCTCAAGGTTTTGCTAGAACTTCGGGTAAAGTTGGAGTTGCTATAGCAACCTCTGGTCCTGGGGCAACAAACCTTGTAACTGGTATTGCTGATGCACAAATTGATTCTACACCAATGGTTTGTATTACAGGCCAAGTTGCCTCCCACCTTCTTGGTTCTGATGCATTTCAAGAAACTGATATTATAGGTTTATCTACCCCCGTTACTAAATGGAACTATCAAATAACAAAGGCTTCAGAAATTCCCGAAATTTTTGCAAAAGCTTTTTATGTGGCTAAATCTGGAAGGCCAGGACCAGTTTTAATTGATATTACTAAAGATGCCCAATTTAATAGCTTTGACTTTAGTTACAAAAAATGTTTGGGTGTCAGAAGTTATAAACCTGTTCCTGAATTAGACCTTGATGCAGTCACCCAAGCTGCTGAATTAATTAATAATGCAGAAAAACCCTTTATTGTATGGGGTCAAGGGGTAATTCTTGGTAGGGCTGAACAAGAGTTTAAAGATTTTGTAGAAAAATCAGGAATTCCTGCAGCCTGGACTATTTTAGGCCTTTCCGCATTGGCGACGTCTCATCCACTAAACGTAGGAATGGTTGGAATGCATGGAAATTACGGTCCTAATATTTTAACTAACGAGTGTGATCTACTTATTGCCATTGGAATGCGATTCGACGATCGGGTAACTGGAGATTTAAATACTTATGCGAAACAGGCAAAAGTGATTCATTTTGAAATTGATCCTGCAGAAGTTGATAAGAATGTAAAAGCTGATTTACCAGTTTTAGGCAATTGCAAAGAAAGCTTAAAAGCGCTCCTTCCTTTGGTTGAGAAAAAGTCTCACCCTAAATGGATGCAAAGATTTGATGACTTAATGAAAATAGAGATTAAAGAGGTTATTGACAAAGATTTGCGACCCAAGAAGGAAGGGTTAAGTATGGGAGAAGTTATTGTTTCAATAAATAAATACACTAAAGGAGATGCAGTTATCGTTACTGATGTTGGTCAACACCAAATGGTTGCTTGTAGATATGCTGAGTTTATTCGTTCAAATAGTAATGTAACATCTGGTGGATTGGGTACTATGGGGTTCGCACTTCCTGCAGCATTGGGAGCAAAAATGGGGGCACCAGAAAGAGAAGTTGTAGCTGTAATCGGTGATGGAGGTTATCAAATGACTATCCAAGAATTAGGTACAATTTTCCAAACTCAAGCTGCAGTTAAAATTGTAGTATTAAACAACGATTTTCTTGGCATGGTTAGGCAATGGCAACAATTATTCTTTGATAAACGTTACGCCTCAACTGAAATGGTTAACCCCGATTTTGTTACCATTGCAAAGGGCTACTTTTTAGATGCTAAACGTGTGGATAAAAGAAAAAATTTGGATGCGGCTGTAGCCGAAATGATTGCTTCTGAAAAACCTTATTTCCTAGAAGTTTGTGTTGAAAAAGAGGATAATGTGTTCCCAATGATACCCACTGGTGCATCTGTTTCTGATATTCGATTAAAATAATTATGGCAGATAAAGAATTAAAGACATATACTATATCGATTTACTCGGAGAATAATGTTGGTTTACTAAATCGCATTTCCTCGATTTTTCTAAAAAGACATTTTAATATTGAAAGCCTTACCACTTCTCAATCTGAAATAAAAGATGTTTTTAGATTTGTGATTGTTGTAAATATAGATGAAGAAAGAGTAAAAAAATTGATTCAACAAATCGAGAAACAAGTTGATGTAATTAAAGCCTATTATCACACAGATGAGGAAACTATTTTTCAAGAAACAGCACTTTATAAAGTAAAATCTAGTTCTCTTTTTGAGGAAAGACATATTCAAAATATTATAAAAGAAAGTCATGCTAATATTGTAACAGTTTCTCCTGAGTTCTTTGTTATTGAGAAAACAGGATTTAGAAATGAAACCGACAGATTACATCAGGATTTAGCTCCATTCGGTCTTTTACAATTTGTACGCTCTGGTAGGATATCAGTGACTAAATCTAAAATGGAGATAACAGAACTCCTAAGTAAATTTAAAAAAGACAATTAATCAAATAATAATAAAAAAATGGCCAACTATTTTAATCAAATTTCGCTTGCTGAAAAATTATATCAATTAGGTCAATGCCGATTCATGAATTTATCTGAGTTTGATAAAGGTATTACTGCTTTAAAAGACAAAAAAATCGTTATTATAGGATGTGGTGCACAAGGACTTAATCAGGGCTTAAACATGCGTGACTCAGGTCTAGAAATTTGTTACACTCTACGTCAAGGAGCTATTGATCAAAAAAGGGCTTCCTATCGAAATGCTGTTGATAACAACTTTAAAGTTGGTAATTACGAGTCGATGGTTCCAACCGCCGATTTAGTCATTAACCTTACGCCAGACAAGAATCATTCTTCAGTAATTGAATCCGTTGTACCTTTAATGAAAAAAGGAGCAACACTTTCATACTCTCACGGGTTTAATATTGTAGAGGAGGGAATGACTATTAGAAAGGACTTAACTGTAATCATGGTTGCACCAAAGTGCCCAGGCTCAGAGGTTAGAGAAGAATATTTAAGAGGCTTTGGAGTACCTACCCTTATTGCCGTTCACCCCGAAAACAACCCTCAAGGTATTGGTCTTGAATATGCTAAAGCATATGCAGTAGCTACAGGAGGTCACCGCGCTGGGGTACTTGAATCTTCATTTGTTGCAGAGGTAAAGTCTGACTTAATGGGAGAGCAAACTATACTTTGTGGTGTACTTCAAACAGGTTCGATTCTTTGTTTTGATAAAATGGTTGATCAAGGTATCGACCCAGGATATGCTGCGAAATTAGTTCAATATGGTTGGGAGACTATTACTGAAGCATTAAAACATGGTGGTATTACAAACATGATGGACCGTTTATCGAACCCTTCAAAAATTAAAGCTTTTGAGCTCTCTGAAAATCTAAAAGAGATCCTTACCCCATTATTTCAAAAACATATGGATGATATTATGTCTGGGCACTTTTCTAAGACTATGATGGAGGACTGGGCAAATGATGACAAAAATCTTTTGCAATGGCGAGCCGCAACCGGTGAAACTGCATTCGAAAAAACGAAAATAACCGATAAAGATATTTCAGATCAGGAATATTTCGACCATGGTTTATTAATGGTTGCGTTTGTAAGAGCTGGTGTAGAACTTGCTTTTGATACTATGGTAGCCTCTGGAATTAAGGAAGAGTCAGCATACTACGAATCATTGCATGAGACACCATTAATTGCAAATACTATTGCAAGAAAGAAATTATTTGAAATGAACCGTGTAATTTCTGACACTGCTGAGTACGGTTGTTACTTATTTGATCATGCAGCAAAGCCACTTTTGGTAGATTTTATGAAAACAATTGATACCAATGTTATTGGAAAGGCATTTGATGAAGGAGAGGGAAATGGAGTTGATAATCGAAAATTGATTGATGTTAATGAAATTATTCGTTATCATCCAGTAGAAACAATTGGATATGAATTAAGAGAGTCAATGACCGCTATGAAAAAAATAATCTGAACATAAAATTATTAAATTTTTGTAATTTATTTTCGAGCTTAAAGTTTATTTTCCTCATCTTTTAAAATTTATATGAAAATAAATTTGTTTAAATTTGCACTTGAAATATTTAACAAAACAAATTATATATGAGTTCAGTTTTGAAGCCTGAAACCAAATCAAAAACAGGTTTTGTATTAAGTGATGTTCCTCAAAATTACATTCCAAAATTAACCCATTACAATAAATTTTTAATTGGTGGTGAACTAAAAAAATGGTCAGGTGCTGTAACGGAGGTTTACTCTACCATACGTACTAAAAATAATGCCGGTGAAATGGTTCCAACCTTATTAGGAACTGTTCCTGACATGGAATCAGAACCTGCGCTCCAGGCCCTTGAGTCAGCAAAAAATGCATTTGATAGGGGTAAGGGTCAATGGCCAACTATGCGAGTTAGGGAAAGATTAAGTTGTATGGAACGTTTTGTTGAAAAAATGAAAATCCATCGAAATGAAGTGGTTAACTTTTTGATGTGGGAAATAGGTAAAACACTTAATGATTCTCAAAAAGAGTTTGATAGAACAGTTGAATATATTTATGACACTATTGATGCTTACAAAAAGTTAGATCAAAAAAGTGCTAAATTTGAAAAAGAAGGTAGTATTCATGCTCATATTAGAAGAAGTCCTCTAGGCGTAGTTTTATGTTTAGGACCCTACAACTATCCTCTTAATGAAACTTTCTGTCTTTTAATTCCTGCAATATTAATGGGCAATACTGCGATTTTTAAGCCTGCAAAACATGGAGTTCTTTTAATCACACCATTAATGGAAGCTTTTCAACAGAGTTTTCCTCCTGGAGTTGTTAACATTCTTTTTGGAAGAGGTAGAAAAATAGCACAACCCATTATGAAATCAGGTTATATTGATGTTTTAGCTTTAATAGGTCACAGCTCCTCTGCAGTATCATTACAAGATGAACACCCAAACAAAAATAGATTGAGATTAGTCCTTGGACTTGAAGCTAAGAATCCAGGAATTATTCTTCCTGATGCAGATTTAGATCATACAATCAAAGAATGTATATCTGGTACTCTATCGTATAATGGACAAAGATGTACTGCTCTTAAAGTACTGTATGTACATGAGTCTATCGTTGATGAATTCAACAAAAAATTCTCCAATGCTGTTGACAATTTAAAATATGGTATGCCTTGGGAGGAAGATGTTTTTTTAACCCCACTTCCTGAGCCTAATAAACCCCAATATATCAAAGATTTAATTGAAGATGCAACTTCAAAAGGAGCAAGTGTGTTGAACAAAAGAGGAGGCGAAATGACTGAAAACTACACTTACCCAGCTGTAATTTATCCCATTGATAAATCTATGAATTTATATCATGAGGAACAATTTGGTCCAGTGGTTCCAATTATTTCATACAAAGACATTAACGAGCCTTTAGATGCTATGGCTGAATCTGATTATGGTCAACAAGTAAGTCTATTTGGAAGAGATGTTAGAAAAATAGGTCCACTGATTGATATTTTGGCTAATTTGGTTTGTAGGGTTAACTTAAATAGTGCATGTCAGCGTGGTCCAGACGTTTACCCATTTACTGGTAGAAAAAATTCCGCTGTAAGTACATTGAGTGTTTTCGATGCCTTACGTTCGTTTTCCATTCGTTCATTTGTAGCATCTAAGGATAATGCTTATAATAATGAAATTTTAGAGACACTTTTAAACTCTAACGAATCGAACTTTGTTTCCTCTGATTATATTCTATAATATTTGTTGAATTATCTGTTTCATTTTGTCAGTAAAGCTTTAGTTCATTACTAATTTTTTCAAACATTAATAATTCTGCTGTAAACTGCCAATCAAAGCTGTGCATCTGGTTTGCTAAATGATGGTGATGATCCTGGTCAAGGATATAGTCTTTTGGTTTGTGAATAATACGGGTTTTAGAGTACGTCTTTTCAAACCTATCCCTCAATTTAAAAAACTCTTTTTTAAGAAAACTTATTTTTGCAGAGGCAATAATCCTTTGCTCTTCGTTTTGAGCTTGATCAAATAACCTCAATAAGAGTAGTAGCTTTGGAGTGAATCCAACCAATTCATTGACACGCTCATATATCTCAAGTGAATATTTATTTCTAGATGCCATCCGTTGCATTTGTTTAATTTTTGAACTGATAGAATCACAACTTAAAATCATATTTTCGGCAAGTTTAATCCTGTCTTTAAATTTTTCAGTCCAATAACCCTGGTTTTTAAGTTTAGGAAGCTCTATAAGACCTTCTTCGTAAGGGTTTTCCATTTTCATCAGATAATTTCTTTTGTTACCTTTTAATAAGATATTTTTCCACTCGGCAACAGGGGTTTCGAGCTGATCAATAAAAGCAAATTCAGGTGCTGCAACTCTAATGGAATAAACTCTTTGTCTATAGGCCTTTTTAAATTCAGTTATGCTGATTTTACCCCCAGACCAAGTATCATTAGCAAACCCAATAATACCTCGTTTATATAACTCAAAATGCGGAGAATCATCGTCCCAAAGAGTTAATAGTAAACCTTCTAAGCCACTTTTAATTGATGACATTGCGAAATCTCGGATTTGTTTAAGATTTCCCTCTCTTTGGGGCATAAGGACCCATCTTGTTTGTCCTGCTGTCGCCCCCATCACTTGTAGTCCGTTATCTCTATACCACTCAATTGCTTTGGTGTTTCCATAAGCTTCAGGTGTATGATAATTCCAGCGCATGTAGATACAGTTTTTTGGCAGCAGAGGTAAAAACTCCTTTAATTTATATTCATTTTTATTCCAAATACTATCAACTTCTTTTTTACTTCTTTCTGGTTGAAACATTGGTCGATATAGCCCTACTTGTTTTAGTAACATGTCATCCCAAAAAATTGGTATACGACCTTTCTCTTCAGCGAATTCACAAACCTTATTTAACCACATCAATTGTAGTTCTAATGCCGATTTTCCACTATTTCTTCCAGTAGTTTTCACTTCGTCACCTCCAATGTGAAGGTACTTTCCATGAGGTAGGGCTTCTAATGCGTCCTCGTATAGGTTATATTGAACTTTATAGGTTTTTGTGTCAAGTGGATTGAATGCCCAATCACTCTCCAGGTCATCCCGCAAATCTTTATATTGCTCATGTTTTAAAACAAACGATGCATGTCCAAGACCTTGAACGAGGGGACTGATTGAAATATTTCTTTCTTTAGCATATTCACTCAGCTTTTGCCAATCTTTAATGCTAAATGCATTAGAAGACCCAATTAATGATTCACGTTTGTATTCTATCTTATCTTCAACTTCGGCAATGATTCCATTAATTTTATATTTTTTCAGTTCATCAATCAAATCGTAATAGTATTCTATGGTCTCTCGGTGATGCTTCAAATCCAAATGAATTGGACGATAAGTGAGAAGGGGATAGTCTTTAATCTCACAAAGCGGTAGGTTGACGGCTTGATCTTCTGAATCCTCCATTAATTGCTCCAATGAGGCTAAGCCATAAATCAATCCAGCTTTATCTTTTGCATTTATTATAATTTTTTCATTTAAAATTTTTAAGATATATCCTTCATCTTTGATTTTAACACTTGGTTCAATTGTGAAGATCAATTGAGCATTTTCTTTTACTTCAGCACGTTTTATATTACCTAAAAAACTACTTCCTGGAGGTAGATTTTTTTTGTTGGGGTTGTAAAAAAATAATATATCATCAGGTTGCAAATTACTAACCCCATTAATTTGAAAGTTTTGAGGGGTGGGTAAAAGTTTGAAATCACCTGTTTTTATGACAAAAAAATTACAAGAAAAAAATAGATTCGTGCCAACAAAAAATAGGATTTTAAAAAAAATATTCATAATTACTATTTTAATTTTTGAGCCTAAATTAATACATTATTTTCGCCATTACAGGTAGATGATCTGATACAAATAGATTGTTGTCTCGTCTATCATCAATAATTCTATGTTCTATTACTTTAATATTTTTAGTAAAAATGTAATCTATCCTATTTTTTATTAGTCTATCTAAATCAAAACCATTTGAAGTACCAGCTGGACCGTAGGGTTCTTTAACCGATATATCGTAGCTGTCCTTAAGTTTTGATTTAAGAGTCTCAATAGGTTTGCTATTAGGTAAACAATTTAAATCACCCATAAGAATAATTTTTTTATTTTCAATATTTTTATTTTTAATAAGTTCTAATATTAGTTTGGATGAGTTTTCTCGAGATATTTCTCCACGGTGATCAAAATGACAGTTAAAAATGAAAATCGATTCTTGAGTTTTTAAGTTTATGAATTCACCAAATGTAACTATACGCTCCATCGAGGCATCCCATCCAATAGAAACCATTTCTGGGGTTTCGGATAACCAATATGTTTTGGAAGAGATCAGCTTCAATTTCTTTTTTTTATAAAAAATTGCAGTGTATTCTCCTTTTTTTTTGCCATCATCTCTACCTACTCCAATATAATTATATTCGATTAAGTTATTTTCAATGTATTTTATTTGATTATTAAGACCCTCCTGGATTCCTATAACTTCCGGTGAATAAAACTCAAATAATTTAATAACGGATGACTTTCTATGTTCCCACCAATTATGATTATCTTTAGGGTTGTCATAGCGAATATTAAAAGTCATAACTGAGGTCTGTCCAAATATTATGTGAATATTCAATTCAAAAATTATAAACAGAATAAAATTGTATTTTTTAATATTGATGAGTTTTATGATAAAAATTAAAAATCAAATAGATTATAATTCAGTAAAAAATTCAATTTAAAACTTAATTTTTGTTAAAATTGATAGAAAAGATAATCTAAAATATTTTATTAGCTAGATGGTCTCCTATTTCACTTGTTTTATATTTTCTCCCACCTTCTCTCACTAGGTCTTCGGTTACTATACCTTCAACAAGGGATTCATCAACTACTTTTCGAATCAAAGCTCCCTCTTCTTTTAGATTAAATGACATTTCAAACATCATGGCTGCGGAAAGAATAGTTGCCAATGGATTAGCAATATCTTTTCCAGTTGCTTGAGGGAATGAACCATGAATAGGTTCATATAAACAAATATCTGTTCCAACAGAGGCTGATGGCATTAGTCCCATTGATCCTGAGATTACAGATGCCTCATCAGTCAGAATATCTCCAAAAAGATTTTCAGTAATAAGTACGTCATAACTACTAGGCCATTGAACTAGTCGCATTGCTACAGCATCTACAAACTCATAAGTTACCTCCACTTCAGGAAAATCTTTCTCCATATCTTGAACAGTTTCTCTCCATAAGCGGGAGCTTTCCAAAACATTTGCTTTATCTACACAACATAACTTTTTGCTTCTATTCATGGCTAATTCAAATCCTTTTTTTGCCAGACGTTGAATTTCAGATCTAGTATATGTACAAGTATCAAAAGCAGTATTACCATTATCTTTTCTTCCTCTTTCGCCGAAATAAATTCCACCAGTTAATTCTCTTAGAAAAACTAAATCGGTACCTTCAATACGATCTTTTTTTAGTGGAGAATTTTCAATCAGTGAAGAAAAAGTAAATGTTGGCCTGATATTAGCGAATAGCCCAAGTTTTTTTCTCATTTTAAGAAGCCCTTGTTCAGGTCTTACAGAAGCAGAGGGGTCGTTATCAAACCTTGGGTGTCCTATTGCTCCAAAAAGTACTGCATCTGAATTAATGCAGACTTGGTGGGTTTCTTCTGGGTAGGGGTCTCCTGTTTGTTCTATTGCAACTGCTCCAGTAAGTGCAGGTATCCATAAAATTTCGTGATTGAACTTTTTCGCAATGGAATTACATACTTTAACGGCTTGATCGGTTACTTCTGGACCTATACCGTCACCTGCTAATAAGGCGATTTTTAATTTCATTAGAGGGAATTTATTAGGAAATTATATTTAACATTTTTTCGGTAGCTTTTATTGCCGATACTGTCTGATCAGAGTCTAGTCCTCGTGTTATGAACTCATTTTTTGAGTTTTTCCATGTGATTAAGGTTTCACACAATGCGTCAGAATTACTGCCTGGAGGTATTCGGACTGCATAATCTATCAAAATAGGTAGTTCTTTGTTTTTTCTTGAATAAATTTTCTTGATTGCATTCATAAAAGCGTCAAATTGTCCATCACCTGAAGCATTTTCCTCCAATAGTTCGCCCTCCATTTCTAAGGATACAGCGGTGGTCGGACGGAGCCCTTTTGAATGTGTTAGGACATATGATTTAACTGCTACTTTTTGTTCTGAATTACTATTCAACACATCAGAAATAATGTAAGGTAAATCCTCAGTTGTAACAATCTCCTTTTTGTCACCCAATTCAATAATCCTCTGTGTTACCTTTCTAACTTCGTCGTCATTTAGGCTGACCCCTAGCTTTTGTAGGTTTTTTTGAATATTAGCTTTGCCAGAGGTTTTTCCTAAAGCATATTCTCTGGTTCTACCGAATCGTTCAGGTAGTAAGTCGTTGAAATATAGATTATTTTTTTTATCACCATCTGCGTGTATTCCTGCAGTTTGGGTAAAAACATTCTGGCCTACTACTGGTTTGTTTACAGGAATTCTAAATCCAGTAAAAGTTGCAACCAATTTACTTACTTTGTAGAGAGATGACTCATTTATATTAATCTTGATATCTGGTAAGAAATCTTTAAGTGAAGCTACCGTGCTGGCCATTGGGGTGTTTCCAGCTCTTTCACCCATTCCATTTATAGTAAGGTGTAATCCATGACAACCAGCCCGAACTGCCTCCATTGCATTAGCAACACTTAGGTCATAGTCATTATGTCCATGAAAATCAAAGTGAATTTTAGGATAGTTTTTTATTACCTCTGATATAAAAGAGTATGTCTCATAATATGTCATCACCCCCAATGTGTCTGGTAATAAAATTCTATCTATGGGGAGTGTAGTGACAAAAGATAGATAATGATTTACGTAATCCTTTGAGTTACGCATTCCATTGCTCCAATCTTCAAGATAAACATTAGTATCAATACCTTCTTTTTTTGCTGTTAGAACACTTTTTTCAATATCCTTAAAGTGTTGATCGGGTGTTTTTTTTAATTGATATTTTAAGTGGTTTAGTGAGCCTTTTGTTAATAGATTTTGAACTTTAGCTCCAGTATTAATCATCCATTCTATCGAGGTCCCCCCGTCTACAAATCCTAAAACCTCAATCCTTCTATCAAGCCCCTCACCCTTTGCCCATTGGTTAATTTCCTTAACTGCATTTAGTTCTCCAGCTGAAACACGAGCAGATGCAATCTCAATTCTATCTACATTTAACTCACCTAAAAGTAATCTGGATAATGTTAACTTTTCAGATATAGAAAAGGAAACACCAGAAGTTTGTTCCCCATCCCTAAGGGTTGTATCCATAATTTCGATAGTTCTATTGATCATACCTTATAATGGGATTTTGTATTAAAGAGGTGTGCGTTTGGAAAAGGTTTTTATATTCTCTTTAAGTTTTAAAAGGTAGTCAATATCATCATATCCATTTAACATATTCCCTTTTTTGTAAGGATTGATTTCAAATTGCTCCAAATCATCAGTGGCGTCAATACTAATAATTTGTTTTGGCAAGTCAATAGTTAAAGTTGTAGTTGGGTTCTCTTTAATCGTACTGAAGATTTTTTCCAAAAATATATTACTTACCTTTACGGGTAGCACTCCGATGTTTAGACAATTATTTTTAAAAATATCTGCAAAAAAACTGGAAACAACACATCGAAAACCATAATCATAAATGGCCCAAGCAGCATGCTCTCTGGAGGAGCCTGAACCAAAGTTTTTTCCACCCACCAATATCTTTCCATTGTAATTAGGGTTGTTGAGAATAAATTCATCTTTAAGGGAATTGTCACTATTAAATCTCCAATCTCTAAAAAGATTATCTCCAAAACCTACTCTTTCAGTTGCTTTTAAAAATCTGGCTGGAATAATTTGATCAGTATCTACATTTTCAATAGGTAATGGAACTGCAGTACTTTTTAATATGTGAAATTTATCGTAAGCCATTTTTAAGTTATTAAAGTTCTAGGGTCTGTGACTCTTCCAGTCACTGCGGCGGCAGCAGCCATTATTGGACTTGCTAAAAGTGTTCTGGAACCCGGTCCTTGACGCCCCTCGAAATTTCTGTTAGATGTACTAACTGCATACTTTCCTGTTGGGACTTTATCGTCATTCATAGCTAGACAAGCTGAGCACCCTGGCTCACGTAATTCAAAACCAGACTCTTTGAGGATGTCTAAAAGACCTTCTTCTTTTATAGCTTTTTCAACTTTATGTGATCCCGGAACCAGCCAAGCTGTAACATTGTCTGCCTTTTTTTTACCTTTTACAATTTCAGTAAAGGCTCTAAAATCTTCAATCCTTCCGTTAGTGCAACTTCCTAAGAAAACAAAATCAATTTCTTTCCCAATCATTGTTTCTCCTTCATTATACCCCATATAATTCAGTGATTTTTGGTATGTAGCATTTCCGCCCTCAACATTTTCTGCCGAGGGGATTTCTGATGAAATCCCCATACCCATTCCAGGATTAGTTCCAAAGGTGATCATTGGCTCAATTTCAATTCCGTCAAAGAAAAACTCCTTATCAAATATTGCGCCTTCCTCAGTGTATAAATCTTGCCAATAATTCATTGCTTTATCCCACTCATTACCTTTAGGAGTAAATTCGCGACCTCTTATGTAATCAAATGTTTTTTTATCGGGAGCAATCATGCCTCCTCGCGCACCCATTTCAATACTTAGGTTACAAACCGTCATTCTACCTTCCATACTCATATTGGAAAAAACATCGCCAGCATATTCTACAAAGTGGCCTGTTGCACCAGAAGTGGTGAGCTTTGAAATGATAAATAAAGCTACATCTTTTGGAGTAACTCCCTTTTGTAATTCACCTTTAATATTAATTCGCATTTTTTTTGGCTTCGGCTGAAGAATACATTGAGTAGATAAAACCATTTCCACTTCAGAAGTTCCAATTCCAAAAGCAATGGCTCCAAATGCACCATGAGTTGAAGTATGAGAATCACCACAAACTATCGTAGCTCCAGGCAGAGTTATACCGTACTCAGGACCCACCACATGGACAATTCCATTTTTTTCGTGACCTAATCCCCAATAAGAAATCCCGTATTTTTTTGCGTTTTTTTCTAATGTTTCTAATTGTTTGGCTGACAAAGGGTCTTTTACAGGCAAATGCTGGTTGATTGTTGGTGTATTG
>CACIXU010000008.1 GCA_902590705.1 uncultured Bacteroidota bacterium | reverse complement strand
TGGCTTTTAACCATAGGGTCATAAATGTCAATCATAGCTCCTGCATTAAACAATATTTTAGTGACTTCAATTGCTGGAGATTCTCTTGTGTCATTTGTGTTTGGTTTAAATGCCCATCCTAAAATAGTAATTTTCTTTCCCTTTATATCACCGTCTAAACCATTAATGATTTTTTGAGCAAAATGATTTTTTTTATAATCATTAATTTTGACCACATTATGCCAATAATCTGCAATTTCATTAAGGGAATAATATTTGCATAAATAAACCAAATTCAAAATATCTTTCTTAAAGCAACTACCCCCAAACCCTACCGAAGTTCTGAGAAATTTCGGCCCGATCCGGTGATCCATTCCAATGGCTTTTGATAGCTCGTCTATATCAGCACCTGTTTTTTCGCACAAGGCTGATAAACTATTAATTGAAGATATTCGTTGAGCTAACATAGCATTAGAGGCAAGTTTAGCTAATTCGGAAGACCATACATTTGTTGTCAATATTTTTTCTTTAGGAATCCAATGAGAATAGATTTCTACTAACGCTTGTACTGCCCTTTGACCAGAATCAGTTTCATCCCCTCCAATTAAGACTCGATCAGATTTAAACAGATCCTGAACGGCTGTACCCTCAGCTAAAAACTCTGGATTTGAAAGGATTTCAAATTGAATATTTTTAGAGTTTTCTAATAAAATCTCTTTTATTTTTTCTGCTGTTCGGACGGGAAGGGTAGATTTTTCAATTACAATTTTATCCCCCTTAGAATACTTGGCAATATCTTTTGCGCAAGCCTCAACATATCGAAGGTCTGCTGCCATACCTGCTCCCTCTCCTTCTGTTTTAGTTGGGGTATTGACTGCCATAAAAATCATCTCAGCTTCTTCGATACTGCCAGCAATATCATTAGAGAAAAACAAATTTTTGCCACGTACTTGTTCTACTACCTTCGAAAGTCCAGGCTCATAAACAGGTAAATTTTGTAATGGTCCATTCCATTCTTTAATCTTATCAGGATTAGAATCAACAACAATAACATTAATTTGGGGGCATTTTAGTGCAATAACAGCCATTGTTGGCCCTCCAACATAACCCGCTCCAATACAACAAATATTTTTTATTTTCATTTAGTGTTTAAAAGCAAAGTGGAAAAATTAATCTGATATCTTAGATATTCTAGCATTCTAAAAAGAGAAACATAACTTATTAGTTGTACTTTCCAGAAAGTACTCCCCAATGTATAATTTGATTTCTTAATTCACATAGGTAATAGCTGGATATAGTTAAAAAACTAAGATCAAGAAGACTTTTCACTTTCAAATGAGATCATTTATCTTTTGAATTAAATAGTATAATATGATCTCTATCGGCTAAAAACTTAGATGCCAAGTAAAAGCTTATTTTGCGTCCTATTAAATCTTCAATTTTATCTTCTAACTGAGCTATGTATTCCATATTAAGTCCCTGACCGATTAAAAAAACTTCAATATGCCCAAAATCATTCCCTTTTGCATAATCTCCAATAAGGATTATTTGATCAACACCTCCCATTCGCTCCAGCACTTTTTCAACGACATCCTCAAGTCCAAGGTGTTTAAAAACTACTTTTTGCATCACCTCAAAAAGAGGGTGATTAACGTTGGCCCTATACTCTACTTTATTATCTACTTTTACTTTTTCCAGATAGCCAGCACCTTGAAGGTGGTTGAGCTCTTTACGAATAGAATTTGTGGATTCTCCCATCTCAGTTGCAAGGCCATTGAGATACCCTCGGTTAGCCTGGGAGATAAAAAATTTAATCAGTAATCGTAAGCGTGTTTTAGAAGTGATAAGTTCACCCAGCATTGCTTAATCTAATTAGTTTTTTTGGAAGGCTCCGCCCCATCTGTCCCAGTCGGGAAAAATTTGATTTATCCATAATTTTAAAAAGTTAAATTAGGCCACGTGCTTTTTTAGGGTGATACTCATCCCTAAACTCTCCAACACTAATTTAACTCTTGATTTATCAGTTTCTAATACCTTTCCAGTTAACCCACTGAAAGGACCTTGGGGAATCCTGTAATTTTCCCCTACTCGAAGGCTATTAGTCTGAATCTCATTATATACTCCGTTTAAGTGGTTTTGCATAAGCTCAATCTCATAAGGAGGAACCACAGCGGGTTTTCCCAGAAAAAATAAATAACGCACTACTCCAGGAGATGAAAAAACCTGATTTCGATCACTTTCCTCAAGATGAACCATTAAATATGAGGAGATCAAAGGTTTTTTAATTTTTTTCCTTCTATCGGAATACTGTTTGATAATGTTTACAGTGGGACAATAGTTGGTTATCCCCATAGCTGTGAGCTGCTTGGCAGTTTTAAGCTCTTGTTGAACTTTAGTATAAATTACAAACCATTTTTTTTTCACTGCTTATCATATTAAAAACCCTTACGATATATGTAATTGAACACATAAAATAAGGGTTTTAAATTCTATCAAATGGTATTTAAACATTATTTAGTACCAAAAGTACTTGATAAATGATTATAAAACAAATTATTTATCAAGTTTTTTTTGTATTTGATTTTAATTCAAAAAAAGTGTCACTATTTATTACTTTTTTTAAATTTTTGTGAAAAATTTATTGAGTCGATTAGTTGCGCATATTTTTTCAAACCGACTAAAGTGTGATGGCCGTAATCAGACGAGTATTTATTTAATTTTTTATCAATAAAAAATGCTTTATTTTCAATAATCATATAGTCCATTCTATCAATAATATTTACCTCAGGATTTTTTTCTTTAATATTTTTAAAAACTTCTTTCTCAAGCCTAATAAGTTTCTCCGCTCTTGTATTTTTTTTGTTATGATATAAGTTGTAATATCTTTTATTTACCTTTTTACTTATATCCTCAGGTGAAAAATTATTTCGATATATCTCATATTGTACTATCTCGTCTGCTACATTTTTTAAGGAGTTATATTCAAACTCAAAAATATTTTTTACTAAAAAAACTCTTTTGCCGTCATTCAAAAAAGCTGCTACTAATTCTGAAATAGCCTTATAATCTTCCTCACTATATCTTGAACAAAAAACCAAGATATTCGACTTTATATAATTAATATTTGTTTTTAACTTATTATAATCTAAGTCTTTAACTTGAGCTCCATATCTTCCTAACAAAAAATTTTTTCTAACTGATTTAGAATAAAAAAGAACACCAAAAAAATCATACGAAAATGAATTTCCAATTATTAAAATATTACTTTTAAAATCAACAGAATTTTTAAACCAATCGAATTTGTTGCCCAACATATCAACTTTTTCCATTCTACTATCACTGTTTGCAGTGTTAATCCCAATAATTGAATCGGTTAAACTCCAATAATCATCCTCTAAAATTTTATTATCTACCTGATATTCAGCAACTTTAAATTTTGTGTTGATTGAACGATTTGGCATTCCGTTAGTTTTGATAATGATAAAGCCTAATGATAGAAGTATTAATAAAAACCCAAAAGAAATTTTAAAAATATTTCCTTTATTGATTAGATTTTTATCCCTAAAAGGAGACTCAATATACCTGTAAGTCAGGAATGCTAAAAAAATCGATATAATTGTTAAAATCGAGTAGCCCAAAAAATTTAAATTATCCTCTCCAAAATGATGTCTACAAAAAACAAATAAAGGGAGGTGAATCAAATAAATGCTGTAACTCCATTTACCAATACTTATAAATAATTTATTGCCTAAAAAATTATTGGCTATTGAACTTTTTTCTCCTTGTATTATAATGAGTGCGGCTCCTAAGGTTGGAAGTAATGCATAATATGATGGCCATGGAGTGGATTCATTGAAAACAAAAAAACTCGAAGTAATCATTATTAAACCAATAGTTACAAATAAATTGGCATGTCTATATTTATTCTTAAAATCTCTGTAGAAAAGAGCACAAATTGACCCAATTCCTATTTGCCATGCTCTTGATGGAAGTAAATAGAAAATAGCTGACGCTAATGAGCTTTTGTTCGAAAATATATAACGCATTGCAGGGTCTATAAAAAAACTAAAAAGAACAAAAAATAATATTAAAAATTTAACCTTATTTTTAAAAAGTCTTAAAAGAATAAATAGTAAAATTGGGAAGAAAATATAGAATTGTTCCTCCACAGACAAACTCCATGTGTGGAGAAGTGGTTTTAATTCTGCTGCATTATCAAAATAGTCTGAATTTTTCCAAAAAAGGATATTTGCAATAAAAAGGGTACTAGCTATTATACTCTCGCCGTATTCAATAAAATTAGTAGTAAATAATAATTTATAGGCAAAAGGGAAAGTCAGAATTACCACAAAGAAAAATGCAGGCAAAATTCTTCTAAATCTTTTCTCGTAAAAATTAATAAATGAGAATTGATCATTTAATATTTGACTATAGACAATGGAAGTTATTAGATAACCACTTATAACAAAGAAAACGTCAACTCCAACAAAACCTCCGTCCAAAAAACCTAAATTTGTATGGAAAAATAATACAGGAATAATAGCTAGAGCTCTTAATCCGTCAATATCTTTTCTGTATTTCAATTTGAAATATGCTTTAAACGAAAAAAATGAAAAAAGTGTTCTTTTTTTTTTTAATATTACAAAATTAAAATCCAATTTATGCTTTTAGAAAAATTAAATCTAGGTATGTCTATTATTTTAAGAATATCTAAAACTTTCCCAAGTAGAATTCTTTTTGGAAACTGTTCAAAGCTTTCAAATAATTTGTTACCGTATCTAAATTTATTTTATTGGAAAAGTAAAATCAAAAAAAACCCTTTAGAAAAAAATGGATATGTTAAATTACCTTATAATTTAGATCTTAAACTAATTTCGGATGTAAAAAAACAATTTAATGAATTAATGAAAAATCCTGACAAAATCTATACTCAGAAAGGTTCCTCTAAAAAATTATTAATAAAAAATCCGCTTGAAATTAATGGTATAAAAAATCTAATTGATATTTTTAAAGAAGAACTAATCAATTACTATGATGGTAATTATATAATAGATAGAATTAGTTGTTGGAGAACTCTTCATGATAATTCTCGGGATTCAAAAAAAGAAAAATATGTTTTTTCAAATTACTGGCATTTTGACGATTTTAGATTAGATAAATTGACTGTATTTGTACTCTTAAATGATTATACAGACGAAAATAATGGCAGTACAAAACTTTTAAACGCCACTAACACAAAATCTTTGACCAGAAGATTTAAGTACCTTGATACATCAATATCAAATTTCAAATTAGACGATTTTGTAAAGAAAAAAAACATGATAGTTTATTGCAACGGAAATCTTGGAGAAACATACATAGTTAATACATCAAAATGTTTACATTCTGCTTCAATTCCAGGAAGAGGCAAGTACAGAGACTTGATTCAGTTTGAAATATATCACTCAAAAAAGATTGGTGATCCTTTTGAAAAATTTAATTAAATGAAACTTAATTATTTTTTTAAGAAATTTTATTTGGTTAAGTTAACTCTAAATTAGATACAAAGTAAAACAAGCAGATATTTAAATAGGATCATAGTCTTCCATCAATTATATCTTTATTCATAACTGATTTAATATCATATATCACAGAACCCCCAGGGTTTTTGTAATTTAGAATTTTCTGATCAATAAATACTTGGTGCGCCACCGCAAGAATTATTACCTCATATTTTCCCGGAGTTTTGGTGAGAGAGATTCCATATTCTTTTTTTACCAAATCAGGGTCGGCTAAAGGGTCATGAACCTCGACCTCAATACCTTTTTCTTTTAAACATTCGTAGATTTCAGGCACCTTTGAATTTCTTATGTCATTTAGATTTTCTTTAAATGTAATCCCCATTATTAGTGCTTTGGCTCCTTTAATTAAAATTTCTTTTTTTCTCATCAAGTTTAAAACTTTACTAACTATAAATGCTGGAATACTGTCATTTACATTTCTTCCGGACAAAATTACCTCAGGAGTATAGCCTAATTGAACAGCTTTATGAGTAAGAAAATATGGGTCAACACTAATGCAATGTCCACCGACGAGTCCTGGTTTAAATGGAATGAAATTCCATTTAGTCGATGCTGCATCTAAAACATGGGCAGTGTCTATATCCATTTTGTCAAATATCAATGCTAACTCATTCATAAAAGAAATATTTATGTCTCTTTGTGCATTTTCAATTGCTTTTGAGGCCTCTGCAACCTTAATTGAAGTAGCTTTGAATGTACCCGCCTTAATAATCTCATTATATAAATTGTCTACCAATTCAGCAATTTTCGGAGTTGAACCAGATGTGACCTTAATAATATTAGTTAAAGTATTGGTTTTGTCTCCCGGATTAATTCTTTCAGGGGAGTATCCACAAAAAAAGTCTTGGTTGTACTTTAAACCAGATATGGACTCCAATACAGGAACACAATCCTCCTCAGTGCAACCGGGGTAAACCGTACTTTCATAAATAATAATGTCTCCTTCTTTAAGAATTGCACCCACCATCTTGGTAGCATCTAATAGAAAAGAAAGATCAGGTTTTTTAAAATTATTTACAGGTGTGGGTACTGTAATGATGTAGATATTACACCCTAAAATTTCCTCTGATCTATTTGTTAATTTGACGCGATTTAAAAATGATTTTAATTTTTGATTATCCAATTGATTGGTTTTATCAACACAATTATTAAGTTCCTCAACTTTTTTTAAGTCATTATCATATCCAATTACTTTGAATTTTTTTGAAAAAGCATTAGCCAAAGGCAATCCTACGTAGCCAAGACCGATTATCGCTATTTTTTTACTCATCATAAAGAAAAATCAATTACAACGCTGATCATAGGTAGACTGAGCTTGAGAATATCCATAGTTTGCAGATTGAAGTAGTAATTCACAAGCTCTTTTTTGACCACCAATGTTTAAATGACTTAAAGCATTGATATATTCTGATTTTCCTGTTTTGGGTTGAAATTCATAGATTACCTTATCAGAATATTGTATAGATTTTCCGTAATCCCCTGCCATAAAATAAGCACTTGCAGCATTTTCAAAATGGGCATACTCAAGAGAATCAATATTAGCTGCATTTTCAAATTCTATTGCAGCCTCAACGTATAATTTATTGTTAAAATAAGCTAAACCTTCATTTGAAACTACTTGAGCGCGATTTATATTTGCCTGCCCGATCACTGCAAGTTTTTTCAAGGAGAAGAGCTCCTTATCATATGGATAAAGTTTAAATGCCTGAGAAGCAAATTTTATAAAATCTTTTTCACCGCTTTGAACCATTTGAGATAGAACAATTAAAAAATTCTTCCAGATTACTTCTCCCGACCTCTCGGATAAGACTTCAAATACTTTTTTTGCTGCATTTAAATCCCTTTTCAAAGAAATAGCCTGAGCATAAGTTGATGCATGTAAAGCATTTTTAGGCAATCCATAAAAAGCTTTTTTAGCATTTACAAATGCACTATCAATTTTATTTTGTTTTAAAAAAATCTGGGCTTTTAGATTTTCACTAAAAAATAAATATGGGTTTGCAGGTATCCCCTCGTTTAAAAGCTCAATTGCCCTGTCATATTTTTTGGCATTAAAATAGTAGCGAGCTTTTATCGATTTCATTGGTATAGTTGTGACAGTAATATTTGGTAAATCAGGTGTTATATTATCAATTTTATCCATGGTTATACTGTATTTATTTGAGTTAAAATCTCTAAGTAAAAACATCTGACCCTTAAGAGACTGATATGTTATGTAAGTAATCCCTGTACTAAATAACATTAGAAGTATCAAGGTTATCGGATAAATCAAATTCAATCCTTTAGAGATTTTCATAATACCCAAATCTTTATTCTCATAATAATAAAATGAAATTAGAGCCATTGTAAGTGCCCAGGGGGCTAATACTTGAGGACGTGCTATTGGAAAGTTTAAATTTGCATCTATAAAATAAACGCCTAGAGAAGTAATTAATAGAAAAATGAACCATTTTTTTTCAGTGTTCAAATCCCCTTTAAATAGTAAAAAAAACGCGAAATAAGCACCACACAAAAAAACTAATAAATAGATACAAAATCCAATAATACCTAATTCTGCTCCAAGCTGGATAAAGTCACTATGAGCATGATAAGGAACTATATATCCTGTAATATCCGCTTTATCATAACCTATTGAAGTAAGTTTCCAATTACCAATTCCAACCCCTAGTATAGGATTTGAACTAATGTGAGTTAAAACATCCTCATAATATCTTAACCTTTGATTAACAGAACCATCATTGGTACTGATAGAAATTGTTGAGGCTCTAGATAGTGCATCAGCTCCCTTGCTTGAAACAAAACTTTGATTTAGAATAATAGCCAATATCATTGGCAACAAATAATATATATTATTTACTAAGGGTTTATAAGATTTATTCTTTACAAAATTTATAAGGGTCCAAGTTAAAAGTAATATTAAAATAAGTGCAGCAGCTACAAAAGAAGCCCGACTTTGAATCATACTTATAGAAAATAAGCTCAAGACCACCAGGAATGAATAAAGAATTTTTATCCATAATTTTTGATTGGCGAAAATAAGATACAATACATAAGGTATTTTTATTACTATAGAAAAAGCAGTAATATTTCGGTTGGCTGTAACTCCTTTTAATCCAACGGGATTTATAGCTCCTTCATTATACATTTCCAATGCTTGATTCAAAACAGCATATACCTCGATCGCTAAAATTGACATTATAGCAAATGACAGAAGGCGATTTTTATTTTTGATATTAAAAATTAAAATCCCTAGATTTAAGAACATGAAAAGGGTGTTAAAATGGCGAACAATGTTGACCAAAACCTCTGTAGGATTAATGGCATAGAAGAATGATAAAGCTGCCCATAAAACGAATGCTATATAGGAAATACTCATCCAAGAACTTAATACCCTAGTGATTCTATCATTGTAAATTTTTCGATTTATAAAAAGGTGTATCCCGCAGCAAAGGTTGAGAATACTCAAGTACAGCCACTGAGGTGCAATTTTATCTACTGCTTCCCAATTAGGAATAAATCCCACACACAGAAATCCGATAATAAAAATAGAAGGGACAAAGTTGGCAGTATCTAATTTGTTTTGCTTCGGGGCTGATTTAGCCATCTTTATAGATTTGTTGTTAACTTGCAAGATATAAATTTATTTGAATAATTTATTTCAACCAAATAATGAATACAACTCTTTATACTGTTACAATTTTGATAAGTATAGCAACTGCCTTTACCTTAAAAAAATGGTTTATAAGACTTGGTAAATTTGATGCAATTAATCACCGTTCAGTTCACAATACTCAAGCGACCAAAACTGGAGGAATTACTGTCTTTGTAACTCTTTTTTTAATTACTACTTATTTGTATATGATTAGGCAAGAATTATATGATTTTTCACTATTGATTCCACTTGGAATTATGTTTATTGTTGGGGTTTACGATGACTTTTATAATGCTGATTTTAAACTAAAGTTTTTATTGCAAATTGTTGTAGCAAAAATTTTAATTGATCAAGGGTTTATTATAGACCACTTCCATGGCATATTGGGTCTTCAGGAGATACCGAGAATTGCCAGTCAAGTTTTTACAGTTTTTGTTTTTTTAGTAGTTGTAAATGCAATAAACTTTATTGATGGAATCGATGGAATGGCTATCACAGAATTAGTAAAAGTTATTCTTCTAGTTGAACTATTCTCGGCTTCTCAAACTCCGATTTACTTTCTTGGGATGTTAGTCGTCATATCTTCAATCCCTTTATATTATTTCAATTTTAAAAAAGAAAATAAAGTATTTTTAGGAGATGCAGGGTCACTGTTATTTGGAACTCTAATTGCTGTTTATCTTTTCCATGTATTAGGATCAGAATATACCTATAAAATGGATCTCAAAATAAATAAGCCGCTTTTTACAATGAGCCTAATTATTTACCCATTGATTGATCTTTTAAGGGTATTTATAATTAGAATTTCAAATAAAAAGTCTCCTTTCTCCCCAGATCAGAATCATATTCATCATCTTCTACTAAATAAAGGGTACTCGCATTTTAAAATTGTCTCAATAGTACAGTTGATAAGTTTGATATTTCTTACTCTAGTTAAAATTATTGCATAAAAAAAGCCTCCCAAAAGAGGAAGGCTTTTAACATTAATTAAAATAATTTTAATTAGTCACAAGTGATTAGTGCAAAATCTGCCGGAGAATCAATTGCGTCTGTAGCACCACCAAATCCTGTAGCATTTGCATCAGCTGCAATATGAGCTGATAATGCTTGAGTAACAAGTGGGCTTGAAATAGTTCTTACTACTACGTCTTGAGCATTTTCTTCTTGAGTATATAAATCTACTTTATCAAGATCAACTGTAGCTGTTACTGTACCAGAGGTTTTAGCACCATTATAGTAATCTATGAAAGCTTTAACACCACATATAATACCTGAGTCATCTTTAATAGCTGCCTCTAAATAAGGTGTAGTATCAGTACCTGCAGTAGCAGAAGTATATTCACCTGGTAAAGCATTTCCGCTTATAGTTACAGTAACCTTAGCAGTAGGCTCAACAGCAGGTGAGAAACCGGCCATTGTAATGGCTGTTAATGAAGCATTACCTGTGATTTCAATCTCCTTGATTTTATTAACTGAAGACATGTCTAAAGATGTAAGCTTATCATTGTTGATAACAGTGATACCAAGAGCTCTCTCTCCGTCAAGTCTATCATGAGCTAGTTCAACAGTTGCTAGATCAGCATTATTTTTAAGCTGTAAATCAAGGATAGTACTACCTGTTACACTTGAAAAGCCTGTCAATTTAGTAGCGTCAAGAGATACTTTTCTTAAAGTACCACCAACTACAAGGCTAGTAAGTACAGTATTAGAAGCTGTAAGAGTAACATCATTTGTTTGTCCATTTTGAGTTATTGGAGATTTCTGCTTACCAAGAACTGTCAAAGCAGTCATTGAAGCTGCAGTACTAAAGTTTAGTGAAGTCTCTTGTGCATGTAACTTAAGTACACTAACATTAGCAAAATCTACTAAATCTGTAGGGTCTGCAAGATTACCAAACTCAACTGTTGCACCAGATTTTACATTAATAGTACCAGTTGAAGTTGCAAGTGCAATTGCAGAAAAAGTAGTTGCATCTTCAGCAACAATACCTTGAGCAGCAGTTTCTAGTGAAGGAGCAGATACTGTAGCTGGACCCATGAGGGTAATTGTAGCATTAGCAGTCTTTAAACTAGTAAGAGTAACATCTGTAGCTGTAACAACGGTAGAAGACGATATCTCAGTAACCGCACCTATGTCAACAGTTGTTGCAGAAATTGCAGCAGAAGCCTCAATTTTGGTAAGTCCTCCAAGGTTAACTGAACCTCCTGAAGTAATAGTCAAAGCTTTTGCAGAGGTTACACCAGCTAAATTAACAGCTCCAGTTGCAGTTATTATTACTTCTCCTGAAAAAGAAGCTGAACCTAATGAGAAATCAGTAGAACCATCAATAGTAATTGTTGTAGTTGTTTGAGCGGCTGTACTATTAGATACAAAAGTTGTAGCTTTTGGACAATTAACTGTTGTAGGAAGTACACCAGAAATTTTAACTGAAGTGGCGTCTGGTAATGCCAGAGTACCAGCAGCTGTTCTTGCAGCACCTTCAGTCAATCCAGAAAAATCAACAGAAGTAATAGACACTCCAGCTGTTTGGATTGTAATATTTCCAGCAACGCTATTAAGAAGTGGCATTAGTAAATCCCCACCTTGGTTGATTTCCATTGCACCTGTTACTGTTGTAAGAGCACCAGCGGCAAGGGAACCTGTGGCAGCATTTATATCTAGATCTCCCTGAATATATTGTAATGCAGCAGCTGTAAGTGCTTCATCAGTAGTAATAGTAACTGTCTTCATTACAACTTTAATCTTGTCCATTACTGCCTTTAGTCTATCAATGTCAGCAGCAAGAGCAATATCACTAGAACCAGTGGTATTTACTACTAGAGATCCGTTAATTGTAACATTAGGGTTATCTTCACCAGTTTTGATTAAATCCTCAGCTAGAGTAAGTTCAGCCAAAGAAGTAATTCTAACATTTTGATTGATAACAGCATTAGCAGTTAAAAGCTCGTTAAGCTTTTCAAGAATTTGATCTACTTCAGCATCTAAATCTGCAACTTCCGTTTCAATACCTGCTAAATCATCTGCTAAAGAGAGATCAGCAACACTTTGTTTCACAGCTGCAACCTCAGTTAAGATTCCAGCTAAATCTGAATCTGTAAGCGCGGTACTAGCTAGATTGTCTAATTTAGTACTAAGAGCAGAAACAGTTGTCTGAACAGAAAGAAGTCCGTCAACTGTAGTAGCTAATGAACTAATCTTTGAATTCAGATCGTCAAATTGATCGTCATAGTTTTGACATCCAACTATTGTCAGAGCAACAACTAATAGACCTAATAAACCTTTTTTCATTTGAATAAAATTAAATTAATTAATAATGTTTATAATATTTTTAATTGCTTGTCAATTGAATTTTTAAAGCAACTCTTTTAATTATAGCAAATACTATGCCAAATTCGTTTTATTAACAAAAAACCCTCCGAAGTAAGAACTTCGGAGGGGGATCAACATTAAAATTTATTTAATTTATTCGTAAATGTGATATCTAATATAATTTTTTTATATGTTGATTATTAATGATTTAGAATACAATTATAAACAGTCCATGTTAATAATTCTGTCAGAAATAGGGCTAAAAAAAATAAAACTCTTTTGATCAATCGAAAAACTCGAAATAGAAATATCAAGTATAAATCTAAAATGCGTAACTAATTCCAAAATAAAAATTTCTCATTGGTGCAGGCTCATAGTACCTCTTACCCCATGCATTGATTCGAATGTTATCGTTATATTTTCGGTCAAATAAATTATTAATCCCTGCAAAAAACTCAAAATCATTAAAGGATTTCCAAGCTTTAAGGTTTGAAAGGAAATATGGGGAAATTTTATTTTGATTTGAATCATCTGAGAATAAAGATCCGCAATACTGGTTTGAACTTATTATTCCCCAGCCACTTGAAAAATTGTAACTTGAGGAAGCGAAGAATTGCTGTTGAGGAATGCCAGGAAGTTTATTACCAGAAAGATTTTTTTCTTCTAACTGATAGTTATCAAATTCTATAGCTGCGTAACTAAAGGAAGCTAGCCAATGCCAGGCTTTTTTTATAAGCTCCCATTGAAATTCAATTCCCTTTCGATTGGTTTTACCAGCATTACGATAAAAAGTTCGAGTTGGGAAATCCTCTAATTCATACGAGATAAGTTCGTTTTTGGTTCGAATGTCATAGAAAGTAGTTTCCAATTGACCAAAGGAAGAATTGAAACGCCAGCCTAGTTCAAAGTTTCTAGCTTGAGCCGACGATAGATCAGGGTTAAATCCCTCTTCGCCAGAAGGGTTAGCGGAGAGCTCACTAAGTGTTGGGGTTTCAAAACTTGTAGCGTAGGACGCGAAAAAAATATGATCAACTAAATCAGTGTAAGTAAATCCAAGACTGTAGTTTAATACGTCTAGATTTTTTTTGCTCTCTACAAGGCTAGTGCCCAGTTGTTGTTTGTCAAATCTTATTCCTGCTCGTAAAACTCCAAAACTGAGTCGATACTCATCCAACAAGCTTATTGATTTATTATTAAATAATTCCTTTTGATCTAATGTTATATCTCCAGCTTCACCTGCAATATTTTTAAAGCGCTTTCTATGATCAGTTTGATCTGCAAATGAAACCCTTAATTGTATACTGTGGTATTCCTTAGGCTGATAATCGACAACTGCTCCTCCTCCGTAATAATCTCTTACCAGGTCAACTAAACCTCCAAATTCAAAAGGTAGTCTACCTTTAAAATCGCGATAGGCATAAAAAACATAAGAGCTAAAGCTTAAATTTTTATAAATAGCTTTCTCCCATCGCAGGCCGGTTTTAATATGTTCTATAGACTCAAAAGTTTGAAAACTCCTATTTTGGGGACGGGCTTGTCTTCTGTTTTCAATTACACTTTGTAAATTAATTCCCCCCGCGTCATAAGCATATGGGCTGTTGGTGTAATTAAATTGGAAATTTAATTTAGATTTCACAGAAAAATCATGCCAAAGCCGGGCATTAAAAACCTGTTGTTTGTAACGGCTATGATCACGGTAACCATCAGATTCGGACAGATTTTGGTGAAGAACTGCTTTAGTTTTATTGTTTTTTAACCCAACAGTTGCTGAAAGATTACTGCTTGAGAAGGATCCCCCTTGGGCGCGAAAACGAACGAAATCATCTTCAAAATCGGATAAAGTATTGATTTGAATTACACCGCCGGCCGCATTTCCATAAAAGGTTGAAGCGGGTCCCCTAAGTACAGTCAATGATTGGATTAGGCCCAATGGCAAATTATCCAGTTGACCTTGTCCATCGGGGGTAGTCTCTGGAATACCATCCACAATCAATTGAATTCCACGAATTCCAAAGGCAGATCGAGCACCAAAACCACGAATTGACACGCGAAGGTCTTGTGCAAAGTTTTGGGTATTTTGCGCAAATAAACCAGGAACACCTTGGAGGTAGTCCTGAAGCGAATTTTGGGCGTTGTTGAGTTGGGTCTGAGGGAAAGTTTTATAAGTTAAGGCAAAAGGTAAAATACTTTTCGGAGATTTAATTCGAGCGGCATCTAAGGTGATTTCTTTTAAAACTATTTTTTGTTGAAGGCTGTCTTGGCCAAAAAGTAAAGTAGATGAAAAGGGCTCAATAATGCAGATAATTATAAAACTGCAAATATATTTTTGCATTGTTTAAAAGTTAATTATTGGATCAAAGATATAACTGGAATTATTATTTTTAGTTGAAATTTTTTAAAATGTTAAGTTTAAGTGACTCTGAAGAAATATTAGCTGTATTAATTGCTGTCGTAATTATAATTGGGTTCATATTTAGCACCTATAGAGATATCAAATCAACTATCTTAGAAGAAAAGGAAAAATTAGCTAGTAAAAAAGAGGTAGAGGAGAAAGTTAAAACACTTATTGACTATTTAGATGCAAAAACTAGATTAGTCAATTTAGTTAACAAGCAAAAGAATAAAATAAAAAAAGAAGAAAATAAATAATATATTTGTTAAAACAAATGTTGTATAAACAATTATGAAAAAAGTATTTCACAGTGCTCAATCTAGGGGCCATGCTGACCACGGCTGGCTTAATGCGAATTACTCTTTTAGTTTTGCTAGCTATTTTAATCCTCAGCGTTCTAATTTTGGGGCTTTACGTGTTTTAAATGACGATACCATTTCACCTGGAAAAGGATTTGGCACTCACCCTCATAACAATATGGAAATAATAACTATCCCCTTGAAAGGGGATTTGGAGCATAAAGATAGCATGGGAAATATTGGAGTAATTAATGAAGGAGAAATCCAAGTAATGAGCGCAGGAACAGGTGTCTATCATAGCGAATACAATAAAAGTTCAGATAATTTTGTCAATCTATTGCAGCTTTGGGTGATACCAAAAGAACAAGATGTTGAGCCCAGATATGATCAACTCTCGATTAGACAACTAAAAAAAAAGAATAGTTTTTATCAGGTATTGTCACCCTACCCTGAAGACAATGGCTTGTGGATTCATCAAGACGCCTGGTTTCACCTTGGAGATTTTGAAGAACAAACCTCTATTGATTACGTATTTAAAAAAGAAGGGAATGGTGTTTATGTTTTTGTTATTGAAGGAGCTTTTATGATTGCCAATGAGAAATTAAGGAAAAGAGACGCTATAGGAGTTTGGAATACGAATGAAATCTCATTTGAAGCTCAAAGCGAGTCCAGAGTGTTGATTGTAGAAGTGCCAATGGAATTCTAATTTAAAAATAACAAATGTTCGATATAAGCGCTCAAGAATTAATTAAAATAATTGAAAATCGTATAGATAATGGAGACTATAAAGATGCTGTTCACAAAATCAAATTAATGACTACTAGAGAAATGATCCTAGAAATTCTATCTAAATAAATACAACATTTATAACAAACATAATTTATGAATCGGAGAAAATTTATTTCAGATACAGGTAAATATTCTTTTGGAGGTTTATTCTTCCCTAGCTTTCCATTTATAAAATTAAATCAAATTAAGATAAGTGTTAAACAATTAACACAAGGGCCCGATCATCATTTTTTTGGATATATAGGTCAATCCTTAACAATTCCTTGGAGTAAAAACGGAGACCGTATCCTGTGTTTATCAGCCTCTTTCCACGACCATCTTGCAGGCAGAGGGGAGCCTGCTGACGTAAATATTATTTATGCCAATGAAAAGGTTGGAAATTCTTTTAAAATTAAAAAAGTTGACGAAAGTCAGGGATGGAATCATCAACAGGGCACGATGTTTTATTGGAACCCCCATTCACCTCAAGATCAGTTTTTTTTTAATGATCGTGATTCACGGTCAGGAGTGGTAAAAACCGTTCTATTTGATTTAAGTAAAGGTACAAGAATAAAAACTTATCAGTATGGTAATAAGTCTTTTGGAAACAGTGGTGTAAGTCCTAAAGGAAAATATTTTTTAGCCATTAATTATGCCCGAATGGCTCGCTTAAGACCTGTAACAGGTTACAGGGATTCTTATGATTGGAGTGAAGGTATTGCTGCTCCAAAAGAAGATGGTATTGCTATAATTGATATTGAAACCGGAGAAAAGAAAATCCTTTTATCTTTTAAACAAATGGCTGAAGGACTTGATAGAAACGGATTTGATGCCATAGGGAGAAATCTATTTATCAATCACACACTTTGGAGTCGGGATGGTAAATGGATTTATTTTTTTGTTAGAGCAGGTTGGAAGTCAGACAAAGATGGTAGAGAGGGACTAAATGCAGCTTGTTCGGTAAAAGTTGATGGTACTCAATTTTTTGCTGGGCATAGACACATAGGGGGACATCCAGAATGGGCAAATGGAACAGAAATCATAGGAAGTTACGATAACAAGCAAATTGTTTATGATATAATTACACGAAAAATTAAAAGAACCATTGGAAGTAACGAGATTTTCCCTCAACCTGGTGGTGATGTTAGCTTATCTCCCAATTCGGAATGGCTTGTGAATGGATATAATGATAAAGCAGGTACAAATTTCTATTCTTTGATGAATCTAAAAACTGGTAATTGGGTCAATACACCAAGTTTTAACACGGGTGTTTACAAAAAAGATTTAAGGATTGATCCTGCTCCAAGATGGAATCACGATAACAACGAAATCTTAGTTTCTGGATTAGATGAAAATGGGTTAAGACAGTTATTTGTAATATCAGTAAAATATTAATTCTGATATGGAAATAATTCCTCATCAAGGTATGTCTTTTGAATCTCTTTTTAGGGGGTTAATTGGTATGATTGTACTAATTATTCTGGCTTACCTGCTTAGTAACAACAGAAAACAAATTTCTTGGAAATTAGTAATAATTGGTCTTATAGCTCAAATCTCCATTGCGATCGGAGTTATTAAAATATCCGTGATTAAAAGTTTTTTTGGAATTATCAGCAGTTTCTTTGTAAAGATTTTAGAATATAATAATGCTGGAACAACGATGTTGTTGGGAGAATTTGCAAGTATAGATAAATACGGTTTCATATTTGTATTTCAAGCATTACCTATTATTATTTTTTTTTCAGCATTAACATCTGTATTGTTTTATCTTGGAATTATTCAAAAGATTGTGCAGTTTTTAGCCTGGTCATTAAAAAAACTATTAGGGATATCAGGGCCTGAAAGTTTAACAGTAGCTGGAAATATCTTCTTAGGACAGACTGAAGCACCCCTTTTAATCAAGGGCTATTTGGAAAAGATGAACCGTTCAGAACTTTTTTTAGTAATGTTGGGTGGAATGGCAACAGTTGCTGGGAGTGTAATGGGAGCCTACATTGGTTTTCTAGGGGGTGATGACCCTATTGAGCGATTAGCTTTTGCCAAAAGTTTATTGGCGGCATCGGTAATGGCTGCTCCCGGAGCGGTAGTTGTTGCAAAAATAATGTATCCTCAAACAGATAAAATAATTGAAAATATAACCATCCCAACTGATAAAATTGGCAATAATTTTATTGGTACACTTTCAATGGGTACAGCAGAAGGCGTTAGAATGGCGGTTAATGTTGGTGCTATGTTATTAGTATTTATATCTCTAATTGCAATGATAAATGGAGTTTTCTTTGGTATAGGTGATGGATTAGGTCTAAATAAATGGGTAATTGAAAACACTCCTTATGAAAGTTTTTCAATTGAGTTAATTTTGGGATATTTGTTTGCTCCTTTAATGTGGTTAATCGGAGTTGAAACAGTGGATGTAGCCATAATGGGACAGCTTTTAGGGCTGAAGCTCGTAGCAAGTGAATTTGTAGGCTATATTGAATTGGCATCATTGAAAGACATTAACAATACACTCCACTTTGGCTACCAAAAATCGATCATAATGGCGAGTTTCCTTCTCTGTGGTTTTGCAAATTTTGCATCTATTGGAATTCAAGTAGGCGGTATTAGTGTTATTGCTCCAATGCAACGTAAGAATCTCAGCGAACTAGGCTTAAAAGCAATGATAGGTGGAACCATTGTTTCCTTAATGTCTGCCACAATAGCTGGTGCAATTTTAGGCTAGTCTCACAATACACTTACCTTGATTTTTTCCATGTTTTGATGAGCAATATTCCAAAAATAAATGAAGATGTGGTTAGAATAGAAGCACTTGTGTATTGTCCATAAATCCAATAGCCAGTTGCAAACATAATGCTGTAGATTAATCCACATCCCAAAAGCATGGCTAAAATTCCAGAAGGAACATTCCAACCACTGTCTTTTTTATCGAGCATTACTTTATCTTTTTTAGCTTTTTGAATGACCATTTCCCAACCAGGTCCCCCGGGTTGAGTTTTTTTATAAAATTTTCGAAGCACCTCGTCACTCTCAGGGCGGGTCATATATGTTACTGACAACCAAATGATAGAGGTAAATAAAACAACTAAAGGGTATTCTAACCAATCAGGTAATAGCCCTTTATTTGAACCAAAAAGATAAAGGCCTAAATCACTTGTTTTTAGTGTAATAGCAACTATCCCTGAGGCAAACATCGCCGATATTTCACTCCAGGAATTGATCCTCCACCAAAACCATCTAAGTATAAATATTAGTCCAGTTCCTGCGCCGAAAGTCAGTAAAATATCAAATATCTGAAGTGCATTTTGTAGTAATAGTGCAAGTCCCGCACTTAATATCATCAGTGCAATAGTAGAGATTCTCCCAACGGCTACCAATTTTTTTTCAGAGGCGTTAGGGTTAATTTGTTTTTGATAAAAATCGTAAACGATATAGGAAGAGCCCCAGTTTAGTTGTGTAGATATTGTACTCATATACGCTGCTATAAGTGACGCTAAAACCAATCCTATGAGACCCGAAGGTAATTTAATTAACATTGCAGAGTAGGCCAAATCGTGTCCTAATTTGTCGTCTGAAATATTAGGGAAAGCTTCTTTTATACTTAATAAATCTGGGAATATAACAAGAGAGGTTAAGGCTACTAAAATCCAAGGCCAAGGTCTTAGAGCATAGTGCATAATGTTAAAAAAGAAAGTTGCACCAATGGCATGGTTTTCATCCTTTGAAGCCAACATACGTTGAGCAATATACCCTCCTCCTCCAGGCTCTGCCCCTGGGTACCATGCACTCCACCATTGAACTGCTAAAGGGATGATTAAAAGTGTTATAAATGCGCGTGTGTCTGAAAAATCCGGTAAAATAGAAAGTTTGTTAATCACGTTTTCGTGGTTTAAGAGTGCAGTCATTCCTCCAACCTCTGGAAGGTTTACTAGGTAATAAGCGGCACCTATTGATCCAACCATCGCGACAAAAAACAAAAGAAAATCCGTGTAAAGTACACCTCTAAATCCCCCAAGGGTACTGAACAAAACTGTTACTAGTCCCGCACTTATTACAGTTTGCCATGGTTCTAATCCTAACATTATACCCCCTATTTTAATAGCCGCAAGAGTAACGGAAGACATGGTGATCACGTTAAATATTACACCTAAATACAAAGCTCTAAATTTTCTTAGAAAACTTGCGGGAGCACCACCATAACGAAACTCGTAAAATTCAATATCTGTTTTTACGTTAGATTTACGCCATAATTTGGCATAGATAAAAACGGTAAGTAAACCTGTAATTAGAAACGCCCACCAGACCCAATTCCCAGAAACCCCATTGGTTCTCACTATATCAGTGACTAGGTTAGGAGTGTCAGTTGAAAAAGTAGTAGCTACCATTGATATCCCTAATAACCACCATGGCATATTCCGCCCAGAAAGAAAAAACTCTCCACTAGAGGATCCAGCTTTTTTTGAGACCCATATACCAATAAACAAAGAGATTGAAAAAAAAGTTATAATGATTATCCAATCAATAGCTGCTAACTCCATAGTTTTTCAAATTGGTAAAGCAAAGTAATCATTTATATTGCAAAATAATGATAAACAAGAAGTAGGTTTAATTTTTTTGAAATAGGTTTGTAATACAAAACTTTATTTAATGAGTTTAATCGGCCATTATTTTTTTTCTAGAAAATTCAACCTCTTAAAAGGTTTATTAGAATTCTTTTTTATGATTTCAAGCTTCAATTTAGTATTGGGACAAATTGAAAATAATAACTCTTCATTTAAATTTCCGATTGAGGAAAATGAAGAAAGTAGCCCCTTGTATATAAAGCCTCAGGAAAGTAAATATCTTAATCGGGATTTTTTAAAAAAAGATCCAATTGATATTACTGATCCTAATTTAAATGAAAATGCAACTATTGATATGGGAAATCAAGAAAAATTTTTAGATCCCGGGGATTATTACCTTTCAAAGTTGAATGGAAAAAGCCTAGAAGAAAATAAAGACCCTAATAAATTTAAGTCAAACCAATTTATGGGAGATTACAGAATTAAGGGTTCTAAGGCTAGGATTATATTTAGAGATCACGAATACCCAGACGGAGATCGGGTAAGAATTCTTCACAATGATCAAGTGATTCAGCCCAATGTATTATTGGTAGAGCGGTTTAGAGGCTTAAATATTTCTCTAGTTAAGGGTTTTAATAAGATTGATTTTATTGCGCTCAATCAAGGTGAATCAGGCCCAAATACAGCTGAAGTAAGGGTATATGATGAAGGTGGGAATATGACCGCTTCCAATCAATGGAATCTTGCCACTGGAGTGCGTGCAACTTATATATTGGTTAAGGAGTAAATTGCTACTTTGATTTCCTAATCAAAATAGCAATTAAAGTTAGTATCAATCCCCCGTAAAGATAAGGTTTATCAATAAAAGAAAGCTTTGTATACATTAGATAGACAATATAAAAACAGACTACTGCCAAGATAAAAAGCATACCTTTGATAAGCTTTAACAAATTCATTTTGACAAAATACAAAAGCTTAAATTAAAAAAATGATTAAATTCTACTTTATAGGTGTTATAATTTTAATAAGTGCCATCCTCGCCAATATTATCGCAGCAAAATTGGGTCTTAAGACTTGGTACGACTTTTTAAATTCTATTGGGAATAGCCCATTAAAACTAATGGATTATCTATGGCTCTTTGGCATATATCCTCTAATTTTAGGATTAAGCGCAAAATTAGGGATAATAGTTTGGGAAAAGTTATTTTAATCGATCTTGGGATTGATCATTTTTAGATTGATCTTTCATTAAAAGCAATCCTATAACACCAAAAAACCCAAAAAGAAATCCAATAATAAATCCAAACCTCTCGGTTCGACCTTTTTTACTCGCTATAAATGAGCCTAATGCTCCAAATCCCACTGCAACTGCTAGAGAAAATAATAAAAATGAAGTAGTCAAGGTTAATTTTGAATTAGTTTGTTATGAAATAGTAATATTAAAGTATAAATTAATATTCCTGTTGGACCAAGAATAAATGTAAAAAACATTGGTAAAATAATAAATATGTGTCTTATCCCCTTTTTCTGGCTGTCTTTCAACATCCAACAGCCTACCCAAAAATCAAAAGCTAAATAGTGAAGCCATCCTGCTGCAACTCCACGTGGATTTGCATTTTGAAACATCTCGGTCAAACCAGAAAGAGAGGAAAAATCAGCAGAAAAAGCTCCCTCAGAGGTACTTAAAAAAAAGATATATCCGAAAGCAATTACAACGGGTATCCATGGATAATTGATAATTTTTTGAGTTGTTTTACTTTTTGGAAAAAATAAAAGTAATGACCAAAAAATTAAAATCCCTATGTTATAAATATTAAATATTGTTTCGTAAACCATAGCTAAATCAAAAATAAAACCATTTTTTTATTCAGCTTAATTATCTTAGGGTTTATTTATGAGGCTATTTAAAAACATCAAAGGAGAGCGAATAGATCCTGTTGAACATACATTAAAAATCTTGAGAGATTACCCTACTGTTAAAATACATATTGGGTCAGATTCTCAAAATATAGGGAAGAAAACAAAATATGCCACGGTCATTGCCTACCGATATGGTAGCAGAGGGGTACACTACATACTTAGTAAAAAAACTGAGATATTAATAAAAGATATGTGGACGCGTTTATGGAAAGAAGCGGAAATGAGTATTGATATTGCACAGTGGTTAACGAATCAAGTAAGTGTCAGGGTAGAGATAGATATGGACTATAACAGCGACGAAAATTTTAAGTCTAGCAAGTTAATTTCTGCTACTAAAGGGTGGGCAAACTCTCTGGGGTATAAAGTCAATGTAAAGCCCAATAATCAAATAGCTACCAAAGCTGCAGATTACCACTGTAAATAAGTTACAATAATTGATTAACTATTTTTTTGACCCCAAACCTTATGACGTCCGTCACAGGAAGTCCTGTTTGTTTCTCCAAATTGATAATATAATTTAAAGAGTCTGATTTCGATAGTTTTGAAGTGTTCAGTGCAATCCCAATTACTTTTGGGGCACCATAGGTGCCACATGTTGAAGCTAATGATTCATTAAGATCTATAAAATCTTTAAGCTCAGGAATTTTAATCTTTTCAAGGTTTCTTAAGCTAATTTTATCGGCGCGGTGGCATAAAATCATATCCGTAGGACAACTTCCCCTCATTAAAGGGAGTGAAGCGGAACTCCCTGGGTGTAAAAGCGATCCCTGTCCTTCAATAATTAAAAGAGATTTATCTCGATTCTTTAATACAATTTGCTCAACAGCACCACAGGCATGATCTACTTTAATAGCATCTAGTGGAATTCCTTGTCCCGTTAAAGTAATACCGATTTGACCTGTAGCAATAAAACCAGTATTTACATCATTATTTTTTGCCCATTTATAAATTTCAAGACCAGCTGTCATTTTACCGCAAGCCATATCTGTACCAATCATTAAAACCCTTTTATTGGATAATTCAGCTGCTTTTGCTGAGGCTATTTTTGGACTGATATTCGGAATTCTTACATCCCAAATCCACTGTTTTTTTCTATCTTTTATTTTATGATTATAACGGTCTCCAAGGGTATCATGTAGTCCGTTGATGATGCACAATCCAGCATTCAAAGCTAATTCAATCATGGGTAGCCAATCAATTGGAATTTTTCCACCTGAGGGAGCAATTCCCAAGGCCAGCACGTCTGCACCTTTTTTGACAACATCATCTAAACTTTTATAAATGGGGATATCTCTATCAATTTTGTATTCTCTGTTGATATTACTCCCAGCGTTTTCTGAGTCAATTATACCAACGATTGGATTTTCTGAATACCGAATAATCCCCAAACCCATTTTACCATAATCACTATGTAAAAAGCCTTGCATATATATAGCTACTTTTTGATTCGGTTTAAGCATAATATTGAGGCTTTAGAATTCCGCCGTGCCCTGGGACAAAATCAGGAATTGTTACCCCATCTATCATTTTTACACCTGTAGACGGGTCAGGGTTTAGGTTATAATGGGAGTCTAGGTCAATATGATCAATCACTCCAGAAATGGAAGCTGCTGCTGCAATAGCGACAGAAGATTCACTCATACATCCTATCATAGTCTTAATTTTATATTGCTTAGCTAATTGAATAATTCTCAAAGCCTCAGTTATTCCTCCACATTTCATTAATTTCATGTTTACACCATCTATATATTCAGCCCATTTAGGAACGTCATCAGAATACCGGCAGGACTCATCAATATAGATTGGTAAAGGCCTATTATGATATAAATATTTTAAATCTTCTTCCTCACCCTCTTTAATAGGTTGTTCAATATAATCTACTCCTCGATAAGAAAGCCATTTCATCATGAAAATCGCCTCCGATGTCGACCAGCCTCCATTGGCATCAACACGTATTTTTATACCATATTTTTTAGTGCTTTCTAATACTTGAGAAAACATTTCTTGGTCAGCTTCAATACCTTGAGGTGCACCCAACTTTACCTTTAGTGCTTTAATAGTTGAATCTTCAAACATAAGGGGGATTCTTTCTTTAACAACCTCAGGGTGATTAATTCCAATCGTAATAGAGGTTGGAACCGATGGGGGTGGAAAATGCAGAAACTGATGTAAGGGTAAATCCTTATTTTTAGCTTTCCAATCCCAAATTGCCATATCTAAAGCAGCAGTAGCACAAGGAGCTATCCCCATGGCCCTGGCTATTTTATTAATCTCTTGGGTGGTTTTGTTTTCTATCCCCTCAGCTATCAAAATATTTAACTGAGATTCAACTTCCTCAACTGACCCTGCGTTTTCATTTTTTCCAGGTGCAGCCTCTCCCCAACCAATAATCCCATCTTTTTCAAAAGAAAGAAATAAGTTATAAGCATCCCCCCTGATACCACGACTTATGGCAAGGGGAAATCTTTTTTTAAGTAATACCTTGTAAAACTTTAACTTCATGAATTCAAAGTTAGGGTTTAATGAAGAATAATTTAGGATACATGCAAACAAGAATAACAATAATTATGATTCTGAATCCACTGGCCAAGGAATCCATGATTGATAGTACCCTATGGTTATAAAATAATGATGAAAAAGCTCTATGATTACTCCAAACTTAAAACTAAAGGTTAAAGATAGCTTTGAATCTTTTTTTAAGATAACCTTTAGGTTAAAAACCTTGATAAGTCCATTGGGTAAAATTGCTTAAAATTCATATGACTAGATTATGCTAACACTCAAAAAAGTCTTAACAATCTAATTCCTCGATAGTAATAAAACTGAAAAATAATGATGGAAACCAGTAATAGGGTGAAAATTTTTAAAAGGTTTTTTACACAGAAACTAGTAAGACTTTTTAATTAGCGCTTTAAATAAATGAATCCTTTAAAAGGGGATTGGCCATTTCCTAAATCTAAAATGTAGAAATAGGTTCCTTCGGGAAGATCTCCTCCATTGTTTTTCGGGTAACCTAATCTTTGTTCGCCACCCCAATCATTTTTATATGGTGCCTCTTGAATAATTACCGTCTCCCAGCGTGAGTAAATTGTGAGTTTATGATTTGGAAATTTTCCTAACCCTCTAATCTCAAGTTTCTCATTCATTCCGTCATTATTTGGAGAAAAAGCATTCGGGATTTCTAGAGGCTGATAATCAAAATTTGTCTCATCAGAGAAGAGTAGTGGTTCGCACTTATAAGCTATTGAGCTTATTTTAGCCCTAAATTTTAATTTGACTGTAGTCTCATCTGGGTCAATAATCATTAGGGATTTAGTTTTTACTCCTCTGTATAAATCAGACTCTTCTAAATCGACCCATGATGAATTAATCTCAGGGTCTAAAATTTGCCATTGAATCGTTATATTATCCTCTGTGTTAACCTCAATATTGATATCCAAACCCTTACCTACAAACACAACCATTTGTTGTAAAGGTTGCTTTGTGATTTCTATCGCTTGAGGTAATTCTAGAAAATCATATTCTGAGGAATTATTTAAATCGTTTGGAGAAAGATAACCAACAGCTGAAATCACTTTACCAAATTCATCAACTATTACAGGGCTTGATCCTAACAAACCATCTTTATCAGGATCTAAGAATCCTGCCTCGGAAACATCATAACAACCATCTCCATCGCTATCTAAATCTAAACTATTAATCCTTCCATTTTGATCGAAATCAGCACTGGTTTCCACGGTATCTAATATTCCATCATTGTCATCATCTAAATCAATTTCATCTTTAACTCCATCATTGTCACAATCCATTGGAGAAGTAATATTTAGGGTAATACTATTAAATATAAAATCACAATTTTCATAGGGGTCAGTTCGATCAATTTCTTCCTGTTGATTGGTCACGCCATCTCCATCTATATCTTGATCACAAAAATCACCTATTCCATCAAGATCAAGGTCTTCCTGGTTGGGGTTAAATATCTCGGGACAATTATCAAAATAGTGGTGAAGTCCATCTCCATCCAGGTCAATATCGTTTTCCAAATTGGTTAATTGAATAATAATATCCTCTATTTTTTTATAATTTATATCTAAAGTAAAAGTATCTACCGATAGAAATAAGTTTGTTTTTATATCCCCGTCATATAATATATCATCTATCCCATAAATAGTAATTTCTTGGTCTACATTCCAATTTTCAGGAGTAAAGGTTATCTGATTTTCAATAACTCCTACCTCAGTGATATCACCTGACGTTGAAAAAAAGGTGACATCTGAAGTAGGCTGAACAGTTAATTTAACCTTAAAATTTACAGTATCCCCAGATTCTGAAGTAGACTTTGTTAATTCGTAATTTGAAATATTAGACCCTTCAAGATTTGTTCCAACTGGTTTAACGTCTCCTGATAAAACCAATCCAGCATAATCATTGTCTTGATTTTGCAAAATTAAGTTTGCCACAGAGGAAGCATTCAGACTATCATAGTTAATGTCGTTGGATTTTGGATCTCCTGTTATAAAGTTTATACTTTGATCGCCATCTAAGATAACATCGTCTAAGCCAGTTAGTATAATCTGATTTGATTCGGGTTTATCCCAATTTTGATTTTCAATAATTATTTCGTTTTTAGGTAATTCAATTTCATCCTCGTTTTCAAATAATGAAATAGGAATTGTTACTGATGCATCTTCTGTAGGTTTTGAGTTAAGAGAAAATTCAATTTTAACTTGATCACCAGACTCACTGGATGTAAAATCATTTTCAATTAGATTTATAATTACCGAAGCGAAATCATTATCTTGATTAATAAAATTTAGTGGAGCTATGTCATATGGATTTAATTGATTGTAATGTTGATCACTGGAGATAATTGATGAAATATAAACCTGATAGTTTACAGCACCGTCCGCAATAGGAATTAATTCATCCATTCCAGTTACTGCAACCTCTTGTGGTTGATCCCAATTTAGTGAACTAAATATAAAGGTTTCACTCACAACCCCTTCATCAATATTGGAACTTGAAAAAACAAGTTCTACCTCTGAGGTTGGGGGCGCTCCTAATTGAACAGTAAAATTACCTTTATCCCCGTCCTCACTGGTTAGAGGATCAATTAGAGTTAAAATTATTTCTGCGTTATCGTTATCAATATTAATTACATCAACTGACTGATTAGGTTCTGAAATGAAATTAGGGTCAGAGTTTTCCTTCACTCCAACCGAAATTTGAGTTAATTGATCACCATCAATAAATGAATCATCAACCCCTCTAACAATAACTGTTTGAGGAATGTTCCAATTTAGTGGGGTGAAATGTAATTCTTGATATTGTAAATCAACTTTCACCTCAGAAGGATCATTTGAACTTAAGTTTAGGTAGACATCTTGATTAGGCTCAATGTCAAGTCTAACAAAAAAGTTAGCTATATTCTCATCCTCACTCAAGTTATTTGAGATTGAACCAAGGCTAAATCCAGCCTGATCGTTATCTAAATTTCTGAATATTAAATCTGCAACATCAAATTCATCAAGAGAATCATATACTATATCTGATGAAACTGGGTTTCCCGTCTCTAGAACTAGAAAAATGTCCCCATCTATAAGTTCATCGTCAAGCCCAGAAATGGTTATCTGATTATTGAAAGGTTTATTCCAATCTTCATTTAAAATAGTAATTTCAGTTGAGGATAATGAAACCTCGTCTTGATCCCCAGAGATTTGTAAACTAAAATTCACAGACCCTCCATCAAGCGGCCTCGAAAGAAGGTTAAATTGAACATCAAAACTTTTACCACTTTCGTTTGTGTTTTGGACTCCACCAACTACAATCAACTCAATACCCGGGCCTTCATTATCTTGATTCGTGAGGTTAACATCATCAATAGTAGTTCCATCCATGGCATTATATTCAGGATCTGTTGAACTTACATTTCCGGTAATAATTTTATAATCTATATTTCCATCTTTAAATGGAATTGGATCAGGAAGTCCTTCTACTGATATAACTTGAGGAATATTCCAATTGGAGGGATTAAAAGTTATTTTGTCAATAGCAAGGCTTCCTTCTGTTAAGTCACTTGAATTTAAAAAAAGTTCAACTATACCTGTGGGCTGTGACATAAGCTCAATAGTAAAAGAAGCTTCATCTCCATTCTCATCCGATAGATTATCGATTGTAATGATTTTAAAATCTGCAGCATTAACATCTTGAACTGTAATAGTTACAGTCTCTCCAGTTATATTTGAAAAACACTTGTCGTTTGAATTAAATGAAATTTGAGAGGCTAAAACTTGATCTCCGTCTATTAGCCCATCAGTCTTTGGAGTAATAGTTATCTGTTGGTTAATATTCCAATTTACGGGTGTAAAAGTTATAAAAGTAGGAGAAAAAAGTGCTTCAGATATATCTGGATTAGAGAAGCTAACTGTAACATCTGCTATGGGGGGGCTGTCAAGAGCGATTTGAAAAGTTGTCGGTGAATCAGTTTCAGCAATGGTAATCTCATTGTCTGATAATGTAAATGTTTTAGGGGGTAATATACTTAAGGTAGCCTCATTAGAGCTAATAGGGCTGCATAGAAAAGCTGGGTTAGCAATTTTCGCTCTATATCTAAAACTATCAAAACTAGAATCACTCGGGGTTATTTCCAAATTATTTGAATTTGAATTTTGGTAAATAGAATTATCCGAAATATCTATCCACTCACTCCCATCATAAACTTGCCAAGAGAAGACAGCACTTTGAACATTTGTCTCTGCCAAAATATTAAAAGTTTCACCAATACATACGCTCTGAGACTGAGGATGAGTTGTGATATTTGATAAATCAAGAGGTTGCCCAATTTCTTGAAAATCATAAATGCCATTACTGTCTCCATCTCTTGGGAGGGTGTAACCATCATTCCCTGCTACTTGACCAAGACTATTTACTGAAACTGGTGAATTTGATAAAATGCCATCTGGTGGGTTATCAGTATCTGAATACCCAGCTTCAATTACATCGCTACATCCGTCGCTATCACTATCTAAATCATATGAATCTGGAACCCCATCGTTATCCGTATCCAAAGAATATTGATGTAATGATAAATTAAATCTAATTAAGGAAACTTCACTTGAATTATTATTTATGTGTTTCAATTTGATATTATCCATGTTTTGACCATAAAAAGCGAAAGGTGTATTTCCGTTTGGACTAGGATTAAACTTAAATCTTATTTCATTTGCTGAATAAAGTCCAACTCCAGATTCATAAATGTTATCATAGTTTGTATCAATTAATAAAATATTATCAGGGTCTAAAACAGATAGACTTTGGGTTGGAAGCGATGTAGATAGTATGAATATTTCATTTTCTATAATGTCGTGAGTTGTAACAACTGAGTGAGTGAACATAAAGTTAACCTTATCGTTAAAATCAAATTCTAAGGTATTTTCATAATTTGGCCCTATTTGAACCAGTGATGCAATATCACCTTGTACCGTTTGTTCAATTTCACTATCATTCCCTGTAAATCCTGAAGTAACGGTAAATTCTCCGCTCATTGTTGAAGAATCTGGAAGGGAAATCAGAGGGTCTAAAAGATCTGAAAGATCTAAATCATATGTTCCTGACGACTCATATTCATTAAAAATGCCATCATTATCAATATCGAGATCAATATTATCATTTACTCCATCGCCATCAAAATCATCAGGACAGTTACTTACAACAGCTGGTTCAGAAAAGGCAAATGAAGTTACTCCACCACAGCTTTTTTGAGCCTTTATTTTGTAAGAACCAGGGTTTAAAGGTTGATAAGGATTAGTGTTTACTCCAAGATCAACATACCCACTACCATTATTGTACATCCAAGTAAAACTATCGTAAGCTTCTAATCCAGATCCAAATAATTCAATATTTGGAAGACACTTTTCCCCTGATAGGTTTGGAGCCCTAATCACAGTCTCTGGAGGAGAGATAAAGCCTGAATAGAATCCACCTGAAGTTGCGGCTCCATTTTGATTATAATAAGCACAATATAGCTCACCACTAGATTCAACTGATACATTACCTCTTAAATTTTGAATGATATATGCCTTATAGTCCGCGCCATCAATTGACTCTGGTCCGGTTACATTAACTCCTCCTGAAAAACTTGAATCATCTAGAGACATATTTGAATTATTAAAATCTGAAAAGGTTACCGTGGCTGTACTGTTAGTCACAACAGTAACATATCCACCAAAATAAGATGTTCCTATGTATTCTATCAAGGGGATATTATTAACCTCTCCTTGGCTTTGACATGACAATGGTGGAACAAAAAACATCCCTTGGTTAGCCTCGCTTCCAAGTCCTATTCCTTGCCAAGCATAAACATTTTTAGATGAACTAACATATAGCGTTCTATTTGATCCTCCATTACTATATTCATTTCCCTCTATTAAAACATAGTCCCCGGCTTTAGCTAAATTGGCAAATACAACTGATAGATCCCCATCCAGATAAATATCAGTGTCATCTTCGTTTGCAACAATCAAGACATTTTCCCATCCGTTAGATCCATTACCTTTTACAAAAACATACTCCATACCTATTTTATCTGCCCCAACAATTTGATCAATTCCATAATCTCTTCCACCGCCATCGTGAAAACTTCCGTTTGCAGAGCCTGAATTAACAACAATTGGCTTGTCCGAAGTTATTGATACCCCGATTAAACCATCCTGATTAAATACCGAATCTTCAGCTTCTGCCGAGATTAGGTAGCTCTCCCCTTTACTTAAATTTGTTGTCAAGGAAAATGTTCCTGCACCAGAAGGAGTCGTAATGTTTTTTAATATTAATCCTTTTACCAGATTATCAAATATTATATTTGTATTGTTTTCAGTTGCCATTATCGAAATAAAATTCAAATAATTAGCTCCACTTCCGGTGTCAGGGTTTTCACTGGTAAAAGTCCCTGTCCTAAAAGAGGTCCCTAATGCAGATAATCCCTTACTAACTAAAGCTCCTGCCTGAGGGAAATTTCCTCCATTTCGAGAAGATGCTCGAAGACGAACGGCAACATAGATAGGGGAATCAGAGGTTATAATATAACCTTTATCATCCAAAACTCTTCCTCCATAAAAATCACTATTCACTATTGCAAAATTTGTGGAGCCCTCTCCAATATAATGGACATTTGGACTGGTATTTGAAACAACACCAGAGATATAGCTACTAGGGAGAGAGCCAACTGGTTGAATACTATAACTCACATCAACATTTGAGGGAGTAGATATATAAATGTATTGATCTCTTGGATATGCATTTGAACCCGAGGCAGGATGAGCTGCTATAGGGGGAATGTAATGAACTTTACTAAGCTGAGCTTTTATTGAATGAAAATTGAGTATTACAAAAAAGAGTGTAAAAGTTCTCAACTGAATTACATTCATAATAAAATTTATTATTTACTATTGAAGCTATTAAAGATAGAACGTAAAGTTATTTATTAAAATAACATTTCAAAATATAATCATGTGATCTATACTATTTTAATTCATATGTCAAATTATTAATATATTTAATGTTTGTGAAAATACAGTTAAAATCTATTGTTTTCTACTTACTTTGTCTCCAATTAATTCAAGTTAATGGGCAACAAGAAGTTATTTTTTCTCAATATATGTTTAACCACCAAAGTCTTAATCCTGGTTATGCTGGATCTAAGGAATACACTAATTTCACAATTCTTCATCGTAGTCAATGGTTAAATTTTGATGGTGCTCCAGAGTCTCAGGCTTTTACCTTTAACCACAAGATGACTTCAAAAAATATTGGTTTTGGATTGAGCGGAGTAAATGATATAATAGGTCCAATGACTAGTTCAAGAGTAGCACTAGACCTAGCATATCACTTAGCTTTAGAAAAAGCTTTTTTGTCAATTGGAATCAAGTTAGGTGTTGTCAATTATGATTTTGATCAGTCAATTATTCGCACCACAGATGTTGGTGATAATTCGTTTGTTTTTGATGGTGAGGGAGAGTTCAAGTCAAATATTGGATTTGGAATGTATTACCATAGACCAAAATGGTATGCGGGACTTTCAATTCCATGGTTTATTGAAAATGAAAGTTTTAACATACAAAGACATTATTATGGTATATTTGGATGCATCATAAATTTATCAGAAGGATTGAAATTAAAGCCCAGTTTATTAGTAAAACATACAACTGGAGCTCCTTATGGATATGATTATAGTACAATCATGTTTTTCAAAAACACTTTTTGGATCGGACCACAACTAAGGTCTACTTTTACAGGTGTACTCCCTAGATCAAAATTTGGAGGAGGTTTCGGAATAATCGCTGGAATTCATTTGAGTAAAACGGTTTCATTGGGCTATTCCTTCAATACCTCATCCCTTGGCAAATATATAAATGTAAACCACTCAACTCATGAATTAATGATGCGATTTGATTTGATACCCACAGTTAAAAATATTCTTCGTTCACCCAGAATATTCTAATGATGAAAAAAGGTTTTTTATTTTCAGGGCTATTTGTTTTTTGTCAAATGTTTGGTCAAAGTAATTTACAGCTTAATCGAACAATCGAATGGGCTAACTACTATTTTATAAATGAAAATTATAAAACCGCAATCTCAAAATATTTGAGCCTTGACGATAACATTCCTCACGATGCGAGACGTAATTTTGCCAAGTCTTATGCTAGGTTAGGGAATTTAAAAAAGGCCGAAAAAATCCTTCGACCTTTAGTCGATTCTGATGACGCAGTAGTTCTTGACTATTATCACTTTGCAAGCTATATCACTGAAAACGAAAGTTTGAAGAATGAATATAGAGAGAAAGCTCTCAGATTACCAATAACAGATATGATCATCAAACCATCTGCGGATAGAGAAAGTTCATATAATTTAGTAAACCTAAATATTAACACAACAGAATCTGAATTTGGGGCTTATTTATTGGAAAATAAAGATAAAACGGAACTTATTTACACCAAAAAACAATCTAAAAAATACAATCAAGGGCTAAATAAAAGAATAAAATCTGATTCTGATATTTATAATCTATACCATGCTAAATTTAATTCCAAGGAGCTTAAAGTTGACGAAGGAACCCCTTATCCTGAGGGGATAAATTCTGTTTTCCAAGATGGTCCAGCTAGCTGGGATGAGTTAAACAATCAATTTTATTTTACTAGAAGTTCTGGAAATTACAAAAAAGAAGATCTTATTCAACTAGACTTATACTCCATGAATTATAGTGAAATAGATGAAAAAATTGCAAGTCCACTATCCATCAATTTGAATGGCTACTCAACTTTACATCCTGCCGTAAGTCCAAAAAACAGAAGATTATATTTTTCAAGTGATAGGCCAGGAGGTTATGGTGGAATGGATTTGTATTATGTTTCCATTTTACCAAATAATAGCTTTGGAGTACCTGTTAACTTGGGGCCAGACATTAATACCCCAGCAGATGAAATTTTCCCGTTTGTTTATGATAAAAAGTTTCTTTTTTACAGCTCCAAAAGTGATGCAGGTAAAATGAATCTAAAACTTGCGATTAATTCTATTGATACTCGATGGCATGTTAGAAATTTACCAAATCCATTTAATGGTGCTAATGATGATTTTTCTTTCTATCTGAATAATGGATTGGACTATGGTTTTCTAAGTTCAAACCGCCCGAATGGAAAAGGAGATGATGATTTGTATGGATTTCGTTTTACTCCCAAAATTGATGGTTTACCAGATAAATACACTTATAGCCCCACGGACACCTTAATCGTTAGCACAAACGGTGTTTTGGTGAATGATGAGAAACAACTTTTTGCAAATGATCCATTAACTGCTTTATTTCAAAAAAAAATTGAATTGAGTCAAAACGTAAAACATGGAAAAATTAAACTTAATTCTAATGGATCATTTCTATATAAAAATAATGCACCACTAAAAGAAATTGATTCATTTTCTTATGTTATTAATAGTAAATATGGAAAGTCAAACCCTGTAAAAGTTATTCTTGATAGATCTACCATTTCATTAGATCAACTTCCTAAAAATTTACAACAAACCTTCCTCCCTATATACTATAATTATAATGACTCTAATCTGCTGTTAAACTATAAAAATCGTGTAGATGCTGTTGCTTTAGCAATGAATCAAAACCCTCAATTAGTTGTGCAGGTTAGTTCTTATTCTGATTGTAGAGGAAAAAGGAAATATAATCTAGAGTTGTCAGAACAGAGAAACCAGACAATTATAAATTACGTTAAAAATGCTATTGAGAAGCCTGAAAGAGTTTTTGGTAAAGGTTACGGCGAAGATCGTATTGAAGGAAATGATACGAAAGATTATATAATTTTAGGGGGTACTTTTGAATCATTAAAGCACGCTGAGGAGAGGAAAAAAGAGTTTATATCTAATGGGCATAATGCAGAAATAAATGTAAATATTGATGGCTTATATCAAATAATTATGGGTCAAGCTAATACAGCTTTTGAGGCAAAAAAAATATATAATAAACTTAAAAATGTAGGCATTGAAACTTGGGTAAGTCGTTGTGAATGTTGTAGTTTAACCGAGGATCAGCATAAGCTTAACAGAAAAACTGAGTTTAAAATTATTCGATATTAAAAGATGGATTTGTCTTTTTTATTTGGTAATTTCATGATTAAATTAACCATATGAAATTTACAAATAAACTTTTAATATTATCATTAATATCCCTACTCACTTATTGCAGTAAAAGCGATTCAAATGATGAAGATCAAATAGATAATAATTCTAGCACATCCATTTCAGAAGTGATTGATTCAAATGAGGAGTCATCTTCAAATTCACAAGAAACTTCCGAATCAACTACTAATAATTCAAATGTTGTTGAGGAAGGGGTCCCTGAAGTTTTTAAAAAGATATATGCGGCATCTAGAATTTATTTGGATGGAAATAATGTAGTTATAGAAGTTGATGGTGCTCCTGACCATAAAAGTCCATATTACTCGAGAAATCATGAATTATATGAGCCTTACAACGGAAGTAATACCAACTTTAACCAAAATCCAAATTCAATTAAAACATTTGATTTCAAATTTAAAATTCCCCTCAATCCTAAAGAAGCGTCAAGTAAAGTCTCAACTCAATTGGGTTCTATCGGAGTATCTCTTAATGGAGTAGCTTTTTATAACCAATATGCAGGCCCCAATAATCAGCCTTTGACAAATGAAATTAATTCATTTGACCAATATGCAGGTCATCCCCAAAATCAAGGTGTTTATCATTATCACCTCGAACCAACATACCTAACTTCAAATAAAGGTCAAGATGCACTATTAGGGTTTTTATTAGATGGATTTCCAGTTTATGGTCCATTTGAAAATAACGTAAAAATTACAAATGAAAATCTTGACGAATACCATGGCCATAGTCATATTACACCTGATTATCCAGATGGTATTTATCATTATCATATTACTGATACTGACCCCTACATAAATGGAAATGGATATTATGGTTCCCCTGGAACAGTATCTCAATAGATGCTATGCCCTTTTACTGCTACTTATTTTTGGTTGCATAGATTTAGATTCCAAAGAAGTAATGGCTTTCAATGAACAAATCTTTAATTTTCATTCAAAAAATGGGATCTTTTTCAAAAATAAAACTCCCTTTACAGGCAGGGTATTTAAATTGCATGAAAATGGTCTAGATACTGTTTATATACGATCATATTTTAAAGGAATCAAGAATGGTCAATTTGTAAGATTTTATCCAAAAAATAGAATATTTGAAAAAAGAAATTATGTAAATGGGAAAAAAGAGGGTATTCATATTGGATATTGGGAAGATGGTAGCTTGGCGTTTGAATATAATTTAAAAAATGATGAATATAATGGAAGTCTAAAAGAATGGAATCGAAAAGGACAAATTATAAAATCTTTTAATTATGTCAATGGATATGAAAACGGAAGTCAAAAATTGTGGTTCAATAATGGAGAAGTGAAATCAAATTACGTTATTAAAAATAATCGTCGTTATGGATTGTTAGGCACTAAAAATTGTATTAATGTATCGGACAGTATTCAATAGTATAATTTTGCTAACCATTTTTTGTAAGTGTAATAATCAACCCGAATACTTACCATATTATAACACCCCAGATTTCACCCCATATTTTCTTAATAGTTCCAATGAAATCAAAAGTATAATTTCCCACAAAATTGGAAACTTTGAGGCGAAAAGTCATCAACTAAATAATTTTTCTAATCAGTATTTAAAAGGTAAAGTTCATATTGCGAATTTTATGTTTACAAGCTGCACAAGCATATGCCCAATAATGACTAATAATTTAAAAATAGTTTCAGAGGCCTATAAAAATCATCCTGAATTTTTAATGATATCCTTCTCTGTAACGCCATGGATAGATTCAATACCAAAACTTCAGTCGTTTGCAAAAAGTTACGGTATAACGGCTAAAAACTGGCACCTACTGACTGGTAAAAAAAGTGAAATTTATAAACTGGCACGAAAATCCTATTTTGCTGAAAAAAATTTGGGCTTCACAAAGGATAGTAGCGAATTTCTCCATACTGAACACGTAGTTTTAGTTGATAAAAAATTACGTTTAAGGGGAATCTACAATGCTACACTAAAACTTGAAATGAAACAGCTAAAAGAGGATATTGCTTTGCTGATTAAAAACATAAAACCTTCTGCATTAGAGTAGCAGAAGGTTTTCTAAATTGGTTTATGGTTAATTGTTAAATCAAAGTAAAATAAAAAAAGCATCATTTCAAAATACTTGACCTAATTTTTAAATATTTTTTTTGAGCTTCATTAATAACTTGATCCGACGACATACCTTTATAACCCTTTTTGTCAGAGTCCTTTTGCAAATGGGCTGCAAAACCATCGGTTCGGAGGATGAGACCTGTATTAAAATTTCTCATGCTCCAATAAAACATCTCATACATTACAGGAAAAAGATCGATACCTTTATCGGAAAGATAATATACTTTTATCTTTTTGTCCTTCAAGTCTGGAACAGAGTCGATAATTTGATGTGATTTTAAAAGCTGAAGTCTACTAGATAAAACGCTTGTAGATATTTTTTCAGGAGAACCGAGAAAATCGCCAAAAGTTTTTTTCCCGTTAAAAATATCTCTAACGATGATTATGGACCATTTGTCTCCCAAAACGTCCAATAATTTAACTATAGGGCACCCTGATCTATTATTTCTGATGATTAAACTTTTATTATTAAAAAATTAATCTTAAATTTAACAACCACTTTAATTCATTTTAAATTGGTTTATGGTTAATATTATTCCTCAGGACGCTCGTTCTGAGGAATTTTTTTATGTACTAAAATCTAATATGTCTAAAATAAGGAAAAATACTTTAAAGCTCCTAGAACTTCGACTTCACAAACTAAAATTAAATACATAGGTAATGTTTTTTTGTTGTGAACAATACCTATATATCAGACTTTCAATAATTTAAGCTCTGCATGAAGTAATTTATTTAGTACTATGTAGCCTTGTTTATTTAAGTGAAGTCCATCTTGAAGAAAATATTTTTTATCAATGTTTCCATTAGTCATTAGTTCTTCGAACAAATCAACTTGATTTAAATAAGTAATATTCCCCGAAAACTCTTGCATCCTATAATTAATTTGTTTAATAACTTCCAAATCTTTTTGACGCTCAAAAGAGGGCTTGATTCCAATATTTATGATTTTACTTTCAGGAAATTTTTTGTGAATCCTAAAAATTAGAGATCTAATCATTTCAACAATTTTATTAGCATCATAATTCAAGCTAAGATCGTTACCCCCAAGGTATAGGACAATTATTTTTGGACATTCAAAGCAAAATAAAGTCTCAAAATATTTTTCTAATGATTCTATAAATGCGCCTCCAAACCCTAAATTTAAAACATTGTGTTTTGGAAAATTTTCCTCAAGGTTTTTCCAAAGTCTTATAGTTGAACTTCCATAAAAAACTATCATATTTGAGGTATCTTCTTTTTGGTCAATTTTCTTTTTTAGATCCCTAATCTCTCTTTTAAAATTATTATCCTCTAGGATCAAATCTTTAACCCAAACAGCATACTGCTCATTTATCCTTTTTACAATTCTAGGAAAATATTTATCATTTTCATCCAAAATAGTAAAATCACTCATTCGAAAAGGTTTCTTAATTTCACACTTGTAAGTCGCTTTTGAAGCAAGCTTGTCAAAATTAGCCATTACTAATGGAACAATTAAAGGCTGAGGAATCATTCGACAGGCAAGTTTGAAAATACCATGCTGAAAAGAGCCAGGAGAGTCTTCAGTGGAATAAGAATAACCTTCTGGACTAAACACTAAGCCAGACCCACTTTTCAAAATTTCCATCGCTTTAGGATAAAACTGTTTGTTGAAAGCTCTAATCTCATTTTTTTTTAAATTAGTAGGAGTAAAATCTTTAGCATAAACTCTAATAAATCCCAGCCGATCGTAATAAAACTTATGGTTGATTTCAGAATTCAGTGAAAACCTTGCGACACGACTTCCTGTTTGATTATAGTATTTATTTAAAATAAGGCTAGTGATAAAATGACTATCTAAAGTAATTTGGAAATCGTCAGCCACGTTATAGCGGGGATGATTATCCAGATGATTGTAAATAAAAATACAATTACTACCATATGGTAGATTTTCAGAACCTAAGATTTGAAAATTAACATGAGAAAAAGCCTCTTTGGTTAGCTTTGAACTCAAAAGGCGAACCTCTTCTTTATTTAAATTATCAGGGGCTGTGGAAACTTGATGATATATCTTTTTTAAAGCCTCTAAAAAAATCTGGTCATTCTTTTCCAAAAATCAAATTTTATTTTAAAACATCGTAAATTTATGAATGCCATTCTAGAAATAGAGAATAGCGTATAATAGTTCGATACAAAAAATTAGATCTGTAAAATTTATCCCTTCTAAATACTAAATATCTAATTTTTTAAAGCTCATATGATCAAATAAATAAAATAATTCTAACCGAAGCTGTTAAAATTATACATAAAAATAGGCTCTGTTTGTATATTGCTAAATCACTTCTTAAAGAAGTGATTTATATCTCTATAAAAGTGGCTATTAAATTTTTAAAAGATCATTAAGAAATAATCGTAAATCATTAACTGACAGAAATTGATTATGTTGAAAAATAATTTCATAGTTAGTATTCAAAATACAAAGGATAGGGTAAGAGGAGTTGCCGTCAGGCATCGTGAATTTTTCCACCAGTTCATGAATGCCAGTATTATTCCCAGTAGGTCGAAACTTATAAGTTTGTCCATTAAAAGTAATATCGCTTTTTTCTTCTGCATTTAAGTCTAGAAACCAAAAATTTTGATTTAACAGTGCAGCTATTTCCTTGTCTTCAAACGTAGTATTTTTCATAGCTTGGCAATATTTACACCAGTCTGTATGAATAAAGACCACAACAAAACGGCTTTGAGTTTTTTGTAAAACATCCAATTGTTCAAATGATTGAGAAACAATTTGAGAAAAACCAGTTAAAGGGAATAAGATTCCCACAATAAGAAAGATCAAATATAGTTTAGGATTTTTCACATTCTTGTTTTTAGGGTGTATCTAATTCCAATAAATCCTCTAATTCCCTGATTTGCTGCATAGACATAAGACGGATCAAAAGTAAGTGCATAGGGGTTTTCGGCAGTAGGAATGACTTGCCCATTATTTCCAAAAACTACATTTTGATCAAATGGATCATAGGGTCTTGCTATACTATTAGAATCAGGCGTAAAGTCAAGTAAATTTTTAATGCCTCCATATATCTCCAATTGATTTGAAAAGGTTTTGGTGAGCTGTATATTTTGAATACTCCACCAAGGAGAATATTCGGGTCTTGGGTCTAACTTACCCAGTAAAGGCAATCGCATCGGACCATATAAATTTCCCGTATAGTCTATTGCTAGTCCAATTGAGGTTAATTCATAAGATATACCCCAAGTGCTCTGAAATGATTCAGTAAGCGGTTGCCTGAAACGCTCTCCGTTTTCTTTGATTGATACATCCATTAGGGTAGCTCCTGCTAAAATTTTTAATCCACTTATCCATAACATATCAAGATTTAAAGTAATACCCTTAGATACAGAAGACCCCTCTAAATTTCCATAAATGATCTTATTGGGATCAGTGTCATAATCAGGGAGAATCCTATTGTTGAAATTGGTATAAAAAACACTGCTATCTATTAAAAGGAAGAATCCATTGGTAAAATAATTTTTCTTTACAAAATTTAGATTAAAATTCCATGACCTTTCGGGATTTAGTTTTCCCTCAAATTCAACTGAACGTGCTCCTGTAAGAGCAGCGTGATCTTCAGTAAAGATATTGGCCACACGAAAGCCATTACCAGCACTAACTCTGAAAATATTTTTCTTGTCCGAAGAATTCCATTTATAGTTTAATCTTGGAGTTAAAATATTTCCATGGATACTATTGTAATCATGTCGTAAACCTAATAGTAGTTTGTTTTGTTCATTAATTTTTATTTCATTTTGGATAAAGATTCCTGGAAGGTGAATTTCATTAGGCTGATTTATTCCATTAGTTGCCGGGGTATTATCGTCATACAATGTGTACCGGTAGGCAATACCTAAGAGTAGATCACTAATTCTAAAATTTTTATTCCAAGTTATTTGGGCAAAACCGATGTGTTGGGTAGCATTGTAAATGGTAGTTCCATAAGCCGAGTTTTGATAGTGCCCATTGGCACTAAAATGGAGCTTAACGATTTCCTTATAAGGTAATTGGTAACTACCTATTATTTCCCATCTGTTGGTGAAAATACTTTCTCCATAGACTTCTCCTCCTCCCCTAAATTTCTTTTCCCAATTCATCGCTCCTCCCCAACGATCTTCATAAACATATCTTCCAGCTATGGAGAATAAACGATTGTCCTTGTGATTAAAATTCAATTTGTTAAAGATCGAAACTCTGTGTTGAAGAGTAAGATCAGTAAAGCCATCATTATTTTTATCTATTGGGTTTTGATAATTAAAATAATTAACTCCAAAAAGGGATTGAACCTTTTCACCATAATCAAATTTTAAACCTAAATCATAATTTAATTCTCCCCAATCTGATGAAAAAACATCTGATATTAATGATGGGGAACGAGATATTTTTTTGGTAATGATATTGATAAGCCCTCCAAGGGCTTCGGACCCATAAAGGGTAGATGCAGGTCCTTTTACTATTTCAACCCGCTCAATCAATGATTGGGGAATTCCCGTCAATCCGTATACAGTCGAAAGTCCACTCATAATTGGCATTCCGTCAATTAGGACCATAGTATAAGGTCCATCTAGGCCATTTATACGAATGTCTCCAGTACTGCAAATATTACAATTTAATTGAGGCCGAACCCCATTGATATTTTTAAGTGACTCAAAAATAGACGGGGAAGGATTTGCTTTAAAAAAATTTAACCCATAAACATTAACGGGAACTGGGCTTTCTTGCTTGGTAACTTCTTTCATCGTTCCCGAAATGACTACTTCTTCTAAATAAGAAGTATTTTCAACAAGTTGAAAATCGCTAACCACATTTAAAGATTTTATTAGAGATAGCTTTGATGATAAGGTTTCAAAACCAATGGATGAGATAAGCACTGTGTAGGTTCCTAAGGGAATGTTCTGAATTATGAACTGACCATTGACATCTGTGGAAGTACCCAGTGTAGTTCCTTTTAAAAATATATTGACAAATGGTACGGGACTACCTCGGTGAGTTACCTTACCAGATAGTGTTACCATTTGGGAATAACCTAGATGGTAAATAAAGCATATAACAAAAATTAGTATTCTTCTATTTTTTTGTTTTATGGAAAATTGAAAAAGGTCCACTGAAAATGTTTATATTGCAAAAGTATTAAGTTAGTCTTAACTAACAAATTAGTTTACACTATATTTCATTGTAGAGATGCAACATAATGTTTATTGTTATATTTGCGGATGCACTCATTGGTAGAAGAAAATTATCTAAAAGCGTTGTTTGCTCTTTCAAAAGACAAAGGGTCAGTAAGCGTGAATGATCTTTCTAAACATTTAAATATAAAAATGCCTACAGTTACTAATATGATGAAAAAAATGGCTTTCAAAAAATTGGTGTATTACGAAAGTTACAAACCATTAATACTTACTAAAAAAGGTAAAAAAGAAGCTGCCTTAATAATTCGTAAACATCGTCTTACAGAAATGTATTTAGTAGAAAAAATGGGGTTTGGCTGGGAGGAAGTTCACAATATTGCTGAACAAATTGAGCATATCAAATCTCCAAAATTATTTGCCAAAATGGCTGAATTATTAGATTATCCAAAGTTTGATCCACACGGGGCACCAATTCCAGATATAAACGGGGAGATGGAATGGAAGGCCTATAGTAAACTAAGTGAGTGCAAACCAGACGATATGGTAAAAATAGCTGCAGTAATTAATACCACTGATGAGTTTTTAAAGTTTTTAAACAGGAGAGAAATACACCTGGGATTAAAAATAAAAATCAAGTCTGTGGAACCTTTTGACAATTCAATGGTTGTGAAATACAAAAACCATTTGGAAGAAACCTTAAGCAATACAGTGTGCAAAAGGCTTTTGGTAGAGAAATTTTAAATCATAAAAATTGAACTTAAACCTAATAAATGCAAAGGCGGTTGTCCGACTTAATAAAATAAGACTTATAATTTTTAGCCTTAGGATCCATACAACCGCAAAGATTTAGTATTTCGATATTTTTAAAATCAATTGGATGACTCTCTGCCTGTAAAGCAATATAACCATCGATTAACACCTCCCCCTCCTTTGCAATCCAATAATCTTTACTTTCAACTCCTCGGGATAACCAATCTTGGTCACCCATTCTAGGGTTAGTAAAGCCTCCTCCTATTTGGGGTAATTGATATTTTAAAACAGTATCATTTTCAATTATGTGCGTAATACTTTCTCCCCCTAAAACAATTACTTCACCTTTAACCCACTGATCGCCATGATATGTAGCAGAAGTTGATTTTATACAGTGTCTATAATTTATCTTACCATCAATTTCAACTGCCGTACCTGGAGTGCACAAATTTCCTGTAGTCCGCATTTCTTTTCCAAGCCCCCCCAATAATTGAATTTCAATAGAAACCGGAAAAAACTGACCAAAATCGTTGCTTCGTGCAGATTGGGAATGTAACATTATACCACTATTTCTAATGTTCCAGGTCTCACCTCCACTAACTTGATCACCTAAAAATCGGTAATAAAATCGCAATTTATAATATGAAAATGGTTTGTTATAATAAATGTGCGCGTAGCTATCATCAAAAGTATTATAATCATCGTAAGAAATTCGGATCATACTATCTTCAACACGAAAAGTGTTGTTCAGATTAAAATTTAAATCATAATTAGCAAACTTAATCTCCCAATCTAACAAATCTTTTCCATTGAATAAAGGTTGCCATATTTCTTGATTGGGCCTTTTTTCTTTGCAGGAATTAATTAAGAATATTAAACTAACCAAAAAGAGTGATTTTTTCATTATTAATGTTTTTAAATTAAATACTCTAATTCTTTATTTTGTTAAAATGTTAATTTAGAAGATGTAAAATAAGATCTCATCAAAAAAAGGGAATAAATTTTTAGGAATCTTAAAAATTGTACAGTTAGTCTAAGATACCCCAATTACAAGTGTTATTTAACATTAAATTTATTAAAGATGTTTCCATTAGGAAATTAATTATTTGTTTTTGTTATGACCCCGTCTCATTTTAGATTCGGGGTTTTTTAACTATTATTATACACTGATCGTTAGCAGATAAACTTATTTTAATGCCCAGTTTTAAATCTTTTCCTTCATATCTTCCATTAAGCTGCTTTTGATTGGATTCAATGCTATATATAGCACCATGATCTAATGTAAACCATTCTGGAAATTGGTTGATTCTAGGATAATCAACCGGAAGATTTAGGTTTGTTTTATATCTTTTTTGATCAAACATCAATTGCCCTTCCCAATCATCCTCCGCTGTAATGACAAAACATCTCTTGTCATTAGTTGAGATTGCACCTACTTTTACAGTAGGTTGCCAAGGATCCAAATGAGCACCTTGAGTTTTCCATAGTCCATACATCAAAGCGGTCCTTGCAAAATTCCCATCTCCATGCCACCCTTCAATAATACCAGAGTTTTTTTGCATTCCAAAAAGTACTTGAATCTCAGAATCAATCCAAGCTTTAAGCTCAGAATCCTGCCTCCTATTATATAAATTAATCCCGCTTTCAATAGCATCAGCGTAACCGTCGTGGCTACCCAATGGCCCAAGCTGATTTTTTGGCTCCCACTCAAAATTACGATAGCTATTGTTCAAACTTTTAAAAGGTTTTAAAACTGCCTTTATGTATTCTGATTTTTTATCTGTCATCCATACTGTATAAAAAGCATTCAACGTATAACCCCATGTATCTGCAATTCTGTTATCTACTACTTGATTGGATTTTAAATCAATCGAATTGTAAAAAAATCCATCCTGGTTACGTCCAAAAGTTAAAATTCTGTCTAACAAGCGATAAAGGTGAGGTTGATATTCATATTTTTTAGCGTGAGAAAGAAGATGAAGAGTCATATAAAGTTCACTAAGACCTCCAATGATCTCACAACCATGATCTCTGAGTTTTAGGTATTCGACATTTGATAGATTAATCTCTAATAAATAATGATCTGCAATTTTAATCGCCCAGTCTAGATATTTTTGATCACTAGTCATCCAATACACTCTTGAAAGTGTCTGTAGCATCTCTCCATTGATCTCTTCAACGTAAGAGGATTTAGTGAAATATTTGTCCAAAGAATCAAAGTAACTAAAATGAATGTATAAATCGTCTAAAATATCAATCATTCTCTCTTGCCATGGAGATGGCCCAATAAATTCATTTAAAGGCATTAAGCCATCTTTGATATATTCAGAGGCTCCGAAGATTATATTTCCTAAATCCAAAATTTCGTTTTCGAAGGTTTTTTTAGTAAATGAATAAACATCTGGTAGAGAACCTATTCGTGATGTTAATTTTTTCTCATTATTTAGCATATCAAGTAACACCCCATTATATAAATCTTTATCTAACAGATAAGCTGTCAAAACCATAAAAGGGTAATTATCTGCAGCTGAATTTGCTGGTTCCCAAAGATCAATTTTCTTGTTTAAGTTAGTTGGAATTAGTCCACTTTCTGTGTCTCTCAGCTCTAGCCATGCATTTGTAAAATTCAAAGATCTCTTAAAACTTTCTTGAGCTAAATTTCCATTTATAACTGCTTTTTCCACTAAAGAATTATCTATAAAATTAGAGTTTTTACAGCCAAAAATTGATATTATAAAAATATACATTAAATACTTATATTTCATTATCTTAATATATTTAGAGTAAACTATTACTTGATATGTAATTTGGTAATTCTGCTACTGAGTTAATAAGATGGTCAGGGCTTATAGAAGAAGTTCTATATATAGAAGGTCTGAATTTACCAGTTTTAACCAAAAAAGATGTATACCCCATATTTTGAGCGCCTTGGATATCATTAATCAAATCATCACCGACCATAGCAATTTCATCTTCTTTACAGTCAAAATTCTGAGTAGCTAATTCAAAAAAAGTTTTTTCAGGCTTACCAACAATTATAGCATTTGTTTGCGTCGAATATTCAAGTCCAGCAATAAAAGCCCCACTGTCAATTATCAAACCTTTTTTACTTTGGAAATAAGTCCCCTTATGTAATGCAATCAGTTTTGTTCCCTCTAAAATCAAATTCATCAAATCGTTCATCAAATTATAGTTCCAATTTGGACCAATATCTCCAACAACAATTGCTTCAGGTTTAGGGTTTGAGGTGTCAAAATGTTGATAATCAAATTTTGCAATCTCTTTTAATACAAGTTTACAAGATTTAATGCCTAACCTACTTAAAAGTAGAGTCCCTGCATAGTTTGCGCTTATTAAATCATCTTCTTTTAAAAGCAAACCAATACTGTTCATTTTTTCAACTAATTTCTTTCTAGGTAACGTAGTATTATTGGTGACAAACTTGAAAGGAATTTTATTTTGTTTTAACCACTGAATTGTTATATCAACTCCAGGAATTATTTGATTATCTACGTAAAAGACACCATCTAGGTCAAATAAAAAAGCTTTGATCATATATAAATTATTGCATTTACATAAAGTTAAAAATTAAATTTCCCAATTATTTAAATTAGCAGCACAACATTATTTAATCAGATGTTTAAGAGTTAAAACCTGACCCTTATCTAAAAGTAAATTTTTTAGATAATTATAATCTAAATCTTGAACAGCAATATTTTTATCTACTGCAATACAAGCAGCAACTGCTGCGGACTGGCCTAAAATCATAAACACCGGTTCCATTCTAATTGATCCAAAAGCAATGTGGCTGCTGGAAAGGCAAACGGGAACAAGTAAATTTGAACATTGATTTTTTTTGGGGGTAATTGAGCCGTAAGAAATTGAATAGGGAGCTGGTGGTTTTACACCTATATCTCCTTCATTCTGAACAAATCCCTCTGGATTTATATAACGTTGAACATTATGAGAATCCATGGCATAAGATCCCATTCCTATAGGTTTTGGAACTTCTCTTTTTAAAAGCACATCGTGCTCTGTAGTTATGTAAGTACCTAACATTCTCCGAGCTTCACGAACATAAATCTGATGGGGCCAATTTTCATTGTCTGTAAATTCGTCCTTAGCTAACCCCCAATTGGAAAGTTTCTCCCTAATATCTGAGGGAACTCTGGGATCATTAGCAACGAAATATAAAAGTCCCATCTGATAATTTTTATGCTCTTCAATTATGACTTTACGCCTCTTGTAATTTGCATCAGGATAATCATAATTCATTCCAATATTGTCTGAACTGAATGGGCCGTGATTATTTGTATCGGTTTTGTAATTAGGAACTGGATCAAATTTTGTGAAAAAATCTTTCCTTCCTGTAAGCAATGATCTAAGTAACAATTCATATTGTGAAGGATCGTAATTTTTAGGCTTTGGAAATGGCTTTCTGTTTTCATAATTGTTTGTCATGCAAAGTCTAAAACAATAGGCTTGAATTTTATTATCACCAGATCCATATTCACCGGGAGGCTCTGGAGAAATTTTGGGTAGAAGTCCACTATTAGAGTCTCCCGGAATTTTATAAGGAGATATATTTTTCCAAAACCAATGTTGATGATGTAAAACCCCAGTTTGAACTCCATTCCATTTTTCATCATAGGTTTTTGTACTCTCTCGGCCTATGTGATAACTTACTCCCGCACTAGCCATCAGATCTCCTTCATAGGTAGCATCAATAAAAACTTTTCCTTTGAATACTTTTCCTGAGAGGGTAGTAAATGAAACTATTTTACCATTATCTTTTTGGATTCCTGATAAGCGATTTAGCCATTCATCTCTAAAGGTTTTAATATTGAATTCTTTAATGTAATCCTCAAAAACTATTTCCGCAACATGGGGTTCAAATATCCACATTGTTCTTTTAGAGCCGTCTACTGCTTTTGTCCCTTGGCCTTTACCTCCATAATCCTCTCTCTTTTGCCATTTCCATGCTTCATCATTATTATAGTATTGCCATATCCGATGGTAAAAATCCCTCGAAAGACCTCCAATCGCTTCTTTTTTTCCAGTATCTGTCCAGCCTAAACCTCCTGAAGTAAGACCTCCCAAATGAAGATCAGGTGAAACTAAAATCACCGATTTCCCAGATTGACTGACCTCTACAGCTGCAATTATAGCAGCAGAAGTGCCACCATAGACAACCACATCAGCTTCAAAAAAGTTGTTTTTGGGATTAGCTGGATTACAGCTCTGTAATAGAAAAATTAAAAAACTTAAATATAGTTTGACTGGTTTAATAGTGTTAAATGATCTTGAAAAAAGGAATTTATTTTTATTTTGCATATTACAATTTAAGAAATCTACAATTACTTTTTCAAAACATATTCTAAGTCCTAAAAATTAATTAATTACAAAATAATAGTAATCTCAAAAAATTGAGTTTTAATAAAAAATGTGATTTTTTTGGTCATTTTTGAATTTTTTTGACGTTTTTTGACGTTTTTTGACGATTTTTGAAAATTTTTGAAAATTTTTAACCTTTTTTAGATTCTTCAATAATTTAAAATTATCCCACTTTTTAATCAAATTTTCTTAAATTAGTTTGATAGTATATGGGTAAGAAAATAATTAAATGTAGTCAGTGTAATCAAGAATTTGAAACTGGTTTCGAATACAGAATGCACTGGGAAACCCATCTAGATGATTACTTAAAAAAAGTTAAAAAGAAAGATCCCAATTCTTAAAGTTAATCTAATTGTATATTTCCTTTTATAAATAGATCCCTAATTCAAATATTTTTATCACTCACTACTCTATTTAAGAATAATTTACAAGTTTTTAAATATGAATAAATATGTATTATTAGATCTAAACAAAAGAAACCGCCATGTGGTTTCATCATTTTCTACAAAGGGTAACTTTGATTAATAATTATCAAAGTTTCCTAGAAGTATATATATAAGTAAAGTCATGAATAAAAGAAATGATGAAAAGGCCTTAGTATGCTTCCAACCATTCATTTCAACAATTTGTAAATCTTTGATTTTAAATTCTTTATCATCAGGAAAATTATAAGAAATCAAAATCATTACAACCATATTTAAAATAAATTCAATTCCCCAGACATGTACAAAATGGAGGTTAACATTTAATATAAAGGTACAAGTAATGTAAAATGCCAAACCAGTTAAAAGAGCAACCTTAGCAGCTAACGCAGAAATTTTAGGCAAGAAAAATCCAGCTAAAATAATTGAAGCAATTGGGATAAAGAAAATCCCATTAAGTTGTTGAAGTAATTGATACAATCCATCTGGGGCATTTCCAACCATAGGTGCAACGCAAATAGCAAAAATAGCCAAAAAAGCAGATGTAATTTTACCCGTTTTTACCAGATGAGAATCATTAATATTAGGATTAATATGTCTTTTAAAAATATCTATGCTAAATATGGTAGCAGCACTATTAAGAACACTATTAAAAGTACTCAACACAGCGCCCATTACAATAGCAGCAAAAATTCCAATGAAGCTATTAGGTAGAACTTTTTTAATCAATTCAGGGTATATCATGTCTTGATTATCGTAGAAAAAATCACCATAATAATAGAATCCAATTACTCCAGGCAATATAATTATTAAAGGCACTAATAATTTTAGAAATCCAGTAAAAAGCAATCCTTTCTGGGCTTCCTCGAGATTTTTGGCTCCTAGAGCTCTTTGAATTATCATTTGATTCATACACCAAAAATATATTTGATTAATTATAAGTCCAGTAAATAGGACTTCAAATGGCATCACAGAATCTTTGTCTCCAATAACATTAAATTTATTTGGAGCATTTTGGTAAACCTTACTTAAACCATCAATTGCATTTCCTTCTCCAATATTGACTAGAGCTAGAAAAGGAATAGCCAAGCCACCTATCAAAAGACCGTATCCATTAAGAGTATCAGATACAGCTACAGCTTTTAATCCCCCAAAAATTGCATATAAAGAGCCTATTAAACCAATGGCCCATATAGTATAATTCATAGCCTGGGATTTTGGTAAATGTAAAAGTTCAGATATATTAAAAATACTTTCCAAATTTATTGCTCCCGTGTACAATACTATTGGTAGAAGGGTAACCACAAATGAAATCATTAGAAAAAAGGCAACTAGAGAGCGTGTAAAACCATCAAATCGATTTTCCAAAAATTGTGGGATAGTTGTCAATCCCATTTTCAAGTATTTTGGAATAAAATAAACTGCAGTAAGAATTAGCGCTAAAGCAGAGGTTACTTCCCATGCTATTATTATAAATCCGTTTTTATAAGACGAACCATTCATTCCAATCAAATGCTCTGTTGAAATATTAGTAAGAAGCATCGAACCAGCAATTACAATACCTGTAAGGCTCCTTCCGCCAAGAAAGTAACCTTCTTTTGATGTCAACTTTTCCTTTTTCAGCTTATACCAAGAATACACTGCTACAAAAAAGGTATAGGCCGCAAATGTCAAAAATAATTGCATAAGCTAATTTTAAAAAAGTTTAAGAAAGGTTGACAGGTTTGTTTTCCTTTAATGATTTTTTTGCGGCTATTGCAATTGCCAATGATGCTAAGCCATCCTCAGCACTTATACTAGGTGCTTTCTTATTTTGTAAATTTTTTACAAAGTCTGTTAATTCATTTCGATACGAATCAGAATAACGTTCAATAAAAAAATATTTCGCTCTAGATTTATGGTGACCAAATTCATCGGCAGTCATAATCTTGTCCTCTAAAACGTTCTGGGTAGCTACCATTCCTTTTTCTCCGAAAACTTCAATTCTTTGGTCATATCCATATGAACTGTATCTACTGTTATCTATTTGAACCATGCAGCCTTTTTTAAAAATTAGTGTAATTACTGCGGTATCAATATCATCATACTTTTCCATTTCTAAATCTCCAAATACCTTACCATTAGCCATTACTTGAACTACTTCATCTTCAACCAAATACCTAGCCATATCAAAGTCGTGAATTGACATATCAAGAAATAACCCCCCAGAATTTTTTATGAAATTAATTGGAGGAGGTTCAGGATCACGACTCGTAATTTTAATAATTCTTGGTGTTCCAGACTTACCCATTTTAATTGCTTTTTTTAGTTGCATAATATGGGGATCAAATCTTCTGTTAAATCCAAGCATAAAATGGATCCCAGCAGATGCAACCATTTCGGAAATAGTTTTAACTTTTTCATAATTCAAGTCAATCGGTTTTTCGCAAAAAATATGTATGCCTGCTTTTGCAGCAAGAAGAATGTGTTCGTAGTGAAATGAAGTAGGCGAAGCAATAATAATGGCATCTAATTTTGATTCTTTTATCATTTGATCATAATCATCAAAATGGAACTCCACTCCATTTTCATTTAAAAATACTTTATCCTTTGATTTAACTGGACTTGCGGCAATTACTTTTGCATTAGTGCAGTGACGTTGAATATTGGAAAGGTGAACTTTTCCAATTCTACCTAAGCCCACTATGCCAAAATTTAACATACTTTGAAAATTTGTACTTTTGTTTTAATATATTAAAACAATAATTTTTCAGGCAAATATTTTGAAATCAAGCCTTCGTAATAAGGACGGAGGGCCTTGGAGTCTGGTGGAACAGGTGCTTTTGAATACAAATCATAAGGATTGAATAACTTAACCCATTTAAAATATTCCCTATCTTCATCACTCATTAGATGTTCATAGGCTCCCTCGCGATGCTGGGCATAAAAAGAGTGATATCTAATCATATAAAGTGCAGGCTTGGGCAAATAATCTCTTAGAATTTGGTATAAATATTCATCATGACCCCAGCTCATTTTAACATTTTGCAATCCACAGTTTTCACTGTAGATTCCATATTTAGTATTGTACCTTTCATCACTAAAATCAGGATTTTTACTAAAAAATTCTGGGTATACAATTTTAGAGGAAAAACTACATCCTACTGGATAAGTATCACCTACTACAGCCCATTGTGGTTCTCCAAATAAACAAAGTACTTTGCCAAGGTCGTGTAATAATCCAGTAAGAACAAACCAATCAGGGTGACCATCTTTTCGTATTGCTTCCGAAGTTTGTAACAGATGTTGCAATTGATCAAGCTCAATATCAGGATCACTATCGTCTACTAAGGTATTGAGATAATCTAATGCATCCCAGATAGACATTTTCCTTTTGTTGAAGGCCAAAAACTCATCTTCCTTGGCAGATACAAAATCGTATGTTTGATATTTATGATTTAGACGATAGAATTCTCTGACTGTAGAATCTCTATCAGAATCATTATAATTTCTGTACTCATCTTTCTTTTTTATATCCCCAGGATCAGGATATCTTCTTAAAATATCATCCTCCCAGTCTTCAAGGCTAGAGAGTGGATTTAGATCAGAATTTTTCATATAAGGGTTAAATAATATATTTAAAATTAAAAATATATTTAATAACAATAGTTTTTTTACAAAAAATTAAGACTAGTGATATTTATAATTAAAATTTAACTATATTTGTATATACAATTTTTGTGTATAAATTGATTTATGGTTAAGGCTGACTTTTTCAGCGAAAAAACATCCCAAGTCATCCGATTTGGGAGTTTTTTTATCATTCATACCCTTTTTGCCTCAATAAAAATTTTAAAATCTGTCATCAAGCCCTCATTTCTTGAGGGCCTTGTATTGTTGACCAAACGATCAGAAGAATATTTCTCTAATTGCTTTTATAAGTTCATCACTTTTAATAGCTTCAGATGAAATCCCTTCTTGAGTAATTAAATAGGTAAATCCTGTCTCAGTTCTTATAATCTTTCCATTATCTTTAATTTCAGTAGTTCCCATATTAGGGGATTTAGCCAAGATGCTTACTACTCCTCTCAGGTCAAAAACTAATACTTCAAGAAGGCATTCATTTATTTGTTCTTTATTACAAAACTCAAAAAATAATGTCTTACCGTCATTACCTTTAAAAATTTTAAGTTCTCTGTCTGCATCAGTTTTCAAAACCTTAAATCGCTCCTGAAATATTAAAGTGTTAAAAAAAATTATAAGTGAAAGGTAAATAATCATAATTGTTAGTTTATTTTATTTTAAATACTGATCTTCTGTTTAATTGGTGTTCTTCCTCTTGGCAGGCTACATTGTCATCACAATAGTTTTCTAACTCGAACTCTCCAAATCCGTCGGTTGTTAGTCGCTCAGATGCAATTCCCCTCCTAACTAACCAGTTTTTGGTTGAAGTTGCCCTATTAATCGAAAGCTTTTGATTATAATCATTTGATCCACGAGAATCTGTGTGCGATGCAATAAAAATTTCCAAATCTGGGTACCTTATCATTGCAGCATAAACTTTTCGAAGTTCTTTTGCAGCCTTAGGATTAATGTAGTACTTGTCCAGATCAAATAAAATCGGGTTAATATCAAGCAAGCAAACTAAATCATCTGGTATACAAGTAGATGACCAATCTAAACTTAAGTCTTTTTTTACTTCGCCTGAGCTATCAGGTAATTGAATCTCGGCAACTGTTTGAGTATATCCCGGGTTTTTTGAAGCCTCAATTGTGTACTTTAAGGCACATTGTATATTTTCATCAAAACGGTAAATAGCATCTTCTCCAACAAATTGATCTGAAATAATTTCACCATTTTCATTAATAAGCCTTACATAAGCATTAGGTATTGGTTTTTTAGTGTTCTGATCAACAATTATACCTGATAGATTAATATCACACCCTTTTCTGGTGACTTTGTAAACCTCATCAGATTTACTTCCCCAGATTCCCTTTCTGTTTGACGAAAAGTAGCCCAAATCCTTACTTTCTTTGTATATAAATCCAAAGTCATCTAATTTACTGTTGACGGGTTCACCAATATTTGAGGAGCGGATAGGAAACCCTTTCTTATCTAAACTAGTATAATAAATATCAAAACCCCCTAGCCCAATTCTTCCATCACTTGAAAAATACAGAGTATTATTTTCACCAATATATGGGAAAGACTCTCTAAATTCAGTATTCACTTGTGGTCCGAGATTGATTGGCTGCCCAAATGACCCATCCTCAAAAATATCTACATACCAGATATCAGAGTAACCAAATGTACCAGGCATATCAGAGGAAAAATAAAGTTTCTTTTCATCCACACTTAAGGTTGGATGTGCCACTGAGTAATTATCATCGTTAAAAGGCAATTCCTTTATACCTCTCCAGTTTTCCCCGTCATCACTTTCTGCAGTATAAATTTTCAGATTAATTTGCTTGTTTTTATCTGTTCCAATTTTACCATTGATAAAATTATTTCTAGTGAAATACATTTTCTTTTTATCACGAGTTACTGAGGCAGAAGATTCATGGTATTCTGTATTAATCTCATTTGATAATCTTTTGGTATTGGACAAATTACCTAAAGAATCAATATCAGCAATAAAAAGGTCCAAGAAGGGCTCTCCTGACCATTCATAATCACTATTTCCTGTAGCATCTAAAGTTGAAGAATAAATAAGTTGGTTATCACCATAAAAAGATGGGCCAAAATCTGAATTTTCAGTACTTATTTGGGTTAATTCAATTCCAAATTTTTTACTTTCTAATTTAATGGTCTCAAGATAATTAGGGTTTTTTTCATAATAATCTTTAATAACTAAATTATTACTCATTTCAAGGTATTTTTCAAGTAATGTATTTGATATTTCGTAAGCTCCCTGACTCTTAAAGCAAAGGGATGCACGATAGTAAATCTCAGCGTTAATCTCTTTGGGGTATCTTGAAATAAGTTTATTATACCAAATGACGGCTTTTTCATATTGGCTATTTTTGAAATAGGAATTAGCTAAATATTCATAGGCTTCCTTGGAATCCTTTCCTGTATTTATAATCTCTAAGTACTTTTGTTGGGCTTTATCATAGGAGTATTTATCGTAATCTTTTTTAGCCAGAAAAATATTTTTTTCACTTCTCTTATCAATATTTCTTTTCTTTTGTGGCGTAGGAATATCATTGACCTCTAATTGAATATTGTCTTGCTCTTGATCAAAACTCGGTATTTGCATTTTTGGCTCAATAATAGATTTTTCAAACGTTAAATTATTAACTCTTTCATCCACAATTTCATCTATTAAATTGGCCTGCTCTTCCTTGTTCTGTTCTACTGAACTGATGTTTACTGGTTTATTCAAAATAAGGGGTTCCGTTATGGACTCAGTTATAGGTTTTTCGGAATCGACGTTATTAACTTTCCCTTCCTCTATTTGATCTTTTATTTGGGCCTGCTCATCTTCACTTTGCTTTACAGAGTTTTGATTTATAGGTTCTTGTAAAACAATTTGTTCAGAAATAGATCGATTTGGAATCGGTCTTAGTGGAATTACTTTTGAAAACTTCTTTGAAGGATATCCTGGAATAGTAGCATTTCGATAGGGTGTATCCGATAGTGTTTGGATGAATTTATCCGCATCCACTTTTGATGTAAAAGTATTAAGAACAACATTGTAGGTTTTCTCAGAACCTTCTTTAATTACTTTGGCTTTCAAATACCCTTGGCTTAAGAGTGATTCTTTGAAATTATTTGCATAATTCTCATTATTAAATGATCCAACTAAAATATGGTACTCAGGGTCACCCTCGTACTGTGACTGAGAAACAGGTAAAATATCTTTTGAAGAGGAATTAGATTTAATCTGAAGTTTTGATGACAACTTTTTTAAATTGGATGGTTTAGCAACAGGTTTTAATGGTGACTCTAATGTGGAGGGTATAGATTGATTTGGAATTGGTCTTGGTGGAATTACTTTTGAAAACTTCTTTGAAGGATATCCTGGAATAGTAGCATTTCGATAGGGTGTATCCGATAGTGTTTGGATGAATTTATCCGCATCCACTTTTGATGTAAAAGTATTAAGAACAACATTGTAGGTTTTCTCAGAACCTTCTTTAATTACTTTGGCTTTCAAATACCCTTGGCTTAAGAGTGATTCTTTGAAATTATTTGCATAATTCTCATTATTAAATGATCCAACTAAAATATGGTACTCAGGGTCACCCTCGTACTGTGACTGAGAAACAGGTAAAATATCTTTTGAAGAGGAATTAGATTGTAAATTAATAGGTGGGGTTACGCCGGTTTTTACTATTGGATTTGGGGAGGATTGATTCAAACTATTATGAAATATCCACGTATCATTAAACCCAGATTGATTAATTTCTTTAGAGTAGTTTATTGCTGAACTTCTATTATCAAAACTCATAATGGAAATTCTAAAGTTTTTTCCATTTTCATCGTATAAGATTTTGGCAAGCTCATAACCCGAATTATTTAACCTCACCAATTCTTTTTGCGCCAGAGACTCTGACTTAAATGAAGCTACAATAACATGATATCTCTCGCTTTGGATTGTCAAATTGTGGCTTTCCTTAACAAAGGAGTTGTAGGAATAGCCATAGTTAAATATTATGACTATAAGGTTAAACGATAAGGTAAAAATCTTATTTAATTTCATTTTTACTCTAACAATCTTTTTTTCTATTCATTCCTTAGAAAAATCTTGGTGTTATTATTTTTCTATCTCTCCCAAATAAATCTAGCCTTAAAACGACCTCGTAAGATCCGTCATTAAATCTTCTCAATTTATTTGTCATATAATCATATCCAAGCCCAACAAAAAATGAATCAGAAAGCTGAAAGCCCCCCAAAATACTTATTGCTGAGTCCAAACGGTTTGCAATTCCTAATGTTACTTTGTAATTGATTAAAAAGTTCATTGACAGATCCCACTGTAATGGAGCTCCTTTTACTATTTTAACCATTGTAGCCGGCTTTACTTTGATTTTAGGTGTAAGATCAAAGACATATCCAGCCATTCCATAATAATGAATTCTATTAGAAACATTTGAAAAAGATGTGTTTTCAATATTAAATTCATCATAATATCTGGTCTCCAAAATATTAGGAGCCGATACTCCTAGATAATAGTCTTCAGTGTTAAAGTAAATTCCAAGTCCAATTCTAGGCTGGATTTTGTTAGCATTATATTGAACTAAAGGATCATTATCATCAGCTATATTTAATCTGGTGTAATCAATTTCAAACTCATTTATTCCTGCTTTTAGACCAAATGTTAATTTTGACCAGATAAAATTTATTGCAAATGCATAATCAATAGTAATTCTGTTCTCTGCCGTGGGACCTATCTTATCAGTAAATAATGATGCTCCTATACCCATATTATCATTTTTGCCAATTGGAGTATCAAAAGAAATCGTGGTTGTTTCTGGTGCGCCCTCAAGATCAACCCACTGTGTTCTGGCCAATGCAGTAATAGTTGTAAATCCTCTAGATCCAGCATAAGCAGGCTGAATCATCTGTGTATTGTACATATAATTAGTGTACTGTGCGTCCTGTTGAGCTTTTCCTTTTAGGGATAAAATCAAAGCAATAATTATAACTACTATATTTATTTTAATTTTCACCTCTTCGCTTTATCATTCATTTAAATATAAATATCCACTATATGACCTTCTGCCTGGGTTGCTTCCTGAAAAATTAATTATATAGAAATAAGTTCCTACTGGTAATTTTTCTCCTTTATTAATTGTAATTCTTCCATCTGAAAATCCTTTAAATACATTCTCGGAATTTTCAGTATTTCCATAATTTTCCATTTCATAAACCAATACTCCCCAACGATTGTATATGTATACTTGGTTCTCCGGGAAGTTCTCTATCCCTGCAATTTTAAAGTAATCATTGAATCCATCGTTATTAGATGTTACTAGATTGAATACTTCAAAGTAAGGTGGAACATAAGTAATATCAATTACTGTTGGATCGTCAACGGTATTACCGTCGTTATCATCCCCATCATCACTCACATCTGTTATATCATCTATATTATTAGGACTACTTCCAATAGTAAGAACTGAGTTTTCAATTAATCCACCTTCCACATCTTCATCTTTAATACGGTAAGTCGCAATATAGGTACCAACTTCGTTGACCTTTAAAATACCGGGCGCTGAGTCCATTGAAGATTCGTTATGAGTTGGTCCAGTTGTAAGCATCAATGATCTTCCATTTCCATCTACCATTGTATCTATAAGTTTAATACCAGAAAGAGATATATTACCTGTATTTTCAATTGTAATAGTATAGTTTATTATATCACCTGGACCTGTTTTTCCGTCCTCATTTTCATCACTTATAAATGCAATTTTGGTCGTATTAATTTTTGGAGCTGGTGATATAGAAACAACTGTAGGATCGTCAATTAAATTTCCATCAGTATCGTCACCATCATCACTTATGTCACTCACCTCACCGTCAAAGCCATGACTTGAGGCAAACACTTGGACTGAATTAATTATTTCGGATGTAACTGCCACTGACTGCTCAATTATATAGAAAGCAATATAAGTTGCTTGCTCACCAACTTGCAATATTCCCTCATTTGACCCCATAGTCGATCCCGAAAAATATGGGCCATTACTTAATATTAAAGAGTTTCCATTACCATCAATTAAGGTGTCCTCTATTCTAATATTTGTTAGGGTTATATTACCTGTATTACTAACTGTAATTGTATAAGTAATTATATCTCCAAAATCAATTTTACCATCTCCATTATCCGTAATTTGAGCAGTTTTTTCAACTTCAACCCCCGGTCTAGGAGCAATAAATACCTCTGTTGGGTCATCTTTAACGTTTCCATCATTGTCATCACCATCATCACTTGTGTCAGTAATGGTAGTATCTGATGCAGTTGATGCAGTTGCAATTACGGAATTTACTATTTTTCCTGTATCTGCTGCTTGCTGTTCAATTATATAAAATGCTATATAATTAGCAGTCTCACCAGGTAAAATTGTTCCCGAATTAGAGTTCATTGTTGACCCGGCATAAAATGGCCCATTACTTAAGACGAGATTAGACCCATTTCCGTCTGTTAGAATGTCTTCAATTGTAAGATCTTTAAGAGTTACCTCACCAGTATTTTCAACCGTGATATCGTATGTTACAATATCTCCAGCCTCTACCTCATTATCGCCGTTATCTGTTATTTGAGCAACTTTTGTTACCTCTATACTTGCATCACCAACCTCGAAGGATACCTCAACTATCGTAGGATCATCAGTAGTATTTCCATCCGTATCATCTCCATCGTCACTAATGTCTACTATATTATTTACTTGTCCTCCAAAACTACCCTTTACTTGAACAGTATTACTTAAAATCCCTGTTAGAGCAGCTGAATTAGATATTAAATATGTGGCAATATATGTTTCGATCTCCCCTGGGTCAAGAGTCCCTTGGATATTATTGATATTTGATGATAAGAAGCTTGGCTGAGTTGTCAGTGTTAGCGAATTACCATCTCCATCAGTTAAATTTTCATTAATAATTAAATTAGTGACTGCCGCATTACCTTTATTTTCGATTCTAATAGTGTAGGTAACTAAATCGCCAACATCAATTTGGTTATTATTATTGTTATCATCTACATTGGCTGTTTTAGTTACCTCGATTTCTGGTTGTGATTGGGATACATTAACTATGTTAACATCCACATCTGAAACATCGTCAATATTCCCTGGACTACTTGCATTAGCCGTGACAGTATTTCTAATAGTTCCAGAGTTTCCAGCGTCATTTTCAATTATGTATGTTGCTTGATAAGTGATGATTTCACCAGGCTTAATGGTCCCCTGTAATGAGTTCATTGAAGATGAAACATAATTAGGACCTGTTGTAAGGTTCAATTGATTATTCTGCCCATCAGAGAGAATATCTGATAGAGTTAATCCAGTTAAAGTAACATTACTATTATTTTTTATTGTAATTGTGTAGTTAATCCTATCGCCAATATCTATTAAATTATTATTATTAATATCAGTAACCGTTGAAGACTTTATAACTTCAATCTGGGTAAATGATCCGAAGGTTACAATTGTTGGATCATTGTAAATGTTACCATCACTATCATTTCCGTTATCACTTTGATCTGAAACATTATTTATTTTGCCCGGGCTACTGGCAATTACTATTACTGAATTTGAAACAGAGCCTGAATTAATAGATAATTGATCCAAAGTATAAGTTGCTGTGTATGTAATTGAGCCTCCAATTAAAATTGTGTTACTAGATGATCCAGAGGAAACGCTAGAAATTAGTGGTGCCAAATCAAGATTAATGTTCCTCCCATTTCCATCAGACATTAAATCATTTATTGATGGATTGGTTAAAGAGACTGATCCTGTATTTTCAACTTTTATGGTATATACAATTTTATCACCACTATCAATTACACCATTACTATTAAAGTCAACTAAAGATGAAGTTTTTGTAGCCTCTAATTCAGCAATTAATGTAAGGGTAGGATCATTAATTGAATTGCCATCATTATCAATTCCATTGTCACTAGTATCAGAGACAATTCCTGATGTACTTGATGCAGTGGCTGTTAAAACATTAACTATTCCTCCAGAATCAAATGCCGATTGGTTGATTGTATAGGATGCTACAAGTGAGATGGAACCGCCAGGCAAGATAGTATTTGAAGTAGATCCAATTGTAACATTTGATACTATCATTGGACTATCGTATGATAATAGATTATTTTCCGCATCCTTGAACACGTCGTTATAACCTACCTGCGTTAAAGTTCCCGTTCCAGTATTTTCTATTATTATATTATAAATAATTGTATCTCCCACATTATTCAAATTATTTCCATCATTTTGAACTACTTGAGCCGATTTTGTAACGTTAATTGAGTCTGCAGAAGATATTTCAACAACTGTAGGGTCATCTAAAATATTTCCATCAGTATCATCTCCATTATCACTAGTGTCCGAAACATTATTAGACTGCCCAGGACTTGAAGCTGTAACAATCACAGAATTTATAATACTTCCAGTTGGTATAACTGAGTCTCTAACTAGATAGAATGCTTTAAATGTACTTGTCTCACCTACTTGAATTGTATTTGAATTAGATCCACTTGATGCAGACACAAAATAAGGTACTTGAGTAAGACTTATATTATTGCCATCACCATCAGTCAGTGTATCTAATAGGTTAATATCTGTGAGGGTTAACTGACCATTATTCAGTATTTCAATTGTATAATAAAGAACATCTCCAGAATCTATAATTCCATTATTGTTGTTATCGGTAGTTGATACTGTTTTTGTAACCTCCAATGATGGTGTAGATGTTATTGTGGTTATTGTAGCGTCATCAATTTGAATAGTTGAAGGATCATCACTAGTATCTGTTACATTGCCTGTTTGACCTGGGCTGCTAGCTGAAATAAATGCACTATTCTTTACTCCCCCTACATCAACAGCGCCCTGTTTTATTACATACAATGCAGTATAGGTTGCAGTTTCACTAACCTGAAGAATTCCCTGTGCTGAACCTAAAGAGGCACCTGAAAATGTTGGACCAAAATCAAGGTTTATAGCGTTATTATTCTTGTCTGTAAATGTATCCAGTAATGTTAGGTCTGATAAAGTAACATCTCCTGTGTTAATAACTGATATTGCGTACTGTATAATATCCCCTTTATCTAGATAATTATTACCGTTATCAATTATTGTGGCAGATTTTAATAAATCAATGCTTGGACTAGAGGTGAATGATATGATTGTTGGATCATTTAAAGCTGGAGTATTAGGATCGTCTGATGTGTCATTGACATCTTTATTGTCTCCAGGGCTACTTCCTACTACTGTTACGGTATTTTTTATACTTCCACTGTCAAATATAGCCTGTGTTATAGTATATGAAGTTGTATAATTAATTGCTCCTCCAACAAGTATTTTGGTAGCTGAAGATCCAGCTGTTGCAGATTGGAAAATTGTATTTAGGTTATTGTTAATCTGATTATCATTTCCATCTGATAAGGTATCGTTCAATTCTATATTATCAATGGTTAATCCACCTGTATTACTTATAGTAATTGTATAGTTTACAATATCTCCTACATTAGTTGTTCCATTATTGTCGGTGTCTGAAACTGAACCTATTTTAGTAACTTCTATTTTTGGTGGAGATGAAATAAATATAACTGTTGGATCACTTTCGGTGTTTCCATCATTATCATTTCCGTCATCACTTAGATCATTTACATCATTTGTACCTGCTGGACTACTTGCAACTGCATTTATACTATTTATTACACTTCCACTATCAACTGATTGTTGATCTATAATGAATGAAGCGTTAAATGTTAGTGTACCTGATACAAGTATGGATATTGAGGAAGATCCTGAGGTAGCATTAACAAAAGTTAATGAATCTGTCAATGATAATGAGTTAAGATTTCCGTCTCTTAAGTTATCAGTTAGTGTCAAACCTGTCAAAGTTTGATTTCCATTGTTTTGAATTGTAACTGTATATAGTATCTTATCCCCTAAGTCGTTTATTCCATTTCCATTGTTATCAACTACATTTGCTGTCTTAGTTACCTCAATGGATGGGAACGGATCAATTACAACAGTCGTTGACTCTGTTGAAGAAATCTCTACCACAGTTGGGTCATCAGTTGTATTCCCATCTCCATCATCACCATCATCAGAAGTATCGGAGACATTATTAGACTGCCCTGGGCTACTTGCAACTGCTATTGCTCTATTGATTAAACTTGTTGTACTTGCAGCTTGTGAGCTAATGACGTATAATCCATTATAAACTTGATTATCATTTGGCTTTATCGTCCCTGGAGAAGAGCCCATACTACTACTTTGGAATTGAACTTGACCCCCTGGATTTGCTAGAGGATGAGAGACTCCGTTTCCATCCGTTAACAGATCTGTAATTGATAGTTGATTAAGTGTAATGTTACCCGTATTTTTTACAGTAATTGTGTAATTAATAACATCATTTGTGCCAGTTAGATTATCACCATCATCAGTAACACTAGCGATCTTAGTTACCTCAAGTGAGGGCGACGCGGTTATTGTTGTTGTAACTGTATTTGAGGTATCTGACACCGTCCCGTTTCCTGCCGTGGCTACATTTACAAGTCCTCCATTATCTATCGCTGACTGATCTATTATATAGAAAGCAAGATATGTAGCTGCCTCCGTTGGCTTGAGCACCCCTTGCGCTGAACCTTGGTCCGATCCAGAGAACGATGGGCCACTATTTAAAGTAAGGGCGTTGCCACTAACATCAGTTAATGTCTCCGATACAGTAACATTATTTAAAGTGATATTACCCGTGTTCTGTACTGTAATGGTATACCTGGCGATATCTCCTATACCTGTTACCCCATCTCCATTGTCTGTAATGACAACACTCTTATTAACTCCTATTGAAGGTGAGGATGGTATATTTACAACTAAAGGTGTATCTATAACATCTGTTACGGTTACCCCCTTAGGAGTCTCTCCGCTAACACTTACATTATTTACAGCACTCCCGCTGTCTACAGATTGCTGATTGATAACGAATGTTGCCTGGTAAGTAAGAGCTTCGTTAACAGCTAAACTAGACGCGTTTCCAGAAGTGAGGGTCGGACCACTTGTTAGTGCTAATGTAGAACTGTTACCATCGGTTAGCGTGTCAACCACTCTTACATTACTCATGGTAAGATCTCCTGTATTTGTAACCACTATAGTATAAGTAATGGTATCGCCCAGATCTACCCCATTACTATCTGGATCATTAAGGAGAGCTGACTTGCTAACAGAAAGTGTCGGCGTAGCTACCAAGGTGACAATAGTCGAGTCATCTAACACATTAGTCGATGGATCATCAGAGGTATCTCTAACATCGTTTGTACCTCCTGGTGTGCTCGCTGTGGCAACTAGGCTGTTCTCTACCTGACCACTATCTACAGCTTGCTGATTTATAGCAAAGGTGGCAGTATAGGTTACAACTCCTCCAACAGCTAAGGTAGAAGAGGTAGAACCAATACTGGCCGATACAAAGCTTGGATTGGCAAGAATCAATGATTGGTCATTACCATCAGTAAACGTTTCTGTGAGTGTAAGACCAGACAGGCCAATATTCCCTTTGTTTTTAATGGTAATAAAGAACGTTATGACATCTCCTAAATTATTCCCGTCGTTACCTGTATCAGAAACAACCGCAGATTTAATAACCTCAAGTTCTGGGAAGATAGTTGTCTGTGAAGAAGCCGAAGTCATCTCAACTATTGTCACATCATTTTCTGTATTACCATCACTATCATCCCCATCATCTGAAGTATCTGAAACTAGACCAGAAGGGCCTAATGGATCTGCCACTGCTATAATGCTATTAATCACTTTACCTGTCTGAGCGGCAGCACTGCTTATCGTGTAATAAGCATTCCAAGTTTGAACCTCTCCTATCTTAAGTGTTCCAGGTGCAGATCCATTAGTGGTAGATTCAAATGCAGGATCTATCGTTAAACTTAAGGATCCTCCGTTTCCATCTGTCATTGTATCTGTAAATGTCAGATTTGTTAAAGTCAGATTACCCGTATTTTTCACACTTATAGCA
>CACIXU010000007.1 GCA_902590705.1 uncultured Bacteroidota bacterium | reverse complement strand
ATTTTGTTTCAGGAGCTATGAGAGGGGAAAATATTTTTTATTATTCAAATGGTAAAATTAGAAGGAGAATTTTCTTTGATTATCAGGGAAATAGATCCGGAGAATGGGTTGAGTTTCATGTAAATGGAATGCTAAAGGAGAAAAAAAATTATTAAAAAATAATTCTTTTATCTAATCAATTAGAAACAATATTTATTTTCTTTAATTACCTTGGCTGAAATTCTATTTTTTAAACTTATTATGTCTGGCAAATCATCATATTTACAAAGACGATGAACTCCTTTTAAGAGACTTTTTTTAGCCTCTCCTTTAGATATATTTCCAATAATTTCTTTCGCTTTTTTTAACACAATTTCTGTAGCTTCAAATAGATATAATTTCGACATATCAATTTGGAAAGTCATTTCGTATCCACGGTCTACATTCTTTAAAGTTCTCAGTAAAGCAGATTCTGCAAAATAGATCTCTATTAACATATCCGAAAGTCCAATTAATACCTGTTGATGCTTTTCGAATTCTGTTCCATATTTTTGAAAAGCTGAACCAGCTGTAATCAGAAATACTTTTTTCAAGTCTTTTATCTTGATAAGCTCTTCTGTTAGAGTGCTTACAGGACTTTCTAATATTGTATCTTTAACTTCGGTCATTTGCCCTACAACCTTCATGACAACATTCATGAGATCTAACTCTCCCTTAATTGACTTTTTTAATAGCATTCCTACTGATAACATACGGTTAATTTCGTTCGTACCCTCGTATATTCTTCCAATTCTAGCATCCCTCCAGGCGGCTTCCATTGGAGAGTCAGCTGAAAACCCCATACCACCAAAAATTTGTATCCCCTCATCCGCACAGTTTTGTATATCCTCGGAAGTTCCAACTTTAATTATTGAGCATTCAATCGCAAACTCTTCAACACCTTTTAGTTCAGCTTTTTGATCATCTAAACCCTCTAATTTTAAATTCTTAATTTTAGACTCTATATCATATCCTGCTCTGTAATTGGCTGATTCGCCTACAAAGCATGAAGTTGCCATCCGAGCAATTTTTTCTTTTATTGCACCAAATTTAGCAATGGGAGTTTTAAACTGAATTCTTTCGTTGGCATATTTGACTGCGCTGCTAATTACCTTTCTTTGTGCATCTAAACAAGCTACTCCTAATTTTATCCGGCCCACGTTCAATGCATTCATTGCTATTTTAAAACCTTGCCCACGATCAGATAACATGTCTTCAATTGGAACTTTTGTTTCATTAAAGAATACTTGACGAGTGGAAGATGCGTGAATTCCTAATTTGTTCTCTTCATCACCTAAAGTAATTCCATTACTAGGATCATTAGGGACAATAAAACCTGTAATATTTTTATCATTTTCAATTCTTGCAAATACGATTAGTAAATCTGCAAAACCCGCGTTAGAAATCCACATTTTTTGCCCTGTAATCAAATAATGTTTTCTATCAGCAGATAATATAGCTTTAGTTTTTCCTGAATTCGCATCGGATCCAGCTCCTGGCTCAGTTAGACAGTACGATCCGAACCATTCACCGCTTGCAAGTTTAGGTACATACTTTTGCTTTTGTGCCTCATTTCCGTATAATACGATGGGTAAGGTGCCAATTCCTGTATGTGCTCCAAAGGCGGTTGAAAAAGATCCTGTGGCTCCAGAAATATAATCACACACCAACATGCTTGATACGAACCCCATTCCTAATCCACCATAATTCTCGGGTACTCCAACAGCTAAAAAACCCAGTTCTCCTGCTTTTTGCATACAGCTCTTAGTAAAGTTATAGTCCTTTTTTTCAAAACGGTCTTTATTTGGCCAAACCTCTCGATCAATGAATTCCATGACGCTTTCTTTCATCATAATTTGCTCTTCTGAGAAATCTTCAGGGGTGAAAACATCACTTGGACTGTTTTCTTTAATGATGAACTCTCCTCCCTTGATTAATTTTTTTTCTTCTATTTCCATAAGGCCATGGGATTAATTAATTATAAAATTTTCAAATTCTTTACTTTCTTTCATTATGCATTCTGCTACTTCAAGAAAATTTTTTACTTGTTGTTTGTTTAGTTTACGTTCTATATGATTATTAAAATTTAATACAACCGATCTAGAGTAATCCCTTTTATTTTTTCCAAATTCAGTTAAAAAAATTAATACACTTCTGCCATCGCTAGGATTTTGTTTTCTTAAAATCAAATTTTTTTTTTCCATATTATGTAGCAAGCGAGACAGACTTGTTGATTCCATACCTAATCTATTCCCCAATGCAGTCGAAGTAGTACCTTTAGCATCAATATTTAAAAGTGCAAAACCCGTTGCCATGGTAGAGTCAAACTTTGAAGCCTCCCGATTGTACATTTTACTTACTGAGTTCCATGTTGATCTAAGAACGGCATCTAAAGTTTTTTTTTTCATTTTTTTTGCAATGGTCAAATTTACAAATTATTATGCATGCATAGTAAATAATTATAAAAAAATTACTCATAAATTTCTTTGATTAGGGACTGGTATTTATTAAAAACTACTTTTCTCCTCACCTTCATTGTAGGGGTGAGATGACCTTCTTCAATTGACCATATTTCTGGTGTGAGCTTAATTGATTTGACGGATTCCCAGCTTCCAAAATTTTTATCATAAGTTCTTATTTCATTAGTTATTTGTTCAATTAGTTTCGAATTTTTACTAATTGCATACAAGTTATCTTCAAAAGAAATATTATTTTTTTTCAACCACAATCTAGCTTCGTCAAAATTAGGTTGTATGAGAGCAGAGGGCATTTTTTTACCTTCACCGATTACTATGATTTGCTCGATTAAAACCGATTCTTTAAGCTTATTTTCAATTACTTGTGGAGCAATGTATTTTCCTCCAGAAGTTTTAAACATTTGCTTTTTTCTATCCGTTATTTTTAAAAAACCGTCATCATCAAGTATTCCTATATCACCAGTATGAAAATATTCTCCACTCATTGTTTTTTTTGTTAAATCAGAATCCTTAAAATAGCCTTTCATAATATTTGGACCTTTACATAAAATTTCTCCATCATCAGCTATTTTAATTTCTACATTTTCGATAGGTTTTCCAACAGTTCCTATCCTTAATCCCTTATCTCTTAAATCATTTATAGAAATTGCAGGTGAAGTTTCAGTTAATCCATATGCTTCAGCAATTGTTATTCCAGCAGCAGAAAAAACCCTAGCCAATCTTGGTTGAAGAGGTGCACTTCCGGAACAAATAAGTTCCAAATTTCCACCCAAAGCTTGCTTCCATTTTGACAATACAAGTTTTTTTGCAATAGTGTGTTTTAATAAATAAATCAAGTTGTAATTATTGTATGGCTCATACTTTAGTGCAATTTTAATTGACCAATAAAATAATTTTTTTTTCAAACCACTTAATTCATTTCCCTTATTGTAGATTTTTTCATATACCTTTTCAAGAAGCCTTGGGACAGCAGTCATAAAGTTAGGTTTGACCTCCAATAAATTTTCGCTAATTGTGTCTAATGATTCGGCAAAGTGAACACTAATTCCATTATAAATGTATCCATAAACAAAAGTCCTTTCAAAAATATGACAAAGAGGAAGAAAACTTAGTGCAGTTTGATTTTTTTTGAAAGGAAATTTTTTTGAAGCAGATATTACATTAGAAACAATATTTTTATGTGTTAGCATAACTCCTTTGGGAAATCCAGTAGTACCTGATGTATAAATAATTGTAGCAACGTCTGAATCTGAAATATTTGATTTATATTTTTTTAGTTCATCATCATTTTGATTTTTCTGACCAAGCTTAATTAGATCTAACCAATTGTTGCAATTCTCAATTTGATCAAAACTATATATACCTTTTAACCGTTTTACATTTTTTTTAATTGAAGCTAATTTTAGATAAATATCCTTATCGGAGACAAAACAATAGGTGCTTTCAGAGTGATTCAAGATGAATTCATAGTCATTCGAACTTATATTAGGGTATAACGGCACTGTTATAGCACCTAGCTGAAGAATGCCCATATCAATTACAGACCACTCGGTCCTGTTTGTAGATGATATTAATGCGATTTTTTCATTAGGCTTTACTCCTAATTTCAAGAGTGCCGTAGTGATTTGATTTATCGTCCTAGACATCTCTTGAGTTGATATATTAACCCAACGCCCATCCTTTTTTTCAGACATACAATTCTCAATGGGGTTGTTTTTTAATTGAACGTCTAGTATTTCAAAAATCCTTGTGGGATTCATAATGATTTTTAATCCTAAAATAATAAATTATCAATTAGAAATAAATCACCTAAATTAAACCTTAGATAACCAATCAAATGCATTTTCAAAAGCAATAATCCATGGTGAAAATTCATCCATTCTGTCTTTAGGGTAATGCGCCCAATTCCAAGAGAAAGTAGATCGCTCTAAATGAGGCATCATCACAAGGTGTCTACCATCTTCATTACACAACATGGCAGTATTATATTTAGACCCATTTGGGTTAGCAGGATATTTATCGTAATGATATTTAGCAGGAATTTGGTAATTTGATTCCTCCATGGGGAGATAAAACTTTCCTTCTCCATGTGCTGCCCAGATACCTAAAGTACTTCCTTCTAATCCCTTCATCATAACTGATGAGGAGGGTTGTATAGTTACTGCTGTGAATTGACACTCAAATTTACCAGAAGAATTATGTTTCATTTTGGGCTTTTCCGCATGATTAGAATTGATTAAACCTAATTCAACAAAAAGCTGGCAGCCATTACATACTCCCAAAGATAGAGTGTCCTTTCTTGTAAAAAAATCATCTAATACTCCTTTGGCTTTGCTATTGTACAAAAAAGCTCCAGCCCATCCTTTTGCCGAACCCAAAACATCAGAGTTTGAAAAGCCACCTACTGCTGCAATGAATTTATAATCCTCTAATGTTTCTCTTCCATTAATTAAATCAGTCATATGGATGTCATAAACATCAAAACCAGATATATGCATGGCATAAGCCATTTCCCTCTCCGAATTACTTCCCTTCTCTCTGATAATTGCCGCCTTGATTCTTTTTTTATTATTTTGACTAAGCTGTCCATCAAAACCATGAGGGAATTTAAATTGTAAAGGAGTGTCCTTGTAATTTTTAAATCTTTTTTCAGCTAAATCATCTTTGGTTTGATGCTTATCTAGGTCCTTTGAGGTTGAATACCAAATATCCCTGTATTTTGCTACACCAAGATTCAATATATCTTCGTTATTTTTTATCTCTAAAACCCCCGAATTATTTACTCTTCCTATATTAAAGCATTGAACACCAATTGGTTGGAATAATTCCATTAGATTTTCTTCACTCTGAATTACTAAACCTGAATTTTCAGCAAATAACAATTTAGTGGTATCTAATTCCTTAATTGCTGAAAGATTTATTTCCATACCAATATTTTGTGAGGGAAAACACATTTCCAAAAGTGTTGTAATCATTCCACCTGAAGAAATATCATGCCCTGAAAGAATTTTTTTGTCTTTAATTAATTTTTGAATGAAATTAAAGATCTTACTAAAACATGAGATATCATTTATTCCAGGAGCTTCCATACCAACTTTATTTAAGATCTGACCGAGTGAAGAACCACCGAGTTTGTGTTTTTCTGAAGAAAGGTTGATGTAAAATAAATGCCCTTTTTCTGGAATCGCGCAAGGAACTATTATTTTAGTTATATCGCTGCACTGTCCGGTTGAAGAAATAATTACTGTTCCAGGGGCAACAACATCCCCTTCGGGATATTTTTGTTTCATAGATAAAGAGTCCTTTCCAGTGGGAATATTGATTCCCAATTCTATAGCAAGTTTGGCACATGCCTCGACTGCACGATACAATCGATCATTTTCTCCATCGTTATTGCAGGGCCACATCCAATTTGCAGATAAACTTACCGATTTTAATCCTTCTTCAAGTGGAGCCCAAATTATGTTAGTTAATGCTTCTGCAATTGAATTTTGACTTCCCTTGGCAGGATCAATTAGTCCTATAACTGGCGAGTGTCCAATTGCAGTTGCAACACCTTTATTTCCCCTATAATCAAGAGCCATCACACCACAATTACTCAGGGGGAGTTGTAATTCTCCCACTGTTTGTTGTTGAGCTACTTTTCCCGTTACACATCTATCAACTTTATTAGTTAGCCAGTCTTTACAGGCCACTGCTTCTAATTTAAGAACGGCTGAGAGTAATTTTTCAAAATCATAAAAATTATAGACTAAAGAATCAAAATTAATTTTTTTTCTCTGATCATTGAGCGTTGTTTTCGGAGCACTTCCAAATAGGGATTCTAACGCTAAATCAATCGGTTTCTCACCATTTTCTCTATTTAAAAAAGAAAAATTTTTATCACATGTTACCATTCCAACTATATAAAATGGTGCTCTTTCACGTTCAGCAATAATTTTTAGAAGTTCAGTATCTTTAGGGGATAAAATTAGTCCCATTCTCTCTTGGGATTCGTTTCCAATTATCTCTTTGGCAGATAGTGTTGGATCACCGATTGGTAATCGCTCAATAAAAACTTCTCCACCAGTTTCTTCTAAAAGCTCAGAGAGACAATTTAAGTGACCTCCAGCTCCATGATCGTGGATTGATATAATTGGATTCTTAGAACTTTCAACTAATGACCTTATAGCATTCGCAACCCTTTTTTGCATTTCTGGATTTGAACGCTGTACAGCATTTAGTTCAATTTCGTTACTGAATAAACCTGTATTTGCTGATGAAACTGCTGCTCCTCCCATTCCAATTCTGTAATTATCTCCACCTAAAATAACGATTAAATCACCTTTATTGGGAGTTTTTTTCATTGCTTGCTCTTTGATGCCATAACCAATCCCCCCAGCTAGCATTATAACTTTATCATAGCCCAATCGTTGATTATTTTCCAGATGTTCAAAAGTCAGAACTGATCCAGCAATGAGTGGTTGTCCAAATTTATTTCCGAAATCAGATGCACCATTAGATGCTTTTATTAACAAATCTATTGGGGTTTGATAAAGCCAATTTCGTTCAGGAAATCCATTTTCCCATTGTCGATCATTAGAAATTCGTGAGTAGGGTGTCATGTAAACGGCAGTTCCAGCTAAAGGTAATGATCCTTGTCCACCTGCAAGTCTGTCTCTTATTTCTCCACCCGATCCAGTAGCAGCTCCGTTGAATGGTTCAACAGTAGTTGGGAAATTGTGGGTTTCAGCTTTAAGTGAAATAATACTATCTACATTTTTAACTTCGAAGATACTTGGGCCTGTTCCTTCCTTCGGCGCAAACTGCTCAATTTTTGGACCAGACATAAATGCAACATTATCTTTATAGGCAGAAATAATATTATTGAGGTTTATTTTAGAGGTCTTTTTTATCATTTGAAAAAGACTTTCTTTTTTTATTTTTCCATCTATCACAAATTGACCATTAAAAATTTTATGACGGCAGTGTTCAGAGTTAACCTGTGAAAAACCAAAAACTTCAGAATCAGTTAACTTTCGTCCAATTTTTTTTGAAAGCTGAACTAGGTAATTAACCTCATCTGAACTTAATGCAAGACCTTCTTGTTTATTGTATGCATCTATATCTGAAATTTGAATAATAGGATCTGGCGTAATATTAATTTTAAAAACTGATTGATCTAAACCATGAAAAGCTTCAAAAAGCATTGGGTCAAAGGATATATTTTTTTTTTTTGAATTAAAGCGTTCAATCCTTATGATTCCAGTGATGTCCATATTTTGAGTTATCTCAACGGCATTTGTGCTCCATGGAGTAACCATTGATATCCTGGGACCAATAAAATCTCCACTAATTTTTTCTTCATTTATAAGTGAATTATTTCCAAATAGCCAAACTAGTTTTTTTTGATCAATTTCATTGAGCTTTTTAGTAATTTGAACGGCATAAATGATAGTAGAGGGTTTTCCGAAAAAATAAATCATAATTGATTTTTAATCATCATAAAAATAATTTTTTCCATCCATTTAAGGACTATCAAAAATGGCAACTAACTCATAACTTTTCAGCAATTTATTCACATTTTCCTGATCAGCCGAGCACAGTAAAAACCATCAAAACCTGTCTTGTGAGATAAGTATGTTTTATCTTGATCAAATTCGAAGGATAAACCTTTCTCGCTATTTAAGAAATTGTCAATTTGATATTGGTTTTCTACTGGTAATATGGAACAAGTTGCATAAACTAATTCTCCACCTTTTTTCACTAATGAAGAATAAGTCTGCAGGATGTTTTCCTGTGTAGTGAGAATTTTATTTATCCGGTCTGGATTCATGAGCCATTTGGTGTCCGGATTTCTTTTCAGTATCCCAATTCCACTACAAGGAGCATCAATTAATAAACCATCTGCATTTGCCTCTATAGACTTTATTACCTCGGGATTCATTACACATTTTGTCTCTACAGATTCCACTTTATTGCGAATGACTCTCTTTTTTAATTCTTCTAGTTTTGACTCATTTATATCTAATGCCATTATCTTGGATTTATCCCTTGTAAGACTTGCAATATGTAAACTTTTTCCACCGGCTCCAGCACAAGCATCAATATAGTATTTCCCTGATTTGGGTTTTAACCATGGCGAAATGGCTTGTGAATTTGCATCTTGGACTTCGAAAAAACCTTTTCGATATTCTTTGATGTTCCTAAGTGATTCGTGTTTGTCAATTATTAAAGCATCCCTATAGTGGTCAATTTTAGCTGTTTTAATTCCGTAATTTTTTTCTAAAATTTCTTTCAGTTTCTCACTTGTTATCATTATTCGGTTTACTCTTATAACAAGTTTAGCAGTTCGATTTAGTTCTTCAATCTCTTTACCCCAAATCGCTTCCCCAAATGCTTCAACACCCATTTCATCAAGCCAGTCTGGAATTGAGTATTTGAATTTTCTTTCTTTAATCAATCTATCAGCATTACGAATAACGCTTTGAATTTCTATATTAATAAATTCCTCCCAGTCTGGAAGAATATGCCCATTAAGGGCCATCCAACCTCCGATTAGTTGTAATAAATTATTATTAGTTTCGTTGTTCTTAAATCCTAATGATCCTTCAATTAGTCTTTTTTGACGAATGATATCGTAAAAAATTTTTCCAATTGCTTTTCTATCCCTTGAACCCCATTTAGTGTTACTTTTGAAGAGCCTTTTAATAACACCTGCTGCAGGCTTTTTTTCGACTAAAGTATTTTTTAGACCTAATTCAATGCCCAATGCAATATTCCGATGTAACTTCATAGGAATTACCTAGCTATCTTAAACTTACTGTTTCTCAGCCTCCTTATTTGTTTTTTTAATTATTTTAAATATCATTTCACGTTTGAAACGATATTCCGCATGTTGAACTTTGAGTACTTTATTGGGGGATAAACTGTCTAAAAGTTTAAGATCACGTTTCTGCTTTAACTCTAGAGCTAAATGTTCTAAATTATTCATTTGATTAATCGCTTTATAGGCTTCAAGACTTGATATGCTATCTATTTCTTTAAAATATTTTTTTCTTATTGATCTTATTTTTTCGGAGGATCTTTCGTATATTTTTTTTTCATAATCATTATATATTCTCCAAAAAAAGGCTTCTTCATTCTCATTTAACCCAATCTTTTCAGTTATAAAAGTCATTTTTATAGCCTTTAATCTTTCAAAGCTCATTTTACCTTCTTGGCTTAAAGTATAACTTATGTTTAATATTGCAAGAATCAATATAAATCTATTCATTTTCATTTGTAATTAAATTAGATGGATATTCTTCATTTATTTTGATTGAGTACAGGTCATCAATAGAAATTGAATTAATAGAGTTAATAATCAAATCAGAATTTAAGTTGTTTAAATCAAATTGGTTAGCAATCTCATGGGTAGAGTTTTTTATTAAATATTCTTCAATGTAGAATTCTTCAATATCTGACTCACGTGTTTCAGTATTTTCAAGGTAAATAAAAATTAATAGAATTACTGCTATTGCTGAATATCTATAAAGATTTTTAAATGAGATAAAAACCCTTTTGGGAGTCGATACTTTCCTCAAAATTTCATTTTCAACAGTATTAAAATAATTTGAAGGGGTAATGAATCCATCTTGTAATGAATTAGTTGTGATTTTATTCCTCATCCTTTTACCAAATAAATAGAAATAATCTTCTGGAACTTTAAAATAATTTTTTTTATCTAAATCATTCATTTAAAAAAGTTTTAATTTTTTTAACGGCGTGGTGATATGAAGCTTTTAATCCTCCTTCAGATGTTCTTAGAATTTCTGAAATTTTTTTATATTTCATTTCCTCAAAATATCTCATATTAAAAACAATTCTTTGTTTTTCCGGTAATCTTGAAATCGCTTTCTGGAGTTTTAATTCCATTTCACCTCCTTCAAAATATGGATCTGATTCTAGTTTATCACTTTTTTTAACTATCCATTCTTCATTAGATACTCCTAATTTTTTTGCTTTTTTATTAATATAGTTTAACGACTCATTAGTAGCTATTCTGAACATCCAAGTATATATACTACTATTACCATTAAAATTATTAATATTTTCAAACACCTTAAGGAAAGTATTCTGTAAAACATCATCAGCATCATTATGATCGATTACTATTTTCCTAACATGCCAGTATAATCTTACTTTATAATCAGAAAGCAACTTATTAAATGCAGTTTCCTGAGTATCAGGATTTTTTAAAGCATTTATAAATTGGTTTTCTTGGGTCAAAAGTTTATTGTTTTGATTCCCATAATATAAAAAAGTTTAATCTCTTTTAAAAAGTTTGTAATTGCACAAGTTTCTTGTATGCAGAATCTTTTTTTAAAAGCTCTTTGTGAGTACCGGTTTCAATTATTCTACCTTGTTTTACTACCACGATTAAATCGGCTTTTTTGATTGTTGACAGTCTATGAGCAATTACGAGTGAAGTTCTATTTTTCATTAAATTTACCAAAGCATTTTGTACCAACTTTTCTGATTCAGTATCTAGTGCCGATGTAGCTTCATCCAATATCAATATATCTGGATTTTTTAAAACAGCCCTTGCAATTGATAATCTTTGCTTTTGTCCTCCAGAAAGCATGTTTCCACCTTCTCCAATTATTGTATCATATCCTTGATCTAACTTTTCAATGAATTCTGATGCATTAGCCACTATTGCAGCCTCCATGATTTCCTCTTTTGAAGCCTTTGGGTTTCCAAGTGCGATATTATTACTAACACTGTCATTAAATAAAATTGAATCTTGGGTAACAATTCCAGTAAGTTCATACAGGGTTGATTTTTTGATTTTATTGATAGGAATATTATCTAATTTTAATTGTCCCTCTGTTATATCATAAAATCTATTAATCAAATTAGCAACGGTAGTTTTACCACTTCCCGAGGGTCCTACTAATGCAATTGTCTGACCTTTATTAATTTGAAGTGAAAAGTTTTTTAAAACATCATTCTTACCATAAGAAAAATAAACTTTCTCAAATCTAATATCCTTTTCTAAATTTTTGATATGTATTGATTCAGTGCTGTCTTCCATGTCATCATTCGCTTCTAGTATATCTAATACACGTTTTGCAGCTGCATCTCCTTTTCTGATATTGTAGAAAGCTTTACTGATTCCTTTAGCTGGGGTTAGAATGTTGTATGCTAGTCCTAAGTATGATAAAAAAATAGCCCCATTAAGGGTTTGATCTATTAAAACCATCAGACCTCCATACCATAATAATACACTAATCACTAAAATACCTAGAAACTCGCTAACTGGAGATGCGAGATTTTGTCTGTTTAAAAGTTTATTTGAAAAATTAAAAAAACGTTTTGTTGAGCTGGTAAACTTTTTAAAGAACTTTTCTTGGGCATTAAATGCTTTAATTATTTTAATTCCTCCTAGGGTTTCTTCAATAATAGATAGAAATTCTCCCTGTTCGTTTTGAACACGTTCAGATTTTCTTCTTAATGATTTACCAATTTGTGAAATAACTCCTCCAGATATTGGAATAAATACCAAAACAAAAAGTGTAAGCTTAATGCTAAAACTGAACATTACGATAAATGAGAAAATAATTGTTAAAGGATCTCTTACAATTAATTCTAATATAGATAGGAAGGAATTCTGTAATTCTAATACATCTGATGAAATTCGGGCCATTAAATCCCCTTTTTTTTTCTCGGAGAAAAAGTCCAGAGGTAGGGTAGTGGTCTTCTTATACAGGCTATTACGAAGATCTTTTAAAACACCATTTCTCAGAAAGGTGATGAAGAACATAGCCAAATAGTTAAAAATATTTTTAAGAAAAAAAAGAATAATAATCATTCCAATAACGAATAGAAGCGCCGATCCTATGTCTTCCTCCAGATATTGAGTGACTTTATAATTAAAAAAATCCTCCAAAAATGATTTTATATTGGTTAATTCTTGATATGTTGGTTTAATATATATTTTTTTGGTTGTGCCAAAAAGAATTTGCATCATTGGAATCATAGCTATATAAGCCAGTGCAGAAAATAGGGCGTAAAAAATATTAAAAAAAATATTCAAGAAAGCATACCTTCTGTAAGGTATACCAAACCTAAGAATTTTAAAGAAGTAGCTCATTTATAAATTTAGTGTCTCAATTATATCCTCAATTTTTTTGTCTAGTTTCTTCTCCGACTCTTGCCATGATTCATTATTTTCCATTTTAGCATTTACGCTAAAGTAAAATTTAATTTTTGGTTCTGTACCACTAGGCCTAATTGCAATTCTTGAGTTATCTTCCAGCTTAAATACTAATACATTTGCCTTTGGCAAAGTGATTTTTTCTGTCTTGTCAAAAGGGATTATGAATCTTTTACGCTTAAAGTAATCCTCTATTTGAATAACTTTTTTACCACCCAATTTTTTTGGTGGGCTATTTCTAAAGAGCTCCATCATTATCCTAATTTTTTCTGCACCTTCCCTTCCATTTTGGTTAAATGAAAGCAGCTTTTCTTTGTAAGCACCAAATTTAAGGTAACAAGCTTCGAGAATTTTATAAAAACTTTTTCCTGTCTCTTTGGCATATGTTCCGATTTCGCAAGCAAGCAGGGTAGCAGTAACAGCGTCTTTATCTCTTATTTTATCACCTATTAAATAACCAAAACTTTCCTCTCCCCCTCCAATAAACTCTAAATTAGGGTTATCTTTAATCAATTTTGCTATCCATTTAAAACCAGTTAAGGTTTCCATGTATCTCACACCGTAGGCTGAAGCAATTTTCTCCATCATTGGTGTAGATACAATTGTAGTTGCGATAAATTGATTACCATCTAGACGTTTATTTTTTCTCCAATTTTCCAAAAGGAAGTAGGTCATTACTACCATGGTTTGATTTCCGTTTAGCAAACAGAACTCATTGTTATTATCTTTAACAGCAACTCCAAGTCTGTCGCAGTCAGGGTCAGTTCCAATTACAATATCAGCATCTATCTTTTTTGCCTCTTGGAGAGCTAATTCTAATGCTTCAGGCTCCTCAGGGTTTGGAGATTTTACAGTTGGGAAGTCTCCATCAGGTATTGCTTGGGATGCTACAACATTTAGGTTTTTATATCCTGCTAGTTCGAGCACTTTGGGAACCGAGGTGATTGAGGTTCCATGAAGAGATGTAAATATAATTTTTAAATTTTCCCTGCTATTTAATTTTAATCTACCCAACTTCACTGAAGTTTTAATAAAGGCTTTATCTAAATCATCGTCTATGATTTCGATCAGAGATTCATTTGGTCTAAATAGTATTTTACTAAAATTTGTTCTTTTTATATGATCTATTATTTCTTTATCCTCAGGCGGAACTATTTGTCCTCCATCTTCCCAATAAACCTTATATCCATTGTATTGAGGTGGATTATGGGAAGCTGTAAGTACAATACCGCACTGTGCATTTAGATGTTTAACTGTGAAAGAAAGTTGAGGAGTAGAGCGTAAATTGGAAAAAAGATAAACCTTAATATTATTTGCAGAAAAAACTTCAGCGACTTTTCTTGCCAAACTTTTACTATTTTTTCTACAATCATAGGCAATAACTGTTTTTATCTCACCATTAAACTTTTTTTTAAGGTAATCCGATAGACCCTGTGTGCTTTTTCCAAGAGTATACTTGTTGATGCGGTTAGTCCCAACTCCCATGATACCCCTCATCCCACCAGTACCAAAATCCAAATCTTTATAAAAAGCGTCTTCAATATCTTCAGGATTTTCTCTTAATTTTAAGATGGCCAACTGAGTAGATTTGTCAAAAGGAGGCTTTAACCATTCATCTATTCGAGATTCTAAATCACTTTTCATTTAATTTTTTGTAAATGTTATACCTTTTATAACCTTTGCTATGACGAACTAATATTTCACCAATAAATCCAGCGATAAAAAATTGAGCTCCTAATATCATTGTAGTCAATGCAACATAAAATTCAGGTCTTTGAGTAATCAAACGTGCTTGTTGATTAAAGTAAAGTTTATTAATTCCTAAGTATATTGTAAATCCAAAACCTACCATTAACATTATAGTTCCCCAAAACCCAAAAAAATGCATTGGTCTTTTGCCAAATTTATTTAAAAATAAAAGTGTTATTAAATCTAGGAGTCCATTGATAAATCGATCACTTCCGAATTTTGTTACACCATACTTTCTAGCTTGATGTTTGACTACTTGTTCTTCAATTTTTGTGAAACCTTCATTTGCAGCTATCACCGGGATATACCTGTGCATTTCACCATAAAGGTCTATAGTTTTAATTACTTCTTTTCTGTAGACTTTTAGTCCACAATTGAAGTCGTGAAGCTGAATTCCTGAAACCCTACGGGCAGCCCAATTAAATAATTTTGAAGGTATATTTTTTAGCAGAATGGAGTCATATCTTTTCTTTTTCCAGCCAGAAATTAAATCTAAGTTCTTTTCTTTAAGCTTGTTAAGCATTTCATGAATTTCCTCAGGAGAATCCTGAAGATCTGCGTCCATAGTAATTATAAATTCACCGTTGGACAATTTAAATCCAGCATGTAAAGCCTGAGATTTTCCATAATTTTTTGAAAATAAAATACCACGTGTATTAGTATTTTTTTTTGCTAATCTAGTTATTACACTCCAGGAATTGTCAGTACTTCCATCATCAACAAATATGATTTCATATTTATATTTATGTTTGTCTAAGGATAACGAAATCCACCGGTGAAGTTCTTCAATTGACTCATTTTCATTGAGCAAAGGGATTACAATGGAAAGTTCCATACAGAAGTTTGTTTCATAGCCAAAAGTAAGAAATTTAACCTATTCGGTCTGAGATTTGTTGAAGATCAGTCCGCCAATAAGCGAAACTATGAAGCCTATGAACAAATTAAAAATGATTATGAATCCTGAAGTTGTCAATGGACCAGTAAGCTTTTTTTGAAGATCAACCATTTTATTTGCATTTTCTAAAGTTAAATTTTTGTCTTTTTCAAGCATAATATTTTTTTGAAATTCAAGAGTTTTTTCAATAAAATCTGGATCAATTACATAAACAAGAACTATTGAATATATAGCGCTTATTATTCCTGAAATTAATGAAATACCAATTCCTGTCTTTAAGGCCTCGGAAATTTTTATATAACCATCATTTGATTTTTTGAATTGATAAATTCCGTATACAATAACTCCAATAATTACACCTAAGTTAATTAAACCAATAATGGAATTATTTTGGTAATGTAAATTTAGTAATACCAATAATAATCCTGTAATAACATTATAAGCTGAGAGTAGGAGTCCAAAATTAATTGCGACTTGTTTAGTAGAGATTTTGTTAGACATTAAAAATTTGGGTTATTTAGAGTTTGAATTTGTTTAATAAATATATTTAGACGCTAAAATATTTAAAAAAACCATTAAATTTGCGTGTTTTTAATTAATGACACTTATGAAAACTGGTATTCATCCTGATAATTACAGATTAGTTGCTTTCAAAGATATGTCTAATGACGATATATTTATCACTAAATCGACTGCTGATAGCAAAGAGACTATTAACCACGAGGGTGTAGAGTACCCTTTAATAAAGTTAGAAATTTCTCGCACTTCCCATCCATATTATACAGGAAAGTCAAAATTAGTTGATACTGCTGGTAGAATTGACAAATTCAAAAATAAATATTCAAAGTTTAAAAAGTAAATTAAATATTTTTTATCAACTTATATATTGATTTTGCCCTATCTAAATTTAATTATCGTGTAATTCTTTTTTGACTTTTTTGAGTTTTAATACATTAACTGGATTAATAGTTAACCCAGTTATCCCCTTTTGGACAAAGCGGATTACCTGATCATAATAAAGAGGTACAATAGGATATTCATTCATTGCAATGCTGTCCATTTTTTTATAATTCTTTTCAATTAGTTGAGGATCACTAATCTCAAAACTTTTCTTGTAAAGTTTATCAAATTCTTTATTTTGATAGTGGGTATAGTTTGGTCCGTTAGGGCTAAAATTTTTTGAGTAAAATAAAGACAGGTAATTCTCTGCATCCGGATAGTCAGCAATCCAGCTTGCTCTAAACATTTCTAGTTTACCAGTAGAGCGAGCCTGTTTTAATACTGCTGGAGTCATTACATCAACCTTAATTTTTAGACCGATTTTTTCAAGTGCTCTTTGCAAATATTCGCAGATATCCAAATAATTAGGATCTGTAGCAAGCGTGATTTGTGGAATATATCCATACTTTTTTACAAAATCATTAACCAAATTAGTTGCTTTGATGGGATCATACTTAATTGAAGTATTAGCTCCATGTCCGGGCAGCCCCTTAGGAATTAATCCACGATTTCCTACGAAACCAATATTATTTCTTAAGTAGGTTATCATTTTTTTACGATCAAAACCCAAATTTATTGCCTTCCTTATTAGTGTTGAACGTATAGCCTCAGACTTTGTATCAAGGTAAAAACCAATGTATTCAGTATTTAAATAAGGTCCTTTTTGCATATTAATTTTTGTCTTATAGTTTTCCCTTAACTCCCCATATGATGTGAGTAATTCATCTTTATATGAGCTGTCTAGTGAGTTTAGCATATCTAATTTACCCTGAAGGAACAGCATAAATTCGCTTTGTATTTCTGGAATAAATGATATTGCAACAGACTCTAAATAAGGAAGAGAAATACCCATATTATCTTTTTCAAAATAAATAGGATTTTTTCTTAAAACTAGCTTGACATCCTCCTCCCATTTTTTAAAATAAAATGGACCAGTACCTATCGGTCGGTTTCTGAAGTTTTCATTTATTTTTTTAATTACTTCCCATGGGACTACAGAGCAATAACGCATAGTTAGTAAACCTAAAAAACCAGGGAATTGCTTTTTTAATTTTATATTAAGCTCATATTCATTAATAGCTTCGATTTTGTCTACATTTTGTAAAACCCATCCACCAGGAGAAGCAACTTTTGGATCTCTAAGTCTATTAAGACTATAGACAAAGTCATCTGCAACAACTTTTCGAGTTTGATCATCCCCAAAAGCAGTGGATTCATGAAAATAAACATCGTCTCTAAGATTAAACTTATAATTCAACCCATCAGCCGAAACAGACCATTGCTTTGCGATGTCAGGAGCAATATTCAAAGAGTCGTCTAACTGAACTAGGCCATTAAAAATCTGAGTTGTAGCCCAGACATTTGGAAGGTTTCTAGCGAAGGCAGGATCTAATGAGTTAATGTTTCCAAATTCGTTATATCTGAAAACTTGGCCGATTTTTTTCTTTTTAGTGCTAGTGCATTGAAAGAGACAAAAAAGTATTAATACAAAAGTAAAAATTACGAATATAAAATGCTTTTTTTGGTGATTGAAATGCATTAATAAAGGTTGTATCTTTGATACAAAATACAACATTTTTAATCAAAAATATTAATGATCAAAATCAGCAATAAAGGTGAAATAGATTTAAAACCAAGAGTTGCTTTTTACACATTGGGGTGTAAGCTAAATTTTTCTGAGACAGCTACAATTGCAAGGGATTTTCATTCAGACAAGTTTAACCGAGTTAGTTTCGATTCCCCCGCTGAAGTTTATATAATTAATACATGTTCGGTAACTGAAAATGCAGACATGAAGTTTAAAGGTGTTGTTAAAAAAGCACTTCATCTTAACCCTGATGCTTTTATTGCAGCAATAGGGTGCTACGCTCAGTTGCAACCAGAATCACTTATATCAATTGACGGAGTTGATCTTGTGCTTGGTGCCTCAGAGAAATTCAAGCTTATCGATTATCTTGGAGATTTGACAAAAAAAACACAAGGTGTAATTCATTCATGTGAAATTTCAGATGCTAACATTTATGAGAGTTCTTTTTCTCTAGACGATAGAACGCGTGCATTTTTAAAAGTTCAAGATGGATGTGACTATAAATGTACCTATTGCACAATTCCAAAAGCTCGCGGAATTTCTAGAAGTGATAGTTTACAAAATATTATTAAACAGGCAATTAAAATTACTTCAAAAGGGATTAAAGAAATTGTCCTCACAGGGGTCAATATCGGGGACTTTGGAAAAGGAGAGCTTGGAAATAAAAAGCATCAACACACTTTTTTAGATTTAATAAATTCATTAGATGAAATTGAGGCGCTTAAACGAATAAGAATTTCATCAATCGAACCTAATTTATTATCGGATAAAATCATTGATTTTGTAGCTAGAAGCCGAGCTTTTGTTCCTCATTTTCATATTCCTTTACAAAGCGGTAATAATGAAATATTAAAAAAAATGAAAAGGAGATATTTAAGTGATCTCTACAAAGATCGTATTATTAAAATAAAGACTCTTATGCCTGATGCTTGTATTGGCGCAGATGTAATTGTTGGGTTTCCAGGAGAATCAGATGATGATTTCCTGGAGACTTATAAATTTATAGCCGATTTGGATATTTCATATCTTCATGTTTTTTCTTATTCTGAAAGGCCTAATACTGAAGCAGAAAAAATGCTAGATATCATTCCAAAAGAATCAAGGTTAAAAAGAAGTAGAATGTTAAGAGGGCTATCTGTTAAAAAGCGTCGATCTTTCTATGAAAAACAATTGGGTAAAAAAGTCAAAGTGCTATTTGAACAGAATAATAAAAAAGGTTATGCTATTGGTTTGAGTGAAAACTACCTTAAGGTAAGGACTCCTTGGAATCCTAAATTAGCAAATACTATTCATGAAGTAGAATTAGTCAAAATTGACGAAGAGGGATTTTTAAGATTTTAAGTTAAAATGAATAATTCTAAAGCTTAATCCCCACGGGTAATAAAGATTTATAAGACTTATTTTTTCTTACAAACCCAGCAATTTTTGGCGAAGTTGGAACTACTCTTAAATTTTTTTCTGAAATAAACTCTAATACGCTTTTTATAAAATTTTCTTCAAATTCAGTATCATTTAACTCAACCGGAATAACTAATTTAGTAAGGAAGATTTTTCTTTCTTGCTCAGCATATTCGATCCTAGCCAGAGATCCATTAATAAGAGTTTCAAATTGTCTTAGGAATTCATTGTTTCGTAGTTCAATTCGATGCATTGTGAAATTATTAATCTGATTTAATTAATATTTTTGTAATATTCATTTCAGTTTAATGAAAAGGGGACACCAAAATTATGATTTTTTTAAGTAATTGACAATACTTAATAGAAAATTTTTATGTTAAAATCAATTTATCTTATGCCAGGAATGGCTGCTAGCCCTCGAATTTTTGAATTTCTAATGTTTCCTGATAACTTTCAAGTTTTTCGTCTTTCATGGATTACTCCTTATAAAGAAGAGTCAATTCAAAATTATGCCAAAAGGATGTGTAAAAGAATCAAGCATCCAAGGCCAATTTTAATCGGTGTTTCCATGGGTGGTATTTTGGTTCAAGAAATGGCTAGTTTTTTAGATTATGAAAAATTAATTATTATATCAAGTGTAAAAAGTGATAAGGAACTTCCTTCTCATATGAAATTAGCTCAAATTACTAATGCACATAGATTACTTCCTACAAAATGGATTAAAAATATTGAAAGTTTGTCAATCTTCGTTTTAGGAAATAGTTTAAAAAAAAGATTTGAATTATATGACAGGTATTTATCAGAGCGAGACCCCGATTATCTTAGTTGGGCTATTGATGTAATTGTAAAGTGGAAAAAGACAGTGGCTAATAAAGATGTAATTCATATTCATGGAAAAAGTGATACTGTATTTCCAATAAAGAATATTATTCCCCCATGTATAGAAATACCAGGTGATCATGCAATTATTTTAACCCAATACAATTGGTTTAACAAAAACCTTCCTAATATAATTCAATGAAATGCTTACAATTTTATAGTTTAGCTCAAAAATCGAAAAATTTTTAACCTTGGATTTTAAAAATATTTTATTGATAAATTTATTATTAGCTGTTTTAACCTCGGGCTTTGTTTTCAAATCAGATTTATTTTCGGCATTTGTTAATTATGGAGAAAATTCAACCCATAAAGTTTATGCACTTCACCTTCCAGATACTCTCCGTTTTGCAGGGGAGTCATTTGACGTTAAATCTCCTGATTTGAGAGAAAGATTGGATCGAGAACTTTTAGTAAATACCTATTGGCAGTCTAATATGATGCTTTTACTCAAGCGAAGCAATAAATTTTTTCCAATAATTGAACGAGTTCTAAAGGAAGAGGGTGTACCAATTGATTTTAAATATTTAGCAGTAATTGAAAGTGGTCTTGAAAATGTTAGATCTCCAGCTGGTGCAAAAGGTTTTTGGCAGATAATGAAAACTACAGGAAGAGATTACGGACTGGAAATTAATAGTAATGTAGATGAGCGATACCATCTTGAGTTTTCAACCAAGGTTGCAGCAAAATACCTAAAGAGAGCAAAGGAAAAGTTTGGTTCGTGGGCTTTGGCTGCTGCCGCGTATAATCGAGGCATAAATGGAATTCAAAGAAACCTAACCACTCAAAAAGCTAGTAACTATTTTGATTTATTTTTGGGCCAAGAGACTTCCAGATATTTATTTAGGATATTTGCAGTAAAAGAAATTATTGAAAATCCGATCAAATACGGTTACGTATTTGAGCAGAAGGATTTATATCAATATATTCCTGTAAGACTTCATGGGATTGATACTCCAATAAATAATTTAGCCAGCTTTGCAAAAAAAATGGGTGTTAACTACAAATTATTAAAAATCCATAATCCTTGGTTGATCCAAAATCATTTAAATAATAAATCGAGGAAATATTATGAGATCGCAATTCCAGAAGAGGGATATTATTAAATTTTTTTCATTTGCTGTTGCATCATTCTCATCTGCTCAGTTAACATGTTGTGTTTGTCCAACTTTTTAGCCTCTGAAAGCAGTATTGTAGCCTCTCTTTTTCTTCTTTTCTGCATTAATATTCCTGCTAAACTCATTTTAGCCATTGCTAAGTCATGATTCATAGAAAGCCCTAATTGAATTGCTTTTTTGAAATATTTCTCTGCAATGGTTAGATTATTTTGAGATTGAATAATTCCTTGTAAGTAATAAAAATATCCTTGTTGTTTTCGTACTAAGGATTGATTTGGGTTTTTAATTTTACTCAACCACTTTTCAGTACCATTAAAATCCTGTTTTCTTAGCCTTAGGAAAGCAAGAAATATTATTTCGTTTTTAAAATAAAGTAAAATAAAAACTGCAGATAAAAGTGATAAAAAAATTCCATTACCAATATAGTTTTCGTAAAACTGATAACCGGCATAACCCAGTGAAGCTGTTGCAAGTAATAATTTAATAATTTTTGGGAACATATTTTTTATTTCTTTAAAGTTAATAAGAATCCATTTAAAACCGTTTGCAATAGAAAAAAGATATTGTATATTTGGCGCGTTTATAGATAACTTAACTGTTAGCAATGAAAAGAACCTTTCAACCATCTAAAAGAAGAAGAAGAAATAAACATGGCTTTCGTGAAAGAATGGCTAGCGCCAATGGTAGAAAAGTCCTAGCAAACCGAAGGGCGAAGGGCAGGAAAAAGGTTTCTGTTTCATCTGAACCTCGTCACAAAAAATGATAATAAAAAATCAATATTTCAAGGTGTTATTCTTTCAAGAATAACACCTTTTTTTTTATATTAATAAAATTTTAAAATTACAATTCATGCCTAAAAATTCAGAGATTAAGAGTATTTTAATAATAGGTTCAGGTCCTATTATTATTGGTCAAGCCTGTGAATTTGATTATTCTGGAACTCAAGCATTAAGGTCTATAAGGGAAGATGGGATAGAAACTATTTTGATTAATTCAAACCCAGCCACTATAATGACGGATCCTTCTATGGCAGATCACATTTACCTGAGACCTCTGACAACTAAATCTATAATTGAAGTCTTAAAAAAGCACGAAGTTGATGCAGTACTTCCTACCATGGGGGGACAAACAGCATTAAACCTTTGTATAGAAGCCGATGACAAAGGAATTTGGAATGATTTTAATGTAAAAATTATAGGAGTTGATATCGAAGCTATTAACATTACTGAAGATCGTGATCGTTTTAAAAAGTTATTAAAAACTATTGATATTCCTGTTGCTCCTGCTAAAACAGCAACTTCTTTTTTAAAAGGAAAGGAGATCGCCCAGAAATTTGGTTTTCCATTGGTAATCAGACCATCGTTTACTTTAGGAGGAACTGGAGCCTCCTTTGTCCATAGTGCAAGTGAATTCGAAGAATTATTAACCAGAGGTTTAGAAGCTTCTCCGATACATGAGGTGCTTATTGATAAAGCTTTATTGGGATGGAAGGAATACGAATTAGAATTACTTCGAGATAAAAATGATAATGTAGTTATCATTTGTACTATAGAAAATATGGATCCAATGGGAATACATACTGGAGATTCGATCACTGTTGCTCCTGCTATGACACTTTCGGACACTGCTTTTCAACGTATGCGTGATATGGCAATTAAGATGATGAGAAGTATAGGAGATTTTGCTGGTGGTTGTAATGTTCAGTTTGCAGTTAGTCCAGACGAAAAAGAAGATATAATTGCCATTGAAATCAATCCTAGAGTTTCGCGATCCTCTGCATTAGCATCAAAAGCAACAGGATATCCAATTGCAAAAGTTGCAGCAAAACTTGCAATTGGTTATACATTAGATGAGTTGGAAAATCAGATTACAAAATCTACTTCAGCTTTGTTTGAGCCTACTCTTGATTATGTAATTGTAAAAATTCCCAGATGGAATTTTGATAAATTTGATGGTTCAGATCGAAAATTAGGTTTACAGATGAAATCTGTTGGTGAGGTCATGGGTATTGGTAGATCATTCCAAGAGGCACTTCACAAGGCAACTCAATCTCTAGAGATAAAACGAAATGGACTTGGTGCCGACGGCAAGGGATATATTGACTATGACCAAGTAATCGAAAAACTTACCCACGCAAGTTGGGATAGAGTTTTTGTTATTTATGATGCTATACAAATGGGAATACCTTTAAGTAGGATTCATGAGATAACTAAGATCGATATGTGGTTTTTAAAACAATATCAAGAGCTTTATGAACTCGAAAAAGAGATTTCCAAATACAAAATTGAAAGTCTCGACAAGGCGTTGCTTCTTGAAGCAAAACAGAAAGGATTTGCCGATAGACAAATAGCCCATATGTTAGACTGTTTGGAAAGTGATGTTTATAATAAAAGAGATCATTTAGGTATACAAAGGGTTTATAAACTTGTTGATACTTGTGCAGCAGAATTTTCTGCTTCTACGCCATATTACTATTCTACTTTTGAAGAAAAAATGAAAATTAAGGATGGTGAACCATATAGTGAAAACGAAAGTAAGGTAAGTGATCGTAAAAAAGTGATTGTATTGGGTTCTGGTCCGAACAGAATTGGTCAAGGAATTGAGTTTGACTATTGTTGTGTTCACGGTGTATTAGCCTCCTCAGAATGCGACTATGAAACAATAATGATAAACTGTAATCCTGAGACAGTCTCTACTGATTTTGACATTGCTGATAAACTATATTTTGAACCTGTATTTTGGGAACATATTTATGATATAATCCGGTTTGAAAAACCTGAAGGAGTAATTGTTCAACTTGGTGGGCAAACTGCTTTGAAATTAGCAGAAAAGCTTGATAGATATGGTATAAAAATAATTGGAACAAGCTTTAAGTCACTTGATCTAGCTGAAGATAGAGGAAGTTTCTCAACACTTCTTAAGAATAATGATATTCCGTATCCTGAGTTTGGCGTAGCTGAGACAGCTGAGCAAGCTTTGGATTTAGCTGATGAGTTAGATTTTCCTATTTTAGTTAGGCCATCATACGTTTTGGGTGGACAAGGAATGAAAATTGTAATAAATAAAGAGGAATTAGAGTCTCATGTTGTTGATCTACTTCGAAAAATACCTAATAATAAATTGTTGTTAGACCACTATTTGGATGGTGCTATAGAGGCGGAGGCGGATGCTATATGTGATGGAGAAAATGTATACATAATTGGAATAATGGAACATATAGAGCCTTGTGGTATACATTCTGGTGACTCAAATGCAACACTTCCTGTTTTTAACTTGGGAGAGTTTATATTGCAACAAATCAAAGACCACACACATAAAATAGCACTTGCATTAAATACAAAGGGGCTTATAAATATTCAATACGCCATTAAAAATGATAAGGTTTATGTTATTGAAGCCAACCCAAGGGCATCTAGAACTGTTCCTTTTATTGCAAAGGCTTATAATGAACCTTATGTAAATTTTGCTACTAAGGTAATGCTAGGGCATAACAAAGTAAGTGATTTTGAATTTAAACCTAAATTAAAAGGTTATGCTATTAAACAACCAGTTTTTTCTTTCAACAAATTTCCAAATGTAAACAAGCAGTTAGGGCCTGAAATGAAAAGTACCGGTGAAAGTATCTTATTTATTGATAACCTTAAGGAAGACGAGTTCTATGATTTATATGCTAGGAGAAAGATGTATCTTACTAAATAGATGGATCTCAAATTAAGTTATGATTTATTTTGTATGATTAACAAGAATTTTTTTTTAGTATCAATAATTTTATTTGCCATAATTTCACGATTTATTCCTCACCCACCAAATTTTACACCTATAACTGCGATAGCTCTCTTATCTAGCAAGGGATTTAAAAATCGTTGGATCATTTTTTTGATTCCTATAATTAGTCTATTTATATCTGATTTGTTTTTAGGACTCCACGATTTAATACCATTTGTTTATGGAGGTTTTATTTTGATTACTTTATTGGGTATATCGGCTAAAAAAATTAGTATTGGTACTGTATTAATGTCCTCTACCATTTTCTTTTTGATAAGTAATTTTGGAGTTTGGTTATACAATTATCCACTTACCTTAAATGGATTAATAAGCTGTTATACATTAGCAATCCCGTTCTTTATCAATACTATCCTTGGAGATATAGTCTACAGTGCTATAATGATCTATCCTTATTATGCTTTACGTAAAAATAAACTCATTTCGACCTAGTTATTAAAAGTAAATATGAAAAATTTTCTTAAACTATTTTATATTGAATAGCATTTAAATATAGTTTATTTAACTATGAAATTTATTAAGACCATTTTTCTAATATTGGTAATTTATTGCAACACCTTAGCCCAAAATACTTCATCGGAAACCCTGGCCTTTTCGACTAATTACCTGGACGAAGTTGTTGTCACTGATTCAAGGTTTATCCTCAAGCGTTCTCAATCAGGAAAGACAGTTGTGAAAATTAATTCTGAAGAAATTCAACAATTTTCAGCTCTTGGACTAGGGATTTTACTCTCTACTCATCTTGGTATTGACGTTATTGGTAAAAATACTCATTCTGGTCAAAACCAAACTTTGTCCATTCGTGGAGGTCGAAATCGTCAGGTTCTAATACTTATTGATGGTATTAGAGTTTCCGATCCCTCAAGAATTGATAATGATTTTGATATCAATTTATTAAATATAGAAATTATTGAATCCATTGAGATTGTTAAAGGAGCTACAAGTACATTATACGGAAGCTCTGCGGCGACAGGAGTTGTAAATATTATTACAAAAAAGGCAAAAGAATCCATTAAGCTTATTGCAAAAAGAACTTGGGGGACAGAACAGATTGCTAATCAATCATTTGATAAAATTAATGCTGGTAATCAATTTATTAATCTTAGAGGTGAATTATTTGAAAGTGGGATTGGTATAAATTTATCCTATGCGGAACGCTTTAGTAGCGGTCTAAGTGCTGTTGTAGGAGAGGAGATTGATCAATTTGAGAAAGTGAATTTTAATACTAGTTTAAATGGAAAAATTGGTTCACAATTCGACTGGCAATTAAATTGGAGTAAAGTTGAAATAACAAGTGATTATGACAATAGTTTTCCCCTTGAGGATGCGGATTTTGAATTTTCTACCAACCTGAATAGATACGGCTTCAATTCCCAATATAAATACACTAAAGGTAGTCTTAACTTAAATGCTGGACTACAAAAAAATAAAAGGAAATATATTTCCTCTTTTCCAACCTTTAGTCAAAGCAATTACTTAAATATTGATTTTTTTAATAAGTATATTTTTAACAATAAATTTTACTCAATCGCTGGGATTCAATATCAAAAAGAAAAAATGGTAGCTACTAATGATCCTGAAAATTATCAGACAGATATATATCTTAATTCAGTTTATATTGACCCTTCTGGCTTTAATTTTAATACTGGTTTACGTTATAATATTCACGAGGCATATGGGGGTCATTTGATTTATAGTTTAAATCCCTCTTTCTCATTTGATCTCGATGAAAACTATCAAATGAAATTAATGAGTAGTTATAGCAAGGCATTTATTGCACCCAGTTTGTATCAGCTTTATGACCCCAGTTATGGAAATAAGTCCCTTGAGCCTGAAAATAATTTGAGTTTTGAATTAGGGTTTGAGATAAGATCAAATCAAAGTGTTTTGAATATAGTTTACTTTAATCGTAAAGAAAGACCCACTTTAATTTTCAATACGACTCCTACTAATTCAAAACCCTATGGAGGGTATGATAATTCTGATAGACAAATTATTTATAGAGGCCTTGAGTTTGCCTATGATTTTGAATTATTTGAAAAAGCTAAAACTAGATTTAATTACGTATTTACTGAAACTACTTATGGCGATTTAAGAAGTATTCCAAAACATTCACTTTTAGGACTAATTGATATTCCAATAACGGTTAAAACTTACCTGAATTTATTAGGACAATTTACAGGTTATCGGATTGGTAATGACTTCACGGAATTGGATCCTTATTCTCTTTTCACCCTTCAAATTAATTATCAACTTGAAAAATTAAACACCAACTTATTTTTTAGTATTTTCAATCTTTTTGATACCCAATATGTAATTATTCCAAAATATCAAACAAGGGGGAGAAATATTTTAATGGGTTTGACTGTAAATCTTTTTTAGGGTATGTCTCCCTGAAACATAAATAGCATAGAGGATCTCCACAAATCTGGATCTTCGATTATATTTTCGATAGGAAATTCTGGTATTATGGTTGGTGTTCTGCCTGAGTCGCCAATAATATCATTTAAAGCTAGCGCTAACAATGGATCACTAACTTCCCCCAGGACGCCCATGTTTAGAAAATCTTCTGCAAGTGTAAAGCCATCAGAAGGACTTAGTCCATTTGCATAATCAGAGAATCCCTCACTATTAGCAACGCTGAAAGTGATGGGTGATATCGCATATGAGTGATCAGGATTTATCGTACTATTTGTATTATCAATATAATCATAAACTACGGCAAGCCCTCCAACATTCTTACCAGAAGTGGTTTGTCCTACTTGAATTACGTTGATAAAAGGAGATAACCCATTTATAACCATTTCGCTTGCCGATGCTGAACTACCTGATGTAATAATGTAAACTTTATTTAAATTGAGGGAATTAATTACAGTATTATCATCCATTTCAGAAACGAAAAGATCTTTCATCCATTCTGTATTATTAATTGACTCGTAATAATCCATGACTTTTTTATTCCATAACTTCTGAGAAAAAATCTGCCCTGTAAATTGTCCGGTGATCATTGCGCTTAAGTATAAAGCAGTTTTAGTCAGTCCACCCCTGTTATACCTTAAGTCCAAAATGAGTTCATCAACACCTTCCGTTTTAAATTCTGCAAAAACAGAATTTAATTCTTTATCAAAACCCTGCGAAAACTTAGTATACATTAGGTAGGCTATTTTTTTACCTCCTCTTTGGATAACTTTACTTAACTGTATTGGATTGGTTTGGAATTCCTCCTCTTTAATTAAATTTATATTAACACCGTTAAGTATAAATTCATTATTAATTCTTTTAGCCATATTAAGAATATAGCTCGTTTTATCGTCAAATAATAGACTGTAATAATTATATAATGTTAATAATTGTCCATTGACACCCATAAATATATCTCCCCTTTTTATGTTTTTACTAAAAGCATCCGAATTTTCTAAAATATGCGTAATAACACCAATAACTCCACTACCAGAACCTGATTGAATTAAAATAAACTCAACACCATTTGAAGCATCGATTCCTTTTATTGAATTTTCTAAATCTTCGAAATTGGATGTGATTCGACTATATTTATCATCGGGGTGTTTTAATGATTCAAAGAAAGTTTCTGGCTCAGGATTAGATAAGATTAGTTGATTATACGCAGCAGATCCCACAGGTTTGATATTATCGCTTAGATCGTCTACCTCCTCCTGCCATAAATAGAGTTCATTTAATGATTCCCATACAAATTGATGGATCCTAAAATATTTCTCTCCTCTATATTTATCACTGCAATCATTTATAATTTCTAAATCTAAACTTATTTTATTAACATCAACTGAGGTATTACTTACCGTTCCTATAAAATCTGACCCAATTGATAACTTTACATTTGTTGGACTGATAATCTCATAAGTACCTTTTATTCGTTTGTCCATATATTGAAGATAAAAAGAATCGTTATTAAGGAAATGAATATTTTTTGCTTCACACTTAATACCTCCTGAGTCAATTTTTGAATTATTCTGGGTTAGGTTCCATGAGCCATAAAGAATTTCAGGATTCTCCTCTAGATTTGAAGTTAATTCACTAATATTAATATCATCAACAACTAAATCTTTTTTACAGCTGTAATAAATTATAGTTGAAAGCAACAAAATCATTAAAGATGTATAATGTCTCATTTGGGATTGTAAATTTTAGAAATTAAAAGTACATAATTCGTGCCAAAACCATTTGGATATTTTATATATTAAAGATTAAATATTTAAAAACATAATTTATTAATTGATTTTAAATTTACATTCTAGATAAGCACTATTATGCTTCATTAAGTAAAATAATTCCGTATAGTTAATCAACCGATGAAAAAACAGTTTATAAGATTATTTTTACTAATATTTCCATTTATAACTTCTGGTCAATCCATTTTTGAAAAATTGCAAAATAACAAAAATGTCACCTATATTAACATAACCCCGAAGATGTTTCAGATGTTGGGCAGTATGGCTGTTTCAAGTAATGACGCAGAATCCATATACTTAAAAGAAATAATTAATAAAATTAAGAGCTTTAATGCTTTAATCACAAGTTCTTACGATATCATTACTCAAATGAATAAATGGGTTGAGTCAACTTCAAAAAAAGAAGATATTGACAAAATATTTTCAATTTCTGAGGAAAAAATAGAAATGAATATTTACGCTAAAGATGTGAAAGAGACTGGCGGATTAAAAACTATTCTAATATTTTCCAAAGGACTTTCTATTAAACAGATTAACTCGAAGAATAATGCAAAAAAAATAGAAGCGTTTCTCTTATTAGTAGAGGGAAATATATCTTTAGAAAATATTTTTAAATTGATTGGTAAGATGAATTTACCGGGAAGTGATCAACTCAAAAAGGCAGGAATCTGATTATTTTATTCCAGTGTAGTTAAATGGAGTTATTGCTTTTAATTCTTTTTTTACTTCTTGATTCAAATCAAGACTATCAATAAATGAATGTATTGTTTTTCTTGTAATGGGTGAGTTGGTTCTGGTTAAAACCTTTAGTGCTTCATATGGATTAGAAAAATTTTCTCTTCTTAAGATAGTCTGGATAGCTTCAGCTACAATTGACCAATTTTTATCCAGATCATCATTGATTTTCTTTTCATTAATAATAATTTTTCCAATTCCATTGACTATTGATTTAAACGCAATTAAAATGTGAGCAAAAGGAACACCAATATTCCTTAAAACAGTACTATCTGTTAAGTCTCTTTGCAATCTGGATACAGGGAGTTTATTAGAAAGGAAAGATAATATTGCATTGGCAATCCCCAGATTACCTTCAGCATTTTCAAAATCAATTGGATTTACTTTATGCGGCATAGCTGATGAACCTATTTCACCTTCTTCGATGTATTGTTTGAAATAATCCATAGAGATATAAGTCCAAATATCTCTACTAAAGTCTATCAAAATATTATTAATTCTTTTAAGTGCATCACAAAGAGCAGCGATTGAATCATAGTGCTCAATCTGAGTTGTAGGAAAAGAAAAATCTAAACCTAATCTATTTTCAACAAAATTTTTTCCAAATTTTTTCCAATCAATGTCTGGATAAGCCACATAATGAGCATTGAAATTTCCTACAGCTCCTGAAAACTTTGCAGCATTTGGTATTTGAGTAAGATTAGCTTTTTGAGTTTCCAAACGTTTAGAAAAAACCGAGATTTCCTTACCTAAAAGGGTGGGTGAGGCTGCTTGACCATGAGTTCTAGACAACATTGGAATATCTTTGTATTTGTAAGCGAGTTCAGAAAATGTAACTAATATTTCTTCTAATTGTGGAAGATATTCTTCATGAATTGCTTCTTTGATTGATAAAGGAATGGAGGTGTTGTTAATATCTTGAGAGGTTAGACCAAAATGCACAAATTCCTTGTATTTCTGAAGACCGAGTTTTTCGAATTCAATTTTGATAAAGTATTCTATTGCTTTTACATCGTGGTTAGTTGACTTTTCTATTTCTTTGATTTCCATAGCATCCTCTTTAGAAAAGTGCTTATAAATACTTCTAAGATCCTCAAAAAATGATGAGTTGAAATTACTGAGTTGAGGAAGTGGTAGTTCGCAAAGTGAAATAAAATACTCTATTTCAACTCGCACTCTATATTTAATTAGTGCTTCTTCAGAAAAAAAATTTGAAAGCGATTTGGTCTTTCCGCGATAACGACCATCTACTGGTGAAATGGCACTTAAAGGGTCGAGTTTCATAGTGCAAATAATAATACAAATATAGTGCTAATTGCTTGATTTTTAACTCTAAAACTGGAGATTTGTCTTTCGGAACTTTACTATCGTAAAGAATACTTGATTTTTTGTATTTTTTAATTTAGGATTATAACTTAAGTATTTTATATTCTTCATAACATCCACTGATTGCCTCTAAAACTTGTAAATCATTAGATTCCTTAATAAATATATCTGAATAATTACAATTCCTTAGAATTTCGTCCAGATCAATCCTTTCGAGGTCAAGAAGTTCAACTAAAATTTCTCTATCGAACTTAATTGCAAGTAAATTTTTTAAATCATAACTTTCTCTCATTTTTTTTAATTTTTGCATTTGTACACCTTTTTTTCCAAAAAGATTATGAAGAAAATCTGCGGGGTTAAATAGAGCTGCAAATGTTTTGGATATAGAATTGCGTCTTCTATTTCCTGCCTCATATCCAGCATTTGATAGACCTGGGATTCTGTATCGCCCGGCATTATTAACTGGAACACTTTTTACATCTATATCCAGATAGCCAGTAAGAAGATATGGACGTAAAATAATTTCTTCAAGAGCGAAAGCCAATTCGGTCAATTGAAATTTTGAATTTTCAAACTTGATCATATCATTAGTCACAGCTACTTTAAGAGATTTATAACCTAAATAAGAAAAATATAGAGTATCATTTATTTGAACAGGTATTTCGAATCTTCCCTTATTGTCCGTTGTAGTTCCAATTACATTGTTGAGATTAAGAATATGAACACTTTCCATTGGAAAACCAGTAGCATCATTCTCTACAGTCCCATTAATGTATTGGAATGCCTCTTGAGCAATAATTGATTTACTTAAAAGATAAACCGATAAAACAAATACAATCCTCATCTAAATAATTTCAATCCCTAATAATTCATTAAAATTAACATTTTAGTAATTAAGTTAAGTTTCTCCATTTAGAAAATCAATTAATTTTCTAAACGCTATTGCTCTGTGACTTATTTTATTCTTTTTCTCTAGACTTAATTCAGCAAAACATAATGAATGATTTTCTGGTTGAAAAATGGGGTCATAACCAAAACCATTAACTCCCTTTTTTTCCTTAATTATTTTCCCTTCAATAATTCCTTCAAAGATGAACTCTTTATGATTGTAAATTAGTGCAATTACAGTTCTAAATTGAGCTTTAGTATTATTGTGATTCCGAAGCTCTTTAAGTAACTTATTAATATTATCCTCATCTCTTTTCTTATTTCCTGCATAGCGAGCTGAGTAAACACCAGGAGCACCATTGAGGGCCTCAACTTCCAATCCTGTATCATCAGCGAAACAATCCCTTTGGAACTCATTAAAAATCGTTCTAGCTTTGAATAGTGCGTTGCCTTTAAGTGTTTTATACGTTTCTGGAATTTGATCAGTAAAATTGAGATCATTTAAACTTTTTAGTTTAATTATAGAAGGGAGAATTGCTGAAATTTCTTTTACTTTATTTTGGTTGTGTGTGGCAAAAATCAATTCCATTATTTTTTATGATAGGGTTCGTTTGTCAAAATAGTATTTGCTCGATATAACTGCTCCAAAAAGAATAGACGTATTATTTGATGGGAAAACGTCATTATTGATAATGAAATTTTTTCATTTGCTCTTTTATATACAGAATCAGAAAACCCATATGGACCTCCGATAAGAAAAATTAATCTCTTATGGGACCCCATTCTTCTTGCATTTATAAAATTTGAAAATAATAATGAATCCATCTGTCTTCCGGTCTCATCTAATAATATTAAATAATCATTTTTCTTAACCCTATCAAGTGTTAACTCTCCCTCCTTTTGCTTTTGTAGAGACTTTGTCAATTTGCCACTATTTTTAATATCAGGTATGGTCAAAACATCAAATCGGTGGTATTTTTGAATTCTTTTTTTATAATCCTCTATCATTGAATTAAGCTGATAAGGATCTGTTTTTTTGACTACATAAAGAATAGTTTCCATATTTCAAATTTACAAACTCAATTAGATTTGTTTTATCTTTGATCAAAGGAAAATTCTTGGTTTGAAGGAAAAATTAAAAGCTATACCAATTCTAAAAAATTTTATTAAATTTTTAGAAGAGGTTAAAATTCCAGGATATATTGGCTTTTCTTTTTATGATTTACTTGAGATGTACATCTCTGGTATTGTTAAAGGGACCTTATCATCCAGAGCTGGAAGTATTGCTTTTAGTTTTTTTATGGCCTTATTTCCTTTCTTATTGTTCATTCTCAATTTAATTGCTTTCATTCCAATTGAAAATTTTGACGCAATATTGTTTAACTTTATTGAATTATTATTACCTCAAGAAAGTCAGGGCTTTTTTACACAGATATTTGAAGATATTAGGCTTAAACAGAGAGCAGGATTACTTTCATCAGTTTTTGTTCTTTCTTTAATTCTTACAGCTAATGGAGTAAGTTCAATCTTTTCAAGTTTTGAAGGTTCATATCATGTAGAACTTTCGAGAAGTTTTTTTAGACAGTATTTATTTTCAATGATGGTAGGGGTTTTATTAGCTATATTACTTTTGGCAGGTGTTGCCGCATTAATATTTTTTGAGATATATATACTAAATAACTTTGGAGATTTAATACCCAGAGAAATAAATTGGATAAGACTTGGACAAACTTTTTTTTATATAATTTTAACATATATATCCGTAGCTATTTTATACTATTTTGGAACAATTGAAGGTAAAAAAACACATTTTTTTTCTCCAGGAGCTTTGATGACCTGTTTATTAATTATACTTACTACGTATTTTTTTGGAATTTATATTGAAAATTTTTCCAAGTACAATCAACTCTATGGATCTATAGGAGCATTACTAATTTTTTTATTTTATATATGGATAAATTCAAGTGTTCTTCTTTTAGGTTTTGAACTTAATGCTACCTTAAACAGACTTAAAAATCAGGACAAACTAGGTTTATAATAAACTTCAAAGTTGTATTTTAGAAAATGCTTTATTACGCTGATGTAATTCTTCCCTTAGCGCTTGACAAAACCTATACTTATGCGGTTGAAGAACAGGACTACTATTTTTTAAAACCTGGATTTCGAGTAGCTGTATCTTTTGGAAAGTCAAAGGTTTATACTGGGGTTGTAATTAAACTTCACGTTATTCAACCTCAAAGGTATACTCCAAAATTTATTGAATTTATATTAGAAGATTTTCCCTCTATATCAGAGAATCAATTAAAATTGTGGCAATGGATTTCGGATTACTATCATTGTAAATTGGGAGAGGTTATGCGCGCTGCCTTTCCGGCTACTTTTTTATTGGAAAGTGAAACAGAGATAGTTAAAAAAGAATTTCTTGATGAAAAGTCTGTTATGACTGATGAAGAGTATTTGGTTATAGAAGCTCTTGAGGCAAAGTCACTTTCTATAAAAGAAATAACTGAAATACTTGACAAAAAAAGTGTTTTAGGAGTGATCCAGGGCATGTTTACAAAGGGTTACATTGATTTAAATCAAAAAATAGTTAAAAAGTATAGGCCTAAAAAAATTAGGTATGCTAGATTGTTAAATTCTTTATCCTCTGAAGAATCTCTCAAAAAATTATTTCATAGTTTAAAAAATTCTCCAAAACAAAAACAGCTACTAATGGGTGTTTTCGAAAATAATCCAAGTGGCAGCGAATGGAAGAAAGTACCTGATTTACTTAGGAGAACATCTCTTAACAGCAATGTTTTAAAGGTGATGATTTCTAAGGGTATTTTGGAGGATACTTATTTTCGAGAGGATCGATTATTATATGATTTTGATAAAAAAGATAAATTAACTGCCCTATCAAAAAATCAAAAAACATCTTTGTTAAAAATTGAGTCAGCTTTTGATTGCAAGGATATTGTATTATTTCAGGGGGTAACTGGTTCAGGTAAGACTGAGATTTATATGGAATTAATTTCCAAAGCTGTAGAAAGAGGAGATCAAGTCCTTTATATGCTTCCTGAAATATCACTTACCCCTCAAATGGTTATGCGCCTTCAGTCAAGATTTGGTAAAAATGTTACTGTTTATCATTCCAAATTTTCTATACATGAAAGAACTGAAGTTTGGTATAATGTTTTAAATAATAGTTCTAAAGCTAGAGTCGTTGTAGGGACTCGCTCAGCAATTTTCCTCCCATTTTATCAATTAGGTTTGATTATCATTGATGAGGAGCATGAATTATCCTATAAACAATTTGATCCTGCTCCCCGTTATCACGCAAGAGATACTGCTATTATCCTTTCAAGAATCTACAATGCTAAAATATTAATGGGGTCTGCTACTCCTTCAATTGAAAGTTCATTTAATTTAATGAAAGATAAGTTTGGAGGCGTTCGGCTAAATGAAAGATTTGGGAATATTGAACTTCCAGAAATAGTAACAATCGACCTAAAATTATCTTATAAAAAAAAGGAAATGAATGGGGCTTTTTCGAATACCCTGATAGACACAATAGAAACTACTTTGTCTAATGACAAACAAGTCATTTTATTTCAAAATCAAAGAGGTTATGCTCCTGTAATGGAGTGTTTGGATTGTGGTCATACTCCTCAATGTAATCAGTGTGACGTTAGTTTAACTTTTCACCAGCCTAGTAAACAACTAAAGTGTCATTACTGTGGATTCAGCATTGCCGCTCCTATTCAATGTCATGCCTGTGGAAGCGTCCAACTTCAAACTAAAGGAGTTGGTACCCAACAAATTCAGGAGCAAGTAGAAAGTTTCTTCCCAAAAGTTAAAACGGCCAGAATGGATTGGGACACTACAAGGGGGAAGTGGGCTTTTGATAAATTAATTAATGCATTTGTTGATGGAGATATTAAGATATTGGTAGGAACTCAGATGGTTGTGAAAGGACTTGATTTTGAAAATGTCCATTTGGTTGGTGTATTAAATGCTGATCATTTGCTAAATTTTCCAGATTTTAGGGCTCATGAAAGAACCTATCAAATGCTAAGTCAAGTTTCAGGCAGGGCGGGAAGAAAAAATACCCGAGGTAAAGTGTTGATACAAACATATCAACCTGATCATCCCATAATTCAACAAGTAATTAAATCTGATTACGAAAAAATGTTGGAGCAACAATTAAAAGAACGTTTAGAATATCATTATCCACCATTTTATAGACTGACAAGAATTGTTATCAAACATAGAGATGTGGAAACCGTAAGGATAGCCTCTAAGTGGATTTTTAATGTCTTAGATCAGTCCTATAAAGGAGAAATATTAGGTCCTGTTTTTGCACCAATTGCAAGAATGAGAAATCAGTATCATATGCAAATTCTTATTAAGATAGGAAAGCAACAATCAAGAAATGAACTGAAAAAATTGATTAATATTACTATGAAAAGTTTTGAATCTGTGGGTAAGTTTAGATCTTGTAAAGTAGCTGTTAATGTTGACCCCTATTGATTTATAAGAAACTGATTTTAAATTTTAGCCATTTTTAAACAATCAAATGGTATAATTAATTTTTATAGATTTAATTTTGTAGAATTAAATAATTGTTAATGATTTAATATTAATTATTTATTGAAGATTATTTTGGTCTAGATATAATATTAGATTATTTTTGCAACTCTAAAAAAGAAAAATATGAATCATTATGAGGCTGTTTTCATTCTAAATCCCGTTCTATCTGACAAACAGATAGAGGAAGCAGTAAAAAAATATGAGTCTTTCTTGAAGTCAACTAATTCTAAACTAAATCATAAAGAGGATTGGGGACTAAAAAAACTTGCATATCCTATTCAAAACAAGAATAGTGGATTTTATCATTTACTCCAATTTGAATCGGATGCAAATGTAATCAACTCTCTCGAAATAGAATTTAGAAGAGATGAGAGAGTAATGCGATTTTTAACTGTAAAACTTGATATTCATGCACTTGAATGGGCTGATAAGAGAAAGAAAAGAAATTTATCTAAGGTTAAAGTTTAATTTATGTCAAAAATAGAAGAGCAATCTAGTGGAAAAAAAGAAGGACAAATTAGATATTTGACTCCGCTTAATATTGACACTAATATCAAAAAAAAGTATTGTAGATTTAAGCGTTCAGGTATAAAATATGTAGATTATAAAGATCCTGACTTTCTCATAAAATTTGTTAACGAACAAGGTAAGATATTACCTCGACGTCTCACTGGCACCTCCCTTAAGTATCAAAGAAAAGTATCAGTTGCTGTAAAAAGAGCTCGTCATCTTGCTTTAATGCCGTATGTTGGAGATTTGCTTAAATAAATATTTATATCGATGGAATTAATTTTGAAACAAAACGTTGAAAATTTAGGCTTTAAAGATGACCTAGTGAAAGTAAAAAACGGTTATGGAAGAAATTTCCTCATTCCCCAAGGAAAGGCAATTTTAGCGACTGTATCAGCTAAAAAAGTTTTAGCAGAAAATTTAAAACAAAAAGCTTTTAAGGAGAAGAAAATTATTAGCGATGCTAATGCATTGGGAAAAAAATTATCTGATATAGTTATTAAAATATCTTCTAAGGTCTCTAGTGGCGATAAACTATTTGGATCTGTTTCTGCTTTAGATTTAGCCAAAGAATTTGAATCTAAAGGTCACAGCATTGATAAAAATGCGATTTCTATTCCCGGAAAAACAATTAAAAGAATTGGAAGTTATACAGCAAACATAAGATTGCATAGAGATGTTTCTATACAGTATCCTTTTGATGTTATTCCAGAGAAAAAGTAGTTTTAAATTTTTCAGAATATAACCCCGCCTCGAGTGGGGTTTTTTTTATGAAATCAATTATATGGAATACGCCCGTCTCACAAAAGAACAATTCAAAGCATTACACAATGAGTTTTCAAGGTTTTTGGCAGCTCATTCAATTGACAAGAAAAAGTGGGATCAAATCAAGTCTGAAGATCCTGAATTAACGAATAAAAAGTTAGATGCTTTTAGTGATATAGTCTGGAATGACGTATTAGATAACATTAAATATTTAGAACATAGGAATGATCAATTATTGTTTCTTTTTAAATGTTTTGATAATAAAATTGATTTAATTTTAATCAAGCAAACTAAAGATTGTCCCTCATTTTTTGACGAACACCACAAAAACTGGTTAATTAAAAATATTAAAGATGATAGGGTTAGTGTTTTTGAATCCTCAAGAGATTTTGGGAAAGATTTTAAAAAAGAAATCTTTAAGCTCATAAAAAAAGGGGCCGTGGCTAGAGATGGAACTGTATACGAGGACTTGAAAAGTTTTCTTTCAAAATAAATAGAATTATATCATCTTTGTTATACAACATATCAAATGTCAGTAATTAAACCAAATATACCCAAGGGAACTCGAGACTTTTCAGCTAATATTTTAGCAAAGCGGAATTATTTAAAAGATAATTTGATAACCATTTTTGAAACCTTTGGCTTTCAACCTCTAGAAACCCCCTCTTTTGAAAGCTCTGAGACACTATTCGGCAAATACGGTGAGGAAGGCGATCGTCTTATTTTTAAAATATTAAATTCTGGTGAAAAGATTAAGCAGGGTGATATTAAAGCTTTGGAAAGTGGAAATATTCAAAAGTTTTCTAAGTCCATTTCTCAAAAAGCATTAAGATATGATCTAACTGTTCCGCTCGCACGTTATGTTTCACAAAATCAAAATGAGATTAAATTTCCTTTCAGACGATATCAAATTCAAAATGTATGGCGTGCTGACCGTCCTCAAAATGGAAGGTTTCGGGAGTTTTTACAATGTGATGCTGATGTTGTCGGTGAACCATCTTTATGGCAAGAAGTAGAGGGAATACTTTTATATGACCGTGTTTTTTCCAATTTAAATTTAAAAGGAATTAAAATAAAGATTAATCATAGAAAAATTCTTGCTGGGATTGCAGAATTAATTGGTGCAAAATCTCAGCTGATTGATTTTACTGTTGCATTGGATAAGTTGACCAAAATAGGGGAGAAAGGAGTTATAAAAGAATTATTAGAAAAAGGTTTTGATCAAAAGGCAATCGATCGTCTAAAACCATTTTTATCTTTAAATGGAGACTTTAAATCTCAAATTTCCCAGGTCGAATCTATTTTATCGGGTATCAATATTTCTAATCAGGGTATTGAGGAATTAAAATTTGTTCATAAGCAATTAGCGGAGAAATCTCTTGATGTTGTATCCCTAGATTTTGATTCTAGTTTAGCTAGGGGACTAAATTACTATACAGGTCTTATTTTGGAAGTTATTCCTCCCAAGGATATAAGAATGGGTTCCATTGGTGGTGGAGGAAGATATGACAATCTTACAAATCAATTTGGTTTAAAAAACACAAGTGGATTTGGTATATCTTTTGGCTTTGATCGAATTTTCCTAGTTATGGAGCAGTTAAATTTATTTCCAGAAACCCTTCAGAATCAGTCAAATTTTTTGTTTTTAAACTTTGGCGATAAAAACGCAGAATTTTCTTTTAAAAAGCTATCAAAAATTAGAGATCGACAAATTTCCTGTGAGTTTTATCCTAAAGAGGTTAAATTAAAGAAGCAAATGAATTATGCGGATCAAAGATCAATTCCATTTGTTATTATGATTGGTCCAGAGGAAATAAAAAATGATATATTTGTGGTTAAGGATATGAGAACTGGAAATCAATCGAAACACTCAATTTCATCAATCGTCTCTACCTTAGAAAAATTAAGTCAGTCTGTTTGACCCATAGTTGGTCTTTGATATTTTTCAAAGGGCTGTTTCAATAAACTTTCGATTTTATTATTTTTTTTCTCATCTGGAAAAACATCAACTCCATAAACGATTTTATCTCGGTCAAATGTTGCAAATGTTCCTAATAACCTATCCCATATAGAAAAAATATTACCATAATTTTTATCAGTATAGGGCAATCTAAAGTGATGGTGAGTTTTATGCATATCAGGAGAAACTAGCAAATAGCTAATCCAAAGATCAATTTTCTTTGGAAGTCTTATGTTTGCGTGATTAAATTGTGAGGAAACTACTGACAAAGCTTGATATAACATTATAATTCCAATCGAAGTCCCTAATAAGAAAACCCCTAATAGTGTAAAGCTAAAACGAACGATACTCTCAAGTGGATGGTGTCTATTTGCAGTAGTGGTATCTACATTATGATCACTATGATGAACTAGATGGATCATCCAAAGCGGTTTAATTTGATGCTCAACATAATGGGGTAAATATGCGCCAATAAAGTCTAAAAAAATAACCCCTAACAATACCTCTAACCAGAGCGGAGTTTCTGGAATCCAATGTAAAATTCCAAAACCATTAGCAATAGTCCAATCTGATGTTTTAAGTAATATAAACGCAAGTATGAAGTTAATTAAAACCGTAGTTAAAGTGAAAAAAATATTAGGTATTGCATGTCGCCATTTTTTGTAATCAAATTTAAATAATGGAAAAATCCCCTCGAGTAGCCAAAATAATGTAATTCCTCCTACAAGGATGAAACTGCGATGAAGACTCGGTATACCTTCGAAATAATTCATAATCTCCTGCATAATAAATATTTATACAATGTTTAATTAGTACTAAAAGAATATACCCCAGATGAGGCGGTATTACCTTGATTATCGTAAGCTATTACTTTCCAAAAGTAATTTGTTTCAGCTGTCGCGCTAACGGCAATTAATACCTGGTTTTTAGTTTCATCGAAACTTGCAATAAGGTTAGATCCATCTGTTGAGTCTAGATATACTTTATAGCCTTTTATATCGCCATCAGGATCGGAACAGGACCAGTTGAGTAATACTTGATCATTTGAGTTTAAATTCACCTTAGCCGAAGGTCTTGGTGAGATCAACTCTGGTGGGAAAGGGGCATAATTTACCTCTCCTAAACCAGCCAAATAAAAACGCCATTCTTTACTAGTTAAAGAGGAACCACTTTCAGGTACTTCAGCGGTAACTTTCCAAGCATAGGGCTCTCCGTGTTTTAAAATAACTTCTTGACTGTTGGAGTTACTCTCGAATATCAAATTGCTATTATCATTTAGGTTTTTAATACTTATCTGGTACTTTGATGAATTTTTACTAGAGGTCCATCTAAGATTGACTTTACTTTGTAAATCATTCAAAACACTTCCGTCAAGGCAAGCTTGTTCATTTTCAGGATATTCTAAGTTAAAAGACCCTGGGTAAAGGTCAGATAAAGCTACTGTTTCATCATTTGATGAACAAGCTAACAAACAAAAAACCGTCAAGTAAAGAAGATATTTCATATTGTTATTTTTTTATGGCCATAAAAGATTTTTTCACCGTATTTGCATTAACCTTGAATAAATAACTTCCCATTTTATAATTAGAAGTATTGACTGAAATATTTCTATCAGACTCATTGAGCTTGTAATAATCAGAACTAATGAGTTTTCCAGCTGTAGTAAATATTTCAACTAAAATAGTTTCATCCTGCCCACCTACGTAAATTAGCAATTCATCTTCAAAAGGATTTGGTGTATAGGCAATGGTTTCAGAGTTGAAATATTGTTTTTCGAAAACACCTTGACATTCTTGATCCGTCGTTATCCTAACAGTGTTTAGACCTTTTCTAAGGGCCAACGAGTGACTGGATCGGGAGGTCTGTGTTGTTATGCCATTATGCTCGATATTGTAAACTGATCCGCCAGCCATTTCAAAATTAACCGAATCAAGGGTATCATCAGCTAAAGCAGTTAAATCTGAATTGTTAGTATATACCGAAAGAGGAGTGGGGTCATTAAGCCTAATCTCGAAACACCTTTCAAACTCATTACTATTTATTCCATCGACACCAAGGCAGATATTGTATTGTCCACTGGATAGGTTGGTAATGATCCACTGTTTTTCACTAAAAATCTCAGAGTAATCCATAGCACCAGAGATATTAATAGTGTAGGAATGTGATATATTCTTAAACTCAATTCCAATGGAATGATTATCAACACATCTTTCAGTTTTGTATACATTGAAATTATCAGAAGGTAGATAGAATATTTCACAACCAAATGCATCAACTTTCACGCCAAGGGGAGTCTCAGGACATTCATCCTGAGGATTCCAAACCCCATCATGGTCAAAATCATCAGAGACATCACCAACACCGTCACCATCTTCATCTGCCTGATCTGGGTTAAATACCACAGGACTGTTGTCAATAATATCAGGAACACCATCACCATCGGTATCGTCATCTGGTAGTGCTGGCCTGGATTGAAGCTCAAGTATACTAGTGGCGCCCTCTGGGACTTGCAGTTGGAATTGTGTCACAGGGACAGGCACCTCAACAGCTCCATCCTCAAGATTAATAAATGTTACTTCTACCTCATAAATATTATCTTGATTGTGGTCTTGTGGATTATTAAAGTCAGGAGGATTAATAAAAGCAAGATAACCCTCGCTTTCATCATCTGATCTCCTAGTTGTAGGAGGCTCACTCTTAATAGCAAACAAATGAGCATCAGCACCACCACTAATCTTTTTTCTTATCTTCCATTTACCAACGCCTCTGTTAAATGGATTATGATATCTTTCATCGGATCTTGCAGCATCTGAATTCAATATATCGGGTGTATCAAAAATTGCCACAGAATAATTTGCGGTGAAAGACTTATTTGGAATATCTTCAACTTCAACACCTCCTTCGATAATTGTTTCACCGAACTCAGTTTTAGCCGTTATTGTAAAAGGGTATATTTCCTTTTCTTCAAAGTCTAAACTATCTATAAGTCTAATTTCATAAATATTTTCTAAAGCTAAAAATCCGAAACCTTCAAAATCTATAGAGGTAATTTCAGAGCCATTTGGACTTGTTACCTCAACTGATCCTGCAAGGGTTCCAATTTCCGCATCTTCTCTAACAATAGATGTCGAGAAAACTATTTTTGGATCAGGATCACACACATCACCAATACCATCGTTATCATGATCCTCTTGATTAGGATTAGGGGTATCAGAACAATTATCAATTACATCAGGTGTTCCGTCTGAATCTGAATCAATTTGGGATTCTCCACATCCTTTACTATCAGCATTTTCATTTTGAAGAGTATTTGGACATTCATCATTTATATTGGGCACTCCATCTTGGTCTGAATCAACTTGGGACTCTCCACAACCTTGAGCATCAGCATTTTCATTTTGTAAAGTATTTGGACAAATATCATCAGAGTTTACAATTCCATCATTATCAGAATCAATCTCCAGAATACTTGAAAATTTTACACTCTGAATCCATCCGAAAAACAGATTATCTGGATTCGTAGTTCCAGTTGGACCTGTCATCTCGCTACCATTACCAATATTGCCATATCTTGGAGTCTCATTGTCCACTTGACCCCCAATTGGCTTATATGAATTTGGGTCAGAGTAAATCAGATCTCCATCTATGAAAAATTTTATTCCATTTTCGGTATTTGATTTAAATTGAACAGCTATATCATGCCACTGGTCATCCCTTAGATCAATTGATTGGTTGGGATTATAGGAAGTTAGCGATCCATCCTCATTTGTAAATCCAAAAACTATTTTTCCTTCAACACCAGTCTCTGCGTCAGAACCTATTGAAAGCCTGAAAACAGAACTTTTATCAAAGGATAATATTATTCTTTCATCACTTGGGTGATTAGTCGTTTCTGATTTGGCTTTAATTCTTGCTTGTATTGTGAAACTTTCCAGCTGATCAGATGCCCCACTCACATAATTTAGATTATTGATTGAAATTCCAGTTGCATCTTCATCATTTTTTCCATTAAAAAACATTGCATTTTGTTCAGAATCAAAATATACTTTTGAAATATTCCTAACTGTTCCATAATTATTATTTCCTGATAAATCATTTATAGTTTTATTACTCTCTGAAGTAGTTTGTCGATTATATGAATCAAGGTCCGAAAAATCATAATGAAAAATTGTACTATTTTGAAAAGCTATTTCATTGGCATTATTAGAGTTAAGCCTTTCATTGTTTTTACTTATACTACTAATTTTTTCTTCTTCGATAATATTTGTAGCTCCCTTATTTGATCCGATCGCTTTTTGATGAAGCACTAAAAAGAAAATTAAAATAAGTGAATTTAATCCTACCATTTTTCCAATAATATTGATATAATTATAATTCATTAGTTTCATCAATTAGTACTAAAAGAATATACCCCAGATGAGGCGGTATTACCTTGATTATCGTAAGCTATTACTTTCCAAAAGTAATTTGTTTCAGCTGTCGCGCTAACGGCAATTAATACCTGGTTTTTAGTTTCATCGAAACTTGCAATAAGGTTAGATCCATCTGTTGAGTCTAGATATACTTTATAGCCTTTTATATCGCCATCAGGATCGGAACAGGACCAGTTGAGTAATACTTGATCATTTGAGTTTAAATTCACCTTAGCCGAAGGTCTTGGTGAGATCAACTCTGGTGGGAAAGGGGCATAATTTACCTCTCCTAAACCAGCCAAATAAAAACGCCATTCTTTACTAGTTAAAGAGGAACCACTTTCAGGTACTTCAGCGGTAACTTTCCAAGCATAGGGCTCTCCGTGTTTTAAAATAACTTCTTGACTGTTGGAGTTACTCTCGAATATCAAATTGCTATTATCATTTAGGTTTTTAATACTTATCTGGTACTTTGATGAATTTTTACTAGAGGTCCATCTAAGATTGACTTTACTTTGTAAATCATTCAAAACACTTCCGTCAAGGCAAGCTTGTTCATTTTCAGGATATTCTAAGTTAAAAGACCCTGGGTAAAGGTCAGATAAAGCTACTGTTTCATCATTTGATGAACAAGCTAACAAACAAAAAACCGTCAAGTAAAGAAGATATTTCATATTGTTATTTTTTTATGGCCATAAAAGATTTTTTCACCGTATTTGCATTAACCTTGAATAAATAACTTCCCATTTTATAATTAGAAGTATTGACTGAAATATTTCTATCAGACTCATTGAGCTTGTAATAATCAGAACTAATGAGTTTTCCAGCTGTAGTAAATATTTCAACTAAAATAGTTTCATCCTGCCCACCTACGTAAATTAGCAATTCATCTTCAAAAGGATTTGGTGTATAGGCAATGGTTTCAGAGTTGAAATATTGTTTTTCGAAAACACCTTGACATTCTTGATCCGTCGTTATCCTAACAGTGTTTAGACCTTTTCTAAGGGCCAACGAGTGACTGGATCGGGAGGTCTGTGTTGTTATGCCATTATGCTCGATATTGTAAACTGATCCGCCAGCCATTTCAAAATTAACCGAATCAAGGGTATCATCAGCTAAAGCAGTTAAATCTGAATTGTTAGTATATACCGAAAGAGGAGTGGGGTCATTAAGCCTAATCTCGAAACACCTTTCAAACTCATTACTATTTATTCCATCGACACCAAGGCAGATATTGTATTGTCCACTGGATAGGTTGGTAATGATCCACTGTTTTTCACTAAAAATCTCAGAGTAATCCATAGCACCAGAGATATTAATAGTGTAGGAATGTGATATATTCTTAAACTCAATTCCAATGGAATGATTATCAACACATCTTTCAGTTTTGTATACATTGAAATTATCAGAAGGTAGATAGAATATTTCACAACCAAATGCATCAACTTTCACGCCAAGGGGAGTCTCAGGACATTCATCCTGAGGATTCCAAACCCCATCATGGTCAAAATCATCAGAGACATCACCAACACCGTCACCATCTTCATCTGCCTGATCTGGGTTAAATACCACAGGACTGTTGTCAATAATATCAGGAACACCATCACCATCGGTATCGTCATCTGGTAGTGCTGGCCTGGATTGAAGCTCGAGGGCACTGATTGATCCTGCAGGGACCTGCAGTTGGAATTGTGTCACAGGGACAGGCACCTCAACAGCTCCATCCTCAAGATTCACGTAGGTTATTTCAACTTCATAAATATTGTCTTTATTGTGGTCTTGTGGATTATTAAAGTCAGGAGGATTAATAAAAGCAAGATAACCCTCGCTTTCATCATCTGATCTCCTAGTTTTAGGGGGGTCACTCTTAATAGCAAACAAATGAGCATCAGCACCACCGCTAATATTTTTTCTAACCTTCCATTTACCAACTCCCCTATTAAATGGATTATAATATCTTTCAAACTCCTCACCTGTTAATGGTATTGTACCTGGTCCAAGGTCAAAAACCGAAATGAAAAAAGGTGCTGTATATTGTGGGTTTGGTATATCCTCTACAAGAATTTCTCCTTTAACAGTTGTTTGCCCTCCATTAGCGGTTTTAACGGTCAATATGAACGAGTGTGATGTCATTTCCTCATAGTCTAACTCACTTGCTAATATTATACTTAGGTTATTGGACAGGTTAAAAAATCCATCGGAATCAAACTCTATTGAAGTTATCTTTTGTCCCATTGTACTTGTTGCACTAACCTTTCCAGTAGCAGCTCCAATTTCAGCATTTTCTTTGATTAGTGAAACATTAAACTCAATTATTGGATCTGGGTCACATACATCACCTTGACCGTCCTTATCATAGTCTAATTGTTCGGGATTAACAGTTGTGGGACAGTTGTCATAAATATCTGGAATTCCGTCTTTATCAGTATCAACTTGTGTTTCTCCACAACCCTCTGCATTAGCTGATTCATTTGGAGAAGTATTTGGACATATATCGTCTATATTTAAAATACCATCCAAATCGGCATCTAATTGAACTTTAGAACAACCATTTTCATCAACAGTATCTCCTGGATTTGTGTTAGGACAGATATCTAATTGGTCTTCAACTCCATCATTGTCCCCATCAGGATTAAATAATAGCCTCCCATTAACTGTTGTTGAGGCTGTTCCGGATGATACGACTATAATATAATCATAAGTACCAGTTACAGATCCCGTTGGAGTTCCAGATATGGTGGCAACATTATTGAAAAAAGTCATTTGCATTCCAGGGGGTAATCCATCGGAGAAAAGAGTGAGTGTTTGAGAACACGTTGTTGTAAATGGAATTGATATTGTTGAGCTAGAAGTTGAAATGGTTGATACTTGAAGACCAGTATCCTGAAGATCAGCATTTATGGAACAGCCAGTAGAGCTTGATGTATTAGATGCTGTGCTTAGGATTATTGTAAAACTAGATGATAATGTTTTACTAATAGCTCCAATTACAATTGAATAATTAACTACATATGTGCCAGCTGTTGATGAAGGGGCTCCCATGAGTTTCATTGAGCCATCATTTGCAGGTTTAGTCCAATATAAACCATTTGGAAGATTCTCCACACTAACTACCATAGTTTGAGCAGCTACACTTGTTACATTGTTTTGAGTAGTGATTGTACTATTTGAACTATTACTCTGATTAGCAGGATTAGATGTAAGATAATTTTGAAAACTTGGAATTGCTGCACATGTTAGACTGTCTTGGCTCGATTGAATTGGTTCAATTGTGTTAATGGTAATAGGCGATGAGATATTTTGACCAACAGTTAGAGAAATTGTATTTGAAAAAACTTTTCCATTTGTGGAACCAAGAACTAGATCACAATAAGTTGAGCTCGCAGAGAGTGATGGATATAACCATTCCCAACCACCCGCTGGCTCGGAATAATTAGTTGAATTTACGTTTTGATAAAGTCCGAAAATATAAGGCTCATTTTGAGCTATTGGTCCTCCATTAAGGAATAGATTATTTAGATAATTATACTCTGTTATAGATTCAATGGTTAATAATTTAGCACCAACACTTCCCTCTGAGGTATTTACATTATTAAATCTTGCAACTAGATTTTCAATATTATTAGTTTTTAAATTAGAAATAAAATAATTTGAATTATTATGATTTCCAACTAAAGTATAACTGGTGATTGAACTGACAGATTGATTTACTTCAATAATCCAATTAAGTGAATCTCCTCCACTACCATAATCAACATAAACCATAGAATTGTACTGAGGGTGTGAGGGTGGACCTGAGACAAATCCAAGATAAGCATTGTTTTCACACGAAACACTATTACAAGAATTATTAGGTTCTTCTACGTTACCAGTATTTCCATTAATTCTCCAATAATTATTAAAACTAAATGGACGATCAATAACGATTATAGAACCAGTTACAGAGACTACTGTCGAGCTACTAGAAGCAGTGATGAGATAATTATATGTACCAGTGGCTTGATTAGTTGGCGTCCCACTGATTGAGGCGACGTTATTATTATATATCATTGAAATGCCGGGAGGAAGGTTTGTGGCACTTACTGTTAGAGTACTGGTGCAAAGCGACGAGGTCACCGCAAAAGTCACAGCTGAAATACTTCCTCCAAGAGTAACCGATTGGGTTTGAGTTGGCGCATTGCTAGTAAGATTAATTGATATTGAACATACTGGATTTGGACATGTTCCCCAGTTTGGAGTATTGTTATTACTTAATGGTGAATTAGTTTTAAAGTCAGTTGGTAGAGAAGAAATATTTCCAACGCACCAGGAGGAAATATTTTGATTGAATGCGCTATTATTATTGAACATACCAGTCATTGATGTTGCATTAGATGTATTCCATTGGCCAATATTTCGATTGAATTGGGCGGCTTTAAACATATAGTTGAAATTGGTAATTGATCCAGTATTCCAATTACTTATGTCTTGATTAAATATAGTTCCATAGAACATTCCTTCTGTTTTAGTGACTGCCGATACATCCCAATCACCAATATCTTGATTAAACGCGATAGCTGAATCAAAGGTTGATTGCATGTTTGTAACACTTGAGGTATCCCAATTCCCGATTGGTTGATTAAAAGCTCTAGCATTATGAAACATTGATTGCATATTAGTTACACTACTAGTGTTCCAATTACCTATATTTTGATTAAATACTCTAGCGTTAGCAAACATTCCGCTCATATTTGTTACTGCCGAAGTATTCCAGTTTCCAAGATTTTCGTTAAATGCAATGGCACCTTGAAACATATTTCTCATGTTGGTAACTTTTGCGGTATTCCAATTTGAAATATTTCCACGGAATGCAGAGGCTCCATCGAAAACTCCAATCATTGAAGTCACATTTGAGGTATCCCAATTATTTAAATACTGATCAAAATAACTTGCATTGTGGAACATCCCCTCGATTGTTGTAACACTTGACATGTTCCATTTACCATTGTTGGTATTAATATTTTGATTAAAATCTGAGGCACCAGCAAACATATAACTCATATCAGTTGTACTAGAAATAGTCCATGTTCCGATATTTGAATTAAATGCAGTTGCATTTGAAAACATAGATCGCATATTTTGAACTTTAGTTACATTCCAATTCCCGATATTTTGGTTAAAGGAACTTGCACCATGAAACATTTCAAGCATCGTTGTTACATTTGATGTATTCCAGTTTCCAATATTTTGGTTAAAGCGAGTTGCAGAGTGAAACAATCCACTCATATCAGTAACATTAGAGGTGTCCCAAGAGCCAATATTTTGGTTGAATTTATTGGAGCCACGTAGGAGATTTTTCATGTTGGTAACATTTGATGTATTCCAACCAAGTGGATTATTTGATAAGCCTTGTGCTTCACCGTTATTAAAATCTCTCATACTAAAAAGTGTCTCCTCCATGTTAGTAACAGAGGATGTATTCCAGCCTCCAATATTTTGATTGAAACTATCAGCATTTTTAAACATGTAATACATATTGGTAACAGAGGAAACATCCCAATTTCCAATATTTTGGTTAAAAGCATAGGCATTATGGAACATTGAGCTCATAGTTGTAACATTTGAAGTATCCCAAAAACTAATATTAGAGTTGAATGAACCTTTATTTTTAAAAAGACTATTCATGTCAGTAACAAGGGTGGTACAGAGGTTATAATTGCCTGCGGAGATCTGCGCGGCTATAGTTGAATTGTTTACAACAGTATATGTTGTTCCGCTTATTGTTGCTGTCTGTCCAACAGCGACTCCAGGGCATCTACAAGTTCCTGAATAAAAAACAATTTGGCCAGGGGGAGGGGGACATGTTCCCCAGTTAGGGGAATTATTATTACTCAAGGGTGCATTAGTTTTAAAGTTAGTTGGTTGGGAAGAAATATTTCCAACGCACCAAGAGGAAATATTTTGGTTAAAAGCACTCGCACCGCTAAACATCTCATTCATGGAAGTAACATTTGAAGTATTCCAATTGCCAAGCGGTTGATTAAAAGCACTCGCATTTTTAAAGACTCCATTCATCTGGGTTGTACTTGATACATTCCAGCTTCCAATGGGTTGATTAAATGCAGTTGCACCAACAAACATATAATTCATATTTATAACAGAGGATGTGTTCCAACTGCTTATATTTTGGTTGAATGAAGAAGCGTTCTCAAATGTTCCAATCATACTCGTTACACTGGATGTATTCCAAGAGGATATATCTTGATTAAACTGACTGTTAGAACGAAACATAGCATGCATATTAGTTACTTTTGAAACATCCCAATTACCAATATCTTGGTTAAATATTGTTTGGTTGAACATTTGTTCCATATCAGTAACACTAGATACATCCCAATTTCCAATATTTTGATTAAAGCTACTCGCCAACCAAAACATACGGTTCATGCTTGTAACATTGGATGTATCCCAGAAACCAATATTTGCATTAAAGTTTGAATTATCTGTAAAAAGGCCAGCCATGCTAGTTACCAATGTTGTACACAAATTATAATTTCCACTTGAAATTTGACCTGCTATAGTTGAGTTGTTGACAACAGTATATGTTGTACCGCTAATTGTAGCAGTATCTCCTACAGATGCACCAGGACATTTACAGGTGCCCGAATCAAAAACGATGGGAGCTGGACATGAACCCCATACAGGTTTGTTCGAATTACTAATTGAATTATTGAGTGAAAATCCGCTCGGTTCAGATGAGAATTGAGAAACACACCAGAGTGTCATATTTTGATTGTATGCAGTTGCTCCATCAAACATTCCCCCCATATTCGTGACATCAGAAGTATCCCATTCCCCTATGTATTGGTTAAATGCGTATGCTGACCCAAACATCATATACATATCAGTAACTTTGGAAGTATTCCACCCGCCAATTGGTTGGTTAAACGCTCTAGCGCCAGCAAATAAACCTCGCATGGATGTCACGTTTGAAGTGTTCCAAAGACTGATGTTTTGGTTAAATACACGGGCTTCTGAAAACATGTCTGACATATTAATTACACTTGAGGTATTCCAATTTCCTATATTTTGGTTAAAGGATGTGGCTGATGAAAACATTCTTTCCATTTTAGAAACATTTGAGGTGTTCCAATTCCCAATATTTTGATTAAATGAAGTTGCTCCCTGAAACATGAAATCCATTCTAGTAACATTTGAGGTATCCCAAAAATTGATATTGGAGTTAAAAGAGGTGTTGTTTTTGAAAAGTTCACTCATATCGGTAACAAGTGAAGTACACAAATTATAATTTCCACTTGAAATTTGCCCCCCTATAGTTGAATTGTTGACAACAGTATATGTAGTTCCACTAATTGTAGCTGTATCTCCTACAGATGCATCAGGACATTTACATATGCCCGAATCAAAAACTATGGGAGACGGACATGACCCCCAGTTAGGAGTATTATTATTACTTAATGGTGAATTAGTTTTAAAATTAGATGGCAGGGAAGAAATATTTCCAACGCACCAAGAAGAAATATCTTGATTGAACGAAGATGCATTATTAAACATAACACTCATATCTGTAGCTGCTGAAACATCCCAATTTCCTATATCTTGGTTAAATGAACCTGCGTTAGCAAACATGTAACTAAAATCAGTAACTGAGGAGGTATCCCAATTACCTATCGAGCTATTTCCGCCATTATTAAATTGATTAGCTCCGTTCCAAAACATTCCCTTCATAGTTGTTACTGAAGAGGTATTCCAAGTACCTATATTTTTATTAAATGATCCTGCATTATAAAACATCACCTCAAATGATGTTGCTGAACTAGTATCCCAAGAGCTTATATCTTGATTAAAATTAGAACCCCAGAACATTGCTCTAAAATTAGTAACTGAACTAGTATCCCAAAAAGAAATGTCAGGGTTATCGGTATTACCATTAAACAAGCCTTCCATATTAGTTACCAAAGTTGTACACAATTTATAATTTCCACTTGAAATTTGACCGCCTATTGTTGAATTGTTAACAACAGTATATGTTGTACCGCTAATTGTAGCAGTATCACCTGCTGAGGCATTTGGACACTTACAGGTTCCATTTTCAAAATAAACTGTAGGAGTGGTGGATTGCGATCCTGGTATAACATAGGCTTTAAAAAGATAATCCCAACTTGCATTATTTGAGCCCCTACCTCTAGGGTAAGGATTTCCAGTATGAAGACTTAAAAAACCAACATCTTGATTACCCGAGGTCAGTTCTAATTTAACTGTCATAACCTCATTAGAGGAAACAGACACATTATTTGAACTCATATCAAATAAAACATATTCTCCTGAGATATAACTGCCATTACTATCTCTGTAGGGAGGAGTGGTCAAGTTTTGACTTTGTGCAACTAAAGCACCTCCAGTTCCCTCACCTCTGTAAACACTCAACCGAACAGGTTGGGCATTGCCGTCAATAACTGGACATGCCATTCTCCATGAAACTGCAGAAAGCTGACCGGTATTTGATATAGTAAATGATTGCCATTGAGCTGTTCCTCCTGCACCCGCATTTGAACTAGTATTTTCTTGATCAAGGACCTCACCAGTTGGGGTTGCCCTTGCGCTTGTCTGAAGTTGCGTCCATTGATAACTCCCTCTTGCGGTTCCCGTTATTGAATTACCACTTAAATCGTTAATTGTTGAACCACTTCCTTCATTTAATTTGTAATATAATTTAAGAGTTGAATTTGTATTGAGAGTTGAATTTTTATAATAATTGATTGCACTTTGAGTTCTTTCAGAGTCCCAAAAACGAATATCGCTCATTTCACCATCAAAAAAATTAGTAGGATTATCAACTCCATTCCAAATACTTGCTCCTATGCCAATTGGGTTTGTAGTGGATGTAAGGCCATAACCCCCTGAAGTCCAATTTTCTGAGTTGTCTAGATTTCCATTAATATAAATCCTTATCCTTCCATCAGATTTAGAGTTTGTAAATGCTACATGATACCATGTATCTGTTGAAATTGTGGAGGATGATCTAACAGCTGGCCAATTTCCATGATAGTCTCTTCTAAACCTTCCTTCAAGATATAAAGAGCCATTTATATTTAAAACATAAAAAGTCCAGTCATTTTTTTTGGAAAAAATATATTCTCTATTGGACGCAGTATTGTTTCCAGAAGTAGAGCCAGAAGGTGGAGCATTATCAATCTTAATCCATGCTTCGAGAGTAAATTTATCGGAAGAAAATGAGAGATCATTAATCCCCGAAGGTATAGTAATGTAAGAATCTGATCCATTAAAATCTAATGTTGTAGAGTAAGTTGAAGACTGTCCAAACACATACATCGGGACAAATAAAAGAAATAAAAACTTCCGCCAAAAGTGATCCATAAGCATAAATTTTAAATTATATCGATAATTTAAGATACTTGAGGGCATTATTTTTTTTTGATCTCTTAATAGGCTGTTAGCTACAAATATAGCCAATTTATATCATAGCGTCTTAGGTTGGGATTAATAGTTAAAATTTAAACTAAAAAATAAAATTTTAGGGCACGAAGGAGGATAAATCCAATGGATCGCCAAATTTATTTTGAAGTGATAATAAACCAGTAAATAAATCTGTTTTCTTTTTTAAATAACTAGGATTGGTAGATAGATCATTTATTTCAAGTGGATCATTTTTTAGATCAAACAAAATTGTTTTTTTGATTTTTGGATAAACAATAAGTTTGAACCCATCTTTTCTTATCATCCTTTGATAATCTATATAAGCCCCATAAATTCCATTTTTATAAATTTTCTCTTGGCTTGTCCCCTTAATGGTGCTTAGTAAACTATTGAATTCTATATCATCAGGTTGGTCGATATTTGCTAACTCCAAGCTTGTAGCCATAATATCTTGGAGGTAAACTTCCTGATCAATTTTATGCTTTTTAGGTATATCTGGTCCTACCACAAGTAATGGTACCCGAATACTGTGATCAAACATATTTTGTTTGCCTAATAAACCGTGTCGACCGACAGATAAACCATGATCTCCTGTAAAAAAGATATAAGTGTTTTTATCTTTTCCAGATTTTTTTAGAGCAGCTAGAATTTCACCAATTTGTTGATCAAGATGAGTAATAATAGCATAGTACTCCCTTATATGAGTTTTTATGGCATATGGAGTTCTTGGTAATGGTGCTAATGACTCATCTCTATGCGATTCTAAACCAATTTCGTTCATATTCGGGTATTCCGGTAACCAGTTCTCTGGAAGTGGAATACTTTCAATTGGGTATTGATCTAAGAAAGATTTAGGGGATTGCCTTGGGTCATGCGGTGCATTAAAAGATAAATACATAAAAAAGGGATCATCAGAATTGCTTGCATCATCTATAAAATCTAAAGCATCATCTTTGAGAACCTCACTCCAGTGTTTACCACCTTCCCAAAATCCACCATTAATTGTATCGTACGGTATCCAAGATTTATCTTCCTCATTTTTAGGACGGTTGTAACCTTTACCAATCCAATTTCCTAAAGCATCTTTTTTTCTATGATCTTTAGGCATTCCACCAGCCCTTAAATTTTTTATGTTTTGGAAAACTTTTTTGGGATCAATGCTAACATGCCACTTTCCACTCATATATGTATCATAACCTTTTCTCTCCATTAATTTACCCCATGACTGTTCAGCAAGTTCAAAATTTTCTTTTTTCTTCCATTTGTCATTTATTTGCTTGGCATTCCATATGCTTCTTCCAGTTATTATCATCGAACGAGACGCTATACATACAGCTCCTTGCCATCCTCCCATATTAAAAGCATTAGTAAAGCTAGTTCCTTCATTCACTAGTCTATCTAAGTTGGGAGTGTTAATTACTTTATTTCCCAGCGCATGAATCGCATTGTATGTATAATCGTCTGCAAATAAAAATAAAATATTAGGTAGTTCTTTTTCTTCCTCTTTTTTAGATATCGAATCACATCCTAAAAGAAAAAACAATCCAAAAATAATAGCAACATTTCTGATATTAGACATTTTTAATTTTATTTTTCTAGTTCATATATTTTTTCCATCAACATCCACTTTTCGCCACTATCACTTATAGAAATTGGTTTTTGAAATTTAGACATTATTTCTTCCCACTTAATTACAAACGGATTATGACTATCCCTTTTATTTTTCTTTTCAAAACTAAAATCATCTTCAGTCTCGATAATCATAAACAAACGGTTAGCAAAATTATATATCTGCATATCAATAATTCCATTTTCTCTAATACTCGAAGATATTTCAGGCCAAACTTCTTTATGATAATCAATGTACTTACTAATAAGTAATGGATCATTCTTCAAATCTAAGGCAAGACAGTACCTTTTCATTTTAGGAAGCTTGTTTAAAAATATCCTGACCATAATAAGCAATATAAATGAAGCAAATAATTGGAAGTATAAATGAAAAATTGACTTCAGAAACTCCAAGAATATTTAGATCATCGACACCACTTCCTCCCAAATCAATTATTTTACCCTGCAATAAAGGCATAAAAGCTCCACCAACAATTGCCATCACTAATCCTGCAGCTCCAATCTTAGATTCTTTTTCATCCAAATCCTCCAATGCTATTCCGTAGATAGTTGGAAACATCAAAGACATAAAAAATGAAGTGCCTACCAAAGCGTATAAACCGAAAGTTCCACTAATAAATATTGCACCAATGCAAAAAACTGCTGCCATTGAAGAAAACTGAAATAATAGTTTCCCTGAATTTACATACCTTAAAAGATAAGTTCCAAATGCTCTTCCACAAAGAAATAAAATAAAGCTCATAAATTGATAACTAGCAGCTGTCTTACTTGAAATTCCAATTGCTTCAGCATATTGGTAAATGTATGTCCAACACATGATCTGAGCACCAACACAACAAACTTGGGAAATGACTCCTTTACGATAATTCTTGTTCTCATACAAAATCCCAAAGGTTTTACTAAGTGGTGCAATTTCGTCATCATCCTTAGCTTGAGGCATTTTAGATATTGCAATCAAAATAAAAACTAAAAGAACTACTAAGCCAAGAATAACATATGGATCACGAATTACCATTAAGTCTGCAGTTCTTATCATTACTTTTTCACCAGCTTCCAAAGCACTGAAATCTTGAATATCATCAGATTGTAAATTTTTTAAAACGAATTGTTGGGCAACAAGCAATCCAAGGATAAGTCCAAATGGATTAAAAGCTTGGGCAAGATTTAATCTTTGAGTTGCAGTTGATTTGTCTCCCATTGCAAGTATGTATGGATTGGCAGTAGTTTCTAAAAAAGCTAGTCCAAAAGTTAGTATGTATAGTCCCAAACAAAAAAACCAAAACTGCTCAGTAATTGCGGCAGGATAAAAAAGCAAAGCACCCAATGCATAAAGTGCTAGGCCAATTAAAACACCAACTTTATAAGAATATTTCCTTACAAATAATGCAGCAGGTAGCGCCATACAGAAATATCCTCCGTAAAAAGCCATTTGAACCCAAGCCGCTTGAGCATTTGATAATTCCAATACTTTTTTAAAAGCTTGAACCATTGGATCTGTAACGGCATTTGCAAATCCCCAAAGAGAAAATAATGAAGTGATTAAAATAAAAGGAATTATTATTTCTTTTGAAACAACGGTTTTTCTCATTTGTTAATTTTATTTATTATTCAATTTGGAAATATAATTTAAATTTATTGTTGGCGAGAATACAGGCTATTTTATATTAGTTTTTTTATCATCTTATTTTGAAATTGCCCTGTCTAAATGAGTATATCCACCATCTATAAAAATAAGTTCACCAGTGGTGTGACTCGATTTATCAGATAGTAAAAATACAGCAGTATTAGCTATTTCCTCGGGTGTAGTCATTCGGTTTTCCAATGGTATTTTTTTTTCAATTTGATTCAGTTTTTCCATAGGATTGGGGAAAGTATTTATCCATTTTTCATATAGTGGGGTATAGCTTTCCGCCACAATTATTCCATTTACGCGAATAGAGTAGGGAAGTAGTTCAACTGCCCACTCTCGAGTCAGTGCATTTCTTCCACCACATGCTGCTGCATAAGCAGAGGTTCCACCTTGACCAGTCATTGAAACCTTTGAGCCAATATTTACTATAGCTCCTTTGTTTTTTTTCAAATAGGGAAGACAAGCTTGAGCCATAACAAAAAAATGTACTACATTTTTTTTTAGTGATAAAATAAATGTATCCTCATCTCCATTTTCTAGACCAATACTATCATTTACTCCAGCATTATTTACTAAGCCATGAATTGTTCCGAATTCAGTAATTGCCTTTTGAACTGATGATTTACATTGGTCTGGATCTGTTAGTTCTGCAATAGCGAAGGAACATTTACCTCCTTTTTCACAGATTTCTTTAACGGTTTCCAAAATACTTTTTTCATTTCTACTAACAATAAATGGAATACCACCTTCAGCTGCTATGACATGACTTATGGCATAACCAATACCTTTTGATCCTCCGGTAACTATAACTACTTTATCTTTTAAATTTAAATCCATATTTAATTAGATCCTATAAAACTTGCAGGCATTAACTCCCATTATTTTTCTTTTTTCCTCACCTGATAGGGGTTCTATAAAGTTTTCTATAATATCTAACACCTGACTATAATTTGCAGCCAACAAACATACTGGCCAATCAGAGCCAAACATCAATCGATCAATTCCAAAAGCATTTAAAACTAATTCTAAATAGTCATTAAAATCTGATTTACTCCAATTTTTCCAATCCGCTTCCGTAACTAGTCCTGACAATTTACAATAAACATTTTTAAAATTACTAATCTCTAATATACCCTTGGACCAGTCAGCAATTTCTTTATTCTTAATTAAAGGCTTAGCAATATGATCTAAAACAAAGTCTTGATCTGGATTTTTTTTCACTAGTTCAATAGCTTCTTTTAACTGTTTAGGATAGATTAAAATATCATAGGTTAGATTGAAATCCTTTAGCTTACTAATACCATTTTGAAAATTTTCTTTAAGCATAAACCCCTTTGGCTCAGCCTGGACGATATGTCTTACTCCTTTAAAAAATCGATTTTTAGTATAGTACTCAAGAGTATGTTTTACATTACCGTCACATAGGTCAACCCATCCTACAACACCTTTTATAAAACTATTTTTATCTGCATAATCTAAAAGAAATTTGGTCTCCTGTGTTGACTGATCAGCTTGAACAGCAATGCAGCCATCAATTTTATTGTTAGCTAAAATACCAATTAGATCTTCTGGTAAAAAATCCTTTTTAATTTTAGTCATGGAATTATTTATCCATGAATCTCGAATAGGATCGAACTCCCAAAAATGTTGATGGGAATCAATTCTCACAATTCAATTTTGGAAATAGTTTGATTCTCATCTTCTATTTTATATTATTTAAATTCCTTAACGGATTGTTTGGAAACTCCGAGCCCATCAATTCCTAATTCCATTATATCTCCATCTTTAAGGTACTTTTGCGGGTCAAGCCCAAGACCTACTCCAAAAGGTGTTCCTGTCGAAATTACATCACCAGGTAATAGTGTCATAAATTCACTAATGTAACTTACTAGTTTTGGAATACTAAAAATCAAATCCGAAGTATTGCTGTCTTGCATTGTTTTTCCATTGAGCTTTAACCAAAGTCTCAAATTATGTGGATTTTGTATTTCATCAGTTGTAGCCACAAAAGGTCCTAAAGGAGCAAAAGTGTCACAACTCTTGCCCTTGACCCATTGTCCTGATCGTTCTAATTGATATTCACGCTCACTAATATCGTTGTGAAGTACATACCCTGCAACGTGCTTCATGGCCTCTCCCACTGAAACGTAGGAGGCTCTTTCACCAATTACAATTGCTAATTCTACCTCCCAATCTGATTTTTGACTGTTTTTAGGCAAGATGACATCGTCGTTGGGTCCTACAATTGCTGAACTTGCTTTAAAAAAAAGTACTGGTTCACTTGGTACTTCCATTCCACTTTCCTTCGCGTGTTTTGCATAATTTAATCCAACGCAAACAATTTTTGAAGGCCTTACAATGGGAGGCCCTAGGCGAATATCCTCAACTATTTTTGGGCATTGTGTCTGATTATGGTCAAGCCACTCAGCGAGTCTATTTATACCATCTGATCCAAAAAAAAGCTCATTGTAATCCTCTCCAAAAGCGGAAACGTCTATCCTCGATCCATCAGCTAATTCTAAACCAGGTTTTTCTTGTCCATTTCTACCAAATCTAATTAATTTCATAAGCCGTATTTGTTAATTTCCATTTAATTTTACAAATCCACCATCGATTGAGAAGTCTGATCCAGTTATAAATGACGCCTCGTCGCTGCATAAATATAAAACTAAGTTTGCAATTTCCTCTGGTTTACCCATTCTGCCAAGAGGTTGGGTTTTAGAAAGATTTTTAAACATTTCTTTTTCTTTACCAGGATAATTTTTACTTAGATAGTCATCTACAAATGGGGTATGTACCCTTGCTGGTGAAACGCTATTACAACGAATACCCTCATGAATGTAGTCTTTAGCAATAGAAAAGGTCATTGCATGAACTGCCCCTTTTGTCATTGTGTAGGCAAATCGATTATTAACTGCTACATGCGATACAATCGATGCCATATTTATAATAGCTCCTCCATTGGCTTTCATATTTGGTATAAAAGTTTTGATACAGTTATAAACTCCCTTCACATTTACTTTATATAGACGATCAAAATCTTCTTCTTCAGTGTTCTCTATATTTCCAACCAATCCAACTCCAGCATTGTTAATCATCAAATCAATCCTATCAGGAACTTTTTTTGAAACGTCTTTTAAATTATCTAAACTGGTTATGTCAGTTTTGATAGTATTAATTCCTTTTGAAGTATTCGATTCAATTTCATTCAAATCGATAACATATACATTTGCTCCTTGAATTTTAAGTGTTTCTGCAATGGCCTTACCTATTCCACTACTTCCACCAGTTACCAATGCATTTTTATTACTTAAATCGAATTTCATTACAATTATTTAAGGTATTGATCAACATCTTTTCCGTGAAACAACCACGACAAATTAAATTTTGCAATTTTAGCACCAGCATAATCATTTTCAAAATCGCCAAATTCATAAAGTAAATATATAAAACCCTCACTAGGTGTATTTTCTCTCCCAATAGCTAGAGATGAGTATTTAAATCTCCCTTGATCAATCGATTTTTTTAATGGCCATGTTTTTCCGCTATCAAAACTCATCCAAATCATTCCATTTTCTCTTTCATTTTTTGAATCTACATTACTGAAAATTAGAATATCCTGTTCGTGGTATGGCAATCGGTCTAGACCTGCCATTAAACCATAATCTAAATTTTTTGGACCATCTGGTAATTCATCACTTATATATATGTTATCCCATGTTTGCCCTCCATCAGTGCTAGAAGCAATTAGTCTCATTCTATGATTATTTCCATCATTATAATAATGTCTTCGAGAATTATAATAAAGAGAGCCATCATTCAATTCAACAATGGCTGCTTCTCCTGTTCCATTTGCTGGAAATGGATTGCTTGTTGACCAATTGTAGCCTCCATCATCACTATAAATCGCATTTGAGAATTGACCTTCCCACATTTTTTTTGATTTATACATTAATTTTCTCTCAGAGCTATTTTTAGCATTATAATTCCTTGTGGGCCTAATCAACCTTCCCCTATATTTTCCTCTCAGTAATGTAATTCCATGTTCATTCATGTGCATCGAGGGAATTTTACCATTTTTATCGGGTAAAATTTTAATTTGACTAAATTTCCATGATTTCCCATTGTCTCTACTTCTATAGGTTATTAGCTTTGAGGGAGGGTGCTCCTTCTCAATAAAAGCAATAATATCTCCACTTTTTTCATCAACTGTTAAACCACCTCCATGAATTCCGTTAGCAACCTTAATTATTGGACCCCATGTATTTCCTCCATCCTCACTTCTTCTTACCAAAAATTTTGTTTTACCAAAGCTAGCAATGATTGAACCATCAGTTGAAACTACAATATTTGGCATTCTCTCTCCAAAGAAAAGTTGTTTTGTCTCAAATATCGGCTCTTCAGAAATTGACTTGGACATCCATTGGTTTTGACTAATTGTAAGTTGAGAAAAAAATATAAATAATAGAATTTTCTTCATAATCTTAATTTTAAGATTTTGATTTTCTTTTAAACCATATAGGCCCTGTTTGAAAATCGAATTCATCGATCGATTTTTTTTTCATTTCAATACTGTATCCGGAAATTTTTGGAGGCATATAATTACCGTTTTGAATTACAACTGGATCAACGAAGTGTTCATGTAAATGATCTACATATTCGATTATTCGATTTTCCATTGATCCACTAATAGAAATATAGTCAATCATCGAAAGATGCTGGACGTGCTCACAGAGTCCAACACCACCAGCATGCGGACAAACAGGAATATTGAATTTTGCTGCCATTAATAAAATAGCGAGTATTTCATTAACTCCACCTACTCGGCAGCTATCAATTTGACATATCCCAATTGCTCCTGCTTGCATTAATTGCTTAAATACAACTCTATTTTGGCAGTGTTCCCCGGTTGCTACATGAATAGGATGAATGGATCTAGCAATTTTCTGATGTCCCAATACATCATCTGGAGATGTTGGCTCCTCGATCCACCAAGGTTTAAATTTAGCTAAATGTTTCATATTTTCAATGGCCTCATTTACATCCCATTTTTGGTTTGCATCCATCATTAACTTTAAATCAAATCCAATTTCCTCTCGAATAATCCTACTTCTTCTTATATCATCTTTAAGGTCTGAACCTACTTTCATTTTTATATGACTAAAACCCTCTTTTTTCGCCTCTCTACAAAGCCTTCTTATTTTTTCATCTGAATAACCCAACCACCCAGCTGAAGTTGTATAAGCTGGATAGCCATTTTTAAGTAAATAGTTGATGCGTTCTTCTTTTCCAATCTCTTTTTCTTTTAGAAGATCCAATGCTTCTTTTTCAGTAATAGCATCAGTTATATAGGTAAAGTCAATACACTTAACAAGTTGATCAGGCGTCATCTTCGATATAAGCTCCCATAATGGTTTTTGCTCTAATTTCCCGTAAAGATCCCAAACAGCATTAACTAGTGCGCCAGTAGCCAGGTGAATTACTCCTTTCTCAGGCCCCAGCCATCTCAGTTGACTGTCCCCGGTTATGGTTTTCCAAAATTGTCCCATATCATGGGTAAAATCACTCATTGATTTACCAATTAATAAGTATGATAAAGATTCAATTGCTTTAACACAAATTTCGTTCCCACGACCAATTGTAAAAGTGAGCCCGTGTCCTTCAAGTTTTCTTGGATGATCAGTTTTTAATATAACATATGCAGCGGAGTAATCTGGATCTGGATTCATGGCATCAGATCCATCTAAATTATCACTAGTAGGAAAACGAATATCTCTAATTTCTAAACTCGTAATTTTACAATCCTTCATTGTTATTGGAACTATTATAAATTACGGGAATTATAATTTCGTTTCTTCTATTAATTAACTTATAAGGGCTATTGTAGACTAATATTACTGGCTCACCAGAGGCCCTTATTTCAGCCTCTTTTAAAATAATTTGCAATTTTTTAATAAATACTTTTTCTTTTGATTCATTGGTGTAACCTGAATATTTAATGGCGGCAAAAAATCCGCTATCTACCTCAAAAACTTCTAAAGAATTATCGTTTGGTAAAGGAGCATTATCAACATTAAATTTTTTAGGCAAAACAAATGACATGGAATTTTCAGCTTGACTTTTTTTAATATGTACTGGAGTAGTCATTGGAATTTTAGTTTCTGTATTATTGTTTCCTGAAATATAGTTAAAAAGCTTTCCAAACCCTGCCCCAGGATTTTTAGATTTATGTTTAGCCATCATAACTGCTGGATAATATCTTATTTCACTATCAGCAATATTTTCGATGATTTCGTAAGGCTGCATTTCAGCTTGAGCCATGACTAATTTGGAGCAAATGAGTAATGTTAAAAAGATTCTTATCAAGGCATTGGCTTTATAAATTTTCACCAAATGACCATCCCTCTCGAGTAGGCTCTTTAATATATAAGTCCAGATCAGGTCTATCGATGACTTTCATATTTTTAGCGTCATAATTTATTTTTGTATTGAAGCGTTGAGCTAAAACTCCAACAAGAGCCATTTCAGTTAAATCTGCTGAATAATCAAAATTAGATCCTGGAAGAGTATTTTCTTTAATTGCATCGGTCCACTCTTTGACAGGATTTTCTTCATGAGTTCTAGGAATAGTCTTTTCAGGAGGTGACTTTTTAAAAGCCTCCCAGGCCTCATTTTCAATTGCTAATTTAGGACCGAAATTTGGTCTTGAGCCAGTCACTAATGTATTTTTATCTCCAATCATCATCATCCCCGACTTATCAAATTTTTTAATTTTCCAATCAGGATTATTGTTTGGCATCATCTCTGGAAGGGGACCTTCATACCATTTTAGAGTTACTGGTTCTTTACTTCCTCTTGCAGAGAACTCCATGGTAACAATAGATTGATCAGCAACAAAATTGTGTTCGACCCTAGGATTAGTTAATTCAGCAGTAACTGTATGTGGCATACCAAGATCAAGTGCCCAAAATGGTCCATCAAGTGTGTGACAAGACCAATCCCCGAGTAGACCATTTCCATAATCATAATAACCTCTCCATGATCTTGGTGCATAGGTAGAATTAAACGGCTTAAACTTAGCAGGTCCTTGCCACAGGTCCCAATCTAGATAATCAGGAACTGGGTCAATAGTTGGAGGAAAAGTATCGGGCATAGTAAAATATTTTCCAGGACCGAAATTTATTTTTCCATGCCACGCATGAACCTCCGTGACTTGTCCTAAATGGCCTTGTTCGTACCACTCCTTTATCGACCTTATACCATCAGTGGTATGCCCTTGGTTTCCCATTTGGGAAACAATATTGTAATATTTAGCAGCTTTTTTGAGTGTTCTTAGCTGCCATATGTTATGCGCTAATGGCTTTTCAACATATACATGCATTCCCAGCTCCATTGCTATCATGGTTGCTGCAAAGTGAGTATGGTCTGGGGTAGAAATAATAACAGCGTCAATATCTTTTGCCATTTTATCGAACATCACCCTAAAATCTTTAAATTTTCTGGCTTTGGGAAATATATTATAACCAGCCGCAGCTCTATTATCGTCAACATCACACATTGCAACAATGTTTTCTCTTGGAACTTTTGACCAATTGGCTTTACCACGACCACCGACTCCGATTACGGCAACATTTAAACGGTTATTGGGAGAGTTGCTAATGCAACCAGGTATGAATAAAAGACCTGAAGAGGCAGCAGCTGTTGACTTTAAAAATGAACGTCTTGATAAATTTTGCATGCTTTTTTTATTTTTTTAAATATAACAATTAATTCAACAAAGCGCTATTTCTTGTACATATGGAATAATAAGAACTTTACATCAAGATTTGTTTTATATTAGGTAAAATTTTAAAACAATTAAATATTTAGATTAATTATGACATCAGTGCTTCAACAATTGGACTGGATAGTTTTAGGGGTCTATTTTCTGGCCCTTGTAGGTGTTGCCGTTTGGGTTTTCATTCAAAAAAATAGTAATACTGAAGATTATTTTCTTGCTGGAAGAAACGTAGGCTGGTTTGTAATCGGCGCCTCAATCTTTGCCTCAAATATTGGATCAGAACATGTAGTAGGTTTAGCAGGTACAGGATTTGAGTCTGGAACTCCTATGGCACACTATGAATTACATGCTTGGATTGTCTTGCTTCTGGGTTGGCTATTTTTACCTTTTTACATTAGAAGTGGAGCCTTTACCATGCCTGAGTTTTTAGAAAAAAGATTTGATAGTCGTTCACGTTGGTTCCTTTCGGTCTTTTCGCTTCTAGCCTATGTGCTAACAAAGGTTTCTATTACTATTTATGCGGGGGGTATTGTAGTTTCCGAACTTCTGGGTATACCTTTTTGGTACGGTGCTATTGGCATAGTAGTTTTTACGGGAATTTATACAGTCATTGGAGGATTAAAAGCAGTTATTTATACTGAAACTTTGCAAACCGTAGTTTTGATTTTTGGTTCTGTTGTCATAACATATTTGGGCTTACAGGAAGTTGGAGGCTGGTCCCAACTAAGAGAAACGGTAACTACAGTTAGCCCAGATCATTTTAACATGTGGCGTCCAATGAATGATCCTCAATTTCCTTGGACTGGATTGTTAATTGGTGGAACAATAGTTGGTATTTGGTATTGGTGTACTGATCAATATATTGTTCAGAGAACTTTAGCTGCTAATAACATTACCATTGCTAGAAGAGGAGCTATTTTTGGGGCTTACTTAAAATTATTACCAATATTAATTTTTCTAGTCCCAGGTATAATTGCGTTTGCTCTGACACTTCAACAGCCTGAAGTATTTCAGGTTACAAAAGCCGATCGTGCATTTCCGATGCTAGTTAAAACTCTCTTACCAGTAGGCTTAAAAGGTTTGGTTGCAGGTGGTTTGATGGCTGCCTTGATGAGCTCCTTGGCTTCTGTTTTTAACTCATGTTCTACAATATTTACAATTGATATTTACAAAAAAATAAGACCAGATAAGTCAGAAGAATCATTGATTAGAATTGGAAAAATTGCTACGGCTATTATTGTTGTATTAGGAATAATTTGGATACCAATAATGGAAAAAATTGGTGGAGGAGTTATGTATCAATACCTTCAAAATGTTCAATCTTACATTGCACCTCCCGTAACAGCAGTATTTTTATTGGGTATTATATGGAAGAGAGTAACTTCAGATGCTGCCATTACAACTTTAATTAGTGGATTGATATTACTTTTTTTAAGGCTAGGCACTGAAATTTACTTCCAGAAAGAAATTACTTCTGGTATCGAAGTTTCTGGAATTGCATTTGCATTTGCTACAATAAACTTTGCACACATGGCAATTTTTATGTTTATTTTCTCAGTATTTCTATGTGTTGGAGTTAGTATGGCTTCAGCAGTTCCTGATTATGCTAGAATTGAAGGTTTATCTTTTGGAACAATGACTGCTAAAATGAAGCAGGAGTTTAGAGAATCATTTAATACAACTGATTTAGTATTATCAGCAATCCTTGTTGGAATAGTTATTTCAATTTTATTGTACTTTACAGGTTAAAATTAATTTTCTTACCGATGAAAAAATATGTTTTGTCCCTAGATGCAGGTACAACAAGCTCTAGAGCAATACTTTTTGATAAAAGTGGAAATCAGGTTGCGGTTGCCCAAGAAGAGTTTACACAGTTTTTTCCAAAAAAAGGCTGGGTAGAACATGATCCTATTGAAATTTGGAAAACTCAGTTAAATGCAATAAAGAGTGTTGTAAAAAAAGCGTTTATTAATCCTCAGGAAATTGATTCAATAGGTATTACTAATCAGCGGGAGACAACTATAGTTTGGAATAAAAATACTGGTAAACCGGTTTACAATGCAATTGTCTGGCAAGACAGGAGGACTGCTAAAACTTGTGAATACCTTATTGATGCAGGTAAAGAAGGTATAATTTCATCAAAAACTGGTTTATTGATTGATGCATATTTCTCCGGAACTAAAATTAAATGGATACTTGATAATATTCCAGGTTTAAAAGATCTTGCTATCAATGGTGAACTCGCATTTGGGACTGTTGACAGCTGGTTAATATGGAATCTGACTAAAGGAGTTAAACACGTTACAGATGCGACAAATGCCAGTAGAACACTTATTTATAATATTCATAATGGAGAGTGGGATGATGAATTGTTAACTGTTTTTGATATTCCTAAATCACTACTACCCGAGGTTGTAAATTCCTCTGAAATTGTTGGAACTGTGAACGAATCAATTTTGGGTTCAGAAATACCAATCAGTGGAATTGCTGGAGACCAACAAGCTGCTTTGTTTGGACAAATGTGTTTGAAGCCTGGTGATGTAAAAAACACTTATGGAACTGGTTGTTTTTGTATAATGAACACTGGAAGTAATGCAGTAAGATCTCAAAATAGAATGCTTACCACAATTGCTTGGGAAATAAAAGGAAAAGTTACCTATGCAATCGAGGGTAGTATTTTTACCGCAGGTGCACTGATTCAATGGATGAGAGATCAAATAAATATAATAGATTCTGCTCCTGAGATTGAGGATTTGGCAAATACAGTAGACGATAATGGAGGAGTTACTATTGTTCCAGCTCTCTCTGGTTTAGGAGCTCCTTATTGGGATCCTCACGCTACTGGTGCCATTATGGGGATTACTAGGGGGACTAGTAAGGCTCATATAGCTCGAGCTGGACTCGAGTCAATTGCACTTCGTTCTAGAGACATAATTATTGAAATGCAAAAAGATGCAGGAGTTGAATTTTCAAATCTAAAAGTTGACGGTGGAGCTAGTAACAATAATTTATTAATGCAAATTCAAGCTGATCTTTTAAATTCTAAAGTGATCCGTCCAAAAATTACCGAAACAACTGCACTAGGAGCTGCATTTTTTGCTGGTCTTGCAACTGGTTTTTGGAAATCTACTGAAGATTTAGAAAAACTATGGAAAGAGGATCACTCTTTTGAGCCAAATCCAGACGATAAAACAGAAATTATAATTAACCTATGGGAGGACAGAGTTTCCCGAATAATCTCCTAAACTATGGATAGGCCTAAATTTTTAGAGGATTTAGCTTCAACTGAAATTTGGGACGTCATAATCATAGGTGGAGGAGCAAGTGGGTTAGGAGCTGCAGTTGATTCAGCTCAAAGAGGATATAAAACACTTTTACTTGAAAAGAATGATTTTGCAAAAGGAACTTCCTCGAGAAGTACTAAACTAGTGCATGGTGGAGTTAGATATCTTCAAAATGGTGACATATCTCTTGTAATTGAAGCACTCAGAGAAAGGGGTATTATGAAAAAAAATGCTCCTCAAATGGTTAAAGATATGAGCTTTGTTATTCCATTTTACGACTGGTGGAATAGCCCTTTTTATGGTTTGGGACTTAAAGTTTATGATATGATGGCAGGAAAATTAGGACTTGGTCCATCCGAATTACTTGATAAACAACAAACCATATCTTTGATTAACAATGTAAAAAATGAGGGTCTTCGCGGTGGTGTTATATATCACGATGGCCAGTTTGATGACTCTAGAATGGCTATCAGTTTAGCAAGAACAGCCTGCGAACTAGGAGCCACAGTACTAAATTATATTGAAGTAAAACGATTAACTAAGGAAAATGATTTAATTTCTGGATTGGAGGCGATTGAAAATGAAACAAATCAAATTTTTGTGGTTAAAGGGAAAGTGATCATTAATGCTACTGGTGTTTTTAGTGATAGTATAATTCAAATGGATAAACCAGAAGCCAAACCAATGATTCGTCCCAGTCAAGGTGTTCACGTAGTTTTAGAAAAAGAGTTTCTAGATGGTCCACATGCTATTATGATTCCACATACAACGGACGGTAGGGTTTTGTTTGCTGTTCCTTGGCACAATCATGTAGTTCTTGGAACAACTGATACTCCAATAGATGAGACATTGGATGAACCGAGACCCAAGGACGAAGAAATAGATTTTATCCTAGCAAATGCGGGTCAATACATGACAAAAAAACCCAAAAGAAAAGATGTGAAGAGTGTTTTTGCTGGTTTAAGACCTTTAGCGGCTTATCAAGGAAGTGAAACTCTGACAAAGGAGATTTCTCGTCACCATAAGATTAATGTCTCCACTTCTGGTTTAATTAGTCTTTTGGGAGGTAAATGGACCACTTATCGAAAAATGGCAGAAGATGCAATTAATGCCGCTTCAATGGTAGGCGGATTAAAGGACGTTAAATGTCGGACTCATAAGCTAAAACTCTCTGGATATAATGAAAGTATTGATTTTGATCATCCATTACATGCTTATGGTTCAGATGCAAGCACAATTACCTCAAATGGGGAAGCAAAGGATAATGAGTCTCTGTCAGGTAAATTCTATATTACTAAAAATTTAATTCGTTGGTCTATTCAAAAAGAAATGGCTATTCATTTAGATGATATTTTGGCTCGCAGGATAAGATGTTTATTTTTGGATGCACAGGAAACAAAAAAAATTGCACCTATTGTTGCTAAAATAATGGCAGAATATTTAAATAAAAATGAATCTTGGGTAAATAAAGAATTATCCAACACTAGTAAAATAATTAAAAATTATATATTATGAATATTGATCCTTACTTAGCAGAATTTATCGGCTCGTTCATACTTCTCCTTTTGGGTGAGGGGGTTGTGGCAAATGTAAACTTAAAAAAAACAATTGCCCAGGGTCAAACTCCATGGATCTTAATTACAAGCGCATGGGGTTTTTCAGTTTTTGTTGCGGTTTTTATTACAGCTCAGTTTAGTGGTGCACATTTAAATCCTGCTGTAACTATTGGTTTTGCAGTAGCCGAAAAGTTTTCTTGGACTCTTGTCCCGGGATATTTAATTGCTCAATTACTCGGTGCAATGTTTGGTAGTTGGATATGTTATATTACCTACATTGACCATCACAGAAAAACTACTGACGAGACAGCCGTTAGAAGTACTTTCTGTACTGGTCCTGCTATTAGAAATTTCAAAAATAATTTTTTCAGTGAACTGATAGGAACCTTTGTTTTAGTTTTTGGTGTATTGTTTATTGCCATTCCAAATATACAAATCGAGGGTGTTGAAGTTTCCAATTTCGGTTTAGGCGCGTTAGAAGCACTTCCAGTGGGAATCCTTGTTTGGGTAATTGGTCTATCTCTTGGAGGAACTACTGGTTATGCAATCAACCCTGCTAGAGATTTTGGACCAAGATTAGTTTATCAATTGATCCCAAGAAAAAACAAAGATGCAGATTGGTCTTATGCTTGGATACCAGTTTTTGGTCCTTTCGCTGGTGGAACGATTGCTGGAATTTTCTATTTGATTTTAGTCTAAAGATTAATTATCAGTTCCCGAACCCGTTCTGGGAAATCAGTTATAATCCCGTCTACATTCAGCGAAATTACTTTTGAAATATTCTCTTTTTTGTTTACCGTATAAGGATAAATCTTATATCCAGCCTCATGGATTTTTTTTACATTTTTGAAGTTTAATGATTTATAACTTGGATTGATCGCCTTGGCTTTTAACTTTCTAGCAACAGGGAGTGCATCAAGGGGGTCGGCATCTGTCAATACAGCAATGGGAACTTGTTTATTGTTTTTATAAAAGTTCTCCAACTCTTTCCAGTTAAAACTTGAAATTATAAATTTTTCTATTGTCCAATTTCCTTTTTCAAGATAATTTTTGATTATCTGATTTGTGAGAAGTGCTGTTTCACTTCCTTTAAGCTCAATATTTAAAAAAACTTTACCGTCTATTAAATCCAGTACTTCAATTAGAGTAGGTATTTTATATTTATTAAGTATCTTGATTTTCCTAATTGAATCTATATCGAGTGATTCGATTAATCCCTCAGCATCTGTTAAACGGTTTAGAGTTCTATCATGAAAAACTACTAATTCTCCTGATTTGCATTTAAATATATCTATTTCAATACCATCTACACCAAGTTCCAATGCTTTTTCTATTGATTCTAAGGTATTTTCTACTATGTGCCCTTTGGCACCTCGATGTCCAATGATTAAAGGAATTGTTGGATTATTACAATTAATTAGACTGAACACCATAACAATTGAAAACAATATAATTTTCATTGATATCGTCTTAATCATAAATCTTTTATTTATCTAAATTTATTTAAATTTATTAATATGGTTTTTCAGAAAGAAATTATACTTCCCTCATTTTCTCGTGGTTTTCACCTTATAACTAATTATATTAAAAAAGAATTACCTCCAATGTCAGGTATGGTAAACGTTTTTATTAAACACACATCGGCTAGTTTGACAATTAATGAAAATGCCGATCCCACGGTCAGGATTGATTTTGAAACCCATTTTAATTTTATGGTACCTGAATCGGCTGACCATTTTCTTCACACATTAGAAGGCCCAGATGATATGACCTCACATATTAAAAGTAGCTTGCTTGGAAGTAGTCTTGATATTCCAATCAAAAATGGAAGTCTATTGCTAGGAACCTGGCAAGGTATCTATTTATGCGAACATAGAAATAATGGGGGATCAAGGCAAATAGTTATAACTGTAAATGGTAATTAATAAAAAATAAGATTAAATTGCCAAAATAGATTTTAAAACTAAATCAATGAAAAAAACCAGATCCCCATATATTTTTAGTTATTTTTTTACAGCGTTGCTAATTATACAATCTTATTCTTGTTCCAAAGGTAAAAACAAAAAATCTCCTCCAAATTTAATTGTATTTATAGCCGATGATGTTAGTTGGGATGATTTGGGGTGCTATGGAAATGAATATGTTCAAAGTCCCAATATCGATTTATTAGCAAAAGACGGTATTGTTTTTAAAAATGCATATCTAACTACTAGCTCTTGTAGCCCAAGTCGAAACTCTATAATAACTGGTCGATATCCTCACAATACTGGCGCAGCTGAATTACACACAATGCCACCTATTGATATGATTTCACTACCAGAAATATTAAAATCCAAAGGTTATTTTACACTTCAAGCAGGGAAGTTTCATATGGGTGATTATGCTGTCAGAGGCTTTGATGAAGTTCATGATGATAGAAAAATTAATGGTAAAGGCGGAGAAGAATATTGGGAGGAAGCTATAGAAAATACACCAAACGACCAACCCTTTTTTATGTGGTTTGCCTCCTATGATGCACACAGGGCTTGGGGTGAAAACCAATTCACTGGAACACACAATGTTAATGAGATCAAAGTTCCTGAATATCTAATTGATGGCCCAGAAACAAGATTAGACTTGGTCAACTACTATGATGAAATTACTCGATTCGATTATTATATAGGTGAGGTTGTTAAAAAGCTTAAAGATAAAGGAGCATACGAAAATACTGTTATTGTTATAATGGCAGATAATGGCAGACCATTTCCCCATAGTAAAACCAGGGTTAATCACCAGGGCGTAAAAACGCCATTCATCGTCCACTACCCTGAAGCAATAGCTACTCGAAACACTGTTAATGAAAGCTTAATCAGTGCTGTTGATATTGCTCCGACATTAATTGATTTGGCTGGAATTGATCCGATAGATCGGTTCCAAGGCGTAAGCTTTAAAAAATTACTTTTGGGAACTACTGATAGGTTTAGAAATTACGTTTTTGCTGAGCACAATTGGCACGATTATGAAGCTTATGAACGAATGGTTAGTAACAAGAATTACATGTATATTAAAAACGAAAGACCACAATTTGCTCAGCGGGGTCCATTGGATGCAGTAAATAGCCCAACATACACCGAGCTTAAAAAAGCTTTGAAAGATGGCTTAATTACAGAGCGTCAAGCAGATATATTTCTAGCTCCACGACCTAATGAAGAACTTTATGATCTTACAAAGGATCCTTATCAATTTAATAATTTGATGCTAGGTAGTGAAAAACCTAAAATCTACTTCACCTTGAGGCAAAAATTGGAGGAGTGGTCTATTGCAACTGGTGATAATCTTCCAGAGAATTTGACTAGAGATTGGTATTTACGTGAACCTGTCAATAATACAAATGGAATGAAAACAAAAACTAGTAATAATGCTAAAAATTATAGTATACGTGGTGAAATGCCAGGATTTGCAAAAAATGCCACAAGAATTAATGAGAAAGGTCCTTTTTAATTATATCTCATGAAGTATTTAATTACTTGCATAACGCTATTTATAGTTTCTTGTTCCATAAATAAAAAATCAGTTGAAGATCTGCCCAATTTTATTTTTATTCTCGCTGATGATCTTGGATATGGTGAATTAGGAGTATTAGGACAACAATTAATTGAAACCCCAAACCTTGATGCATTAGCAAAATCTGGTATGATTTTGACAGATCATTATAGCGGAGCTCCGGTTTGTGCTCCGGCTCGAGCAATTTTAATGACTGGACTTCACGCCGGGCATAACCCAGTTAGAGGTAACAGTGAGTGGGGAGAACGTGGAGACGTTTGGAGCTTCAAGTCAATGTTCGAAAATTCAAATCTTGAAGGTCAACGCCCAATGCCAGATTCCATTCGGACAATTGCAAATATTTTAAAATCTAATGGATATAAAACAGGTATGGTAGGTAAATGGGGTCTTGGGGCTCCTAATACAACCAGTATTCCAAATAAAAAAGGGTTTGATTTTTTTTATGGCTATAATTGTCAGCGACAAGCTCATAACCTATTTCCCTCCCATTTATGGCGAAACAGCGAACGACACATTTTAAATAATACAGTTGTTGATAAGGGAAAACTTCCTGATCACCTTAATCCTAAAGATGAAGAAAGCTATGCATTATATCACCAAAATGATTATGCTCCGACACTCATGCATAATGAGGCAATGGCATTTTTAGATCGAAATATTAATCAAAAATTCTTTCTTTATTATGCTAGTCCACTTCCTCATTTACCTTTACAGGCTCCAAAAAAATGGGTAAATTATTACAGAGAAAAATTTGGAAAAGAGGAGCCTTATCTTGGAGATAAGGGTTACTTTCCAAACTTTTCTCCTAGAGCTACATATGCAGCAATGATATCATATTTAGATGAACAGGTTGGAGAATTAGTAGCGAAACTTAAAGAAAACGGTCAATACGAAAATACACTAATTGTATTTTCAAGTGATAATGGCCCTACACACAAAGACGAACAAGTAGATATACACTTTTTTAATAGTACTGGAATTTTTGTTAATTCAAAAAATACCGTAAAAGGAAATGTAAATGAGGGAGGTATAAGAGTCCCAACGATTGCCTCATGGCCAAAAAAAATTAAAGCAGGTTCTAAGTCAGATCACCCCAGTATTTTTTACGATTATTTTGCTACAGTTTGCGATATAATTGGTGCTAAGTTAGATTTTAAAATTGATGGAAAAAGTTATTTGCAAGCATTATTAGGTAAAGAACAAAAAAAACATGACTATTTGTATTGGGAGTTTCCCTCTTACACTGGTCAACAGGCCATTAGAGTAAATGAATGGAAAGGTTATAAGAAGCTATTATTTGAAGGTCCCTCTAAGCTAAGATTATTTAATATTAAAGATGACCCAAAGGAATTAAACGATTTATCATCGAATTATCCAGATGTTGTTAAAAAGTTAGAAAGCTTAATGAAATCTGCTCATACTAAAGCAACTATTGAAAAATTTAATATTCCAGTTCTGGATCAGTATTAATTATTAATCCGGAGGGTTTTCAAAGTCTGATGGGTTTACCCAATCTGAATCCAATAATTCTCCATTCATATAACGTTCATAAAAGTTTCTAGTCCGTTTTTCGGCATAGGTGTAATTATCAAATAAGTCTCCATATCCAAGTATTCTAGGATCTTTGTTTATTGTCAAATCTTCGATTAAAACTTTTCTTAGGCTATCTTTTAAAAAACTATATTTATTGTTTTGTGCAATATTTTCAATGCAGTCTGGGTCTTTTCTTATATCATATAATGTTTCCTCAGGTCTCTTACCGAATGATAAGTTCCAATAATCTTCATTTAATCCCTCTCTTTTAAGATTTAGGATTTCTGTTTTGGTAGGACTGCCATCTGTATTAAGGTATCCAGTTTCTGGATTTCCTGCAGGCCACCGATTGGGTTTAAAGTTTAAGCTGTAGAAATAATTACCAGCTATTATTGCCCTAACAGGATAGCCTTTGTCATTTTGTCTTCCAACATCATGACGCTCTTTTCCAATGATCATATAATTTCTTTTTTTCTGAATCGGATCGTCGTACAAAATATTTTTTAAACTGGTACCAGAAAATTCTTCCATGTTTTGATTTGCTAAATCAACACCAGCAAGTTCTAAAAAGGTTGGGGCAAAGTCTGAAAAACTCACATAATCGTTAATTATCCTTCCTGGATTTTTTATTCCCTTACCCCATCGGATCGCCAAAGGAAGTCTGTTGTCGTATGGAAATACCTGTCCTTTTACTCTAGGAAAAGGCATGCCATTGTCTGAAGTAACGACTATTATTGTGTTTTCTAATAAATTTCTTTTCTCTAGTTCACTAATAATTCTTTCTAAGTGAGAATCAAAATATTCAATTTCGAAAGCATAATCAAGCATATCGGTTTTAACATTATCTGAATCAGGCCAGTAGTTGGGAACTTTTTCAATTTGTTCAATATTTTTACCACCAAAATTTATTGCCGCTTTATACTCATAACGTCTATGGGGTTCTAAACCTCCGACCCAAAAAAAGAATGGTTGATCAACTTTTTTATTATTAAGGAAATATTTGAAGTTTCCACTATAATCATTATCACTTATATGCTTGGCAGGAGGATCGGTTTTTACAATACTGTAATTTTTCCCAATCAAATTTCTTTTTTGTCCATTTTTTAATGCTACACCAGGAGCCCATCCTTTCCCAGTTTTACCAGTTTTGTAACCTCTATTTTTTAAAACCTCGGGAAATGTTGTGAATTTTTCAGGAAAAAAAGGAACGTGATTCGTAGCCTCTTCCAAAAGCCAACTGTCTCTACCAGTTAAAATTGTGGATCTTGAAGGTGAACATTTAGCATTAGTCGTATAAGCATGATTAAATAATAGACCCTCATTTGCAATACGGTCAAACCCTGGAGTACTTAGCCATTTAGTTCCATAAATACTAGCATGGGGATAAGATTGATCATCTGAAATAACAAATAGAATATTAGGAGGTTTTACATCTTTATTAGCATTACATCCTTCAAGAAGTATTATCAAAAAAAATAAATAATTATATTTTTTTTTCATTTTTTATTTGAGGTATTTAAAATAACCAGTAATCCAGACAATTTTGGGGATTTATTAACAAAAATTATTAAATTTGGCCGTCAAACAAACAATTTTAATTAATAAAAATTAATTCCTTTACTATAAAAATCTAATTTTCAGTTATTTAGGGGTTTTTTTTTATTATTTTAACTTAAAACAAACATTCTATGATTTTATTTAAAAAGAGTAAAAATCTCTTGGTTTATTGTTCCCAAAGATATTTACTGTTGATTATGGCTACTTTTTTTATAAGTATGCAAGCCATTAGTCAAAAGACTGTTTCTGGAGTCATATCAGATGCTGATGCAGTTCCACTTCCAGGCGTAAATGTAATTGTAAAAGGAACAAACAAAGGAGTGGTTACTGACTTTGATGGAAATTTTGCTTTGGAAGCAAATGATGGTGATGTGTTAACAATCTCCTTTATTGGATTTACAACTCAAGAAGTTGTTGTTGGAGCCGATGACAATTTAAGTATTTCCCTTCAAGAAGATTATGCTAAACTTGACGAGGTGATTATAACTGGTTATGGTTCTACTGCAAAAAAGGATCTCGTTTCATCTATCTCACAAATTAAAGGTGAAGCACTTTTAAACCAACCTGTTGCTAGAGTTGATAATATGCTACAAGGTAGGGCAGCTGGAGTAAATGTGGTTTCTACAAGTGGAGAGCCAGGTGCTGCTTCAACCATAAGAATTCGTGGTATGAGTTCTATTAGTGGAAATAATAAACCATTATTTGTCATAGATGGTTTTATTGTTGGAACTGATTTTAATCTTTCAAATTTAAATGTTAACGACATTGAATCTATAGAAGTGCTTAAAGATGCAAGTTCACTTGCGATTTATGGTACTCGTGGTGCTGCAGGGGTTATTTTAATAAGTACTAAATCTGGCCTATCCACCCAAGAGGGAAAGGTTGATGTATCAATAAACCATTATTCTTCATCCCAAATAGTTTACAACTATCCTGAAATGGCAAGTATTGGCGTATGGGCTGAATATTGGAATGAAGGTGTTACCTACACCGACACAAATTACGGTACCAATGACCCTTCGTTAGCTGACAATGCAATTCATGCTCCTAATTGGCAAAGTATTGTTCCAACTGATTGGAGAGGACTTGTTACTAGAAATGGTAGAATAGATAATACTGATGTTAATATAAGTGGTAATTCTGGGAAAGCTAATTATTTTATTTCTTACAATAGATTTGCCCAAGAAGGAATTATTAAAGCATCTGGATTGGTTAGAAATTCTTTAAGAGCAAATTTTGATGTCAATGTTAGTGATAATATTAGGACCGGTGTTAGGATGGCCATTACTGATAGAAAACAGGAACACAATAAAATTAATTTTCAAAATGTCTATTATACTTTACTTCCTACGATGTCTGTATACAACGATGATGGAAGCTACAATGGAGAGAATCCGGTATCTGGTGCTTTGACGAGGAATCCCGTACACGATATTAATGAGAGAATAGATCACAGCTTTGTGACTAATATTCTTGCAAATGCATATTTAGAATTTGATATTGCTAAAGATTTTACGTTAAGAAGCTCTGTAGGGTCAAACTTAACTTTTAATAAACGTAATACATACATTGGTAACCTTAACCCTGCAACAGTTGCTGGGGGTACAGGTGGAGATGCTGATGTTTCTTTTGGAAAGACAACAGGATTTTTAAATGAAAACACAATTACTTATTCCAAAGAATTTGGAGACCATTCAATTAAAGTACTCGCTGGTTACACAATGCAAAAAGACACATATACTGACGTGAATGCTGGTGGAGCGGGTTATGCAAACGATGTTGTAACTTTCAACAACCTATCTCTAGGTGCAGATGCTGCAAGAAATGTTATTGGATCTGACTACAATCAAAGAACATTTGAATCTATTCTATCCAGAATTAATTATAGTTATAAAGATAAATACCTTCTAACTTTAGTTGGTAGACGTGACGGATCTTCAGTTTTTGAAGATGGCAACAAGTATGCCTTTTTCCCTTCTGCTGGTGCTGCTTGGAAAATTAGTGAGGAAGACTTTATGCAAGATATTGAGGCAATTAGTAGCCTTAAATTAAGAGCTAGTTATGGTATTGTTGGTGAACAAGGAGTTAGCCCATACAATTCACTTGCTAAATATAGAAATAGAAATGTCTTTTTTAATCAGTCAATTACCCCTTCTGTTATTTTGGCGTCACTGCCTAGTACAGGTTTAGAGTGGGAAAAAACTCATCAGACTGATATTGGTGTTGAAATAGGATTTTTAAATAATAGATATTCTGTTGAAATTGATTATTACAATAAGCAAACCAAAGACTTGTTGTTAGCAAAACCTCTTCCAGGAACTGCAGGAGATACAAGACTTGAAAATGTTGGCGAGGTTGAAAATAAAGGTTTTGAATTTACATTGAATTCTGTTAACATAGAAAAACCTGATTTTGTATGGAGTTCTAATTTGCAAATTTCAGCAAACCGAAATAAAGTAGTAAGTCTTGGAGAAGCTCCTGAGATTCTTTTGAGAAACCCAAACCACGCACAGGCTGGTGACGGGGCTTTAAGACTTGTCCCTGGTAAAGTTATGCCGACTTTTTATGGTGCTGTTTACGAGGGAACATATAAATCTGCTGAAGAACTTATTGCTGATGGGAGAGATAATGCCGATGGTATTGGGGCTCCTAACTATGTAGACCAAAATGGAGACGGGGCGATTAATCAAAATGACTTTGTTGCTTTAGGAAGTCCGCAACCTGATTTTTATTACGGACTTAGAAATACAATAACCTATAAAAACTGGACTATGGATGTATTTATTCAAGGTATGCAGGGTAATGAAATGTTTGATGCTTCAATTTACGAGCATTATTATGGTCGTGGTCCAGAAACGAATATGTTACCGATTGTTGCTGACAGATGGACTACTTCAAATCCAACTTCAGATATTCCAAGGGCTGGAACATCAGCTGGAGGTTTCAGACCAAACAGTAGTCTGAATATTGTTGATGGATCGTATATTCGTCTAAAAAATGTTACCCTCAATTATGATTTTGATTCGATTGCTGGTTTACCATTTGTTGATTCAGCAAGTGTATACCTAACAGGTAATAATTTGCTTCTTCTTACAGACTATAAGTGGGGGGATCCTGAGGTAAGTGATGGAGGATCAGGAACAGTAGCCCAAGGAGTTGCTGATGATCAATATCCTTATGCTTCCTCGCTAGCTCTTGGTTTTAGGTTAAACTTATAAAATATAAATAATGAAAGATATTAAATTACATTTAACAAAATTATTGATGGTAATGTGCCTTGTCATAATTCCATCAGCTTGTGAGGAGTATTTAGCCGAGGACTTCAGAGATGGCCTATCTCCCGCAACTTTTTACAACAGTGATGAAGAAGCTAAAATTGCTGTAAACGGAGTTTATTCAATGTTAACATCCGATGGATGGTTTAAACATAGGGATAGACCGGCCTGGTGGCAAATACCCGCAGATGAAATTAGCTCTACAAGAAATATTTTTAAAGAAGCTCATAATATAACATGGGATGAGGGTGTGATGGATGGGGAGCGCTACTGGAACACTCTTTATGAAACAATCAGAAATGCAAGTGATGCAATTAGTAATATTTCAGGAAATGAGAAGTTATCTCAAACTTCAAAAGATCACTCACTTGGTCAGTTATATACACTTAGAGCACTTGCATATTATGACTTAACATGCGTTTGGGGTGATGTCCCGTTTTTTACTGAGATTCTCGCTCCTGAGGAGTTAGCTTCACTCGAGAGAACACCAGTTAAAACAATTAGAGACGCTATGGTAGCTGATTTACAAACTGCATATGGTATGTTACCTGATTCCTGGTCTGGTTCTGATTTAGGAAGATTCAGTAAATGGGCTGCAAGAGCTTTAGAAGCCAAATTCCATATGTTCGCAAAGAACTGGCAAGGTATGCTAACGGCTTGTAAAGATATTATCGACAACTCTCCACATAGACTTATGGAAAATTTTGGTGATGTTTACAATTGGACTAATGCGACTTATACAACTAAAGTTAAGCCTGAGCATATTCTTTGGATTGATTTTACTGGTCTTCCAGCTGATGGTCTAGGAACAAATAACGAGAATAATTATCAAAGAGGCCACGATTTTGTTCCAAGACTTAGAGATGAGCCTAAGGATAAAAAAGGTAGACAAGGTGAGTTAAAGGCTGCTCTTGCTGCCAATAATCACGATTTTGGTGGTTATGGAGGTGCTTCGCCTCTTCCTTTATTAGCTGATAGGTCTTCATGGGACGCTGGTGATTTGAGATATGATGAAACCATTACTCAGGAATATGAGGGAATACCTCTAAAATTCAAATACCTTAAAAAATTATGGAACTTAAATAATTTATTGTCTCCTAGATTTAATAAAATGGAAAACTTTGTAATGATCAGATTGGCTGACATATATCTTATGGCAGGGGAGGCTGAAAATGAGCTTAATGGACCTGGAAATGCATACCAGTATGTCAATAAAGTTCGCGAAAGAGCTTTTGAGCCAGATCAGCCTTGGAGTGGTATGACGCAGCAACAGTTTAGAGAAGAAATGTATGAGGAAAGATTACACGAATTATGTGGTGAGAGTCACAGAAAGCCTGATCTTGTAAGATGGGGAATTTATGTAGATCACATTAGAAACACACAATTTCAAAAGCATAATGCACCTGCTGCACAAAACGTGCAAGATAAACATCAATATGCGCCTATTCCGCTTGCTGAGATTCAGTTAAACCCTAATTTGTTAAATACTGATCCAACAAATAACGGTTATAGATAATACTATTTTATTAGAAAAAACCAGTGTAGAAATACACTGGTTTTTTTTTAGTTATTTTTAATAAACTACAACAAATTCAAACTATATTTTATGCATAGGTATTTATCTATTGTAATTGTATTACAACTAATAATTTCCTGTTCCAACAATAATTTATCAGATCAACCTCCTAATATTGTTTTTATAAATATTGATGACATGGGTTGGAATGATGTTAGTTTTATGGGCAGTGAATATTACGAAACACCCAATATTGACTCACTTGCCGAAAATGGCATGGTATTCACCCAAGGATATGCAGCTGCTGCTAATTGTGCGCCAAGTAGAGCATCAATAAATACAGGTAAATGGACAACCAGACATCAAATCTATACTGTAAGTAATTCAGATAGGGGTGAGTCAAGGCATAGAAAATTAATACCGATCAAAAATACTACTACTTTAGATAAAAAGTTTACCGTAATAGCGCAGAAGCTAAAAGAATCTGGTTACACTACCTGTCATTCAGGTAAATGGCACCTCAGTAAAAATCCATTAGATTATGGTTTTGATGTAAATATAGCAGGAAGACATATAGGTCACCCAGCTAGTTATTATCATCCCTATGGAAAGGATAATAGTCCATATAAGGTAAATATAAGTTCAGAAAAGGGTAAATATTTAACAGATGTTATAATGGATGAAACACTCTCTTTTTTAGATAAAGTTGATAAGCCTTTTTTCCTTCATTATACTCCTTACGCGGTTCATACTCCAATTCATAAAGTTGATTCTTTAATGAAAAAGTATACCAATAAGCCGCCTTACAAGGGGCAAAAAAATCCTAATTATGCTACAATGGTTGATAATTTAGATCGTAATATCGGGGATCTGATTAATAAATTAAAAGAGAAAAATCTATTTGATAATTCTATAATAATCTTTACCTCAGATAATGGAGGATACTATGGTAAAATTACAATGCAAAAACCACTTAGAGCTGGAAAAGGAAGTTATTATGAAGGTGGAATTAGGGTTCCTTTTTTGTTTTATTGGAAAGATAAGATTAAAACTGGTATAAATGTTAAATCTCCAATATCTCATCTTGATATTTTTCCAACCATTATGGATGCTATTGGTGATCATTCAATGGATGATGAATTTGACGGAAATTCAATCTTGAATTCATTAATGAACGGAACTGAAGTTAAGGAAAGGTCACTTTTTTGGCATTTCCCAATTTATCTCCAGGGTTACAATATAAATGATAATGAAAACAGGGATTCTCTTTTTAGAACAAGACCTGGTTCAATAATTAGAAAAGGTGATTGGAAATTACATTACTATTTTGAAGATAACGGAATTGAGCTATATGATCTTAAAAATGATGTTGGGGAGAAAAAAGATTTATCCAAATCTGAAATAGAAAAAGTTTCAGAATTAATTGGTGATTTGCGTTCATGGTGGAAAAAAACTAATGCTCCAATACCAACAGAATTGAATCCTGATTTTGAATTATAATTTTTTTTCATTTTGACAAAGTCTATTTTTTTTCGGTTTTTAGTATTCTTTATTTCAATTTTGATTGGGTGCGATTCTTCTAGAATAGAAGAGAAAAGACCAAATATTTTATTTATTGCTATTGATGATTTAAATGATTGGGTAGGTTATCTTGGAGGACATCCTCAAGCTAAAACTCCAAATATTGATAGGCTCATTAAAAGAGGAGTTGGCTTTAGTAAGGCATATACAGTTGCACCGCTTTGCAATCCCTCCAGAGTTGCACTACTAACTGGGCTTTACCCATCCTCCACTGGAGTATATGGAAACCGTAATAACTTTAGAAAAACTCTTCCTAATGAAATAACATTAATGCAATATTTAAAATCAAATGGTTATACTACTAAAGGAGGCGGTAAAATATTTCATGGAAATAACAGGCCTGGAGATTCATTGTCCTGGGATTTTTATTTTGTTTCAAAAGGTAACACAAGAAAAATTGGAAGAGACCCTGACCTACCTAAAGTTTCTACTGGTGCTGGATGGTTTAATTGGGGTCCGATTGATGTCCCAGACGATCAAATGCAGGATGTCAGAACAGTAAATTGGGCAAAGTCAGAATTGAGAAAGAATCATGATAAACCTTTTTTCTTAGCTTGTGGATTTTACAGACCTCACTTACCTTGGTATGTACCAAGGAAATATTTTGACAAGTTTCCTTTAGATCAAATAATACTTCCCGAGGTTAAATTTGATGATTTGGATGATCTTCCAGAATATGGAAAAAGATTTGCAAGAGAGAGGTACTCTGGATCATGGGGAACTGATCTCAATGAAGGTGAAAGAGACCATGATTTAGTAATTAAATATAATCAGTGGAAGAAAGGTGTTCAGGCTTATCTTGCCTCAATAAGTTTTGTTGACACCTATGTTGGCGAGCTATTAGATGGTTTAGATGAAAGTAAGTATGCAGACAATACAATAGTTGTTTTATGGGGTGATCATGGATGGCATTTAGGTGAAAAACAGCATTGGAGAAAACAAGCGCTATGGGAAGATACCACACATGTCCCCTTTATAATGTCATATCCAAAAATAATTGCAAAAAATTCAATTTGTGAATCCCCAGTTAGTTTTATTGATATTTATCCAACGCTTGTCGATCTTGCCGGTATTCCAAAAAAAGAGGGTCTTGACGGAAAAAGTTTGAGAGATCTTCTGATTAATCCTTCAATGGAGTGGAATAGACCCGTCCTTTCAACCTATGGTAAGGGGAATCATGCTGTAAGATCAGGAAAATGGCGATATATTCAGTACAGAGACGGTTCAAGTGAGCTTTATGATCATAAAAATGATCCTAACGAGTGGCATAACTTGTCAGGTAAAGAAACTTTTGAAAATGTTGTTCAAAATTTAAGAAAAATAATTCCTT
>CACIXU010000006.1 GCA_902590705.1 uncultured Bacteroidota bacterium | reverse complement strand
CAATAGCCATGGGAATAGTATAAGTAGTTCCATTGATCAAAAAATTTGGAGCGACTCCAAGTGGTAAGAAAAAATTTGTTAATGAATTTTCTACAAATTCGTCGTGAAGCTTTTGTACTTTCGAGTTAGAATGATTATATCCACTAATTAATTTTTTTGCATTTTCTGGATTATCAAAATGCAAGTTGGTTACCCATTCTATTTTTTTGGCTTTGGAGAACTTGGAAAAACCTTCTACTTTTTTTGACATTTAGAGACATATCTGAGATTTGTAAATATACGTTATTTCAAAATTTACCTATTACCTTTTGGAATCCATAAAAATGAAAAAAAGTTTTACTACTAAAAAGACTAACTTTATATTTGAAAGAATACCAAATATATGACAAAAGTACACTTTATATCAGACTCTGAAAAAACTCTATTTGGTCATCCTGTTGGTTTATTTGTTTTATTTTTTACAGAACTATGGGAACGTTTTTCTTATTATGGAATGCGTGCATTGTTTACTATCTTTTTAGTTGCAGAAACTACCAGTCAAAATAAAGGTTTTGGTTGGACAAATGAGGAAGCTCTCTGGCTTTATGGATGGTATACAATGCTAGTTTATCTTGCATGTATTCCTGGGGGCTGGATTGCGGATAATTTTTTAGGTCAAAAAAAGACCGTAATGCTTGGAGGATTATTGCTTTGCTTGGGCCATGGAATTTTAGCTTTTGATAGTGAGACTAGCTTCTACGCAGGTTGTGCTTTTATAATCTTGGGTGTTGGAGGATTAAAACCAAATATTTCTTCAATGGTCGGAGGGTTGTATTCTAAAGGTGACAAAAGAAGAGATTTGGGTTTTTATATCTTTTATATGGGGATTAATCTTGGTGCTTTTTTTGCACCACTTTTATGCGGCTGGGTTGGGGAAACATATAACTGGCATTATGGTTTTGGATTAGCTGCAGTCGGGATGATAATTGGTCAATTCATCTACTATTTTGGTCAGCCTTATTTAGATAAAGTAGGAAATATAAAAAAGTTTTCTTTTGATCAAAAAAAGGAACTAAAAAAACAAAAACTCACTCAAATTGAAAAAGACAGGATCAAGGTGCTTATGATCAGTTTTTTAATGATAATTGTTTTTTGGGGTGCATTTGAACAGGCTGGCGGATTAATGAATTTATATGCCAAACAGAAAACTAATCGTTTTCTTATGGGCTGGGAGGTTCCTGCTTCCTGGTTTCAATCCCTAAATGCCTTTTTTATCGTTACCCTTGCAGTAATTATTGGACGTATATGGATGAAATTAAAAATTAAAGGCAATCCAGCCTCTTCAATTTTTAAAATTGCAGTAGGTATACTAATAATGGGTTTTGGCTTTTTATTCATGCGTTTTGCTGCATCAGAACATCAATTATTCGGATATTCATCGATGCATTGGCTAGTTTTAGCCTACCTATTTCATACTATTGGTGAGTTATGTGCTTCTCCGGTTTCGCTTTCCCTTATCACAAAATTAGCACCAGATAAATATGCTGCCTTAATGATGGGCTTGTTTTTTGCCGCATCAGGAATGGGAAACATGTTAGCAGCTAGAATTGGAGTTAATGCTGAGGCAGTAGGAGAGAAAGTAACTTTTACTGGAATTTTTATTTTCTGTACATTTTTTGCCATATTGATTATAGCCATTTTAAAGCCAATAAATCGACTTATGCACAGAGCAGAAGATACATAATCTAGTATAAATTTAAATTAGGAAGCAATGAGATTAAAAATATTTATTTTTATCATTATATGTAATTTAATTAATGGGCAGGCAATAGAATGGATTTCATTTGAACAGGCGATTAAAGCACAAAAAGAAAATCCTAAAAAAATCTTAATGGATGTTTATACAGATTGGTGTGGACCGTGTAAGCTTATGGACAAAAACACCTTTCAAAATCCTTATGTTGCAGCTTATGTTACTGAGCACTATTACGCAGTAAAGTTTAACGCTGAAGGTAATGAAATCATAAATTACTATGATAATACTTTTATAAATCCTAATTATGACCCCATCAAAAAAGGGAGAAACACTACGCATCAGTTTACCCAGTTTCTAGGCGTCAAAGGTTATCCTACAATTGTATTCATTAGCGAGGTGGGAGATTTAATAACTCCGGTAGTCGGTTATCAAAACCCTCAACAATTGGAGCTTTACCTAAAAATGATCAAACAGGGTGATTATATGGTTTTTTCTAAACCCGATGATTTCGAAAAGTACCTTAAAAACTTTGTGCCTAAATTTAAAAACTGAACTTAAAACCTATCTTTTTCTTAAAGTTATTCTAAAATGCTTATCACAATCATTTGTTATTACATTTTTTTCAACTCATCTATTAAATTAAATAGTAAAATCATTTAATAGCCTTGAAAATTAATTCTGCAGTTTTTTTACTAGCACCTCCTTTACCTAAAATTAATCGCAGTGACTGGTAATCTGCTTTGAGTTGTTTTTGACCATCATCTGAAAGAATGAAAGCCATTTGTTTTTTTAGTTCATAGGGGGTAAAAGAATTTTGAATTAGTTCCTTTACCACTTCGCGGTTTAAAATCAAGTTCACCAACGAAATAAATTTCAGTTTAACCAAACGTTTTGCAATATGATAGCTTAAAAAACTACTGCGGTAACAAACTACTTGAGGGACGTTGAATAATGCTGCCTCAAGTGTAGCTGTTCCGCTAGAAACCAGTGCCGCCTTAGAATGCATCAATAAATCATGGGTTTGATTATAAATCAATCTAACCTCCTCATTTTTGAGAAAGTGAGAATATTCATTTGGTGAAATTCCAGGAGCTCCTGCAATAACAAATTCGTACTGTGGAAAAAACTTGGTGACAGTCAGGAAATTTGGGAGTATTTTTTTTATTTCTTGCAACCTACTACCAGGTAAAAGTGCGATTAAGGGTTTTTTTTCTGAAAGTTGGTTTTTAGTTAAAAATCCAGTTGGTTTTTTCAAGTGTAAAATCCGGTCTAGCAGTGGGTGACCAACATACTTAACAGAAAATTGGTGTTTTTCTTCAAAAAATTCTTTTTCAAATGGGAGAATAACGTAGAGTTCATCTAAATCCCTTTTCATCTGATTGACTCGATTTTCTTTCCATGCCCAAACTTGTGGGCTTATGTAAAAATGATTTTTAAACCCCTTTTTTTTTGCCCATTTTGAGATTCTTAAATTAAACCCTGGATAATCAATGTATATAATTACATCAGGGTTGAATGCTAAAATATCTTTTTTACAAAATTTAATATTGCTAAGAATGGTTTTTAGATTAGTTATTACTTCCCAAAAACCCATGAAAGCTAATTCTTTGTAGTGTTTTACCAATTTCCCACCACTATTATGCATTAAGTCCCCCCCCCAGCAACGAATATGCGCACTAATATCCTTTTTTTTTAGGGCCTCAATTAATTTTGAACCATGGAGGTCGCCTGAGGCTTCACCAGAAATGATGTAGTATTTCACTTTAAATGATTTTCAATAGTGCAATGAATAAAACAGTAATAAGGGAAATTATGAGGATTCCTTTGGCGAAATCTATCTTTTTTTTTCGAATCGCTAAAAGAAATAAGGGTAGGTTGATAAGTGCCCCTATGCTTATAAGTCCTCCAAGTTTTTTTTGAGCATAAAGTACAGCAATAGCATCTTCTAATTTTCCCCCTGAGAAAATTAGGATGATAAAAATCATCATGCTGAGGCTTGCTGAGGATCCAGCAATTATTCCCATGGTCAATTCATTAAATCTCAAAATCCCATGTGTTTAAGCTTTGAATAGCGTGATGTGCCGTCATATCAAATTCTACAGGAACAACTGATATATAGCCATTAGCTAGAGCCCATTCATCTGTATCTTCTCCTTTATCCTCATTGACAAATTTTCCAGTAAGCCAATAATAATCTAATCCCATTGGATTTGTTCTTTTATCAAATTCTTCAACCCAATAAGCTTTCGCTTGACGGCAAATTTTAATTCCATTAATTTGTTCCTCTTTTAGTTTGGGGAAGTTTACATTTAATACAACGTTTGCAGGAATTTTATTTTGAAGAGCACTAAGTGTAATTTTTTTCACATAATTTTTAATGGCTTCAAAATCTGCTCCCCAAAGGTAATCTAAAAGTGAAAAACCAATTGCTTGAATACCCTCTATACCAGCCTCTAATGCAGCGCTCATTGTTCCAGAATAAATTACATTGATGGAAGAATTAGATCCGTGGTTAATGCCTGAGACACACAAGTCAGGTTTTCTGTTTAGAATTTCGTTTACAGCAAGTTTCACACAATCTGCCGGTGTACCAGAACAACTATACTCTAAATGAGTGGCATCTGGGACATTGATTTTTGTACAATGAAGGGTTGAGTTGATTGTAATGGCGTGACCCATTGCAGATTGTGGACTATCTGGAGCAACTACCACTACCTCACCAATTTCATTCATTACTTCGATTAAATTTCTGATTCCTGGGGCAGTAATCCCATCGTCATTAGTCACTAAAATCAAGGGCTTTTTATCCATAACAAAATTGTTAAGAGTAAAAATAATAAATATTAGTACCTGAAAATCATTTTAGCATCAGCAAAAAGTTTTTTAGGTTTACATTTGATAATGGCTTTTTAGTTAAATTTACTCTTTAAATGAAGATATCTATGAGGGCAGTTAGTATTATTATTGTTGTCTTTTCGATTTTAATTTCTTTAAGTTTTGGTGCAGTAATAATTAATCCAGATAAAGATAAATTGTTAATTGAAGTAATTGCCTACGTCATGCAGCGAGGTCACTTCAACCCAAAGAAAATCGATGATTCTTTCTCTGAAAATGTTTTCAGAAATTACATTAATGATATAGATGGACAGCACAGATTTTTTCTACAATCTGATATTAATAATTTCAAACGTTACCAAAAAGAAATTGATGATCAAATTAAATCCTCTGAAATATCTTTTTTTAATCTGACTTTCAATCGTCTGATGTCTCGAATTGATCAGGTTAAAGAATTTTATGAAGAAATTTTAACTACACCATATGACTTTAATACCAAAGATTCAATTAGCTTAAATTTTAAAAGTCTTCCCTATGCTAAAACATTAAATGGACTTAAAGCTATTTGGAGAAAAAGATTCAAATTATCCACTCTTGAACACTATTCATCTTTGAAGGAACAACAGACTTACAATTTGGCCCAAGATAGCACTTACCAATTTAAATCAGATTTAGCATTAGAGGAGGAGGCAAGGGCTATGACTAAAAAAAATATTAAAAACTATTTTGACATAATCTCTGACATAGAGAGAAAAGATTGGTTCTCTATTTATGTTAATACAATTACTATGGAGTTTGATCCTCATAGCAACTATTTCGCCCCAGAGGACAAAGAAAAATTTGATCAAAATATCTCAGGAAAGTTTGAAGGTATTGGAGCCAGACTTCAAAAAAAGAATCAAGAGGTAGAGATAACTGAGATCATTGTTGGGGGTCCTGTTTGGAAAGCTAAAGCTCTTGAGGTTGGAGATGTAATTTTGAAAGTCGCCCAAGAAAAAGAGGCTCCAGTAGAAATTGGATCAATGCGTTTGGGCGACGCAGTTAAACTGATTAAAGGCCCCAAAGGAACAGAAGTTTATTTGACAATAAAAAGGGTAAGTGGACTCATTGAAGATATAGTAATTACTAGAGATATAGTTGAGCTCGAAGAATCCTATGCTAAAGCAAGTATAATTCTTAAGAATAATAAGCAATATGGCTTTATTCAATTACCAAAATTTTATATTGATTTTAAAGATCAAAATAGTAGAAACGCTGCGAGCGATATTAAAAAAGAAATCGAGTTACTAAAAAAGAGAGATGTTAAGGGAATTATTTTAGACTTGAGAAATAATGGAGGAGGTTCACTGAAAACCGTAGTTGATATTACTGGATATTTCATTGATAATGGACCAATAGTCCAAGTAAAAAGTACTGGAGGAAGAAAAGATATTCTTTATGATGAGGACCCCTCAGTTGTATGGAGTGGTTCCTTAGTTGTCATGGTTAACGAATTTTCAGCCTCAGCTTCAGAAATTTTAGCAGCAGCTCTCCAGGATTACAAGAGAGCAGTAATTCTCGGTAGTAAACAAACTTTTGGAAAGGGTACTGTTCAAAATATAATTGATTTAAATAAGATTATTTCTGGAGGTACCCATGGAGATCTTGGAGCTGTAAAAATAACTACAGATAAATTTTATAGAATTAATGGAGGATCAACTCAATTGGAGGGTGTTAGAAGTGATGTTATAATGAAAAACCAGTATTCTTATATAGATATGGGTGAAAAGGACCAAGAAAACCCACTAGTATGGGATAGTATTCAGCCAGCGAAATATTCAAAATGGTATAATCAATCTAATTACGAGTTTGCTTTAAAACAAAGTTCAGTTAGGCTTGAAAATAACACTAACCTTTCACTTATCGAGGAACAAGCTCTTCAAATTCAGCAGCAGCAAGACGATTATGTTTACACCCTAAATTATGATGATTACATATTAGAGCAGGGTAAAAATAAAAAAATAGCCGAAAAGTTTGAGGGGCTGAAAGATTACAAATCTAACCTTTCATTCGAATGGATTCCCGATCCTCGAACACCAATTAACGATATGATAAAAGAGAAAAAAAGTCGTTGGATTGAATCTCTTCAAAAAGATCTTTACATTGAGGAGGCTATTAATATTTTGGAAGACTTGAATATGAATTTGAATATACAACCACTGGCTCAAATTAAAAAATGATTTTTTGATTTGAATCGTTTTAAAGTCTATAAAAAACTTTTTAGTGACCCTTGGGCGGTAATAAGTTCCCTATATATTTTTTTTTTAATTTTAGTAGCGGTATTTGCTTATCAAATTGCACCTGACAATTCCACTAATGCTAACCAAATGCACCTTTCTATTCACTCAAAGTCAATAGGGTTTAAAACTAAAATGGTTGTGGTTAATAATAGAAAAACATTTAAAAAAAAAGGTTCTTTTTTTTCAGGGCAAAGTAATGTTTCTTCAGAAATACCTATAAATGATTATAAGTTTGAGGATGGGTATGTGAAAATTCAGCCCTATGGATATCCTAAAAATTATTTTGAGTTTTTGGACAATAAATTGATAACTACCCTTAATTTTGAAAGAGATCACCTTAAAGAAAAATTTTTTCCTTTAGGAACAGATATGTATGGTAGAGATTTGTTAAGTAGACTAATAATTGGTACCAGAATATCACTTTCAATTGGATTTATTGCCGTATTTATATCATTAATAATCGGGGTTATACTTGGTGGGTTAGGAGGTTATTTTGGAGGAAATATTGATAAATTTATTGTCTGGTTAATTAATGTATTTTGGTCTATTCCGACCCTATTAATGGTTATTGCTATTACATTAGCATTAGGAAGAGGGTTTTGGCAGGTTTTCATTGCAGTTGGACTTACTATGTGGGTTGAGGTGGCAAGAATTGTGAGGGGCCAGATTTTATCATTGAAAGAAAAAACTTTTGTTCAATCTGCTAAAGTATTAGGATTTACTAATTTCAGAATTTTATTTTATCACATATTGCCCTTAATAGTTCCGCCATTAATTGTCGTTTCTGCTGCAAATTTTGCTAGTGCTATATTAATTGAAAGTGGACTTAGCTTCCTTGGAATAGGTGCACAACCTCCTTCACCAAGTTGGGGAGGTATGGTTAAAGATCACTTTAAATATTTATTATTAGGGAAACCTTATCTTACTATTCTACCTGGCTTAACAATTATGAGTTTGGTTCTCGCATTTATGACTTTGGGTAATAGCTTGAGGGATGCCCTAGATGTTAAAAATTAGTTCTCACCATTCATTTAATCGATTAGCATCAAAATTCAAATGAATAAAAATCATTAGACTAAATGCCAATAGACTAGATCCTCCGTAACTTAAAAATGGAAGTGGAATTCCAATAGTTGGAACTATTCCTAGGGACATTCCTATATTCACAAAAAAATGAATAAATATTAAACCTGCAACTCCATAAGAAAAAACTCTTCTGAACTTACTGTTTTGTTTTTCTGCTCTTTTAAGTATTCGAATTATAAGAAAGCAAAACATTAGAATTACTGTAAGACTCCCTAAAAACCCCCACTCCTCTCCAACAGTACTAAAAATATAATCAGTTTGTTGTTCTGGGACAAAATCTCCTTTTGTTTGTGTACCTTTAAGAAATCCTTTCCCTTTTAAACCCCCTGAACCAATCGCAATTTTAGACTGATTAATATTGTAACCCACACCTTGTACATCCACATTTTTACCTATAAATATGTTGATACGGTCGCGATGCCTTTGCTCAAATAAATTATTGAAAATATAATCTGCTGAAAATGAAAATCCAATGGAAACTATTAAAAACAAAAGGAGTGGCCATATTTTTATTCTTCTAATAAATCTTTTTAGAACAAAATATATTATTAAAAATATAATGCCAATAATTCCGATAGATTCAATAAATTCAAAACTTAAACTGATAAAAAATAACGCTAATACGGAGAAAAAAATTATTAATAAAGTAAAATTGAGCCCCTCTCTTAAGAGAGGAAAATAAAATGCAGAATACACTAAAGCTGAACCAGGATCTGGTTGTAACATAATTAAAATTGATGGGATTAATAAATAAATTGTTATTGTTACAAGTGTTCTGGGTCTTTTTATATCAGATTGAAATTTACCCATGTACCATGCAATCATCATAGCTGTTCCTAATTTTGAAAACTCAGAGGGTTGGAAACTGATTCCACCTAGGTCATACCATGATGTTGCTCCTGAGACTGTTTTCCCAAAAACGAATAGTCCGCCTAAAAGGAAAATGCTTAATATGTAGCTAATGGGTGCAAAATGCTCAAAAAATTTAATATTAATTCCTAGAATAATTAAGCCCAAAAAAATACTAATCATGAGGAATAATAATTGTTTTCCAATCAATTGTGAAAAATCAAAAATACTGTTGAGTGATTCATTGTATGTTGATGAGTAAACATTTATAATGCCAACAGCAACTAATAATAAATAAATTAATATCAACAACCAGTCAAGTCTGTATATTAAACTATTACTCATTAATAATAAAAGGTTTGCCACTGAATGGTTTTTCGTATTCTGCTAATAAAGATCCGTTTAGCATTCGATTTTCCAGCCATTTTCTTTTTACTTCACCATTTAGATATTTCTCTATTAACAAACTAGCAATAGGGGCAGCCCACCTTGAACCCCAATATCCATTTTCTATAAAAACAGCTAGAGCAATTTTTGGATTGTCTTTAGGTGCAAATGCTATAAACATAGAATGATCTGTTAATTGTGTTTTCACTCCATCAATTTTCATAAAATTTTCTACAGTACCTGTTTTGCCACAAACTTTTATGCCAGGAATACCTGCGACTCTAGCGGTTCCTCTTTCTACTACTTTATGCATACCATCGATCACGGTTTCAAAATGAATCGAGTCTATCGTTGTAGTTTTTTTTTCATGTGCCTTTTTAAAATCGCCATTACTAACTGATTTTAGGAAATGGGGCTTAATGTAGAATCCTCGATTAGCGATGGCTGCTGTAAAGTTTGCCATTTGTATTGGGGTAGTTAATATTTCACCTTGTCCTATTGCATTAGAAATGATAGTTGCAGATTTCCACCCACCTTCTTTATACCAATAATCGTAATATGAAGCGTCAGGAATAAAGCCTTTTTTCCCTACTGCAAGGTCATAACCTAGATAGTTTCCAAGTCCAAAACTTAGTAAGTGCTTCCTCCAAATATTAATACCTTCAGCAACTCCATCTCCTGATTCATCGATTATTTTTCTATAGATATTTGCAAAATAGGTATTACAAGATTTGAAAATTCCAGACAACAAATTATTGTAAGTTCCATTTTTACAATGGCAATCCATAAACATTCCTTTGGCATAAAAATGACCATTGTTACAATTATAAGTAGTATTTGAATTAATAACACCCTCTTGCAAAGCAATTAATGCATTTAGCGTTTTAAAGGGGGACCCAGGTGCATATTGAGCTTGAAGTCCACGATCAAATAGTGGTTTGGATATAGAGTCTGAGGCAAGAATGCGATAGTTTTTTGATCTCGATCTTCCAACCAATAAATTAGGGTTATAACTAGGAGCAGAGACCAGTGACAATACTTCTCCCGTTTCAGGTTCAATAGCTACAATTCCACCTCTTTTATTTTTTAATAACTTTTCACCATATTGTTGAAGGTCTAAATCTATAGTTAAAATTAAATTTTGTGCCCCTTTAGGAGGAATATCGTAAATACCTCCTTCATAGGAACCAATAATTCGATTAAATCTGTCTTTCTGGAAGAATTTTTTTCCCTTTACACCCCTCAGACGCTCTTCATAATACTTTTCAATTCCTTGTCTACCAGTAGGTTCGCCCAGACTGTAATACTTGTCTTTTCTCATGTCGTTTCTATTTACTTCACTAACATAGCCAAGAATATTTGAGGCAATTGGATTGGGATACTCTCTCAAAGATTTTTTTTGCAGGTAGAATCCTCTAAATTTCCAAATTTTCTCTTGAATTATTGCATTTTCTTCTTTTGAGATCTGGTTCATAATGACATATGGGAGTTTCATTGAAAATTGTTTTGCAGCGCTTAGTTTGTCTTTAAGTTCAGATTTTGATAGATTGATAATCTTTGCAAGTAGAAGGGTGTCAAATTGTGCTATATTTTCCGGGATTGCCATCAGGTCATAAACGGGCTGATTAGAAACAAGTAATTTATTATTTCGGTCATATATGTAACCTCGTTCAGGGAAAATTTCACTTTCTATCACCGCATTATTGTCAGAAAGTGATTTGTAAGAAGAATTTATCAGCTGAAGACTTACAAGGCGACTAACAAACAGTAGAGCTGTTAGAAGCGTTATAACTGGCAAGAATAATTTTCTAATCATTTAATCCTTTTTTAAATAATCCTAAGGACATGTAAACCATTATAAAGGTAAAAAAAGAAGTAAATAATGTGTTTTTAAGAATAATTAAGACACTCTCAAAACTGAAATAAATAATTATATAGAGTAGTAGATGATGTATTATAATCATCATCAAAATGTAGAGAAATCTCTGATTCTGTGGAGTCCCTTCAATCATTCCCATTGGAATATCATAATTTATACCAAAAGTAGCTCTTATAATAATTGGCCTAACAAATGCTATAGTAAGCGCGGCAATAGTATGAGCACCTGACCCTTGAGTAAGGAGATCAAGAAGTAATCCCATAAGGAATCCAAGAAAAATAAGTATTGTAGGGTTAGAGTTGAATCGATAAACTATAAAAAAAAGTAAGTAAAGGTTTGGGTTAATGAATCCGAATAAATTGATGTTATTGAGCAAAAAAACTTGCAAAAATAAAAGAAGGATAAATTGAAAAATCGAAAGTAAATTGTTACTATTCATCGGGATTTAATTTTTCAATTTGATCTAAGTTTTTATTCTTAATTATATAAACAAATTCCTTTTGGGTAAGATTACTAAATAATTCTATATCAATCTCATAATATCCCTCAAATTTTGGGCGTTCTATTTTTGAAACCGTTCCCAGGGGAATTCCATAAGGGAAATAATCAGACATTCCTCCAGTAACTATGGTGTCACCAATTGAGACTGGATTTAAAGTAGAAATATCATCGAGTTTCATCTTTTTTGGGTGATCACCTCGCCAAGACATTGATCCGTATGCCCCATTTTTTTTAAAACTAACATTAACCTTTAGATCTCGGTGCAATAGTGATAATATACTTGAAAAACTCTTAGTTGTTTGGTTTATAATACCAATAATACCGTCACTAGATATTACTCCTGTATCGGTTTTTATCCCGTCGGCCTCTCCCTTATTAATAATAATATAATTTCTGGCTTTATCATAACTATTTTTTATAATCCTTGCTCCTGTAATTTTAAAACCAAAAGATTCTAAAACAGCTGTTTTGTCAACTTTATTATTTTGGTAAGCTAATTCCAAAACTTTCAACATTTCATTTTCTAATCTTAATTGTTCATTTATCTTCTTTAAACTAAAATAATTAACTATTCCTTGACTGAAAAGATTAATCCTACTAGATATTGAAAGAGAAATATCACTAAAAAAAGACTGGTGATAAAAACTACGTTGGTTTAAAAAAATAAGTGATAAAAGTAATAGCCCTAGATAGAATAGAGAATTCTTATACTTAAGCAGTGCATTGATTAGCTGCTGCATGAGTCATTATTTGATCAAGATAGTTTTATATCTCTCGATATTTTTTAATGTAATGCCAGTTCCTCTAACTACAGCTTGAAGGGGGTCTTCAGCAATATAAACAGGTAAGTCAGTTTTTCTGGATAGCCTCACGTCTAGACCTCTAAGCAGAGCTCCACCTCCTGCTAGATATATTCCAGTATTGTAGATGTCAGCAGCCAATTCAGGTGGGGTTTGGGATAGAGCTTCCATAATAGCTTCTTCAATTCTAACAATTGATTTGTCTAAGGCTTTAGCTATTTCCTTGTGAGAAATTAAGGCTTGTTTGGGTTTTCCAGTAACAAGATCTCTCCCTTGAACAGACATGTCCTCAGGGGGACTATCCAAGTCGTCAACAACTGATCCGATAATAATTTTTATTTTTTCAGCAGTCCTTTCACCTACGTAGAGATTATGTTTACTTCTCATGTAATTAACGATGTCATTTGTAAAAACATCTCCTGCAATTTTAACAGATTTGTCACAAACAATACCTGAAAGTGCAATAACAGCTATTTCTGTAGTTCCACCCCCAATATCTACGATCATATTTCCTTTGGGCTGCATAATATCAATTCCAATTCCAATTGCAGCAGCCATTGGTTCGTGGATTAAATAGACTTCCTTACCATTTACTCTCTCAGCAGATTCTTTAACTGCGCGCATCTCAACTTCAGTGATACCCGAAGGTATGCAAATAACCATTCTAAGTGATGGGGTAAAAAATTTTTTTTTCAATGTAGGAATACTTTTGATCAAAGTATTAATCATTTGTTCAGAAGCATTAAAATCGGCGATTACTCCATCTTTTAGCGGTCTGATTGTCTTAATGTTCTCATGGGTTTTACCATGCATCATACTAGCCTCATTACCTATAGCAATTATTTTATTTGTGGTTCTATCAATGGCAACGATAGAAGGGCTATCCACAACTACTTTGTCATTATGAATGATCAAAGTATTGGCAGTTCCTAAATCAATCGCAATTTCTTCAGTCAGAAAGCCCATTTTAAAGCTCTTTTTAAAAATTCAACCAAAGTTATGAAATTTAATGCTTGAAATGACGTGTGCCTGTAAAGACCATAGATAGCTCATTTTTATTACAGTAATCGATGGAAAGTTTGTCTTTTATTGAGCCTCCAGGTTGAAGTACGGACGTAACTCCAACTTTTTTTGCGATTTCTACACAGTCTGGGAATGGAAAAAATGCATCACTTGCCATTACAGCACCATTTAGGTCAAAGTTAAAATGCTTTGCTTTTTCAATCGCTTGATTGAGAGCATCTACTCTAGATGTCTGTCCAGTTCCAGATGAGATTAGTTGCCTGTCTTTTGCAAATACAATAGTATTTGATTTGGTGTGCTTGCATATTTTTGAGGCAAAAATCATATCCTCAATTTCATTTACCGATGGTTTTTTTTTGGTGATGAATTCCATATCATTTTTCGCATCTGTTTTATTGTCTCTGCTTTGAGTTAATATGCCATTTAAGCAACTTCGCAGGGTATTATCAGGTAAATTAGTGCTTTTTTGAATAAGTAAAATACGATTCTTTTTCTCTTTTAATAAACTGAGTGACTCTTTGGAAAAACCTGGTGCTATAACTACCTCACAAAAAAGGGAGTGTATTTCTTTTGCAGTTTCCAGATCAATAGGTTTATTGGCTATCAATACTCCCCCAAATGCTGAAATAGGGTCTCCAGCAAGGGCATCGATATAAGCCTCTTTTAAGTTTGATCGCGTCGCAAATCCACAGGCATTATTATGTTTTAAAATTGCAAAACTCGGTTCCATTTCATAAAACTCAACCATTAGGTTGACAGCAGCATCTATATCCAAAAGGTTGTTATAAGAAATTTCCTTACCATGAATTTGATCTAAAAGATCAGATAGTGGACCAAAAAACTGTCCTTTCTGATGAGGATTTTCTCCATATCTCAATGTTTTAGACTCTTTTATACTTACTTTCAACACATCTTCCTTATCATTAAAATAGTTGAATATTGCAGTATCATAATGAGATGAGGTTTGAAAAGCCTTAGCTGAATATTTTTTTCTATCCTCCAAATCTGGAGAATTAGCAGAATTAACAAGGATTTCTAAGAAACCTTTGTAATCTTTTTTATCAGATAAACATAAAACATCTTTATAGTTTTTTGCAGCTGCTCGTATAAGTGCAATTCCTCCAATATCAATCTTTTCAATAATTTCATTCTCACTTACGCCTGAAGAAATGGTTTCTTCGAAAGGATAAAGGTCTACAATTACCAAATCAATCTGAGGAATTTCGTAAAGCTTCAATTCTGATTGATCTTTTTTTTCCTCTTGTCTATTTAAAATACCTCCAAAAATCTTAGGATGTAATGTTTTTACTCTTCCACCTAATATTGAAGGATAGCCAGTTATATCCTCTACCGCAATAACATTGTAACCTAAATCTTTTATGAATTTTTCGGTACCTCCAGTTGAGTAGAATGAAACATCGTTCTTGTGAAGCTGGTGGATAATTGGTTCAAGCCCAGTCTTATCATAAACAGAGATGAGAGCGGAGGATATCTTTTTTTTGCTCATTATTTATTAATCTATTTTAATTTAAATGAAAAAACGTTTATGTAGATTTAAGTAAATTTGAAAAAAGCACTGATAAAACAAAAATATTAAAAATCATTTAACGTGAATTTTCAAAAAGCTTGATTAATTAACTAAAAAACTTAACTTTTCAACAATGAAGCAAAGTATTCACATATCTGGTATGACATGTAACTCGTGTTTAGCTATAGTTTCCAAAAGTATATATACTATTCAGGGAGTTAAGGATTTAAAAATTGATCTGAAAAGTGGCAATATTCAACTCAATGTTTCTAGAGAGTTAAAACTAGATCAAATTAAAAAGGTATTGCCTTTAAAGTACACCCCTTCAATTATTTTCAAATCCAAAAATCATAGGTCTATTATTGCTCACTCAAAAATTAAGCGACTATTCCCATTATTTTTGATTTTTATTTATTTGTTTGCAGGAACTTTATTTTTACAACTTGATAATTTCAATTTCCCCAAATTGATGTTTGATTTTATGGGACTATTTTTTATAGTTTTTAGTTTTTTTAAATTTTTGGATTATAATGGATTTGGCCCTGCATTCGCACAATACGATCCAATTGCGAAAAGAAGTCTTATATATGGAAAAATGTATCCATTCATTGAGACTTCTCTGGGTATAATGTTTTTATTTAGGTGGCAAATAAAAACAGCCTTAATAATCACTTTAATAATATTATCTATTACGACCATTGGGGTTATTAATACCTTTCTTGACAAAAAGAAAATTAACTGTGCATGTCTTGGGACAGCAATTAAATTACCAATGACAGAGGCAACCTTGATTGAAAATATTATAATGCTCGTCATGTCTGTTTCGATGATTTTTTATCAATTCAGTTAAAAAAAGCTTAAATTTGTTTCATGAATTCAAAGGGTTTGAAATCAGTCTTTTTTGTATTAATCTTATTAGCTTCTAAAGTTGGACTTGCGATAAATGTGCACTATTGCTGTGGACAAATTTCTGAGATTTCAATGGCTTGGGATGCGGAGGGTTGTCAAATGCAACCTATTACGGATCATAGTGGGTTCGTTATAAAAAAAAATCATTGTTGTAATAATCAAAGCCTTTACATTCAGAATAATAATCCTCAAAAAATTGTCGAACTAAGTTTTGATCTTAATTTTCCAATTATAAATTATTATGAAAATAGTTTTTTCTTTACTGAAGAATTATATTTAAATCAAAAAGAAATTCCGAGAAATCATTTTCTCATTCCAAAAAGCAAAATCTATCTTTTTAATAGTGCTTTTATTTTTTATGGTTAATTGAATTATAAATACCAGTTCAGTATTTATTAATTTATAACTATAACAATGAAAATAAATTTATTAATTGCTTGTTTGTACTGTAGTTTAATCTTTTCTCAAGAATATATAATTGGGAGCATTCAATATAAAGAAAATGACAAAATCTACCCTCTTGAAGGTGCAAATGTTTTTTGGCAGGATACTTCAGTAGGTACCTCAACTAATGGTGAAGGCTTTTTCGAATTAGAAAAAAAACCAAAAAGGTCCCTTCTAGTAATAAGTCATCTTGGATTTAAAACTGATACAGTAAATATTAAAGCAGCGAAAAAAATTAATCACTTTTTGACTAAAGCTCCAGAAGAAAAATTAGATGGAGTAATTCTTAGTCAAAAACGTAAATCAATTCAAAAATCATTTATTGAAACTCAAAATATTCTTAAAATAAGTAGTGAGGAATTGCTCAAGGCAGCATGCTGTAATCTTTCAGAGAGCTTTGAAACTAACCCGTCAATTGATGTAAATTTTTCTGATGCACTTTCAGGTACTAGACAAATCAAAATGCTTGGGCTTTCAAGTCCATATATACTAATCTCTGAAGAAAATATTCCGATGGTAAGGGGTGCATCCCAGGCCTACGGACTTACTTTTACTCCTGGAACTTGGGTAGAGAGTATTCAAATTAGCAAAGGAGCTGGAAGTGTGACTAATGGTTTTGAAAGTATTACTGGTCAAATTAATTCGGAACTTCAAAAACCCTCATTCGACGCACCATTTTTTCTTAACCTTTATGGATCAATCAATGGAAGATATGAAGTAAATATGCATACTAATTATAAACTTGGTGATAAATTAAGTGTTGGTCTATATACTCATGCCGATAAACGTTCTCAAAAATTTGATAATAATGGTGACGACTTTATTGATCTTCCAATATCAGATCAAGTTAATATTATGAATCGCTGGCAATATATTAATACCGAGAAAGGTTGGATTAGTTTATTTAGTTTGCGGTGGATGAAAGATGAGAAGCTTCTTGGATCTATTGATTTTATCCCAAGTATTCACAAGGGAAAATTAAATAAATGGGGGAGTGAAATTGACACAAATCGTTTTGATAGTTCATTTAAGATAGGTTATGTTTTTCCTCATATACCTTATCAAAGTTTTGGTTTTCAAATTGCTTTTAGCGATCATGATCAGCAAGCCTATTATGGAATTAGAAACTACAACATAAACCAAAAGAGCTTCTATAGTAATTTATTATTTAATTCAATAATTGGTAATACACAAAATAAATTTAAAGTTGGAATAAATTACAGTTATGATCAATACGATGAGAATGTTGACTCATTACAATATCAACGCTTAGATAAAAATATTGGAAGCTTTTTTGAATTGACTCATGACAATGGTATTAATTTTAGCTGGATTGCTGGAGCGAGATTAGATCATCATAGTAACATTGGAACTTTTTTTACACCTAGATTACATATTAGGTTTATTCCAATTGATGACATTGTCCTAAGACTATCCGGTGGAGCTGGAAGAAAAGTAGCAAATATATTTGCTGAAAATCAAAACTTATTTTCCACTGCTAGAAAGATAAATATTCAATCCAATGGAGGATTAATTTATGGTTTAAATCCAGAGAAAGCATGGAATTACGGATTAGGATTGACAAAGACTTTTTATATTAGTAATACTCATCAGCTATCGGCTTTTATGGATTATTATATAACCAACTTCATAGACCAGGTAGTGGTTGATTGGGAAAATTTTGATCAAATTTCTTTCTACAATCTGCGGGGCAAAAGTATAGCAAAGAGTTTTCATATTGAAATAGATTATAGCTATCAAAATCTAATTAATATGAGGTTGGCGTTCAAAAACTATGATGTTAGACAAGATTACATGAGTGGTTATAAAGAAAAACCACTTCTTGCAAAAAATCGATTTTTTGTAAACATTGGGATTGAATCAAAAACAACACCAAGGGGAAGACAATGGCTATGGGATTTGACATTTCATTTAGTAGGAAATCAGAGGCTTGTAGAGACAATCCGGGATGACTTGAATAGTTATTCCCCAATTTACTCAATATGGAATTTTCAGTTGTCACGTGTATTTTCGAAAAAATTTGAAATTTATTTAGGTGGGGAAAATATTGGAAACTTCAAACAAACCAATCCAATCATAGGATCTAATGACCCCTTTGGCATTAATTTTGACTCAAGTCAAATATATGCACCAATATTTGGTGGAATGATTTACTCAGGCTTAAGAATAAAAATTTAATTTAAATTAAAACAAATGAAAAATACATTAATTATTTTGTTAATTTTTCCAACTTTAATTTTGGCTCAACAGAGTCAGAAAAAAATAGTTACATCTCAATTTATAGTTAATGGTAATTGTGAGATGTGTAAAAAAACAATTGAGAAAGCTGCCCTTTCTGTTAAAGGTGTCAAAATGGCGAAATGGGATATTCCTTCTAATCAACTAAGTTTAATTTTTAACCAAAGAAAAGTCGACGTTATAAATATTCATAATACAATAGCTAAATCAGGTTATAGTACTTCTGAAATTAAGGCTAAAAAAGAAGATTATAATAAACTTCCCATGTGTTGTCAATATTAATTTTTTTTATTTAAATAAAAAAAACCTGCTTTTATAGCAGGTTTTTTCTATCGAAAGCTTTTTGATTACATCATTCCAGGCATCCCGCCCCCACCTCCCATAGGTGGCATTGCTGGAGGGGCTTCCTCCTTTATATCAACTAATGCACATTCAGTTGTTAAAATCATTCCAGCAACTGATGCGGCATTTTCAAGTGCAACACGAGTTACCTTTTTTGGGTCGATAATACCTTCTTTCAGCATATCTACAAAAGTCCCGTCCTTTGCATTGTATCCAAAGTTATCTTTTCCTTCTAAAACTTTTGAGACAACAACGGAGCCTTCACCTCCAGAGTTTTCAACTATAGTTCTCAAAGGAGATTCAATAGCTTTATTTATAATTTGGACCCCTGTAGCTTCATCAGCATTGTCAGTTTTAAGTGATGCGATACTTTTTTGAGTACTCAATAAAGCTACACCACCTCCAGCAACAATTCCTTCTTCAACTGCCGCTCTAGTTGCATGAAGAGCATCATCAACTCGATCTTTCTTCTCCTTCATCTCAACTTCTGAGGGTGCTCCAACATACAATACAGCAACACCTCCAGAAAGTTTAGCTAAACGCTCTTGAAGCTTTTCTTTGTCGTAATCAGACGTAGTAGTTTCAATTTGAGACTTTATTTGATTTACACGTCCTTGAATCAATTTAGTATCTCCGTAACCATTAACCACAGTTGTGTTGTCTTTATCGATAGTAACTTTCTCTGCAGTTCCAAGCATTTCAATTGTTGTATTTTCAAGTGTAAAGCCTCTTTCTTCAGAAATAACAGTTCCACCAGTAAGAATTGCAATGTCTTCAAGCATGGCTTTTCTCCTGTCACCAAACCCAGGAGCCTTAACTGCGGCGATTTTTAGCGCACCTCTTAACTTGTTTACTACTAGGGTAGCTAATGCTTCTCCATCGACATCTTCAGCTATAACCAATAAAGGTTTACCAGATTGTGATACAGGTTCAAGTACAGGAAGTAAATCTTTCATTGCAGAAATTTTTTTGTCATACAATAAAATGTATGGTGTTTCAAGATCGGCTTCCATTTTTTCGGAATCAGTGACAAAATATGGAGAAAGGTATCCTCGGTCAAACTGCATTCCCTCAACAACATCAACGTAAGTATCAGTACCTTTAGCCTCTTCAACAGTAATTACACCTTCTTTCCCAACTTTTTCAAAAGCTTCAGTAATTAAACTACCTATCGTGTCATCATTATTAGCGGAAATGCTAGCCACTTGTTTTATTTTCTCTGAGGCATTTCCTACCTCGACCGATTGATCACCTAGAGCATTAACAATTGATTCAACTGCTTTATCTATTCCTTTTTTTAAATCCATTGGATTTGCTCCAGCTGCAACGTTTTTAAGTCCTTCCTTGACAATAGATTGTGCAAGGATAGTAGCTGTAGTAGTTCCATCTCCTGCAAGATCATTGGTTTTTGAAGCTACTTCTTTAACCATTTGTGCACCCATGTTTTCAAGGGTATCTTCTAATTCAATTTCCTTGGCCACAGTAACACCATCTTTAGTTACTTGAGGAGCTCCAAATGATTTTCCTATTATTACGTTTCTTCCCTTAGGGCCTAGTGTGACTTTTACGGCATTTGCTAAGGCATCAACGCCCCGCTTTATACCATCTCTTGCCTCTAAATCGAATTCTATTTTTTTTGCCATTTTTTTTAAGTTAATTCATTAAACAATTGCTAGAATATCACTTTCTTTCATGATAAGATAATCCTCACCATCATGCTGGAGCTCTGTCCCAGCATATTTTCCATAAAGCACGCTATTTCCAGCTTTAACAGTAATAGGGTTTTCATCTGTTCCTGGTCCAACGGCAACAACAGTCCCTTTTTGTGGCTTTTCTTTAGCAGAATCTGGAATTATTATTCCTGAAGATGTTTTAGTTTCTGCAGCAGCAGGAAGAATTAAAACACGATCTGCTAAGGGTTGAATGTTAATTTTACTCATTGTTTTATAATTTTAATTTTTTGATTTCTATTCATAAACTATGCCATTTATAATGTTAGTGACATTTGATGTGAAAAATTTTATTTTCACTGACAGCATGACACTAATTTGGTTGAGGAGTTTCTTCAGGGACTTCTGGAATTGCTTCTGGGATCGTTTCAGGAATTACATCCTGAATGGGATTATCATCAAGTAACCGAGAATCCTGAATAGTAGATCTAGTATTGAGAGATATGTTGGATAATAATATTAATACAAGTAATAAACCTGCTAAAATCCATGTACTCCTATCAAGAAAATCAGAAGTTTTCTGTACCCCTCCCATTTGTTGAGCACCGCCACCAAAAGAAGAGGATAAACCACCTCCCTTGGGATTTTGTACCATAACTACTAGAACGAGTAAAAAACAAACTAATATTATGAGTAATATAAATATTAAAAAGCTGCTCATGATTATTGATTTTACTCTAAATTTTTAATTTTTTCAATTTGAGTTGCAAATAAAACGTTTTTTTCTGGATATTTCAAACTTAATATTTTGTATGCGCGGATCGCTTTTTTATATTTTTTTTGTTTGACTAAAACTTTTGCTAAAGTTTCAGTCATTAGCTCATCTGTATAATCATCAAATTTAATTTGGTTGAATGTATTTTCAGATTGTTTAACAGGTGAAATTTTTGGGTCATTTTCAATAAATTGATTAATTATAGACATTTTATCTTGAAGTGGAGTTTTTTTGTCTCCAAGAACCTTTTTTTCACCACTGATAGTTTTATCCTCTGTAAATTTAATCCATTCAATAAAGCTTAACTTTAAGTTGTTGATTTCCTTTTTTTCAGGGGTTTTATTTGAAAACACTTCTTCGGTTTTCTCTTCAATTTCGTGAAAATTTGCTTCAATGATTGGAATATTTTCTTCGTTTGAATTGTTGGGTTTGAATTCAACCTCCATTGATTTTTTAAGGACACTTCGATCCTGGGTTTTTAGTGCAAGTTTATTTAAGACTTTTTCATATTGATCACTTCCTTGGTCTTTTAATGATTTTGCATGATAATAGTATGGTAATTGAAAATAGGGATATTCCTTTGAAATTGATAAAAACTCCAAAACTATATTTTTGTTTAATGGATCATATTGATCTATAAGTTCATTAAATCTTTTAGCGTTCATAATTACCATTTTGCTAAGGTCGCATTATAAATATCTTGTGTAATCCTCTCAAAAATAACTTCGTGTGCTTGGTTTTGAATATCATAAAGCTGAGCCTCAGCAGGGAAATCATAAAAGAATGAAAATATTTGCTCAAAGTCATCTTCCTCATTATTGGCATTTGAGTACCGTAAGTTAACCGACATGGAAAGTCTGTTTTGGGCTGCAGTTAGATTTGCGGTCGAGGTCATTGGCGTAATGCTGTATTGAGTAATTTCTCCTTCATAAACCAAATCGCCACTATTTTTTACCAAACTCAAATTTGTTTGTCCAAGGATAATATCTTGAAGTGCAAGTGTAAAATCACGATCAAGCCCAGGCTCCACAGTTGAACCTGGTCTGCTTCCAGCTTGGTTTTCAAAATAGTTAACCTGAAAGGTATTTGCTCCTGCTGGTATAGATGTACCTGTAAATGAATAAATACCACAGCTTATAAGGCATGTGTTATATAGTAATATGGTTCCGATGATTATTTTATTCATCTTCATTATCTTGGAGATCAAATTGTTTGATTTTTCGGTAAAGTGTTCTTTCCGAAATACCCAATTCCTCAGCAGCAGCTTTTCTCTTACCATTACTTCTTTTAAGTGCTAACTTTATCATTTCGATTTCTTTTTCAAGTAAAGAAAGCGGTTCCTCCTCAATTATAGTTTCAGCATAATCGTATTGATTTACATTATTTGATTCGGGATAATTTATTTCACTTTTATCTTCTATCTGATTAATAAATTCTAGAGTTTTGTTTTCGTTATTTTCCTCTCCGTAGATCTTTTTTATTAAATCAGGATTATTTTTCTGTACAGACGAAATATTCTCATTTTCCATTAACTCATGAGTAAGTTTCTTAAGATCGTTTAGGTCACTTTTCATATCAAAAAGTACCTTGTATAAAATTTCTCTTTCAGAAGAAAAATCCCCATCTTTTTGATTTACATCTACAACTGCAGGTAATTGAGACCCCATATCTGGTAAGTAATGTCTTAGCATAACAGAAGTAAGTATTCTTTCTTTTTCCAGAACTGAGGCTTGCTCTGCAACATTACGCAGCTGTCTAATATTACCATTCCATCTGTATTGAACTAAAAGCTTTTGAGCATCATCATCTAGTCTGAGAGTGGGCATTTTATATTTTTGGGCAAAGTCAGAAGCAAATTTTCTAAATAACAAAGGAATGTCTTCTTTCCTTGCTCTTAATGGAGGTAAATTAATCTCCACAGTACTCAATCGATAATAAAGGTCTTCTCTAAATTTCCCTTTTTTAATGGCTTCAACAGTGTTAACGTTGGTTGCAGCCACTATTCTTACATTTGTTTTTTGAACCTTAGAAGACCCTACTTTAATAAATTCTCCATTTTCAAGTATCCTTAACAGCCTTACTTGAGTAGATAGAGGTAACTCTCCGACTTCATCTAAAAAAATAGTTCCTCCATCTGCTACCTCAAAATAACCGCTTCGGGTAGTTGTCGCTCCAGTAAAAGCTCCTTTTTCATGTCCGAACAGTTCGCTATCTATAGTTCCCTCTGGAATAGCTCCACAATTTACAGCAATATATTTTGCATGTTTTCTAGGTGAAAATTGATGAATAATTTTTGGTATATTTTCTTTTCCAACTCCACTTTCTCCAGACACCAAAACTGTAATTTCAGTCGAGGCTACACGTAAGGTTTTTTCCAATGCCCTGTTAAGTCCAGGATGATTGCCTATTATACCGAATCGTTGTTTTATATTTTGAATAGATTCCATTATTTATAGATCTTTTGAATAACCAATTGCGGATCCAATGAGAGTTGCTGAAGTACAATTTTCAATCAAAACATCCACAAAATCTCCAACTTTATAATTTTGCTTTGGAAAGACAACAACTGTATTTTGGGTTGTTCTTCCACTCCAAAAATCACTTGACTTTTTTGAGGCTTTTTCAATTAAAACTGTAACATTTTTTCCTAAAAACTGATTAGTTCTATAATTACTGTGCTCACGTTGAAGATTTATAATTTCCTCTAACCTTTTTTTCTTAACAGCTTCAGGAATATTGTCCTTAATTTTTCTAGCAGCCATAGTTCCTGGTCTTTCGGAATAAACAAACATAAAACCATAATCATATTTTACACGCCTCATAAGGTCGAGGGTGTCTTGATGGTCTTGATTAGTCTCGGTTGGAAATCCAGTAATCATATCATGTGATATACCGCAATCAGGAATTAATTTTTTTATGTTATTAATAAGTTCAAAATATTCTTCTCTAGTATGCTGTCGATTCATTTTTTTTAGAATATTATTACTACCGGACTGAACGGGAAGATGAATCGATTTACAAATATTTTTGTGTTTTGCCATTGTATGAATTACATCTAGAGACATATCTTGAGGATTAGAGGTAGAAAATCTTATCCTGATTTTTGGTTGTTCACTTGCAACTAAATCAAGTAACATTGAAAAGTTAACAGCAGTTTTTTGTTGCAATGGACTCGCTTTATCAAAGTCTTTTTTAGCTCCCCCTCCAAACCATAAATAGCTATCAACATTTTGACCAAGAAGTGTAATCTCTTTATATCCTTTTTTTGCTAAATCGTTAACTTCATAAATAATACTTTTTGGATCTCGACTGCGCTCCCTTCCTCTTGTGAATGGAACAACACAGAAAGTACACATATTATCGCAACCCCGAGTAATAGTTACAAAGGCACTTACACCATTTGTGGCTAACCTTACAGGGGAAATATCTCCATAGGTTTCCTCTTTGGAAAGAATAACATTAACCGCCTCACGGCCCTCTTCTAAATCTTTTAAAAGATTTGGAAGATCTTTATATGCGTCGGGGCCTACGACTAAATCTACCATTTTTTCCTCTTCAAGAAACTTATGTTTTAACCTTTCGGCCATACAGCCTAATACTCCAATTTTTAACCCCTTATTTTTTTGTCTAAGACTATTAAATACTTTTAATCTTTTTCTAACGGTTTGTTCAGCTTTCTCTCTGATGGAGCAAGTATTTACTAGGATCAAATCAGCTGATTCTTTGTCAACTGTAATTTGATACCCGTTTTTGGAAAGAATTGATGCAACAATTTCACTATCTGAAAAATTCATTTGACAACCATAAGATTCAATAAATAACTTCTTCTTAAAAACTTTTTCTAGTTGGTTAGATTTTTTTGTGAGAATGTCCTCTTTTTTTGAGAGAACCTTAGATCTAATTAATGGTTCTCCATTTTTGAAATATGGATTCTTTTTAATTGTATATGAATTTGAGGATTGAGTCATTCTTAAATCAAAAAATAAAATTAAATTACAAATTTAAAAATTTAACTGACAAATTGACATAGAAGGTTATTCTAAAAAGAAAATTTCAATTTACTTTATTAGTCAATCTTTAAACGGATTAAGATTTCGTAAGTATTTAAATCTATTCCTCCAAGTTCATTTAAAAGCGGTCTTTCATAGCAGAGTCCAACTGACACTTCATTTGATATATGAAAAAGCGCAAGATTTGAGTTAGATGAGTTTGTTCTATGTGAATACCCTAATTCAAATGCATTATCATAATTTAAATTCAATGTAAGATCCATAGTTGAGGGAATAGCTTTAATTTTTCTATAAATAACATTTGGTTCAATTGAAATTTTTTCCGTTAAATTCATTTTATAACCTGCTGCAACATAAGTATGAATCCTATCTTTAGAACCTACATTAATTTCTCTGTCTCTTCTAATTAAGAATAATCTAGGGATTGAGAAACTAAACCAAAATCGGGGATTTTTTAAATATAACCCCGCTCCAACATTAGGATTAAAACTATCAAAGTTTCTCCAAAGTGGGTCAAACTGATCATTATAAATTGTTAAATCAGTAACATTTGATTTGTAGAAATTTCCTCCTGCTTTCAGTCCAAAATAAAAATCTGTTTTGTCATTTATTTTTAATCTGTAGGATACATCAACATAGGCAAAAGTCTGATTTTCAACAAAGACTTTATCCGAAACAACAGAAAAACCAATTCCTATATTTTTTTTAGCCTTGTAAGAGTAGGAGAGAGTCATTATTTGCGGTGAATCACTCAATCCAGCCCATTGATTTCTGTTCAAAAGTGTAAATTCATTTTTGGACTCAGATCCAGCAAACGCTGGGTTAATTACTTGCATGTTTTCAAAGTAAAGGGTGTAATATGATTCCTGTTGTCCAAATATTAAAACAGGAAAAAATATCATTAAAAAAATGATTTTCTTCATTTTATCTTGCTATATAAATCCAACCTTTTTGATCAATTTTACCATCACCATTATTATCAATTAAGTAAACATAAGATGACTCTGGTAATGGTTGACCATTATATAAACCAGACCAATCATTATTATATCTTTTCGAGTTATAAATAAGTTGTCCCATTCGAGTATATATCCAAACCTCGCAATTTGGAAAAAACTCTGCATTAACTATTACCCATGAATCATTAATACCGTCTCCATTAGGAGATATAAACTCTGTGGGGAATAATTTATCGTCAACCAAACCATCCCCATTGAAATCATTATCGGAATTATCGCCTATTCCATCAAAATCAGTATCACTCCACTCTGAAGAATCGAAAGGAAATGCATCAATTGTATCGTTATAACCATCATTATCATCGTCAATATCAAAGCAATTTGGATCACCATCTTGATCAAAATCCTCAGGAATACTATCACTGTCTAAAGGATCTGATAAACATTCAATTTCCTCAAGATCAGTCCAATTATCGTTATCATCATCTAGATCAGCATTGTCTCCAATGGAGTCGTTATCGTTATCGCTCCACTCGTTGGAATCATATGGAAAAATATCTATATCATTATTATATCCATCGTTATCTAAATCTTCATCAATACAATCTGGGGTTAAATCACTGTCATAATCACCTGGATAGTTTTGGGTATCAAAAGGATTTGTATTACACAAAATTTCAATTTCATCACTCCAATTATCATTATCATCGTCTTTGTCCTCATTATTTCCTACACCGTCTTGATCAAAGTCAGCCCATTCACTCTCATCAAGTGGAAATAGATCATCAATATCATTATAACCGTCATTATCGTCATCAATATCGCACTTATCACCGATACCATCATTATCAAAATCATCTTGAGAGGAATTCGACTCATTTCTACAATTATCTAATAAGTCGTCTACCCCATCATTGTCATCATCGTTATCACAAGAATCTCCTATTCCGTCACTATCATTGTCATTTTGATCTGGATTTGGAACTGAAAAACAGTTATCATAAGGGTCATCAATTCCATCATTATCAAAATCAGGATTAATAATTTGATTCACAATAAAAACAGAGCTGATTGTTCCGGATTTATAGTTGTTGGTTGCAATTTGATTTGCAGTAATTGTTGTTTGTCCAATATTTAAAATTGTAATTTTGGTTCCAGATATGGTAGCAATTTGTGGGTTTGAGCTAGTATAAATAATTTCACCAGACCTATTTGAATTCGGTGGAGTAATATCAAAGGGAGAATCATTAACAAATTTTTCGGAAATATTAAATTCAGAGAGTAAAGTATTTCCCTGCCCTACATTTACTGTTAAATTTGATAACGGTGCAGGATTAAACTCATTATTTCCTTGTTGACTTAATTGAATAATTATTTGACCGACCCCAGTTACTGAAACAATATTCGAATTAATTAATCCATTCCCACTTAAAATATTATATGATAGTGGCAGTGATGAACTCGACGAGGCATCAATTGTGAAAGAAAGATTCTCAGAAAAACTTAAAAAATTTGGTGGTGCTGTATTTAATGAAATATTTTGATTTACTTTGACAACATCGACTACAAGCGTAACAGTAGCTGCCTTATAATTTTCACTTGAATTTTCACTTACAAAAAAGGTAATTGTCACTAGACCAGTTTGTTGAATACTAACTAGACTATAATTTCCAGGTGCTCCATTCAAACTGGCAGCTGATCCATTTGCAAGAGACATACTTACTGGACTTCCTGATGTTGAGGAGGCAGTTAATGATATAGAATTAAAATCTTTTAAAGGTAGAGTTGTTGGAAGCTCTCCAATTGATATGGATTGATTTGCTTTGTTTATAGTTAAAGATGTTGAAACAGATGAAGCAATAAAATTATTGTCAGCAGGTAAATTAGCAGTTATTGATACTGAGCCTGCCTTGTGTATGGTGATAATTTTCCCAGTTACGGATGCTATTAATGGATTACTTGAGCTATAGATAAAGTCTGAGGTATTATTTGAATTTTTTGTTGGTTCAATAATCTCAAAACTTTGATCACCAAAAGTTTTTACTATTTGACTGAAGTTTCCAATTCCAGGATCTGCTTTATCTACTCTAAGTGTCATAGTAGCAACAGCAGCATTATAATTTGAGTCTGCTGCTTGATTTACAGTCACTGTGGTAGTTCCCGCTCCAACTATGGTTGTACTACTTCCTGTCACTGTCGCTATATTTGTATCTAGAATATTAAAGTTAAAGGCTCCTGTACTTGAAGAGGTCGCCGTTAGGTTAAAATCTAAATCTCCAAAAGTCTTTGTCAAATTATCAAATGTGATTGTAGGATCAATTTTATTAACAGTTATAGTAAACGAGCTAGTTGAAGAATTATAGTTTGAAGTTTCAGCTTGAGAGACCGTAATGTTTACAGATCCCGCTCCTTTTATAGTAGCTGAGCTACTGGAGGTGGAAACCACATTGTTATTTGAACTTGAGAAAGTTAAACTACCATTGCTTGATAGTGATTGACCAATTGTTCTATAAACTACACCCATTCGCATAGATATATTAGTATTCCATTCAGTTGGCTCAACTTTTACATATCTGGCAGGAACAGGAGCGGGAAGTACTTTTGAAACTGGAATATCATCAGATGCAGTTTGGAGACTCGTATTATTGTATATTGTTGTCCAGTTAGTGTTATCACTACCGTAAAGAATATTTGCTTTTTTTACATATTGATTGTAATTCTGATTACTAATAGTCCTCGCTTTTGTTATGACCTGGTAAACCATTGATTCAGCTTGGAGGTCAAGAGTAATCCATTGCGATGTATTATTAAACTTTGCAGTCCAGGATTGAGGTGAGTCTAACCAAGGTGTGTAATATTTATTATCTGCATAACCTGGAGGCGCATTTTCATAAAATGAATTATTATTCCATACAGAGCTCACATACCAATAAGTTGGATTTGTATTTGTAGGTGGAGAAAGGGTAATAAAATCTGACGTTAATACAAATGTACTAGAAGAAACAGCAGTTAAATTAAAATCATTATCACCATAGTTCTTTGTTATATCGTCAATCATAATTATTACATCAGCCTTATTTATTGTTAAAGAAAATGTGGCTGTAGCAGAGGTAAAGTTATTATCCTCAGCCTGAGTCACAGTGATAGATGTTGAACCAGCTCCTAAAATCGTTACTGTATTTCCATTTATTGAAGCCACACTTTGGTCGGCAACAGTGTAAGTAAATGCACCAGTGCTCGAAGAAGTGGCAGTCAAATCAAAATTTGCACCACCAAATGTTTTTATAATGTCGCTTACCTGAATTAATGGAGTTTCTTTAACATCATTTACGTTAACAATCATTGCTTTTTGATAGGTATTCTCACCATCAGAAACTTGAACGTAGATGTTCAAGGTTGCGTTGGTCTCATAATCAATATTACCAGCTACTATTAACTGAGTACCAGACACTGTAAATAGTGAGTTATGTTGATCATTAGTACCATTGCCCGATACCAGACTGTAAGTAAGATTAGTTGTATCAGAGTCAGTGGCTGTTAAAGTACCCACCTCAGTTCCAATTGATACCTCTTCGTCAATAGAGGTTTGAAAAGAAGTACTAGAAACAGTCAGAGATGTCTCAGTTCCATTCAGCCTGGGGGATAAACTTTGATAAATGTCTTGAACTTCTTGATTGGTTAATTTTCTGTTATATGCTAAAATCAGGTTTATCTTTCCCCTGTAAGATCTACCTCCCCCACCATGACCCTTTGAAATTTCATATCTAAAACTATTTCCAAAACCGGCATTATTTGAACGATAGGTTCTTACAAATACCCACTGATTCAGTACAGTGGTATTTTGTGTTATAAATGATCCATTTACAAAAACATCAGAGGTCGAACCGAATTGCCAATCGTTAGCGTCGAATGTGTTTTGGACCTTAACCTGGCTTCCATTAATTCTAAATGAATCATCCTGAAAATTGTAATGACCAAAAACGGTCTTAATGCCTCCTCCAGTCTCTAGTTTTTTAATCACTATTAGGTCTCTATACTCTTGACTTATATCTACGCTATTAAAACCATGACTATTAGTACTGAAATCAAAGTTTTTAATTTGAGCTCCATTTAGACCAAATGCGGGAAGTGTAGTTGCCTGAGCATGAGCATTTTGTCCACTTAAATCAAACCAAGTATCTCCGTTCCCAGGGTATGAGTCTGAATTTGAGGTGTCCAAATGCAAAATCAGACCATTGGTTGGAATGGCTAGGTCACTGCTCAAAAATCCAAGATTACTCGGTGATTCATTAACATTTGTAACACTAACAGTAAAGGCCTTGGCATAATTGTTGGCTCCGTCAAATACATTTAAATATATATTATAGGCAGCCTTACTCTCATAATCAGCAGTGGAATTTATAATTAAACTAGTTCCACTAATTGTAAAGCTAGAATTATCGGCGTCATTGGATCCATTTCCATTAATTAAAGAAAAAACATGAGTATCACTTGTATCAGAGTCAACAGCAGATAAAGAGGCAATTGTTGAACTAGCAGATACAGTTTCTAGAAAAGTTGTTGATGAAATACCGATATCTGTAGGTGTTCTATTTAAATCAATAACTGCAATTTCAAAAGGCTTTGTATATGTTAAATCACCATCACTTACTTGAATATTGACAAACAATTTTGTAGTTATGTCATAATTTATATTTCCATTGTTAACCTTTAATTGATTACCTGATATAGTAAAGTATGAGTTATGTTGATCATTGTTTCCATCACCTTGAATGATTGAGAATGTTAAATTTGAAGTATCAGAATCGGTAGCTGTAAAGCTTCCAACTAGTGTATTTACTGGTGACCCCTCAAAGATCGATGCATATGAGGAAGTTGGAGTTGAACTATTTGACATCAAGTTAAAATTAGAACTTACCTGAGCAGATGTCAAAGCAGCGTTATAAAGTATGATTTTTCCAAGTTCTCCATCTCCATATGTGGAATGACTATAACCGGGGAGCTGTCCGATAGTCAAATTAAGAGTGTTTGTTGCTCCAAGAGTTATGGACTTGGTCACACCCACTTGAGATCCGTTTATATATGTTTTCTGATTTTTTGATGAGTCAATAGTTATAGCAATAGTATACCAATTACCCGCACTGATGTCATTAGTGGCATCATATGCTGGTCTTAAGGAGTTGACATTTTCTGTTTGATTATTCCCTACTTGCGTTGAAATATCAATTTGCCTGTCAATGCCTACCCATTTAGAAAAATTACTGTTTTTGTTTTCTCCTTTTGAAATTCCAGGACTATATGAGGAATTACTCCAATCAGGTTTTAGGGTGTATATAACAGTTAAATTACTTTCAAAATTTAACGAGTTGTCATGTTGAATTACTACTTTATCATCATTTCCATCAAATGAAAACCCTCCGTCAGATGAGGAATTGTATGTTGCACCATTAATTAAACCATTATTATAATTGCCACTTAAATCAAACCACTGATTACCTGAGCCTGGGTAGGAATCTATATTTTTAGCATTTAAATAAAGAACTAAATCATTTGTATCAACTTCTAAAAGGAATATATCGCTAGGTGCTTCATTAACATTGGTAACACTAACTGTAAAGGCTTTGGCAAAGTTATTTGCTCCATCAAAAACATTTAAATATATATTATAACTAGCCTTCGTCTCGTAATCAGCAATAGAGTTTATAATTAAACTAGTTCCACTAACTGTAAAGCTTAAATTGTCAGCGTCATTAGATCCATTTCCATTGATTAAAGAAAAAACATGTGTGTCACTTGTGTCAGAGTCAACAGCAGACAAAGTAGCAATAGTTGAACTAGCAGAAACACTCTCAGGAAAAGTTAAAGACGAAACTCCAATATCAGTTGGAGTTCTGTTTAAATCATTTACATAGACAACAAATGAACTTGTAAAACTATTGTTTGATTCATCCTCAACTTTTAGATTAATATTCATTACTGGCGTGTTGTCAAACGAAATAATATTATTAGTCACAACCTGAGTGCCTGAGATAGTAAATGAGGAATTATGCTGATCATTAGTTCCATTTCCACTTACAAGGCTGTATGTGAATTCTGTAGAGTCAGAATCAGTGGCACTGAGATTGGCCAAAACTGTCCCCATTCCAACACCCTCATCAATTGTCAGAGACGATGTATTTGTCGGGGAGAGGCTATATCTGGAGGCAAAATGATTACTTAAACTGTTAATCTCATTTTGAGAAAGTTTTCGATCATAAATAATCGCGACAGGGATATATCCATTGAAGTAATTGCCAGTATTATATTTAGCAATATTAACAAGTGGTGATGTTTGTTGAGCTATGGTTGTTTGAGAGGAGTTTGAATCAACTAAATTACCATTATGATAAAGGTCAAATCCATTGTTTGTATCAAAACTTACTGCACCTAGATGCCAACTATCTAAAATTGAGTTATTTTGACCGTTAGGGTAATAATTTACTAGTGCCCATGTATTATTGTGGCCGGCTTGTATTCTGTCGTTTTTTCCCTTCATCCAAAAAGCATGCATAGATTGCTCACCACCTGAGATTAAGTTATTTGAAGAATGAGGTGTTTTAGGATAAAATGCAACAAATTTTGTGTATGAATTTACGTTTAAAATTGGATCAGAATTGTTTGTAGCATAATCACCCCCTGTTTGAAAATCAATAACTCCTCCCTTTATAGATGAATCAAAAGGAGGGTTTCCTACTACTGTGAAATCATAATCGTTTCCACTTAAGTCGAACCATGTATTACCTCCAGATTGATAGGAATCAGATTTAGTTGAATCAAGATAGAGTTTTAGTCCTCTGGTTGGAATTGGTTGGGTAATATCAATGGATGTTGGGGAAGTTGGGTTAGATGTTAGTCCAAATCTAGCAGCGTTAGCATTATAGTTTTGCAAAACATCAGTACTGTATAAGGTTTGATTATAAAACCTTACAATCCCGATTTCTGCCTCTGAAAAATGGGCCAATGGATCAAAATTTCTTGCACCAATTCTTGCATTCGTACTATTATTTATAACTTTATTAATACTGTTAGATTGTTCAACCTTTTGTCCGTTAATAAATATCCTTGACTTTTCACCATTGTAACTGGCTACAACTTGCACCCACTGATTAAGGTGTGATTGAGAATTTTCTAGGTCTGAAGTCTGGATAAAGTATTTGTAAGCTGAATTATAGAACAAAATATATCCATCATCATTAGAGTCTCTGGCGTCCCATAAAAAAGCATTATTACTGTCTTTCATTTTAATCCACATTTCCACCGAGTGCTCCTGATAAGAAAAAGGATCATTTAATTGTATATAATCATTAGTACCATCAAGATCTATCTCTCCTCCATGATTATTTAACATACCAGGATTACCGTTAAGTTCTCCTTGATTGTAATTATTTGATAGATCGTAAACCTGGTTGCCAGAACCAGGATATGATGTTGAATTAGCAAAATCAAAGTGTAATAGAAGATTTGATTTAACAATCCCAGGATTATAAAATATATCTTCTAGGTTTATATTTTGCTGGGGTGTCCATCCCTGAACTCCAGGAGTCCATAGTGAGTTTCCATCAATGGCACCAATATCAGTTCCAGATCCAACAGGGGTGTGTGGAACAATTGAATTCAATTGATTGCTTGCGGTTAAAGATGTAGACACAGTGTTTGTCAATGAGACACCTTGGTCAATAATTTGGTTACTAGTTGGCTGATAATCTGAAATGGTTTTACCGTTACCTGGATTATAATTAATAAGGCTTTCAACATTTGCATTATAAGAAATCCCTGGTCTAGATTGATTGATTGTATCGATATTAGCGGTAGAGCTTCCAGTTCCAGTGCCAGAATATAGAGCACCATCATTAGAATCACAAACCTCCCAATTATTCCCGTTTTTAATATAACCCTCTGTACCAATTGGCATTGGTCCATTAGATGGAGCTGAAAATAATACATCACTTCTGTGCGAACCAATTCTCTCTGCAAGATTATTATACATCCATGTATTAGTATTGGAGCAGTCCTCTGCTAGAATAATTATGTCATTTCTGTTATTTATCGTGTTTATAACAGTATTATGAGCAATGATCTGATTATTTCCTTTTATCATTAGACCCAGGGTATTATCTGCAATATTGTGGTGCATAACCCCAAAGCTTCCAGCTTGAGCAGCATCTCCTCCTGGAGCATCGTACCTAAAGGCATATTTTTCCGTATCGTATACAAAGTTATGATGGACCTCTGACCCAAAAACATAGTTTTTTGTCCCCTGAAAAACTGAACCATCAGACTGGGCGTGGCCTGTGCTTGATACTATATTATATGAAAAAATTGACTGCTCTCCTGGCCAGACCGTAGCTGAGGCTCCCGTATGGTATATCTCATTCCCAGTAAATGTATTTGAAGTCCCATCAACAAATACTGAAACCATCAAGCCGTTGAGCTCTGTCGCTGACCAATCTATATTTCGGAAATATGAATTTTTAATGGTATTATTATTACCCTTAATCACAAGAGCTTCACCTTCAGTATTAATGAACAAACAACCACTAACTACTGAGGAGTCTACTCTAGCAGTATTTCCAGAACCTGTTCCAAATGTAGTGACATTAGCACCAGATAAATCGCCAAGCATTCTTCTTGAGTGTGATGGGAAATAGAAATTACACTCTGATATTTCGATATTCTTACTGCCACTTGTATGAATTGTGGTTGCAAAAAATGTTAAGCCATTTATTTTTAGGTGCTCACTACCCGAAATAGATATTGAATAATCTCTTATTTTTCCTCTTATGGGTGTATTATTTAGGTCAATGCCATTGGGTGGTTTTAGATATAAAACATCATTTACGTGGTCTAAAAACCATTCATTTTCGATATCTAAGAATTCTTTTTTCCCTTCGAAAAAGAAATAGTGATGTTTATCTTTTAATTCTCCATTATTTGACAATCCGGCACCTATTCCATTATCTCCAATTGGATTTGTGTAGGTTATAACATCGTCACCTCCCTGCTGAGTATGAGTTGCAATATTGCGGTTAAATGTTCTAAATGAACCCACATTTAATATTCCAATTGAGTTTGCTAGATTAATTGAACCTGGATTTTCATAGGTTTCATCAATAAGAAAAGATCCATCTGTACTTCCAGTTTCCTCTCCATGAGCCCAATTATCATGATCATAAATAGATAAATCACTGAATTGAGCGTTAGGCCACCTAGCCATAACCATTTGGTTATTTCCTACAAAAAGCTGAGTGATTGACTCAGTAAAACTTTCAACTTTTTTTACACCTACACCGCCAATGGTATCATCTATCCATTGACCTGTTACATTTATTGACCCGTCAATTATTACCTGTTCATTATTGTAATTTGTGATAAGGGTCTCATTTCCAATAGAAGAGTCAATATTATTTATAATAATTTCCTCATGGTAAGTTCCTCTTCTGATAAATATTTGATCTCCAGCATTGATCTGGGAAATTGCATGAGAGATTGTTAAAAAAGGACTAGATAACGATGTACCTGAATTTGAATTAGAGCCTGATTTGGCAACGTAATATGAAGTTTGGGAAAATGAAAAAAAACCTATTAAACAAATTACGGATATAAGGTTTGATCTACTGAATATAATATCTCTAATGATGGTAAAATAATTCATAATTATAAAAAAACCCTGACAAACTTTACAATTCTAGAAATTTAATGAAATTGTAACAATTATTTTTATAAAATTATTTTGGCTGTGAAAAGACCTCTCTGGGTTCCTGCCATTCCCTCGCACCATCGGAGATAATTTCGAGTCCTTTAGGTTTTCGTTGGGCCTCACTAATTCTATATGACAAAACATTGGTTAGGGAATCTTTAATAAACTTATATGAATCTCGGTTAGCAAGATTATTAAGTTCTTGTTTATCATATTTATGATCATATAATTCAAACCCTAAAACTCCTCTATAGCCCCATTGAGTTAATCGATAACGCTCAGTTTTTATAGAGTAACCAGAAACTTTAGCTCCATATCCAGTATTAACCCCCAGTTCTGTTAGGGCACTTTCTCTAACCCTTGCATTAGAATCCTTTAAAAGAGGAGCAAAGCTTTTTCCAGAAATAAATTCTGGTGTATCCATGTCTAAAAGTTCCATTAAAGTAGGGTAGATATCAACAAGTTCTACTGGAGCCCCCATTATTTTTTCATTTTTATTTATGCCTGGACCAGCTACAATAAGAGGAACTCTAGTTGCATTATCAAAAAGGGTACGTTTTTGCCAATGCCCGTGCTCTCCAAGATGGTAGCCATGATCTGAAGTGAAAACCACAATTGTATTTTTATCTAATCCAGTTTCCTTTAATTTATCCAAAACACGCCCTATTTGAGCGTCAACGAAACTTGTAGTAGCGTAATAAGCTTCTTTAATTGTTTTAGCTAAGTTTTCCTCCAGGTTATTCTGATTCTTTTTTTCTCGAATACTTATTGCAGCTGGAATTGGAATTGTTTGGAGATATTCTTCTGAACTTTCAGGAATTTCCATCCCTTGAGTTTCATAAAGATCATAATATTTTTTTGGTGCAACATAGGGGGTATGAGGACGGTATAATCCAAATGCAAGGAAGAAGCTTTCGCCACTTTTGGCAAATTTATCGAGAAAATTGATCGTCTCAGTTGCACCAATTCCATCAGTTTGCTCCTCATCAGTCCCATCTGCTGCAAGCCAGCTTAGTGTTCCACCATATGATCTGGGAGATAATGTATTTATTTTATATTCCTCAACCTTATCTCTGCCATATGGATTTACAGTTTGATCCCAAGTATAATTATCATCATGACCTGCAGTTCCTATATCTCTGGGGTTATGATAATGGAAAATTTTCCCTACCCGAACAGAATGATAATTTTCTTGCTTAAATCTTTGTCCAATTGTAACAACTTTAGGCAGGGTCTGTCTCAAATAAACTCTTAACTTTTTAATATTTGTTTGATCGGGATATAATCCTGTCATGAATGAGGCTCTTGAAGGAGCACACCAAGGATATTGATTGTGAGCATTTCCAAATAAGACGCCCCTTTCGGCTAAATTATCTATGTTTGGCGTAACAACCATTTCATTTCCATAAGCACCAAGATCGCAATTAAGGTCATCAGACACAATGAACAATACATTGTACCTAGGTGGGTTTTTACTTTCTTTATTTGATCCTAAAAGGGGTAAGCATATTATAATTAAAGATATTCTTTTTAATTTTTGCTTTAAATTCATGATTTATTGTTTAAAAATTAATGGATTAGACTTCAATTGGAATACCTGAGGATTTTATTGCTGAAAATCCACCTATTATGTCAGTCATTGAATCAATGCCTCTACTTTTAAGTATAGAGCTCGCTATCATGCTTCTATACCCACCTGCACAATGAACGAAAAAATTATCTTCTAATGGAATTTTATCGAAGTTTTCACTAAGCTGATCTAAGGGTATATTTAAAGAATTTTTAAGGTGACCATTACTAAATTCCGAGTTTTTTCTAACATCTATTATCTTAGTCTGATCAGAAATTTTTTTTCCAAGCTTTGAGGCTTCAATCGTAGAAATAGAATCGGTTTTCCTGCCCTTAACTTTCCATGAACTTAGTCCTCCCTTGAGAAATCCTAATGTGTTGTCAAAACCTACTCTTGCCAAACGGGTAATTGTTTCTTCTTCTCTGCCTTTTGGGGTTATCAATATAATTGGTCGTTTTACGTCACCAACTATTGCACCGACCCAAGGAGCAAAACCTCCATCAATTCCTATAAATATTGATCCAGGGATATGTTCTTCTGCAAATTGAATTTGATTTCTCACATCTAAAATTAATACTCCAGGTTGATTAGCTAATTTTTCAAATTCATCGGGATCAAGAGGGTTTAAATTCTTTCTCAAAACATTTTCAATATGATTATATCCCTCCTGATTCATTTTAACATTCATCGGAAAGTATGCAGGTGGACTTTCTAGCCCTTCAGTTAGTTCATTAATGAATTCCTCTTTATTTAATGATTTATCTAAGGCATAATTGTTTGATTTTTGATTTCCAAGAGTGCTGAAGGTTTCCTTACTTATTTTCTTCCCACATGCACTTCCTGCCCCATGAGCTGGATAAACAATCACATCATCGCTTAATGGCATTATCTTTTTTCTTAGACTATCAAATAGCATTCCTGCCATGTCTCTTTGGGTCTTTCCACTTTGCTTTTGGGCCAGATCTGGTCTTCCAACATCCCCTACAAAAAGTGTATCACCTGTGAAAATTGCATGATCTTTACCAAGATTATCTTTAAGAAGATAAGTGGTGCTTTCAAGTGTGTGTCCAGGAGTGTGGAGAGCTACAAAAGTTAAATTACCAAGTTTGAAAACCTGTTCATCCTCAGCAATTGTTACAGGATAGGACGTTATAGTATTAGGCCCAAAAATTATAGGTGCTCCTGTAGCGTTGGAAAGGGTTAAATGACCACTTACAAAATCAGCGTGAATATGAGTTTCAAATATATATTTAATTTTAGCATTATTTTCTTTGGCAAGCTTTAAATAAGGATCTATTTCTCTTAAAGGATCAATAATAGCAACCTCTCCGTTACTTTCAATGTAATATGTGCCTTGAGATAGGCATCCAGTGTAAATTTGTTCAATTTTCATAAGCTTTACGCTAATTTCCTACAATCATTTTAACTTAATCTTTTCCAAAAATGAAATAAAATAATCAATTACACAAACCTTAAATCTTAATTTTTTTCAAATCTTAAAAATTAAAACTTTACATCTTTTCAATTTTTATAGATTTGCATCCCGATATTATAATTGATCTTAAAAAAAAACTACATAATTTTATCCTTTAAAAAATAATTTATGGCAAGAAATTTAGTAATTGTAGAGTCTCCGGCAAAAGCCAAAACCATAGAAAAGTTTCTAGGTCAAGATTTTAAAGTTGCATCAAGTTTTGGTCATATCGCAGATCTTCCCTCCAATGAGTTAGGAGTAAATGTAGAAGGAGATTTCTCTCCTAAATACATTGTTTCCTCCGACAAGAAGAAAGTAGTTAGTGAATTAAAATCATTAGCAAAAAAAATGAATACAGTTTGGCTAGCCAGTGATGAAGACCGCGAGGGAGAAGCTATTGCTTGGCATCTTTTAAATACCTTAGAACTAAAAGCTGACAATACTAAAAGAATAGTTTTTAATGAGATTACCAAGACAGCTATATTGGATGCTATTGAAAACCCTAGAAACATCAATTATGATCTAGTCAATGCACAGCAAGCTAGAAGAGTTCTGGATCGATTGGTGGGTTATGAATTATCTCCAGTATTATGGAGAAAAGTTAAGGGGGGTTTATCTGCAGGAAGGGTACAGTCTGTATCTGTAAGATTAATTGTTGAAAGAGAGAGAGAAATTAATAATTTCATTCCCAAAGAGTCATTTAAAACCCAAGCCTTATTTTTAAACAAAGCTAATAAGCCAATAAATTCACTTTTGCCTAAAAATTTTGAATCTGAGGAGCTTACCCAAAAATTCTTAGAAAAAAATATATCTGCCGATTTCTTTGTAGATTCAATAGAAAAAAACCCTGCATCTAAAAGTCCCACTGCTCCATTCACAACATCAACACTTCAACAAGAAGCATCAAGAAAATTATATTTTTCTGTTAGTAAAACTATGAATCTTGCCCAGAGACTCTACGAGGCTGGGTTAATTACATACATGAGGACTGACAGTGTAAACTTATCCAAAGAGGCTAAAATTAGCGCTTTGAAGCAAATTGAAAATCTCTACGGTGAAAAATATGTAAAACAACGTCAATACAAAAATAAAAATAAAGTAGCCCAAGAGGCCCATGAAGCTGTAAGACCTACTGATTTTAGCAGAACTAGATTAGAAAATGTTGATTATGATCAGTCTCGATTATATGAACTAATTTGGAAAAGATCCATTGCCTCCCAAATGAGTGATGCTAAGTTGGAGCGTACTCAACTTAAAATTTCAGCATCTACTCACTCAGATCAATTCGTTGCTAAAGGTGAGGTCATTACTTTTGATGGATTCCTTAAAGTATATCTTGAAGGGGTTGATAACCAAAGTGATGAACAAAATGATTTACTTCCGAAAGTAGAAAAAGGTGAGGTATTAAGTCTTAAGTTTATGACGGCAAATCAAAGATTTAGCCGTCCTCCTTATCGGTTCACGGAGGCTTCACTAGTAAAAAAATTAGAAGAACTAGGTATAGGTCGACCTTCAACATACGCTCCTACCATATCCACGATTCAAAACCGAAAGTATATCGAAAAAGGAATTTCTGAAGGTGAATCAAGAAAATATATCCAATTGGAATTATCAAATAATAAAATTAAATCCCAGATTCTTAATGAGAAGGTTGGAGCAAATAAGGGGAAGTTAATACCAACTGATATAGGATCCATTGTAAATGATTTTTTAGTTTCTAATTTTAAAAATATTCTCGATTACAGCTTTACTGCAAAAGTTGAGCAGAGTTTTGATCAAATTGCGCAGGGTTCTGAAGATTGGACAAAAATGATTAAAGGTTTCTATGACAATTTCCACAAAACAGTTAGTCATGTCAATGAAAATGCGTCTAGAGAGTCCGGTGAAAGAATTTTAGGAAACGATCCAAAATCAGGAAGAGTAGTAAAAGTTAGATTGGGTCGATTTGGACCAATCGCTCAAATTGGAGAAGCCGAGGATGAGGAAAAGCCAATTTTTGTAAGCCTATCACCTGGTCAACAATTGGAGACACTTGAATTAGGAGATGCTCTTGAGTTATTCAAGCTACCTAGGAATTTGGGGATTTATGATGGTCAAGAAGTAATTGTAAATAATGGAAGATATGGACCTTACATTAAATTTAATACTATGTTTGTCTCATTACCGTCAGACGAAGATCCGATGTCAATCAATATTGACAGAGCAATACTATTAATAAATGAAAAACAAGAAGCAGAAGCTCCAATTTATACTTATGAAAATCTTCCAGTTACCAAAGGAAAAGGGAGATTTGGACCTTTTATCAAATGGAGTGGAATGTTCATCAATGTTAACAAAAAATATAATTTTGATGACCTTTCTGAACAAGATATAGAGAGTCTTATCAAAGACAAAATTCAGAAGGAAAAAGAAAAATTAATTCAAGAATGGCCAAATGAGGAAATTAGAATTGAAAAGGCAAGATGGGGTAGGTCCAACATTATAAAGGGTAAGAAAAAAGTCGAATTAGGAAAGGATATAGATCCAACTAAAATAACATTGGAAGTGGCTATAAAATACCTGAGTCCCAAAACCTCTAAAAAGAAAAAATGAGCCTTGAGTCTCTAGTTCCCGTCTCAGAGGAGGCTATTTCCTCACTTTTGATTCAACCTAATCAAGTAATAGGGAAAAACATTGATATTTTCACAGAACAAAACGGAATTCCAGACTTAAAGGGGTGTTCAATTGCCATAATAGGTGTTTCTGAAATTAGAAACACATTTTTTCCTACTGCCACTTATGAAACTTTAGATTTTCGTAAGTCTTTTTACAAACTTTTTCCGGGTAATTGGAATTTTAGTATTTGTGATTTAGGCGACCTCCCAAATGGAGCTACTGCGGAGGACACTTATTTTGCCTTGAGTGAAATTTGCTTGTATTTACGTCAACTTAATATACTACCAATAGTAATTGGAGGCAGCCATGACCTAATCTTTCCCATGTACCAATCTTACCAGAAAACAAAACAATTAGTAAATATTGTTTCAGTCGACAATCAGTTTGATTTTTCTCAAGAGGAGGAATTGATTTCGGGTCGATCATATATGAGTAGAATAATCTTGGATCAGCCTAATTTCTTATTAAGTTTCACTAACCTAGGATACCAAAGTTATTTTATAGCCCAAGAAGAATTAGATTTAATTGATAAACTTCATTTTGATGCCTTAAGACTTGGGAATATTTTAAATGATGTTACTATCGCTGAACCATACTTAAGAAATGCTAATATTATTGGATTTGATATGAAATCTCTTAGTTGGCAGGCTACAAATCTTCCTTCAGGTAACCCTAATGGAATAGATGCCAGAACAATATGTGCTCTTGCAAGGTATGCAGGAATTAGTGACAGACTAGATATTTTCGGTGTTTTTGAACTACCCAACTCAAATGTTTTCAACCAATTGTTGGCTCAAATTATTTGGTATTTCATTGAGGGGTATAGTTGTAGGTTTGATGAATATCCGGTACTTACTAGTAAAGGATTTACCAAATATACTGTGACATTATCTGATATGGAAATGATTTTTTTTCAAAGTGAAAAAAGTAATCGCTGGTGGTTAGAAGTAACAAATCATTCATATTTAAATAATAAAAATAAAACAACGACGTTATTACCATGCACGCATCAAGATTATTTGGATGCTTGCAATGATAAAATACCCGATATGTGGTGGAAAGCAATAAAAAGGTGTTAAAAATTATTTAGGTAATTATTTCCCTATTTTTACGGCGATTTACTAATGAAAGGTGTTCTTTTTTATAGAGAAACTGTATTATAGTGAAAAAATATTTAGTTTTACAAATATTTAATGGGTTTAAATACTCGTCAATGACCATAAAAAGATTTATTCTTTTTGTTTTTCTACCTATCATAATTTTTAGTTGTGGAGGTAAGAAGAACAGAGGGGAACTTATTGGGGTAAAACAAAAAAAGTGGTTTCCAGAAAAACCGTATGGAATGACTCTTGTGGAAGGAGGTGCTTTTATTATGGGTAAATCTGACGAGGATGTTGCGCAGCTCAATAATGCTGCTGCAAGAACTGTTACTGTCCCTTCATTCTACATGGATGAAACTGAAATCACAAATGGCGAATACAGACAATTCGTTTACTGGGTTAAAGATTCCGTTACCATGGCGATGTTAGCTAGAAAAGCTGATGAACTAGAGCTTGGTGAGGAAAATAGAGATGGTATAGGAGAATTTTCCTTTAAAGACGCAGATACCTCTAAATTAAGTGAATTTCAAAAATATATGCGTACAAATTATTACGATTTAAGTGAGGATCTGTATGCTGGTAGACCACTAAACTGGGATAATGACCTATATTGGGATACCGAAGACTACCCAGATCAAGCCTATTCTGAGGTACTCGATTCTTTATATTTACCCCCTGAATTATGGTATAATGGTGAGATGAAAATTGACGTTACTAAGCTTATTTACAAATACACTTGGTTTGATGCTGAGGCAGCTGCTGCTGAGTCAAAAAGAACAAGACAAAAATTTATTGATAGAAAACCATATATCAAACAAGAAGAAGTTCAAATTTATCCTGATACCACTGTTTGGATAAAGGACTTTATTTATTCTTATAACGAACCAATGCATAACGAGTATTTTTCTCATCCAGCATTTCAAGATTATCCTGTAGTTGGGATTTCTTGGGACCAAGCTGTAGCATTTTGTAATTGGAGAACTCATTTTAAGAATAGCTATCAGAAGTCCAAGAAAAAGCCACTTGTAAATAACTTTAGGTTGCCTAGTGAGGCGGAATGGGAATATGCAGCTAGAGGTGGAATACCCTCAGGAACTTATCCTTGGGGAGGTCCCTATCTTTTAAATGATAGAGCATGTTTTCTTGCCAATTTTAAGCCTTTAAGGGGTGATTATGCTGCTGACCAGGCTGTTTATACTGTTGAAGCAAAATCTTATTTGCCAAATGATTTCAATTTATACAATATGGCTGGAAATGTTGCCGAGTGGACGAGTTCCTCGTATGAATCAGGTGCTTACGAATATGTGGCATCTCTAAACCCGAATATGTCTATGAAAAGTGAATTTCGTAAGGTGGTAAGAGGAGGTTCTTGGAAAGATGTTGCATACTTTTTAAGAGTCAGTTCAAGGGACTACGAGTATGCGGATACATCAAGAAGTTATATTGGATTCAGGACTGTTCAAGATTATTTAGGCACAAGCAAGGTGAAAATAAAATAATTTAATATTTTTAGATAAACATAAAAAACTTTAAAAATGGATGATAAAGCTTTAAAAAAGAGATTAAGAGGAAAAGTAATGATGCATATGCTTTTCGGTTTAGGTGGAGCCGTTGTAATTATTGGAGCCCTTTTTAAAATTCTACACTTAGAAATAGGCCCCATAACAGGTGGACTTGTTCTTGGTTTGGGCCTTGGAACAGAAGCCCTAATCTTTACTGTTTCTGCACTAAGCACTGGAGAAATTAAAGAAGAACACGAAGATTTCGCCAAAAAAATTAAAGGGCAATCCTCTTCTGCATCATCTGGAGGAGAGAAAGGTCTTTCTGCTAAAATCGATGATATTTTACAAGAAGCTAAATTGGATGTCGCACTTGTGAATAAATTAACTCAAAGTATAAAGAAACTTGAATCCTCAGCTGAGGCTCTATCGCCTGCTGCTGATGCTGCTTCCTCTTCCCAGGATTACTCAGAACAATTAATTGCTGCTTCTCAAAAATTGAAGCAACTTAATGGCGTATATTCGGAACAGGTACAATCTGCTGGTAATAACTCGCAATTTAATCAGCAAGTAGCAGATAACGCTGAGAAATTAAGAGTACAAATGGAAGCATTATCATCTAATCTAGCCTCTTTGAATCAGGTATATGATGGAATGCTAAACGCAATGAATAAAAATTAATTAAATACTAATGGCTGGAGCTAAAGAAACACCCAGACAGAAACTTATTAGTTTAATGTATCTGGTATTTATAACCATGCTTGCTTTGAATGTAAGTAAAGAGGTATTAGATGGATTTGGTCAAATGTTTGTAAAGATTTCCGATGCTAACACTAGGGTTGATGAAAGCAATAACAATATATATGAAAATATTAAAGTTAATGCAGAGGAAAAAGGAGGTAAGTGGATAGGACATCTTAGAACTGCAACTGAAATTAAAGAGGAATCAGATGCATTTTATGATAGGATATCTGAGATAATGAACCAGATTACTGAAAAACAAAGAGAGAAGGATCCAGAGTTAAAGGAATACGCCCAAATGGATAAGGGTGAAACCCTTGATATGCTATTTTTCAAAGAAGGTTCAACTGAGGCCAAAGAGGAATTCCTAGATATGATTAATACATACAAAATGCATGTAATTCAAGTTTTTGGAAGTCAGTATCCTGAATATATAGAAATGGTCGAAAATCGTTTCTTCACAGGAGACGAGAATGGCAATATTGTGAATAGTGATGGAATGGATGAGGATTGGTTTTTCAGTAATTATCAAGGAATGCCTTTGATATCCTCTCTTGCTAAATTTTCGTTAATGCAGAACGATATTCGACAAACTGAACACGATGTATTTGCTACTTTAATGGGAAAAGAACTAAAAATGTCCTCAAGTGTCAATGAATCAAACTATATAAGTTTGTTAAAAACTGAAAAAGGGGCTTATTATCAAGGAGAAACTTTTGATGGGAGTGTAATTCTCGGAAGAAAAGGTGGAGCACAAAAGCCAAACGGTGTTGAGCTTGAATTAGATGGTCGAAAACTTACTGAGGAAGATTATGAATTAATTGATGGTGGTATAAAGTTAAAAATTAGAACAGGAAACCCTGGTGATCACATAATTAAAGGTGATTTGATTTTTTTAAATGAAGGAGTTGAGTCAAGGATTCCAGTCGATCAGTCTTTCCCAGTCATATCTAAACCTAACTCTGCTGTAATTTCCGCTGACAAAATGAATGTCGTTTACATTGGAGTGGAAAATCCATTAACAATATCAATACCTGGTATACCGGATAATAAGGTTAGAGCCTCTGCTAGAGGATTAAAGAGGACAAGGGGAAGTAAGTATATTTTGATACCATCAGGTGGAGGAAGAGAGGTAATTATTAGAGCCTCTGGTACACTTCCTGACGGCCAGGTTGTTTCTAGTCAGAGTAAATTTAGAGTAAAAGGTCTTCCTAACCCAACCTGTCAAATAGCAGGGAAGACAGGTTCTATATCTCTTCCAAAAGGTGCAATTGGAAAGCAAACCGTTGTCGCTATATTTAAAGATTTTGATTTTGACCTACCTCTTTCTGTTTTAGGCTACACATTATCTGCTCCTGGGCTTCCAGCTATAGAAGTTACAGGTAATAAATTTAATAATGATGCAAGAGGTTTAATTAGCAGGGTTAGATCTGGTGGGAAATTAACCATTGAGAACATAAAGGTAAGGGCACCCTCAAATCCTAAACTAGCTATTAAAAGCGTTAACCCTATAATTATTACTGTTATTTAGAACTTTGATATGAACTTAAAATCATTTATTGTTTTAATTTTTTTAATATCCTTTATTAGGGTCAACTCTCAGGCTAATCTTCTTAATGCTCGAGTTCCACAAGATGTAGGTCAGTTAAATGAACAACAAATTTTAGCTAATAATCAGGATCCACTTAAATATGGTTATGTAGATGACAGAGATGTTTTATGGTCAAAAACCGTTTGGGAAATAATTGACTTAGATGAAAGAATAAACTTCCCGTTTTACTATCCAACTCAGATTGAAAATTTAGGTGAGGACAGAAGATCTTTATGGCATGTTTTAACCGATGCCATTGAAAATAAAGAAATTAAAGAGGTTTACAAAGACCCATATTTTCGAACAAAACAAGTTGGAGATGAAATTCAATTAAAATACATTGACACCACTGATCAGGCAAAGGCAGAATTTAATATTACTGGAGTTTGGAATGATGATTTAATTTTTGAATGGCCAGTCACTGCTAAATATGTAAGAGAGTACAGAATTAAAGGTACTTGGTATGTTGATAAAAGATTAGGTGAATTAAAATACAGGCTGCTAGGTTTATGCCCAGTAGTTATTCAGGGTAAAGACATTGAAAAGTATGAAAGCGGTGATAAAAATATTATTCCCGTTGAATTATTCTGGATTTGGTTTCCCGATGCAAGGAAATCTTTAAATAGACACAAAGTTTTTAATACTAGGAATTCTTCTCAACCTGTTACATATGATCACATGTTAAACTCAAGGAGATTTAATTCTCTTATATATAAAGAAGAAAACATCTACGAGGATAGATTAATCAAAGATTATATCAGAGACGACGCTTTAAAAATGCTTTTGGAGGCTGACAGAATTAAGTCAATAATTCGTGATTTTGAGCAAGATTTGTGGAACAACTAATACCTTTCAATATTTAATTTTAAGCGTTATCTAACGATAACGCTTTTTTTATTTTAGGTTGTTTTGATAGATACACTAATAGTTGGTTTTGGTATAGCAGGGCTTAATTATGCCGAACAATTAAGGCGACATAATAGAAGTTTTATTGTACTTGCTCCTAGAGAGGAAAGTGCATCCAATCTGGCTGCTGGAATAATTAACCCTACAGTTTTAAAAAGGTTTAATTCTGTTTGGAAATCGGATGAATTTTTGAATTATGCATTTACACATTATAGTGAGCTTCAAAATTTAGTCCAAACTAAAATAATTCATAGGACTCCAATTCTCCGTATTTTAAATAACAAAAGGGAACAAAATGAGTGGGTTTTTGGATGCTCGAAGCCATTTCTAAAAAATTATTTAAACAATAAATTAATTTCAGGAGAAAAATACAATGGTATTAAAGCTCCATTCAATTATGGGGAGGTAAAAAAGAGTGCGAGAGTTGATAATATTACTCTTATTTCCTCATACCAAAAAAAAATAATTCCCAACCAATATATTGATTGTAGAATCGACCATACAAAGTTAGAATTTAATCCAGAGGGAATATTATATAAGGGTATTCAAGCAAAAAAAATTGTTTTCTGTGAAGGATTTCAGAGTGTTAAGAACCCTTTTTTTAATTATCTCCCGTTGGTAGGTTCAAAAGGCGAAATGTTGATCATTAAATGTAATCTACTCACAGAGGAAGTTATTTTTAAAGGACCAATTTTTCTTTCCCCAATTGGGGAGAACAAGTTTTGGGTAGGAGCTACTTTTGACCGAGAGGATAAAACCACGTTTGCTACCAAAAAAGGAAATGAGTGGTTACTTTCTAAATTAGACAAAATCCTCAACTTACCCTATCAAATTCTTGAACATAAGGCTCAGATAAGAGCCACGGTAATTGACAGAAGGCCACTACTAGGAATTCACCCTTTGAACAATAAACTATTCATCCTAAATGGAATGGGAACAAGGGGGGTACTAATGGCCCCATTACTTTCTAAGTGGTTATATGAATATATTGAAAATCAATTTAAATTGCCTGAAGCGACAGATATAAAACGTTTTGAAAATAATTATTTTCGCAATTAATAACATAATTTAATGCTTGACATACAAAACTTAGGGCTTTCATTTGGTGGGGAGGTTTTATTTGAGAACCTTTCTTTTAGGATTGGCATGGGTGATCGAATCGGTTTAATTGGCAAAAATGGAGCAGGTAAAAGTACTTTTTTGAAGATATTATCAGGTGGAAATATTTCATCAACTGGAAGTTTGTCACTTGAGAAAAATCGCTCTATAGGGTATTTACCTCAAGAGCTTGAGGTTGAAAACAATAGAACTGTGATCGAAGAAACCTATCAAGCCTTTCCAAAACTTTTGAAAAATCAATCCCGTCAAGAGGAGATTAGTGAATTATTAAATACTCGAATAGATTATGAAAGTAATGTTTATCAAGAGTTGATTCAGGAGCTTAGTGATCTAGGAGTGGCATTTGAGATTTTAGGAGGATATACGTATAAGGCGCAATCTGAAAAAATATTATCGGGATTGGGTTTCACCACTGATGATTTCCACCAACTAACATCTACTTTCTCTGGAGGATGGCGAATGCGAATTGAATTGGCAAAAATATTATTAAAATCTCACGATATACTTCTATTAGATGAGCCGACAAACCATTTAGATATTGATTCAATTGAGTGGTTAGAACAATTTTTAATGAAATATAATGGAGCTGTTGTTCTGGTATCTCATGATATAATGTTTCTCGACCAAGTTACTAATAGAACTATTGAAATTGTTAACAAGAGACATTTTGATTTAAAAAAGTCTTATACTCCCTTCATGGCATTAAGAGAGGAAATGCGAATTCAACAACAAGCGGCTCAAAGAAATCAAGAGAAACAAATCCAGCAAACTGAAAAGCTAATTGAGCGTTTTAGGGCCAAAGCGTCAAAAGCCAGTATGGCTCAGTCTCTGATTAAAAAATTGGAAAAAGTTGAACGTGTAATTATTGACACTGAGGAAACTCAGGTGATGAAACTAAAATTTCCAGTCGCCATTCAACCTGGTAAAATGATATTAGAAACTAAAGACTTGGCAAAAAGTTATGGAGATAAAAAAGTACTTAACAATATAAATCTCTATATTGAAAGAGGTACTAAAATGGCTTTTGTTGGTCAAAATGGACAAGGAAAGTCGACCCTTGCAAAGCTATTGGTAGGAATTATAAATGGAAATGGAGAATTGAGCTTAGGACATAATGTTATGATTGGTTATTTTGCTCAGAATCAATCCGAGACTTTAGCACCTTCTAAAACTGTTTTGACTACCATTCAAGATTCTGCCTCTAATGAGAATAGAGGTAAGGTAAGAGACTTGTTGGGTGCTTTTTTGTTTAAAGGTGACGATGTAGATAAAAAAGTCAGTGTTTTATCTGGAGGTGAACGCAACAGACTTGCTCTATGTAAATTACTACTTCAACCATTTAACACTCTTATAATGGATGAGCCAACAAACCACTTGGATATTCAGTCTAAGCGTATATTAAAAGACGCATTAATTAATTTTGAAGGAACTTTGATTTTGGTTTCTCACGATCGGGATTTCCTGTCTGGATTATGTGGTCAAGTACTGGAATTTAAGGATGGGAGAACTAAGCTTTACTTAGACGATATTAATACCTATTTGGAGAATAAAAAAATTAATTCTCTTAAGGAGCTTGAAAAAAATCTAATGAAAAATAAAGCTCATAATCAAAGAAAAGATTTCGATTATAAGCTTCAGAAAAAAGAAAAATCCCTAAAAAATAAACTCAGTAAGCTAGAGGTTAATATTGCTGGTTTGGAAAAAAAGATAAAGGCAATTGATCTAGAATTGGAAATCAACTATGAACAAACTATTAGTGAAGCAAACTTTTTTGAAAGCTACCATGAAAAGAAAAAGGAACTTTCAAGAAATATCGAAAATTGGGAACGATTGGTGGAAGAAATTGAGAACTTAAAACAATACTAATGTTTGAACATTTTTTTCAATGCCCGTATTGTTGGGAGGAAATTTCAATGCTTTTGGATTCATCTTTAGTTAGCACCGAGTATGTTGAGGATTGTGAAATTTGCTGTAATCCAATCAACATATTTTACGGTTTTGAGAATCAAGATTTAATTCATTTTGAGGCACAAAATTTAGAAGATAACTTCTAGGATTAAAGCGATTGTAAATAACGCTCTGCATCTAGTGCTGCCATACATCCTGTACCAGCAGCGGTTACTGCTTGTCTGTACTCTTTATCTTGTACATCTCCTGAGGCAAAAACTCCTGGAAGATTAGTTTTTGTTGACTTTCCATTTGTGATCAAATACCCATCATCATCCATGTCCAATTGACTTTTAAAAATCTCTGTATTAGGTTTGTGTCCAATAGCAATAAAAAGTCCAGTGATTTTAATTTCCTCTTTTTCACCAGTTTGATTATTAAATATCCTTAGTCCTTCAACTACTTTGTCTCCAAGCACCTCGTCAATCTCATGATTGAATCGAAGATCAATATTAGGGGTGTTTGTAACCCTGTGTTGCATTGCCTTTGAAGCTTTCATTTCAGCTTTTCTTACTAACATAGTTACCTTGGAACAAATATTTGCCAAATAAGTAGCCTCTTCAGCGGCAGTATCTCCTCCTCCGACAATTGCAACCTCCTGATCTTTATAGAAAAATCCATCACAAACAGCACAAGCAGAAACCCCACCACCTCGAAGGCGTTGCTCACTAGGTAAGCCTAAGTATTTAGCAGTAGCTCCAGTACTAATTATAATTGATTGAGCATGAATTTCAGTGCCATCTTCAGCGAAAGCCTTATGAAAACCACCGGCTTTATTAGATAATTCCACTTTGTCAATGTGTCCAATTCTCACTTCTGTACCAAAACGTTCGGCCTGTTTTTGTAACTCAATCATCATTGTGGGGCCGTCCACTCCATCTGGATAACCGGGGAAATTATCAACTTCTGTAGTAGTAGTAAGCTGACCTCCAGGTTCCATACCGGTATATACCAAAGGATTTAAGTCTGCTCTTGCGGCGTAAATTGCTGCAGTATAACCGGCAGGGCCACTTCCAATAATTAAGGTTTTAACTTTTTCCATTTATAAACAAAAATAAATCCAATTTAGAGGAAATAAAACATTAGTTGATATCTATTGATAAGTCGAATATAAAATAACTAGGACTGATTCAAATCAAGAGTTGATAATTTATAATATATAGAGATTTCAAAATGGATTTTCAGATTGTATTGTTACGAAGATCTATAGTATTTTCACTACACATTTGCTCCATAACCTGTTTAAGTTGAGTTTTTAAAATAGAAATAGTATGGTCTCCACCTTTTCTACCCAAAGCAGATACACCATACATAAAGCTCCTTCCAAGAAAAGTAAAATCAGCACCTGACGCTAAGGCTCTACTGACATCAGCTCCACTTCGAATGCCACTATCCATCATTATTTTGATTTTATTACTGTACTGTGGGGCAATTGTTTTTAGTGAAGAAATTGTAGCTTGTCCCATATCTACCTGCCTACCCCCGTGATTTGAAATTATGATTCCATCCAGTCCTAATTCAATTGCTTTTTCTACATCCTCTTTGGATTCAACACCTTTGATAACAAGTTTTCCCTTCCAAAGGTCTCTTAATCTTTTGACCTTTTCTTCGTTCAATCTTCCCTCAAATGTATCATTCATGAATTTACCTAGCTGCTTCAAATTTAGATTTTTTGGCATATATGGTTTGAGCATTTCGAAGTTAGGTTGTCCATTGATTAACGTTCTTAATCCCCATTGAGGACGCTTTATTACCCTGAGAATATTCTGTAATGTCATTCTAGGAGGCATCGAAAGGCCATTTCTGATATCTTTTGGACGATAACCAAAGGAAGGAACATCTGAGAGTATAACCATAACAGGGCATCCAGCAACGTCAATCCGGGTGATTATATCCTTGGTTACTTTATCATCTGCTGGATGATAGAGTTGAAACCAAGCTTTTCCCTCAGTAATCTCAGCTATTTTTTCATAACTGGCTGTAGTAACTGTACTTAGAACAAAAGGAATGTTGTGTTCATAAGCAGCTTTGGCAAGTATTTCTGGGGACTTGGGCCACATTAAGCCCTGAAGTCCAACTGGTGCAATCCCAAAAGGGGCGTCATATTCATGCCCAAAAAGTTTGGTCTTCAAATTGGCTCCTGAAAAATGGACTAAGTAGCGAGGTTTCATTTCGACTTTTCTCAATTCATCAGTATTTTTTTGTAAACTGATGTCATCATTGCAGCCTCCATCTAAATATTCAAAAGCAAACTTTGGAATTTTTCTTTTAGCTTTAGCTCTCAAATCCTCAATTGATGGGTACCGAGGGTCGTATTGAATTTTTTTCCCCAATGATTATAATTTTTTATTTTGAAATATTTTACTAAATATAACAAAAAGTAAGCCACAAGAGACCCAGGCAGGGAGTGTCAAGAAAGAAAGGAAAATTTCCTGTGATTGCGATAATCCAAAAAAGAAAACAAAACTTATCAGCCATGCTAAAAAAACTGACCTGTTAAAAGAAATATTATTTTTTTCTGCATAGTCCTTTACGACTCCATAGCGGTCAGCAAAAAAGTGTTCGAATACAATTATTGCTCCTACAGGTGCTAAAATAAATCCGTAAACAGCAACGAAATCAAGTAATTTCATTGCAAAAGCTGGAAAAATACCTGCTGTTGTTGCTAATACGCCTGCCAAAATAGTTGCTTTTGAAATCGTTAATTTAGGAAGAATTGCCTGAAAAGCTAATCCAGATCTATATATAGTAGGGTTGGCAGTAGTCCATCCAGCCAGAATAACAGCAATAATTCCAAACCATCCTAACGCGTTATAAGCCAAAGGACCCGGAGCTACCGGTGGTGCAGTGCCATCTGCTAGGAAAGCAACCGCTTCAGGTGTTTTTAAGTAAACTGCGTACAACAAGCTAGCGGCAATCCATGCCATATAGTGTCCCACATACATTCCTGCAGCAGTGCTCCAGCCTGAACCAGGTGATTTTGCATACCTAAACACTGAAAGGTCAGACATTCCAATATGCATTGCAGCATTGCAAAACCATGACCATAACAATACATGCCAAAAAGTATATTTTCTTTGACCAGGAAAGGGTTCAGCTCCCTCACCCCAAATCGCTGTAAAATCAGAAAAATTATCAACTCCAAGCTGCCTTAGAGCTACAAAACCACAAGTTAAAAAGGCAAAGACAATGATTGGTGACATCCAATTGGCCGCTTTAGATACCATGTCATATCCTTTGCTTGCAATCCAGGTCGTCAACCCTCCTATAATAATTACTGTAATTACCCAGCTTAGGCTATTAGGCATCACATCGGTTAGTTTAGGCATTTCTAAATCCGTTGGAACTCCTACAGCCGTTGCAGAGACCGTAATCATGGCTCCTGCCAGAAAGCAAAACAATATACCGTTGGCAACATTATAAGCGGTGACCAACTTCTTACCTGATATTTTTTCCAATTTAAAATAAAGCGTAAGTCGTTGTTGGACAGCAATATTGGCAGTTAAATACCGCCAGCTCAACACAGCCATTAGATTTCCTAAGAGTAAACCTGCTAGCAAGTCAAAAGCACTTACTCCAACCGTCAGAAACAATGGACCTATCATGAACTCAGTCCCTGCAGCGTGTTCTCCTGCATACATTCCTAAAAAACTTTTCCAGCTTTTTAACTTATTCTCAGGAATAACTTCTCGTTCAAATTCAGAGCTTATTTGTTTGTCTTTTTTCATTCGCTTTAATTTCATTTAAAAAGATAGTAATTTTTGTGGTTTATAATTGATTTTTTAAATTCCGTAACTCATAGGATATTTTCCTTAAAAACTTTAAATTGACATTCAATAAATTACAAATGGGAAAAAATAAATTCACTCACGTTAACTATTTGTGGGATAAAAAAAAGGAGGATGCCCTAGGAGATGACCAAGTGGCTCTTTTTTTATATCGCTCAAATATATTAGGGGCTGATCTTAGAATCACAAATTTTGGTGGAGGAAATACCAGCTGTAAAACTATCGAAAAAGATCCTATTACAAATAAAGAAGTTGAGGTGATGTGGATTAAAGGTTCTGGGGGAGATATTGGAACGCTTAAAAGAAATGGTATTGCTGGTTTATATAACCAAAGACTACACGACCTTAAAAAAGTTTACCGTGGTTTGGACTACGAGGATGAGATGGTTGCACTTTTCAATCACTGTATCTATGATTTAGATAGTAGAGCCCCCTCTATTGATACCCCTTTGCACGGTTTACTTCCTTTCAAACATATAGATCACCTGCATCCAGATGCTTTAATCGCCATTGCAGCTGCAGAGGATAGTGAAAAAATAACCAAAGAAATTTGGGGGGATACCATGGGCTGGGTCCCGTGGCAAAGACCCGGTTTTGATTTGGGATTACAATTAGAAAACTGTTTAAATGAAAACCCTGGTATTCGAGGAATTGTTTTAGGAAGCCATGGCGTTTTTACTTGGGGAGATACTTCTTACGAGTCATATATCAATAGCTTGGAAGTAATTGAAGTAGCTTCTCAATACATAGAAGATAAAATTACTGAGAGAGGAGCTGTTTTTGGAGGACAAAAAATGAATAGCCTAGAAAAGACCAAACGAGAGTCACAGGCTTCAATACTTGCTCCAATTTTAAGAGGGCTATGCTCCTCTGAGCAAAATATGATTGGACATTTTACGGATGATACCAAGGTACTGGAATTTATAAATAGCAATGATTTGAACCGCTTGGCTCCAATGGGAACATCTTGTCCAGATCACTTTTTAAGAACAAAAATTAAGCCACTTATCTTAGCATTAGATCCAGAGGATGACCTTATGGATGCTTCTGCAGTTTTGAAAAAAATTACCCCTTCTTTTGAGCAATATCGAAAGGATTATCAAGAATACTATGACTCTTGTAAGCGGTCCGATAGCCCTGCCATAAGAGATGCTAATCCAGTTGTGATACTCTACCCTGGAGTAGGGATGTTTACTTTTGCAAAAAACAAACAAACTGCTAGAGTAGCAAGTGAGTTTTATATCAATGCAGTGAATGTCATGCGAGGGGCTGAGGCTATTTCGAAATATACCTCTCTTCCCCGTCAAGAAGCTTTTGATATCGAATATTGGTTGTTAGAAGAAGCCAAACTCCAGCGCCAACCAAAAGAAAAACCTTTGTCTAGAAAAGTAGCATTAATTACTGGCTCAGGAGGAGGAATTGGCAGAGCTATAGCTGATAAATTAATTTCTGAAGGAGCAACTGTAGTTTTTACTGATATTTCAGAAGATTACCTTAAAGAGGCCACAGCTCAATATAGCCCTGATGAAGCAATTGCTTGTCAATGCGATGTAACAAGCGCAGAGAGTATTGAAGCAGCAGTTCAAAAGGCGTCACTTCAGTTTGGCGGATTGGATATTGTTGTACATAGCGCAGGTTTGGCTATTTCAAAACCTGTTGAAGACACTACTGAGACCGATTGGGATTTGCTTCAGGATGTATTGGTCAAAGGACAGTTTTTATTGTCTAGGGCCGCTGCAAAAATCATGAGAAAGCAAAATTTAGAAGGAAATATTATAAATATTGTAAGTAAAAATGGATTAGTTTCTGGTCCTAATAATGCCGGTTATGGAACTGCAAAAGCTGCTCAAATGCATATGTCGCGATTGTTGGCTACCGAATTAGCTCCCGACCAAATTAGGGTCAACACTGTAAACCCTGATGGGGTGATTATTGGAAGTAAAATATGGGAGGGAGATTGGGCAGAAGGTAGAGCAAAAGCTTATGGAATCACTGTAGCGCAATTACCCGAATTTTATGCCAAACGAAATATTTTGAATAAAATTATTCGACCGGAAGACATTGCTAATGGGGTTTTTGCATTCTTGGCAGTATTAGATAAGAGCACTGGTAATATCATTAATGTTGACGGGGGAGTTCCCAATGCTTTTGTTAGGTAAATTATGAATTAATCATGCTAAATAAAGAAAAAATAGCGTCTTTTAACGAGTCTTATTTGGCAACTCATAAGCAGAACCTGAATTTTTTAGGTGAAAATTTATCTAAAAAAAATCTTGATTTGAATAACGTTATAAATAAATTGAGTGATTTTCAGATTGCAATTCCCAGTTGGGCATTAGGTACTGGGGGTACCCGATTTGGCAGATTCCCTCTGGGTGGAGAGCCCAATACACTTGAGGAAAAAATTAAAGATGTTGGATTACTTCATGCATTAAATCGATCCAGTGGAGCAATAAGCTTGCATATTCCTTGGGACATCCCAGAGGATTACAAAAAAATGAAATCCCTTGCACACGAGTTAGATATAAATTTTGACGCTGTTAATTCCAACACATTCCAGGATCAATCTGGAGGTACTCATTCTTATAAGTTTGGTTCACTAAGCCATATTGATAAAGCAGTAAGAAAAAAAGCAATTCAACACAATAAGGAAGTAATTGACCATGGAGTAAAATTAGGGTCAAAAGCCTTGACAGTTTGGTTGGCTGATGGAACTTCCTTTGCAGGACAACAAAGTTTTAGAGGTGCTTTTCAGCGTACTTTGGAATCACTCCAAGATATTTACGCTCATTTACCAGCTGATTGGAAATTACTTATTGAATACAAACCTTACGAACCTAATTTCTATTCTATGGTAATTCCTGACTGGGGTACATCCCATCTTATATCATCTGAATTAGGTGAGCAGGCCACAACACTAGTAGATTTAGGGCATCATCTACCCAACACTAATATTGAACAAATTGTAGCTATTTTAATGCATTTAAATAAATTAGGCGGCTTCCATTTTAATGAAAGTAAATATGGAGATGATGACCTTACGGTAGGCTCCTTAAAACCATATCAGTTGTTTTTAATTTTTTGTGAGTTAGTTCAAGGAATGGAGGAAACTTCTAATCCAGATTTATCTTGGATGATAGATGCTAGCCATAATCTCAAAGATCCGATGGAAGATCTACTTCAATCAGTTGAAACCATCAAAATTGCTTTCGCTAAAGCTTTATTAGTCGATTATAATGAATTAAAAACCTTTCAGCAAAAAAATGATGTTGCTGCATGTCAATCGATGCTCCAAGATGCATTTAGAACTGATGTAAGGGCATTGGTAGTTGAATCTTATTATGCATCTGGGGGGGTAATTGATCCTCTTAAAGCTTACCGAGAATTGAAAATCCGTCAAAAACTTATTGAGGCTCGAGGAGTTGATTCCAAATCAACAGGACTGTAATGGAAACAAAGTGTTGTCTAGTTTTTGATGTTGGTAAAACCAATCAAAAATACTTTGTATTTAATTCAGAAGATAAAATTCTTAAACGGGAAAAAGTCACCATTCCGAAGGTTTTAGATGAGGACGGTCATATGGCGGAAAATATTGAGGGAATTATTATATGGCTCAGAGAAAGTTTTGATTTTATAATGGCCTCCAATGAATTTAAAATTGACAAAGTTAGTTTTTCAGGATTTGGTGCAACTTTAGTTCACTTGGATAAAAATAAAAAAGTGATAACACCTGTATATGATTATCACAAACCCATAGACGAGAATACCTTCAAAGAATTTTATATTAAATATGGCCCTGAATCCACCTTTTCAGTTCAAACAGGTTCTAGGAATCTGGGAATGCTCAATTCTGGTAAGCAACTTTATTGGATTAAATACAAACGTCCTCATCTTTTTAAAAAAATCAGATATACTCTTCATCTTCCTCAGTATTTAAGTTATGTTTTCACTGGTGAGTTGCATTCTGAATTTACTAGTATAGGATGTCATACCGATCTTTGGGACTTTGAAAAAAATGATTATCATTCTTGGATAAAATCTGAGGGCATTGACCAACTTTTTCCAAAAATCGTTCATACGAGTAAAACCATAACTAAAGAAATAGGCGGAAGAAGAATAACTTTTGGGATAGGTATTCACGATAGTTCCTCGGCTCTCTTGACTTATTTATTAAAGGCTAAGGAATCTTTTTTATTGCTTTCCACCGGTACCTGGTGTATTAACTTCAACCCTTTTTCAAGTACTTCTATTTTTGAAGAAAAACAAATTGCCTCCGGAGCTACAGCATATATGAAAATTGATGGTAGCCCGGTTAAAACTTCTCGATTATTTTTAGGGGAAGAACATAGAATGAAGGTTAAAATATTGACCAAATATTTTCGGGTTCCAAAATTTCATCATCGAAGTCTAGAATTTAATGAAGCATTATACCATGAATACATTATCAATAGTAAGAACCATTTTCGTTGGAGGTATTTAGATAATTCAAATGCTCCAGTGTATGACCAGTTGAACTTTTCTAGTTTTGAGATTGCGTATCATCAATTGATAAATGAGTTAATGGATTTGCTTAAGCTCAAAATTGATATCATTTGTGAAACCCTTCCCAACATAATTTATATTGATGGGGGCTTTTCAGATAACAGTATTTTTTTAGCACTGTTGAAAATACAATTTCCGAATCAAAAAATAAAAGCTAAGCCCGCTTCATATGCCTGTGCACTGGGTGCTTCAATGTTGTTAAGTAAAAAGTAATTGAATTTAAAAATTTTATCTATTATCCAGCTGGTTAGCTGATAATTAAATTAGAATTTAATTATTATATTAAGCAAAAAATTGACCAAAACAATTAATTCTAATAATAATTTTATGAGACGTTTTCTTTTTACAACCCTAACACTGTTAATATGCTTCTTTTCTGTTAATGCCCAAAAAACTACAATAACAAATTTAGAAGTCGATAAGCTTATTTCTCCTTTGGGATTGGATAATAAAAATCCAGATTTTTCATGGATTATTAAATCTGAGGACTATGATGTAGTTCAAACGCACTACCAAATTTTCGTCGCTACTGATGAGATTTTTTCAAAAAATAGTCTTGTTTGGGACTCTGGAAAAGTGTCTTCCGATGAATCAGTCTATGTTAATTACTTAGGAAAAGAACTCGCTTATGATACTCAATACTTTTGGACAGTCAAAGTCTGGACCAATAAATCCAAAAGATCAAGTCAGAGTAAAGTTTCATCATGGAAAACAGGACTAATGGATAACCAGAATTGGAAATCTAATTGGATTACTGTAAATAATGAGGACATGACTTCTCCAAAAATCCCCTATTTTATTAATGATTTTAGAGTAGATAGTAAAATTATTTCAGCAAACTTATATATTACTTCTAGGGGTGTTTATGAAGCACATATTAATGGCAAAAGAATTGGTGATGCTATACTTACTCCAGGGTGGACGTCTTATTCAAATAGGATTCAATATCAAGCATATGACGTAATGGAAATGCTTTTAACAGGTGAAAACAGAATAGGAGTTATTCTAGCAGATGGCTGGTATAGGAATTTTAGACAAAACAGAAAAAACAGAATAGTCGATTATGGGGAAAGAACCTCATTCATTTCAGAATTAATTATCTCATATGAAGATGGGAGAAAAGAAAGTATAATTGATGAAAAGAATTGGAGTTATAACTTTGGACCGATTTTAAGTTCATCAATCTATAATGGAGAAAGTGTTGATATGAATTTAAAAAATTCAAAATGGTCATTCCCTGGACATAAAAATAAAAATTCAAAAAAAGCTAAAACTGCGAGCAGATATAAGGGTTTTATAGATTACACCAGAAATGAAATGATAAAGAAACGAGAGGTTTTATCTGCCAAGGAGCTTATTATTACACCCTCAGGTGATAAAGTTATTGATTTTGGACAAAACCTTGTAGGTTGGGTCAAATTTAAGTCAGCCCTCCCTAAAGGAACAGAGGTAAAATTGTATCATGCTGAAGTACTTGATAAAAAAGGAGAATTTTACACTACTAATCTTAGAAAAGCAGAACAAAAAAATACTTTTATTTTAAATGGAGATGAAGATCAAATTTATGAGCCTGTTTTTACATTTCAGGGATTCAGATATTTGAAAATTGAAGGAATAGATAAAATAAATATTAAAGATTTTAAAGCCGTTGCGATATACTCAGATATGGAGTTTACTGGTCAATTGACTACTTCTAATAAACTAATTAATCAGCTCCAGCAAAATATCCAATGGGGTCAAAGAGGTAACTTCTTGGATGTTCCTACCGATTGCCCTCAAAGGGATGAGAGACTTGGTTGGACCGGTGATGCCCAAGCGTTTTTTAACACGGCTGGTTTTAATATGGATGTAAAAAACTTTTTTGATAAATGGTTGATTGATTTAACATACGATCAGCGATCTGATGGAGCAGTTCCTGGAGTTGTTCCTCACAATAATTATTTAGGACCCAACGATTCAGAGGGATTAGAGGGAAACTTCGGACGGACTGGATGGGCTGACGCTGCCACAATCATTCCATGGAATTCTTTTCTTATTTATGGAGATAAAGAAACTTTGGAGAGACAATATTTAAGTATGAAAAAGTGGATTGGTTTTATGACAAAAAACTCTATTAACAACCTTTTTCAAAAGAGAGATCACTGGGGGGACTGGTTGTTTTTTTCTCGAGATGATGACAATAGTGGGGTATCTGCAGTAACAAGTAAAAAACTCATTGCGCAAGCTTTCTATTGTTATTCAACTAAATTATTAATTAAAGCAGCAAAGGTTTTGGATTATAAAGATGATTTAAAAGTTTATTCTGAATTATATCAAAAAATTTTAAAGGCTTTTAATGATGAATTTGTAACAAAAAATGGTATGCTAATCTCAGATTCTCAAACTTCATATGTTCTTGCATTACAATTTGATTTACTGTCTAAGAAAAATAGAGAAATAGCAGTTGAGAGACTAATTGATAACATAAATGATTACGGTCATCTTACAACTGGTTTTTTGGGTACACCTTTTTTGTGTCATGTTTTATCAGATAACGGAAAACACGCAAAAGCTATTGAATTATTATTGAGAAAAGAATACCCATCATGGTTATACCCTGTCACAAAGGGGGCCACTACCATATGGGAGCGTTGGAATGGGATTAAGCCAGATGGAAGTTTTCAATACCCAAGTATGAACTCATTTAACCATTATGCGTATGGTGCTATTGGTGAATGGATGTATGCTAATTTAATGGGACTTAAAATCAATGAGAATTACCCGGGCTTTAAGCGTTTCACAATTAAACCTTTATTTGATAAAAACTTTGTAAATATTGATGGAAGCTTTAAATCCAGTTATGGGAAAATTGCAGTGGCTTGGTCACGCAAAAATGGAAAACTACAATTGACCATAGAGATACCTGCCAACACTTCTTCCGATGTAATTCTTAATAAACCCTCGGATGGTAGTTGGAAGTTAGAAAATCCTAAATTGATCTCCAAAATTTTGAGTAAGGAGGAGAATAAGCAAAAAACACTTTTGCTTTTGGGGTCGGGAAAATATAATTTTTCTTTTGTTGCGAACTGATTTATTGGGCGTACTTTGCAATTGTTCTTTCAAGCTTTTCCCTCATTTCTATTACGACATTTGCATAGTCGGGATTACCCGCTAGGTTCTTGAGTTCCTCTGGATCGGTTGTCAGATCATAGAGTTCGTCTTTGGCTTCTATGTCTCTGTACCTCATGAATTTCCATTTTTCGGTTCTTATACCCTCACTGGGAGGGATGGGTTCAAATTCCCATAAATGCTCTATCAAGAGTTCCTCTCTCTTGTAGGGAGAATGACCGGTCTTTACATAAGGTGTCAAAGAGTTTCCATGTGTTTCTAGTTTAGCATCAATTCCAGCAAAATCTAAAATAGTAGACGCTAAATCTACATTGGCGACCATGTCATCAACATCATAGTGTTGGTTTATACGTGGATCAAAAATGATCAATGGTACCCTGACCGAGTTGTCATACATTAACCATTTGCCTGCCATTTGTCTCTCACCTAGAAAATAGCCATTGTCTCCCATCCAAATAATGATCGTATTATCTTCAATTTCTTTTGCCTTGAGCATCTTTCTTATTTTTCCTAGTTCATTGTCCACCCCACTGATCATTTTGTAATATCCTTTAAGACTTTCTTGATAACGTTCGGGGGTATCATATCGCCAATACCAACGAGTTCTATTAAATCCTTCCCTTACCTCTTTTGGCAGAACATTAAATTGTTTATCGGAGGCATTTTTAGGCCCTGGGATATCGACATCTTTATAATAATTTTCTACTTCTTCTTGCCAGAAATATTGTTTTTGAATCCCCTCCCAAGCACCATCATGAGCATGGGGAGCGCTGAAGCTAATAGATAAACAAAAAGGTTCGTTTTCCTTTGTATTTTTTATAAAGTTTAGAGCTTTGTAACCAGTGTATCGAGTAAGGTGCACTGTATCTTTTTCAATAGTTTTGTAATAATATCCTCGGGAATCTTTGAATTTATTATTCCTATCGTATACCTCGTACTCAGAGAAAGATCCTGTTAGGTTTCCATCGTTTTTAATTCCAAGTTTACCAAAAAATCCAGTTTTATATCCTTTTTTTTGCAGTTTATTGGCATAATTTTCCTGATTGTAAATTGGGTCCAGGGTTTTACCTCCAAAAGTAAATTTATGCTTTCGCTCATATAGCCCTGTAAAAATACTAGCTCGACTTGCAGCACATATCGGTGTGGTTACAAAAGCATTTTTGAAATAAGTTCCTTCCTTTGCTAATTGGTCTTGTTGAGGTGTTTTAATTATTCGGTTTCCAGCGTACCCAATGGCATCCCATCTTTGGTCATCGGTAACAATTACTATGATATTTGGAGGGTTTTGGGGTTCAGTTTTTTCATCGCATGACCAAAAAAAAACGAATAAAAAGACAAGTTTGATCATTCTGTTCATCATAGAGAGAATACTTTATTTAGATTTAATTGTTTTGGTGAATTGTCGGGATTGGTTTCCATTAGATCGCTCATGTATTCCCACCATTTTTTAACGATGGGATTTTCACTTAAAGATTGAGAGTCACTTCCATTAGTTTCTTGATAAGCAAAAAGACAGTTAGTTTGAGGATCATGGTAAATATGATATGCGCCAACTCCTGCTTCTTTAAGGAGTAGCTTTAGTTCAGGCCAAATTTCACTATGACGTTTTTTGTATTCCTCTAATGAATTAGGTTTTAAAAACATTTTAAACGCAAGTCTATTCAATGTGATTTTATTTTAATCTCAAATTTAATTCTTTGGTTGCCACCACTCATCAATTTGTTGATTCATTTTTACAACTATTTCAGGGTACTTCAAAGCTAAATTAACTTTCTCATTAGGGTCTTCATCTAAGTCAAACAGTTGAATTTGGTTGGAGTAAAATCCATAGTAATTTTCTTGAGGATCTGTAAAATCTCTAATAACTAAATCTTGATTAGGAACCATTAACTTCCATTTTTTATTTAAGGCAACTTTATATAAAATTGTCTCAGTTGGTTTTTCAACATTTAAAATGTCATGATTGTAACATTCTACAAAAATCGTTTCTCTATTTTCTATCTTTTCTTTTTTCATAATACTTATTCCTGGCAAGCTATCAAAAGAAATATTTAATATGTCAAGAACTGTAGGTACTAGGTCAATATTACTTACCAATGAAGATTTATCCATCTTAGGTTTAATTACACCAGGAAGCTTAAACATAATAGGCGTTCTAATTCCGCCTTCATGTGGTGCTCTTTTTGATCTAGGCGCATATCGATTTCTTTTATCAGATTGGATCCAGCCATTATCTGTTGTATAAACTATTAGAGTATTTTTATCTAAAGATTTTTCTTTCAAATAGTTCATCATTTCACCAACAGTTTTATCCAACCATTCACACATGGCCCAATACTTAGCTATACTTTCATTAGGCGCCAAATTAATATATTTGTCAAGTAATTCTTGGGGCGGGTTATGAGGAGTATGAGGTAAAAAAGGGGCATACCACACAAAAAATGGACTACCATTTTCATTAGTTTTTTCTATAAAATTAAATATTGGTTCTAATCCTTCTCGACCAATTTTTAGCCCTTCATCTCCATGTCTTCCCTTTCTTTTATAATCCCCATGTGTCATTCCTCCATCAAATTTCCCTTCTTCCCAAGAACCTAACCACCATTTTCCCGATTGAAATGATTTATATCCTTTAACTCCAAGATAATCAGTTAAAAGTTTATTTTGATAAAAATTAGCCTTTATAATATCAAACTTATCATTTCGTTCCTTACTGTAGAGATAATTATTGGATTTTCTCTTTTTCACTTTTTTGTAACCATTTTCAATCCATAAACTAGCATCTCGTCTCGAGTTACCAGCATCATTTCCAGTTTGATTATGTTCAAAGGCATATTTACCAGTAATTATACTTGCTAAAGATGGTCCACAAAGTGGACTTGTAACATAGCCTCTTGAATAGGTCGCAGATTCACTTGCAAGTTGATCAATATTTGGAGTTTTTATATAGGGATGTCCCATAAAGCTGTAATCTCCCCATGCTTGGTCATCGGAAAGGATAAAAATGATATTAGGTGGACTTTCTTCCTCAAGCTTTTGTTTTTTTGGGCTCCCACAAGAGCAAAAGATTAAAAACCATAAACTTATAATTAATGAATTATACATATTTGTAATTGTTTTTTTAAATTTAATAAATTTAGATAAAGTTTAATGTCCAATTATTTTCCTGTTCAATTGGTATATATTTCTATTCAGAAATCTCTAAGGGAATTAATATAGGATCTTCCAAAATTCCTGCCTCTATAAGTTCCCATTTTGACGTATCAAAAGGTTTATAATCTAGCCCAACCATATTAATATTATAAAAGGATTTCCATTCCTCACCTCTTGCTTCCTTTGCTTTTATTCGATTAGCCCCCAGGTTAGTCACTTGAATACGAAGGCTGTTTTTCCCCTTTTTCAAACTTTTAATGGTGAGCTGATAAGGGTAGGACCATAATGGACCAATGAACTTGTCATTTAACCAGATTTTTGCACTTTCACGAACATCTCCCAATTGCAATAGCCAAGCGCCTTTATGTTCTGTTGGTCTGTTGAATTTGATTTCATATTGAGCAGTACCTGAAAAGGCTTCCATTTTTTCACCCCATTGGGTCCATGAGGTCAATAAATTGGTTTTTTTCGAAAAGTCAGTATATGGCCCTCCTTTGATTAATTTAAAATCCCAGTCACCGGTGATTTTGTAGGAGTTTTTTGAGGGCTTGTAATAATACCATTTTTGAGTGTTGATTCTGTCGGAGGTTATGAGAAAGATGCTTGATCCAGAGGGTAGCGAAATTTTTACTTTGGTGATCCCTGTTTGGTGCTCTGTAATAGCTTTTCCTGTTTTTCCAGTTAGAGGGTCCAAGATCAAAACCTCTTTGTTGGGAATGACCAAGGAGACAAATTCCTCAATTTTTTTGGATGTATGATTTACCAGATAGTAGATTTTTTCACCCCTATTTTTCCTTCGGATGAATTTAAGCCCATTTTGGACTAATTTCTCCTTGATTACTCCTGCTTTTTTAAGGGGGATTTCCATTTCTTTTAGGGAATAAACTTTATTGATTTTTTCTTTGACAAAAGCTTTAAGTTCCTGCTCTCTTTTTTGATACTCGAAAAAACCTGGAACACTTTTGGGGGTTCCCAAAAAGACAACCGATGCTCCCATGGTTCGAAGATCAACAAGTTTTTTCAAAGTTTTCAGGGGTATGTATTGGGAAGGAGGAACAATGATTGAGCGGTAATTTCCCCCCGGTAGTTGAATGACCCCATTTTCAACATTGATTTTTTCCAAAAAGCGATCCGATACGTAGTCCATGCTATAGCCCTGTTTTATTAAATGATGAACTGTTTCATAAAATGGAGTTCCCGACAACCAAGTATCGAGGCGATGAATAGCAAACTGTACTAATAGCTTACCCTGATTAAATTTTGCCCAACTGTCGTGAACAGGCCAATAGACCAATAAATCGTTGTCGTGCTGGCCCTGTTGTAATTGTGACTGTGATCGGCAGATGTATTCAAATAGTGCGGGGGCATCTTCCCAAATCGGGTTAGAATCATTAAAATTCACTGGAGCATAAAACTTCCATCCCGGCCATTCGGCAGATTCCGGCGAATAGGTAGATCCGTGTAAAAAGACATGATTAATACCATTTAGAAACAAATCTTCCAACTCTGGTTTGCACTGAGATAAAGCAGTTCTAAAATGTTCTCTGAGCCAAGTAAATGTTTCGGCCGAAACCTGTTTTTTACCTGACAAATGTGCTGCAGAGGATGAAAATTTTATCATGGCCACATCGGCATCTCCAGCTCGAAAATTCCTGTGAGGGTAATCCGCTGAACTTCCATTTCCTTCTATCCTCCTAAACCCTTTGATATCGTAAGGCATAGATCCAAAGGTTTCACATTCAGGGATGTCTGCTGAGGCATAAAGGTCGATAAGATTTCCCGGGGAACCATGCGCTTGATATTTAGTTTTTACTCCTTTATTTTGCGCCCATTCATTCCAAAAGGTATTGAACCCTTTTACCAATAAATCAGACAATGTTTCTCTGTAATCACTTCTGATTCGATTGCTGATTTCGTTATCATCTCTATCCAAAAGACGATTCATGTAGGGCCTCAGATCATAGCCGCGGTAAAGTTCAAAAATCTCAAAAAATTTATTAGTATAGTCTGCTCTGTATACTTCATAGCTGTCGTTAAAAACTGACCGAACCTTACCATCTGCTTTTTCCAAAACACTACTGAAAAGTTGTAGGTAATTTTTTAAAGCCTTGATAGAAAAGTGATCTAGAACCCAACCTTCCCCTCCTGGAGCAGCTCTCTTTACTTTTTGCCTAGTTTGGTCTTCAAAGACAAAAAACAGATCGAAGTCCTTGTCTTTGTTCTCCCATTCAATTTTTTCATTAATAATTTTATTAGTCAGATCTATAAAATTGTTTTGGGTGTCAAAAGCAAAAACCCCAATGAGTTTTGGCCAGACTGAACCAACTTCGCGAAACCCCCACTTTCTGCTTGGCCTAACTTTTTTTGAATCAAAGACCTTGATGTCAAGTTGGTCGGGGTATATCAAGGTTCCAGTTTCGAATGGAGAAACTCTCTCGGAAAAAAGAGTTCCCTTTTTTAGGTTGACTTTCCTAACCAATAGACGCTTGGCGGCATCTGCTGGTTTTACATTTGATCCACCCCAAGGCCAACCAGTTCCAAGTGTCAAATCAACACCCATTTGTAAGCTATCTGCGACCCTTATAGTATGGTTTAGCATCTCAATCCAATATGGACTTAAAAAATTAATAAAATTTTTCTCTTGTCCTTTTACTCCGTAGATAGGTTCTATTTCTACACCGCCGACTCCTGCTTTTTCGAAAGTGATTAATGAACGGGTAATATTTTTTTTATTGACTGCACTACCCATCCACCACCATCGAGTCCATGTTTTGGATTCCTTATTGATTTTAGGCCAATAAATGGAATCATTTTGTGCATGGGTAAAGTTGATTAAAAATAGCACGACCATAAAGCATATTGGTGATAGATTTATTCTCATATATTTATTAGTATAGAGTTTAGAAAGATACAATCTAATAAAATTACTCTGTTATCAAAAATGGTCTTGAAAACATTTAATTGAATTAATGTTAGGTTAATCCATTTATTTACAGTGGTTGAGGATAATTCAAATAAAAAACGGACTAGTAAAAATACTAATCCGTCTTATACAGTAAGGGGAGATATTTTAGTGTATAAAAATGAAATAGTTGTTAAAATCAAATTAAAAGTATTATTTAATAAATCTGGAAAAATGAACTTAAAAATATTTAATCTTTGTAATGAAGATGTGTTTTTTTAATTGTCTATTTTTTCAACTATTCTATTTTCAATAATAAATTTTTTACCAAAAGTTAGTTTCTCTGCAAGTTTACTTTTTGGTTCAATAATTCTCCAAAACGGGCATATTTCCTCGATTTCTTTTTTTTCTTTGAATTTTTCATAGTTATATTCAGCAACAATTTTTAAAAAAATACCTGTCGTCATTGGGCAGGTAAAATCAGCATTAAACTCAATTGCTAAGTCATTTCTCATAGTTCTGACATCGAGTTTATCACCAAATTCACTATTATTAATGTATTCTTGAATCACCTTTGGTGAAGGAATGAGCATTTTCGATCCAATAGGATTACCCCAATAAGACTTATTTAATTTCTTAACTCGGATATTTGATTTACTTTCAAACTTATCCTTCCAAGAAACTTTAGACATAAAAAAAACTCTTTATCAAATATAGAAAAAGAGTTTTACAAACTTAATGCTGCTGTAGTAGCGAGGGCTGGACTCGAACCAGCGACCTTCGGGTTATGAGCCCGACGAGCTACCTACTGCTCTACCTCGCGAGATTTTACAAATTTACAAAATTAATACCCTACAACCAAGGCTTAATCAAACATTGTATCTTTGTGAAATGTCGAAAACCTCACATAAATCTGGCTACGTTTCTATAGTTGGTAACCCTAATGTAGGTAAATCTACTTTGGTCAATGCATTGATAGGAAAAGACCTTACTATTACCACTCCAAAAGCTCAAACAACCAGGCATCGTATCTTGGGATTAATTAATGGTCAAAATTATCAGTTAGTTCTATCCGATACTCCGGGGATAATTGAGCCAGCCTATGAAATGCAAAATTCAATGATGAAATTTGTCAAAGAATCTTTAATTGATGCTGATGTATTGATATATATGATTGCAATTGATGAAGATCAAACAAAAGACCAAAAATTATTTGATAAGATAAAAAAAATTAAAATCCCTTTGTTAGTTTTAATAAATAAAATTGATTGTTCAAATCAAAAGGATTTGGAGTTGGCAGTAAGTCACTGGAGTTCAGTTTTTCCAAGTGCTAAAATCATTCCTATCTCAGCTTTAACTGGTTTTTATATTGAGGAACTGCTTCAGTTACTTATTAAGCTTTTACCTGAGTCACCAGCTTATTTCCCTAAAGATCAACTCAGTGATAAATCAGAACGATTTTTTGTAAATGAGGCCATAAGAAAAAGCATTTTACAGATTTACGATCAAGAGGTGCCTTATTCTGTTGAGGTGATCACTGAATCTTTTAAGGAGGAAGAAAAAATCATACGAATACGATCAGTTATTTTTGTTGAGCGAGATACTCAAAAGGGGATTATTATAGGTAATAAAGGAGAACAGCTCAAGAGAGTTGGAACTATCGCCAGAATGGATCTTCAAACCTTTTTTGGGAAGAAAGTTCACCTCGAACTTTTCGTCAAAGTAGAGAAAAATTGGCGATCTAATCCAAAACAACTAAAACGTTTTGGTTATCAGCAATAAATCACAAATCGATTCCCGTAGAATTGCCTTATTTTTGCTGACAAAACTAATAGAGTGGGAGGTATTGTAGCAATTATAGGTAGACCAAACGTTGGGAAATCTACTTTTTTTAACCGACTGATTAAAAAAAGAGAGGCAATCGTTGATGCAATAAGCGGCGTTACTAGAGATCGTCATTATGGGAAATCAGACTGGAACGGAATTGAATTTACTCTTATTGATACTGGGGGTTATTTAGAAAATAGCGATGACATTTTCCAAAAAGAGATTGATAAGCAGGTGAATCTCGCTATTGAAGAAGCTGATGCTATATTTTTTATGGTTGATTTGGTCGAAGGTATAACTGGAATGGACGAGACCATTGCTAAATTACTTCGCCGTTCTCAAAAACCTATTTTCTTGACTGCTAATAAAGGGGACAATTCAAAAACACAAGAGAATGTGATTGAATTTTATGCCTTGGGATACGAAAAAATATACACTGTTTCTGCTATTAATGGAAGTGGCACTGGGGAATTATTAGATGAGTTGGTTAAAGTATTGCCTAAAGATGGCGAAAACATCAGAGATAAATTGCCCAGATTTGCTGTTGTAGGGAGACCTAATGCTGGAAAGTCTTCTTTTATCAATTCCCTAATTGGAGAAGATCGTTATATAGTTACTGATATTTCTGGGACAACTAGAGACAGTATCGATACGATTTATAATCGTTTTGGTTTTGAATTTAATCTTATCGATACAGCTGGGATTAGGAAAAAAAGTAAGGTTAAGGAAGATATTGAGTTTTATTCTGTAATGCGCTCAGTGAGATCAATTGAGTACTGTGATATATGCTTACTTTTAGTTGATGCTACCCGTGGATTTGATGGACAAGTTCAAAATATATTTTGGCTTGCCCATAGAAATAACAAAGGAATTGTAATCTTAATTAATAAGTGGGATTTGATTGAAAAAGAAACCCTTTCTACCAAGGTGTTTGAAAATCAAATTCGTGATAAGATTAACCCTTTTACAGATGTCCCGATCGTTTTTATTTCAGCTTTAAGTAAACAAAGAATTTTTAAGGCTATAGAAACAGGAGTTTCAGTATTCAAAAATCGTTCAAATCGGATTGCCACAAGAAAGCTGAATAATGTTCTACTACCAATTATTGAGAGCCAACCGCCTCCATCATTTAAAGGGAAGTATGTCAAAATTAAATTTTGCACACAGTTGCCCACTAACCATCCTCAATTTGCGTTTTTCTGTAATTTACCACAATACGTTAAAGATCCGTATAAGAGATTTCTTGAAAAGAAAATAAGAGAAATATATAATTTCAAGGGAGTTCCAATTCAATTATTTTTCAGAAAAAAATAATTATAATTTTTCTTTAATTAATTCCAAATTAGCTTTAATAATTTCTAACTTTTGAATGATCAACTGGTGATTTCCATCCTCAGAAGATTTAATTTTAAGTTGCTTTTTTGCTCCCTCAATAGTCAAACCCTTCTTCTTAAGAAGGAAATAAATTTTTTCTAAAATAATTATATCTTCTTTAGTATACTTTCTTGCTCCACTTTGCTTCTTTTTGGGTTGGATTTCTTTAAACTCTTTTTCCCAAAATCTTAAAAGAGATGTATTTACATTAAATGCTTTTGCAATTTCTCCTATCGTATAATACCTCTTTGATGGTAATTTAATGAGCATTAGTCCATAGATTGGTTTTCCTGATTTGCCAGATTAAGCATAATGTCGAACTCCTCCGCTGTTAGATTTCCTGAATAATAGTTAAGCGGATTTACTCTTCTTCCGTCTTTGAAAATCTCGTAATGAAGATGGGGACCTACGGACCTACCTGTGCTTCCGACATAGCCAATAACATCTCCGCGTTTTACTTTTTGTCTTCGCCTAACCTTGTATTCACTTAGGTGGGCATACAAACTAACATATCCAAATCCATGGTCGATTCGAATATGTTTTCCATACCCTGCAGCTCTATTATCAGCTCTCCCTACAATACCATCCCCAGAAGCATAAATAGGGGTACCGCGTGGAGCTGTAAAATCCATTCCTTGGTGGAATCTTCTTTTTTTGGTAAAAGGGTCTGTTCGATATCCAAAACCTGATGCCATACGTTTCAAATCACTTTTGTGAATAGGCTGGATAGAGGGCATGGCTCCTAAAAGTTCTTCTTTTCTTTTTGCTAAACTTTCAATTTCCTCAAGTGATCGGGACTGAACAACAACTTGTTTTGTTAATATTTCTAAGCGTTTGGTAGTATTGATTATCAGTTTAGAATTATCATACCCTTCTAATTCCTTATAACGGTTTATTCCACCAAATCCCATTTTTCTTTGTTCTTCTGGAATTGGGCTAGCTTCAAAATAAACTCGATAAAGATTATTATCCCTATCCTCGACATTAGCCATAACCTCTTCAATTTGATCTAATTTTTTATTTAGTAACTCATACTGCAATTCAAAATTTTCAATTTCACGAGACTGAATTATTTCTTTTGGGGTATTTAGGGTTTCTGTATTTAGAAGCACAAATAATGTAAATACGCCAAAGAAAATTGCAGCTAACAAAAAAAGAATAAAATTTGATAGAACTGCAAATCGGTTCACCTCTACAGGCAAATATGAGAGTGACTCTTTGTCGTAATAATATTTAACCTTGGCCATTATTAGTTTTCGAAAGGTTGAATGTATTAAAAATACTAATTCAAATATACTAAATATATAAATTATTGTTACCCAAGGTATTTATAGGCTTAGCTGTAAAACTAAAAAACTATATTTGTATCAGTCAAAAACATCACGTTAATTAATGAGATCTGCTGAAATAAGAAAACGATTTTTTCAATTTTTTGAATCTAAAGATCACGCTATTGTGCCTTCAGCTCCAATTGTAATTAAAGATGATCCTACTTTGATGTTTACCAATGCTGGAATGAATCAATTCAAGCCTTATTTTCTAGGTCATCAAAAACCTAAAAGTTCCAGAATTACTAATACACAAAAATGTCTTAGGGTATCTGGTAAGCATAATGATCTTGAGGAAGTCGGTGTCGACACTTATCATCATACTTTTTTTGAAATGCTTGGAAACTGGAGCTTTGGGGATTATTTTAAAAAAGAAGCAATCTCCTGGGCCTGGGAACTTTTAACCAAGGTCTATAAAATCAATCCAGAAAACTTATATGTAACAATATTTAAGGGAGATTCTAATGAAAAACTTGATAAAGATCACGAAGCATATGATTTATGGAAAGAAATAGTGCCTGAAGAAAAAATATTATTGGGTAATAAAAAAGATAATTTTTGGGAAATGGGAGAGCAAGGACCTTGTGGACCTTGCTCAGAAATTCACATAGACTTGAGAAGTGTAGAAGAAAAGTCTATGATTCCTGGAGCCAATCTTGTTAACCAAGATCATCCCCAAGTTATTGAGTTATGGAATCTTGTATTCATTGAGTTTAACAGGAAGGCTAATGGTAGTCTTGAGCAATTACCTAAAAAACATGTAGATACAGGAATGGGCTTCGAAAGGCTTTGTATGGCAATGCAAGGTAAGACCTCTAACTATGACACTGATGTTTTTACTCCATTAATTAAAGAAATTGAAACCCTTAGTGGTTTTAAATATGGAATTGATGAAAAAACTGACCGTGCTATTCGAGTAATATCAGACCACTTAAGATCAGTTTGTTTTGCAATTGTAGATGGCCAACTTCCATCCAATACTGGAGCAGGATATGTAATTCGTAGAATTTTGAGAAGGGCTATTAGGTATGGATTTACTTTTTTAAATCAAAAAGAACCTTTTATTTTTCATCTCGTTGAAACCCTAAATAAACAGCTAAATACTGTTTTCCCTGAACTAGAAAAACAAAAAAGTATATCTACAAATGTCATTCGTGAGGAGGAAGCATCGTTCTTAAAAACCCTAGATCAAGGGTTGACCTTATTGAATACAATATTATCTTCTTCTGAAAGTAAAATCATAAGTGGCATCAAGGCTTTTGAGCTATACGACACATTTGGATTTCCGCTAGACCTCACTGCATTGATTGCTAGAGAAAGAGGATTTGAAATCGACCAGAGGGAATTTGATAAAGAGATGACAAAACAAAAAGAGCGATCCAGAGCGGCCTCTATCGCTGTAATTGATGACTGGCAAATAATTGCTGATGATGATGAAGAAGAGTTTGTTGGATATGATTTGCTGTCTACCCCAATTAAAATCGTTAAATACCGTAAAGTGGTTAACAAAAAGGAGGGTGAGTTTTTTCAATTAGTATTTAATATGACACCTTTTTATCCTGAAAGTGGAGGGCAGGTTGGAGATAAAGGCTATTTGGAAGCATCTAATGGAGATATTCATTACATCATAGACACTAAAAAGGAAAACAACCTTATTGTTCATTATTCTTCTACTCTTCCCCTTGACTTAAATCAAAAATTAAATGCTGAGGTGGATGAGAAACAAAGACATAAAATTGCTTGTAACCACAGTGCAACCCATTTAATGCATCAGGCTCTTCGTTCTGTTTTAGGAGATCATGTTGAGCAAAAAGGCTCTATGGTTCATTCGGGGATGTTTAGATTTGACTTTTCTCACTTTGCAAAACTGTTGCCTGAGGAAATTTCCGCTGTGGAACAATTTGTTAATGCTAGAATAAAAGAAAAGCTTCCACTTGAAGAAAGTCGAAGTGTTCCCTATGAAAAGGCAATATCCTCTGGTGCAATTGCCTTGTTTGGAGAAAAATATGGCGACACTGTTAGAACCATTCGTTTTGGTCATTCAATAGAGCTATGTGGAGGAACTCATGTAAAGAATACCGCAGATATTTGGTATTTCAAGATTTCTTCTGAAACTGCAATTGCAGCAGGAGTAAGAAGAATAGAGGCTATTACTGGTGAAGATGCGTTAGCATATTTTGAAGATAGAAATCAAGTATTAGAAAAAGTAAATTTTCTTCTAAAAGATCCGCAAAATCTTCCTAAAGCAGTTGAGAATATTCAAACTGAAAATATTCTTTTAAAAAAAGAGATCAACGAGCTCAAAAGATTAAAAACTAAAATTTTAACTACAGAGATTAAACTAGAAATTGAAGAAATTCAAGAAGTTGCTTTTTTATCAAAACTAGTTGATCTTGACCCTAAGTCAATAAAAGATCTTTGCTTTGAATTAGGTAAAGAATATGAAAATTTATTCATGGTATTGGGCTCGGAGTCGAATGAAAAAGCTACTCTAAGCTGCTATATATCCAAACAACTGTTAATTAAAAAAGGTTTAGACGCGGTAAAGGTAGTAAGAGAATTAGGTCAATTTATTCAAGGTAGTGGAGGAGGTCAACCCTTTTTCGCTACTGCAGGGGGAAAAAAACTCGACGGTATTCCCAAAGCACTATCTGCCTCTAAAGATTTCATCTAGCATCACATCTCAACCTCTGGCGGGTAATTTTGCAATATTTCGGCTACAAAAGACCCAATTTGTTCATCCCTATTTTTCATGTATTCACTTATTCCTCCCTTACCCTTTCCTTGCCAAACCAATTGTTTGGTTTTGGCATCAATTAAATCAATGTAAAGTGTTCCCTCGGTTTTTGAGCTTATAGAATTAAAGTTAGGACCCCAGAACCAAGGATTCCAGCCCCAAAAGCCATAATTCATATTGTTTATATAAATTTTTTCCTTAGCGGTTGTATTTATACTGATCAAAAGATCTGGAATTTCAGACTTCATCATTGACTTACCCAATAGCTGAAAGTCAATTGCTTTTAAAATCCTTCGCTTATCTAAATCTGAAATCTCTACTTTATCAATTCCAGGTTTGAAATAAGCATAAGTTTTATATTTTGAAAAATCAACTCCTGAGTCGTGGTCAGTAAAAACCCTTACGGAACTACAGCTAAATAAAATCCAAAAAAATAATATATATATACTTTTCATTATAAACTTATAATTATTCAAAAACTGTACCAAAATTATTTATCTATTTTGGGATCGAATCCAAATGGAAAATGCTTACAATTGGTTTTACAACAAATCCCTCTTTTAAGATGACATTTTTCACTAAACACCTAGTAACTCAGTGAGGAAAGATAAAATCTTCTTTTTCTAAAGATAGGTCTGATCCCATGTTTTATACTAAAGGTAATTATATTTAAAGTTTATCATTTAATTTTATCTTGTATTTGTTTTCTAAAATGCATTTATTTCAAAACCTAAAAGTCGAAAATCAAAAATTACCTAAAATTGATGGCGTTCAAATCACTATCAAAAGAGAAGACTTATTGCATACCACTGTTTCTGGTAACAAGTTCAGGAAACTTAAATACAATTTAGAACAGGCGACTAGAGAAGGTTATAACACTCTTTTAACTTTTGGAGGACCATTTTCCAATCACTTAGCTGCAACTGCTGCTGCTGGAATGATTATGGGGTTCAAAACTATAGGAATAGTTAGGGGTGATGAAAAATATCAAAATCCCACACTACAATTTTGTCAAGATCAAGGCATGACTTTATTTCCAGTCAGTCGAAGCACTTATCGCGAAAAAGACAACACTCATTTTCGTAAGATTTTAAGACAGAAATTTGGTGAATTTTATTTAATTCCAGAGGGCGGTACTAATTCAATTGCTGTTCGTGGTTGTAGTGAAATTCTCACAACAGCAGATAAAGATTTTGATGTAATCTGTTGCAGCGTTGGAACAGGAGGCACCCTGTTGGGTTTAATCCAAACTGCTCAATTAAATCAAAAGGTATTGGGCTTTGCCGCCCTTCGCCATAGCGGATTAGAGCGTCATATTGAGCGGTTTACAGAAAAAAAAAATTGGGAGATTAACCATAATTATGTCTTTGGTGGGTATGCCAAACTCACTTTGCCACTGATCGAGTTCATTAATCATTTTAATAAAAAATTTAAAACTCCTCTTGATCCTATTTATACTGGAAAGCTACTTTTTGGTATTTTTGATTTAATTAAACAAAAGCAATGGAATTGGGGGAATCGTATATTAGTCATTCACACTGGGGGTTTACAGGGAATAGCCGGTATGAATCAAATACTAAGTAAAAAAGAATGGCCAATAATAGAAGTTTAAATCATTTTTTTACATTATTAGTGATTTTGTTAATTATTAGTTGTGGTGGAGCTAAGAAAGTTAGTATTCGTCATACAAAAATACCAGAAAAGACATTAAAAAAATCTGAGGTCAAGCAATCCAAGTTAGACCTTAATATTCATAAGTCAAAAGAAAAACTAAGTGTAGTTGAAAGAGTCAATAATTATGTAGCCGCTTTTTCCACTGTAGCTATTGAGGAAATGAAAATGTACGATATCCCAGCTAGTATTAGTCTTGCTCAGGGAATATTAGAGTCTGGAATGGGCTATAGTCGCCTAGCTGTAGAAGCAAATAATCACTTTGGTATTAAATGCCACAGTGAATGGGAAGGAAAACGTATTTATCATGATGATGACGAAAAAGGAGAGTGTTTCAGGGTTTATAAAGACCCAAGAACCTCCTATCGAGATCACTCTTTGTTTTTGACTAGTAGATCTCGTTATAACCTACTGTTTGATCTCAAAATCGATGATTACAAGGGCTGGGCAAAAGGCCTTAAAAAAGCTGGTTATGCTACTGACCCCAAATATTCTAATAAATTAATAAATCTAATTGAACGCTACAGTTTGGATCGCTTTGATATTAAGAAAAAAATGAAAAGAAGAAATAATCATCTCGAGGTTGTCAAGCAGCCCTCAAAAAAAAAGGTACATCTTGTTCAAAAAGGAGATACACTCTATTCAATTTCTAAAAAATATAAAGTTGATATTAAGTCATTGGTTCAAGAAAATCAACTTGATAATAATACCATTTTTTTAGGGCAAAATTTGATAATTCCTATACACTGATAATATGCAATATCAAAGAAGCAGTTCTCTATTTCGATCTGCCCAAGCAGTCATACCGGGAGGAGTCAATTCTCCAGTTAGGGCTTTTAAAGCCGTAGGTGGTGCTCCGGTTTATATAGAAAAAGCAAAAGGTGCTTATTTATATGACGTGGATGGAAATATTTTGATCGACTACATTTCAAGTTGGGGTCCAATGATTTTAGGACATGCTTTTGAACCCGTTATAGAGGCTGTAAAAAAACGTGCAGAAAGAGGAACTTCCTTTGGCATGCCAACCGAGTTGGAAACTCAAATCGCAGAGTTGGCAGTGCAAATGGTTCCTAATATCGATAAAATCAGAATGGTAAACTCAGGGACAGAAGCCTGTATGAGTGCTATTAGATTAGCCCGAGGGTATACCGTTAGGGAAAAGATCATCAAGTTTGTGGGTTGTTATCATGGGCATTCCGATGCCTTTTTGATTCAAGCAGGAAGTGGAGCAATGACATTTGGCATACCTAATAGCCCCGGGGTTACTCAAGGCACCGCAAGGGATACGCTTTTAGCGCAGTATAATGATTTGGAGAGTGTTAAGAATCATTTTAAACAATATCCTGATCAAATTGCAGCTGTCATCGTTGAACCTGTCGCAGGAAATATGGGCTGTATTCCACCCCAAACTGGTTTTATGGAAGGATTGAGAAAATTATGTGACGATTACCAAACTTTGTTGATTTTTGACGAAGTTATGACCGGTTTTCGTTTGGCTAAAGGAGGCGCACAAGAAAGCTTAGGTGTAAACGCAGATATTATTACTTATGGTAAAGTCTTAGGGGGCGGCCTACCCGTTGGGGCTTACGCCTCAAGGGATGAAATCATGGATTATCTTGCTCCCGAAGGACCAGTTTATCAAGCTGGAACTCTCAGTGGAAATCCACTAGCCATGGCAGCTGGATATACCATGCTTTCATATTTAAATCAAAATACTGAGGTTTTTGAAAGTCTTGAAGGAAAAACTAAATCAATAACTTCTGGTATTTCTAGCCTATTGGATAAAAAAAGTATTCCCTTTCAAATCAATCGTTACGGTTCAATGATGTCACTTCATTTTACAGATCAACCTGTAGTGGATTTTAGAACTGCTGCTTTGGGAAATAACGAAGATTTTAAGGCTTATTTTCACGGTATGTTGAACCGAGGAGTATATCTTCCTCCTAGTGCTTTTGAAAGCTATTTTTTAAATGATGCTTTGTCAGAAAAGGACATCGATTTCACCCTTTCAGCCTTTGAGGATTGGTTAAAAAATAAATAAAAGGACTAAACCAAGATTCAATCATTAATGGTTTCACGATACTTTTAAAAAAGTATTTTGGTAATAGTTATATTTTTCTCACAAATAAGGCAAACCGAAATGTAGATATTTTTAGCTTTAAAATCACGGATTTTATTTACCAATATGAAAATAATTATGTAGTTACTTATTTTATAAATAAGTTACAAAAATTGAGATATATTAGCTGTCTATTCTATCATCTCAACCCAAAGCACTTCAGCATCTTTGGTTATCTTAGCCAGCTTATTTTGAGTCAACAATTTAAGGGCCTTATCCCATTTTTTATTGCTTAGACCTGCCTGTTCTTTTAGTGATGAAAGTTCAATTGGGCTTTGTTTTTTTAGCAGACCAAAAATCAATTTTTCCTGCTCAGTTAAGCTAGTTGCCTTTTTATCCGGCTTCATTTGTGGGAAGAAAAGTACTTCTTGAATAGAGCTATTATTTGTTAAAAGCATCGTTAGCCGATCAATGCCAATACCAATCCCAGAGGTTGGAGGCATTCCGTATTCAAGTGCACGAAGAAAATCCTGATCTATAAACATAGCCTCCTCATCACCTTTTTCACTGAGAGTTAATTGGGCCTCAAAACGTTCCTTTTGGTCAATAGGATCATTTAGTTCTGAATAAGCATTGGCGACTTCCTTTCCATTGATGATCAACTCGAAACGTTCTGTTAGTTTTGGATTACTTCGGTGTTCTTTTGTTAAGGGGCTCATGGACTTTGGATAGTCAGTGATAAAAGTGGGTTGAATGTAATGGTGTTCACATTTTTCACCAAAAATTTGATCAATTAACTTGCCTTCTCCCATAGAATCATCCACTTCAACTCCTAAGTTTTTTGCAGTAACTATAAGTTGTTTTTCATCCATTTCTTTGACATCAAACCCAGTATGGATTTTGATGGCTTCAAGAATTGGAACACGCGTGTAAGGAGCTTTAAAATCTATTGTATTCTCCCCAACTGCGACAGCTGTATTTCCATTAGTTTCATAAGCAACTTTTTCTAATAGGCTTTCGGTCATCTCCATCATCCACAAGTAATCCTTGTAAGCTACGTAAAGTTCCATGACAGTGAATTCAGGGTTGTGATTGCGGTCCATACCCTCATTGCGAAAGTCTTTCGCAAATTCATAAACCCCATCAAAACCACCCACAATTAGACGTTTAAGGTATAATTCATTTGCAATTCTCAAATAAAGTGGGATGTTCATAGCATTGTGATGGGTCAAAAAAGGTCGTGCAGCTGCCCCACCTGGTATAGGTTGTAGTATAGGAGTCTCAACTTCTAGATAGCCTTTTTCATTAAAAAAACTACGGATGCTATTGGTAATTTTAGTGCGTTTGACAAATGTTTCTTTGACTTTTGGGTTTACAATCAAATCCACATATCGCTGGCGGTATCGTAATTCTGGATCATTGAACTCATCATAAACCCGTCCAGTAGCATCAGTTTTAGGCAGTGGTAGTGGACGTAACGTTTTATTGAGGATTTGAAAGGATTTTACCATAACTGTTTTTTCCCCAACTTTAGTAGTAAAAAGCGAACCATTCAATCCAATTATATCACCAATATCTAGTAGTTTCTTATATACTTCATTGTATATTGTTTTATCCTCTCCATAACAAATTTCATCGCGATTAAAATAGAGTTGAATCCTTCCTTTGCTGTCTTGTAATTCTGCAAAACTTGCTTTTCCCTGAATACGCCTGGACATTAATCGCCCTGCGATAATTACTTTTTTCCCTTCACAAAAATTTTCTCTTATTGATTTTGAATCGGCATCTATAGGAAAAAGTGCAGCTGGATAGGGGTCAATCCCCAAGCTCCTCAGAGCCTTAAGCTTCTCTCTTCTTATCAATTCTTGCTCTGAAAATTTTGTCATTGAAATATTAATATTTACGTAAAGATAATCACTCTAGAACAATCAGGAATCAATTTTCTTATCTTTGCACAAAACAATGGCCTATTGAGTTTTTGGCGAGTACTTTTATCTATTTCTTTCCCTCCATTGGCTGTTATAGACCAAGGATGTGGCTCAATTATTATTGTTTTTTTATTAACTCTATGTGGCTGGGTACCAGGAATTATTGCTGCACTGGTAATTTTGAATAATCCTGATCGATGGAATGATTAAAAATAAAAAAGTAAAGATTACTGAACTGGGATTTCTTTCATACAGTGAGGCTTGGGATATTCAAGAAGAATATTTTTCTAAAACTATTGCTACTAAAAGACAAAATCGACAGTTGGAATCACCTATTCTCACTGAAAATCATTTATTGCTGGTTGAGCATCCTCCAGTTTTTACCCTTGGGAAAAGTGGAAAAATAGAACACCTATTATTAAAGGAGGAAGCCTTAAAACAAAAAGGGATTAAATTTTTTAGAACTAATCGTGGTGGAGACATTACATTTCACGGCCCTGGTCAACTGGTAGGTTACCCTATACTAGATTTAGAGAATTTCTTTACGGATATTCATAAATACCTTCGATATTTAGAGGAGATTATAATCAAAACGCTCTTAGATTTCGGATTAAAAAGTACACGTGGTTATAGAGAAACAGGTGTTTGGTTAGACTTCAACACCCCTTTTGCTCGAAAAATATGTGCCATGGGTGTTCGTGCTAGCCGATGGGTTACTATGCACGGATTTGCTTTAAACATTAACACTGATCTTTCTTATTTTGATTATATTGTCCCATGTGGGATTAAAGGGAAAAAGGTCACATCCCTTTCTAAAGAGCTCAATAAGCAAGTCGACCCTGAAGTTGTTAAAGATTCTTTACTTAAATATTTTTCTGAGATTTTTGAAGTAGAAATCATTAATTAATTTCATAAACCAAAAGACTATTATCCTCAGCTGTCACAAGCAATTCTAGCGCCTTGTCCTTGTCGCTGTTGGATAAGTCTATTTTTCCATTCCCATAAACTGGGAAGCCCTCCACCGCATTCCCATTGCTGTAGAAAAGGTAAACTTTTTGCGCTTCTTTGTCTGTGGTACTAATGTAAAGTGTATTGTTAAGGTAAAAGATTTTTGGTGAAGTGTAATCTCCAAAAGGAAGGGTGACGGGGACTCCTTTAATATTGAGATTATTGTCTGATAAAGTAACAAGTGATTTAGTAGTAGCATCAATTTTATGATTTGGACTTAGCCCCAGAGAGGAGTATACCTGGTTTCCCCTAGTATCAACTTGGATCAATTTCCCTTCTCGATCCGTTGTGGTAAAGGTATTCATATAGGCGAAAATCTCATTTTCACTAAAATTAACATTGCCTTTAACCTTTATTCTATCTAAGCCAGTACGGGAAACAATTTTTAATTGATTATTCATTAATGGGATTACTATATAATCCTTGCCTTGGAATCGCAGGTGTTTCGGTGAGGAAAGAATTTGCGATTCAACTTTTTTAAGCTTAAATCCATTTACACTTTTACCTTTTCCATCATACATTAAGAGCGATTTATCTTGGGCAATTATAAATCGGTAGTTTCGGTTTTTGTCATAATCAAATATGGAAAGCGGGAGGGGGTTTTCATTTTTGGGCAATTTGATATTAAATGGCTTAACAATATTTCCGTTTCGATCTAAAACCATCAACCTATCCTGGGTTCTAAAAGCCATTTGTAAACGTTTGTTTTTATATAAGTCCACTTGTTGGATTGGTCCAATAATCTTACCATCCAATTGTTTTTTCCAAAATAATTTTCCAGTGCCAGAAAATAAATATAAAATATTTTCCTGGTCCTGAACAGCAATATCCATTCCATTATTTCGGTGATTTTTTAGCCATTGTGGAGATATGACGGTAGGTTTAGGAAGGTCAATTGATAATATGTTATTTACACTTCCTTTATTTTGAAATGGTTGATCTTTCTGTACACTAAGGTGAAGGTGAGTAAAACCTTCTTCTACAACCCCTTGGAATACTAACAGAGGATATTCTGATACCGGGAGTATTGCAAGATTTTTGGGATATTTCCCATTTTTTTCCCAATAATTTATAAGGTTCTTTGATTGGCCAACCCAGATAAAGGAACTTTCGTTAGCCAATCTGTCTTGAAGAGTTTTAAAATTTGGGTTTTTCCCTAAGGTATTCTGATCGAGATAGTTACTTAATAGATTTTTTAATCCACTTTCTGTTTCGCTTAAAATCAAGTAGTCATCATATTGACAGGACCACGCTGGACTGATCTTTTGGCCAAAACTTGAGAACATACTGATTAATTCTTTAGGTAGCTTAATTTTCTGATAACTTGCCCCTCGAAAGTTCTTTGGTTCTTGTTCTCCAGAGGTAAAATAGGGAATGTCTTCAAAAGAATTTAGGTGGAAAATTATAGATTTTTCTACTCCATGACTTACCCATCCAATTTCGCTCACTGAATTGAGGGAGGAGAAATCTATTTTATTAAGAGGAATATTTACCTTACTGGAATAATTTTTAAAATTATCTTCCAGCTGACTTAAATTTCCAACTAAAAGACTTAAGTATGAGGTGAAATTCTTTGGAATGAAATTATGTAGACTTGCTTGCCCTGGTTTAAGGGACTTAATTAATGTCAGGGCATCTGGAATTGAATCATTTATAAAAGCGATGCCATCAAGTGTAAAAAAATCATTTTCAACCTCTAAGTCTAAAGCCAACCATTGATTTCCAGTTTTTGGAAAAAGAGGAGTGGAGGGAAATAAAGTGTTAAATAGAGATTTGGATGATGGGTGAATAAAAAAGTTAATTGCCAGATTTTGGTCCATAGTTTTAGCTAATTGAAAAAATTCAGGACTCATTATTCCTCGATTTTTTCTTTTATAATTTCGTATGCCATTTTCAATTATTAATTGCGATTCAGAAATCATTTTTAGTTTACCAAATTGAGCCATATAAAATCTTTGACCTCTTTCATTGATGGTACCAATTATTTGATCACTGTATTTTATTTCAGTTTCATAGGTAATCAAGGTGTCTACTGTATTTGACTTAGCAATAAAACCTATGGCATTTTCATTTTTTCCGATGGGTGTAATACAATACACAAATGGAAGTGAGGGCTTTTGTGGTGTTATATTTTTTATGGTTTTTTTTATGTCTGGATTGAGATCAAAAATTTTTAAAAGTAATGGTGAGCTATCTAAATCGATGGTATCGTTAACTTGAATTACAAGAGAAGTATTTTGAGGGACAGCTTCCAATAATTCAATATCTTTTGATTTCGGGATACTGCATCCGGAAATTATCAATAATATCAAAAGAATTATAATTTTATACATACAAATCAAAATTATTAAAACCCATCTTGCGCATGAGGTTAGATTAAAAAATATATTCCACTAACTTTTCAACAATGATATCATTTAGACTTGAAGTCAATTTCTAATTGTTTTGAGAGTAATTGAAAAGATTTTCGATGATACGGTGATGGTCCTTTCAGTTTTATAGCCGCTCTATGCGCTTTGGTGGGATAACCTTTATTTTTTTGCCATAGATAATCTGGGTATTCTTCGTGAATTTTGTCCATATAATCATCTCGATATGTTTTTGCTAAGACTGAAGCTGCTGCAATATTAAGGTATTTTGTATCTCCTTTAATTATACAATGATGAGGGACGTTCTCAAAGGAATGAAAACGATTTCCGTCCACAGCGATAAATTCAGGTTGCTTCTTAAGTTGCATCAAAGCCAAATGCATAGCTTTGATACTTGCATTTAGAATATTGATTTGATCTATTTCTTTAGGGGAGATATGAGCATAAGCAAAATCAAGCGCTTGAGATTCAATTAAGGGTCGAAGTTTATAACGTTGTTTTTTGTTTAATTGTTTAGAGTCATTTAAAAAAGGCAAATCGAAAGAAGAAGGTAATATGACTGCAGCAGCAGTTACTGGACCTGCTAAACATCCTCTTCCGGCTTCATCTGTTCCTGCCTCAAACTTTAATGAAAACTGTGCTGCTATCAATGTCAGATATTCGTTTACATTAATCAAGACAATTTAAGCACATTTATTTTAACTTCGTATCAAATTTATTTTAATGAGGCGACAGTTAGCAGTTTTTTTTCTGCTGTTTACCCCGCTTACTTTTGCTCAAGAGATTGATGATAAAAAGGAGGCCGAGGCTAAACCGAAAAATACGCTTGAAGTTATGGGTTTTTCTGTCCCAGTTCAGGTAGTCGATAGTTTAACTGTTTTAAATGATAGTATTGCTGGAGAAGTAATTCAACCAATTAGCCAAAAGGATTCCATTCGTTTTTTGAATTTTTCACTTCCCAAACTTGGGATTTTAAAAAAACCGCTTATTAATATACCTCAGGAGGCAGATTTAGATTCTTTACCAAGTAGATTTAAGATAATGGATCGAGTGAGTTTAGATCATGATAGTAGGTTACTTTCCATAAGTTTATTTACCCAGTTACTTGATTCTTTCTCAATAGAAAGAACAAAATTTAAGTTACGTCTTGTTGAACTAAGAAAAGTGGTCCAAAAACCGATAAAAGAAATGAATGAAATAACTGTTGAGGATTATAAGATCTTCTATTCAGATGGTACAGAAACTCATTTGGATACTACCTTGAATATTAATAAGGATTATCGTTTTAATTATTTAAGGAAGGATTACTTTGAATTATTGACTTTTCCAAATACCGGAGAAGCCTACAATAGACTTGGTTATGATTTTCAAATGGAGAAGAAAACCCCTCAAATCGGAGCTAGGGCAAAACATTTTGCCTACATGCAAGAGGAGGAAACCCCTTATTTTGAAGTACCTAGTCCGATGACAGAGCTCTTTTTTAAATCTGTTTTTGAGCAGGGTCAAATGGTTGACGCTCTGATTACAGTTAATACCTCTCCTAGGTTTAATTTATCAGTTGCCCACAAGGGATACAGATCTTTAGGAAAATATATAAATACACTAGGGGGAGGAACTAACCTACGTTTTACTACAAATTACACCTCAAAAAACTATCGCTACCGTCAGCGTGCTCATTTTGTTGCTCAAAGGCTTGAGAATCAGGCAAACGGCGGTCTAGATTCTTTAAATGTTTACTTTTTTGAAAAAGCGGTGGATGAACTTGAATACGACGGCTTTTTGGACCGATCTAGATTAAATAATAATGTTGAAGTAGAAAATACCTTAGTTGGTCGCAGATATTTTCTAGATCAACAATATGATGTATTAATAGGAGGTAATAACAAAATGTATAATTATCAAAGGCCAAAAAGATTGACTGTTGGTCATAAAATCAATTATGAAATAAAGCAATTTAATTATGATAATTCCGAGTTAGACTTGAAAGGTTTTTTTGGAACTGTATCAGGCACCTCAAGATATAATGTGAGTAATCGTTTGGATGCATTGGAAAATGAATTATATGTAATTTTTAATCAAAAAAAATTAGGACAAATAAAAGCTGGAATGCGAATTTTTAATTGGAACTATTTTATTATTTTCCCTTCCGATGATGCTAAGGATGAGCCAGTTGATCGTGGACCTTATCCTCTTTCTATTAAAGCCAATCAGTTTGCGTTAGATACTTATTGGAAAAAAACTTTTTTAAAACTAGATTTTAAGGTGGAAGGCTATATTTCAGTTAAAAAGCTTTATGCCACCCAATTCTTGTCTGGAGCATTAAGTAAACGATTTAAAAACGATCTTTTTGTTGAGACCAAAGTAAGTTTTCGTAATCAGACGCCAAATTTTAATTTTTTCTTACATCGAAGTAATTTTATTGAATATGACTGGTATAATCCAAATTTTAAAAACCAGCAAATTAACACTTTAGAATTTGCTCTTAGTCACCAAATATGGGGTACCCTTCAAGGTAGTTATGAACTTATAAATAATTATACCTATTTCAGGAATTTATTACCTTTTAAAAGAATGATTTCTTTTTTGGAATCAACCAATAAGATTGAAGAAGAATTATTGATTACACCAGAGCAATCTAAAAATCAGATTAACTACTTAAAATTAAGATGGAATAATCAACTTAATTTGGGTAAATTTTCTCTTGCTAATGCAGTTCAATACCAACATGTTACTCAGAATAATGAGGCTGGTGACTTTATGCCACTAAATGTTCCAGAGTGGAATGTTAGAAGTTCATTGTTTTTCTCAAGTGAACTTTTTCGGAAAGCACTTTTTTTGCAAACAGGTTTTACTGCCCAATATTTCACAAAGTATTTTGGAGACCGCTACAGTCCTGTGATTGGAGAGTTTGTCTCACAAAATCATACGGAGATAGGCGATTTTCCAAGAATTGATTTTTTTATAAATGCTAAAATACAACAGACGAGATTATTTTTAAAATTTGAACATGTCAATGATGATAGAACAGGATATAATTATTATTCAGCTCCTTTCACCCCTTATAGGGATTCAATACTTAGGTTTGGAATTGTTTGGAATTTTTTCCAATAAATTTATGTGGCTATAAGATCTCCAGTCTTATTCTTTTGAGGCAATTTCGAACTTCCCATTAAATAAGTATCAACCTGGTGGGCTGCTTCTCGTCCCTCTGATATAGCCCAGACTATTAGTGATTGTCCTCTTCTTGCATCTCCAGCAGCAAAAATATTAGGCTTATTAGTTTGGTAAAGTTTTTCACCTTTAACATTACCCCTCGAATCAAAAATTAAGCCAAATTGTTCAGGTAAGGATTTTTCAGGACCGGTAAATCCTAATGCTAATAATGCTAGTTCGCATGGCCATTCTTTTTCAGATCCTATCAATTCTTTTAATTTAGGACGTTCTCCAGGGATTTTTTCCCATTCCACTTCAACCGTTTTTAAGCCCTTGAGATTTCCATTTTCGTCCCCAACGAATTCTTTAGTTAAAATGCTCCACTCTCTGTGACTTCCTTCCTCGTGAGAGGAGCTGGTTTTAAGTTTAAATGGCCAGTATGGCCATGGATTTTCTTCAGTTCTTTCATCTGAAGGTTTAGGCATGATTTCAAAATTAGTAACAGTTTTCGCCCCTTGTCTATTAGAAGTTCCAATACAGTCTGAACCTGTATCACCACCACCAATTACAATCACATTTTTATTCTTAGCTAAGAATCTTGTATTTCGTTCGTGCTGTCCGTCAACAGCTTTATTGTTGTGGGGTAAGAAATCCATTGCTTGCTCAACACCCTTAAGCTCAGAACCAGGTATGGGGAGCTCTCTTTTAATAGAAGCACCTGTACAAATGACGATTGCATCATATTCATTTTCAATATCTTCTGCCGAAATGGTCTTACCAACTTCAATATTAATTTTAAAATTGATTCCCTCAGCTTGCATGACTTTTAGACGTCTGTCAATGATATTTTTCTCCATTTTAAAATCAGGTATTCCGTACCTTAAAAGGCCGCCAATTTTATTGTCCCTTTCAAAAACCGTGACAGTATGTCCAGCCCTGTTCAACTGCTGAGCAGCTGCTAATCCTGCAGGTCCAGAACCAATTACAGCAATAGTTTTTCCAGTTCTAGATTCTGGAGGCTGTGGCTTTATCCATCCTTCTGAGAAACCTCGTTCAACTATATATTTCTCTATTAACTCAATTGATACAGGGGGATTAACAATTCCTAAAACACAAGCCTCCTCACAAGGAGCTGGACATAGTCTACCTGTAAATTCAGGAAAATTATTTGTACTATGTAGAATAGAGAGCGCACTTTTCCAATCATTTTGATACACTGCGTCATTAAAATCTGGAATCAGATTTCCTAAAGGACAACCACTATGACAAAAAGGAACTCCACAATCCATACATCTAGCACCTTGATCTCTCAGTTTGTCTGTTTTAGGGCTTACTGTAAATTCGTTATAATTTTTGATCCTATCTTTAGGCTTAACAACAGTCTCATTCATTCTTTCAAACTCCATAAAACCTTTAATCTTTCCCATATCTAAAATGATTTTTCTGTTTTACTTTCAGACATTAATTCAAGGGCTTTTTTGTAATCAGTTGGCATTACTTTTATAAATTTAGTTGATGAGTTTGACCAATTATCAATGATTTTTTTTGCAAGCTGACTATTAGTATAATCATAATGACTTTTAATTAGACTGAGAATATTTTTTTCATCATCGACTTGCAGATTCTCGAGTTCAACCATTTCAAGATTAAATTTTTTCTCATCAAAAATACCTTTTTCATTATAAATATAAGCAATTCCACCACTCATACCAGCGGCGAAATTTCTGCCAATTTTGCCTAAGATTACAGCAATACCTCCAGTCATATATTCACATCCGTGATCTCCAATGCCTTCAACGACAGCCTTTGCACCAGAATTTCTAACGCAAAACCTCTCACCAGCAATTCCATTAATATAAGCCTCCCCACTAGTTGCGCCATAGAGAGCGACATTACCAGTAATTATATTTTCGTGGGAGATAAAAGTAGCTTTTTCAGGTACTTTAGCAATAATTGTAGCTCCAGAGAGCCCCTTTCCGAAGTAGTCATTTGTAGTGCCAGTTATGGTCATTTTAATACCATTAGCAGCAAAACATCCAAAACTTTGCCCAGCAGTACCTTCAAAATTTAAGCTTAGAGTACCACTAGGTAATCCTTTAGCACCGTGAATTTTTGATATTTCGTTACTAATTATGGTACCGACTGTTCTATCAGTATTCTTAATTTTATATGAAAGGACTTGAGGTGTTTTATTTAAAATAGCATCATTCCCATCCTCCAAAATTTTAAAATCTATAACCCTATCTAAATTGTGGTTTTGGGATTCAGTGTTTCTCTCAATTACTCCGCTTGAAATCCTTGGTTTGTGAAGTATTGAAGAAAGATCAAGGCCTTGTACTTTAAAATGATCTATGGCTTTATTCATGTTAAGTTTCTGAGATTGGCCTATCATTTCGTCGATTTTTCTGAACCCTAAATTAGCCATTATTTTTCTCAACTCTTCAGCTACAAAGTACATGTAATTAATTACATGTTCTGGCTTACCTTTGAAGTTTTTTCTAAGCTCTGGATCTTGGGTTGCAATCCCAACAGGACAGGTATTTAAATGGCAAGCTCTCATCATAATACAACCACTGGCAATTAGTGGTGCAGTTGAAAATCCGAATTCCTCAGCCCCTAAAAGACATGCAATTGCAACATCTCTTCCAGTTTTCAGCGCTCCATCACATTCCAAAACAACTCTACTTCTTAACCCATTTAAAACAAGAGTTTGTTGTGCTTCGGCAATTCCTAATTCCCATGGTAAACCAGCATGCTTTAGTGAAGTTAAAGGCGAAGCTCCAGTTCCCCCATCATAACCGGAAATAAGAATAACATCAGCTTTTGCTTTTGCAACTCCAGCAGCAATTGTACCAACTCCAACCTCAGAAACAAGCTTAACGTTTATTCTAGCATCACGGTTTGCATTTTTTAAATCATAAATCAGTTGAGACAAGTCTTCTATGGAGTATATGTCGTGGTGTGGAGGGGGAGATATAAGTCCAACAAAGGGTGTTGAGTTTCTTACAGAGGCAATATATGGGTTAACCTTTGGGCCAGGTAATTGACCTCCCTCTCCTGGCTTAGCTCCTTGAGCCATTTTAATTTGTATTTCTCTTGCAGAGCTCAAGTAGTAGCTTGAGACACCAAACCTTCCAGATGCAACTTGTTTAATTGCAGAGTTCTTCCAATCACCATTTTTATCTGGCAAAAATCTTTTTACATCTTCTCCACCTTCTCCTGAGTTACTCTTCCCTCCAATTTTATTCATGGCAATTGCAAGATTTTCATGGGCTTCTTGACTAATTGATCCAAGAGACATAGCTCCGGTTTTAAATCGTTTCACTATATCTGTCCAGGGCTCTACTTGATCAATTGGAATTGGATCATAACTAGAAAATTCAAAAAGACCTCTTAAAGTCATGAGCTTCTCATTTTGGTCATTAACTAGTTTAGCGAAGGTTTCATATTTATCAAAATTTTTGTTTTTCACTGCCTGCTGGAGTGAGGCTATTGTTGATGGATTTACTACATGAGCTTCACCATCTCTTCTCCACCTGTAATCACCGCCAATTTCTAGGGGGAGGCCAATATTTGATTCGTGGATATAAGCTTTAGAGTGTCTACTATTAATTTCTTTTTCTATTTCATACAGGCCGATTCCCTGAATTCTTGTAGGTGTATTTGTAAAAAAAGTGTCAATAAATTTTTCGCTTAAACCGAGAGCTTCAAAAATTTGTGCACCCCGGTAAGAATTTAAAGTTGAAATGCCAATCTTGTTCATTATCTTAACTATTCCTTTTGCAATTGCTTTATTGAAGTTGTCAATCGCATTTTGAACGGAAATATTCTGAATAACTTTATTTTTAATTTGGTGTGAAATTATTTCATTGACCATGTATGGGTTTATAGCGCTTGCCCCGTAACCAAAAAGTAAAGCAAAATGATGCGGTTCTCTTGGCTCAGCAGACTCAATAATGATTCCAAATTTGGATCGTTTTTTTAAGCGTTTAAAATAGTTTTGTACATGAGAGGTGGCTAAAAGAACTGGGATTGGAGCTAAAGAAGCAGAAACTCCTTTATCTGAAAGAATTATCAAATTAATCCCTTGAGAAATTTTTCTTTCAATTTCCAGTACCATACTGTCTAATGCAGATTCAATTCCATTTAATCCCAACTGAACCTCGTATAGAATTGATATTTTGCTTGCTTTAAAACCATTTTTATTAATAGAATGAATCTTATGAAGATCTTCATTAGAAATAATAGGGTTCTCAATAAATAGTTTTTTAGCATGATTGGCTGATAATTCAAAAAGATTAAACTCTTTACCAAGTGTAATACTAATATCTGTAACAATTTCTTCTCTTATACCATCTAGTGGGGGATTTGTAACTTGAGCAAATAATTGCTTAAAATAATTAAAAAGAAGTTGAGGTTTTTCAGATAATACAGCTAGAGGAGTATCAGTTCCCATAGAACCGATTGCCTCTTTCGCATTAATGCTCATTGGGCCTATTAGTGTTTTTAAATCCTCTTGAGTATAACCGAAAACTCTCATTCTTGTCTCAAAGTCCTCTTTTTCTTTTGTGTCATTATTAGGATTATAAGGAATTTCTTTTAAAGGTAATAAGTTATTATCAAGCCATTTTTTATAAGGCATTTTAGATGTTACAATGTCTTTTATTTCTTCATCTTCAATTATCCTTCCTTCATCCATATTTACAAGAAACATTTTCCCTGGCTCAAGTCTACCATGGATTTCAACATTTTCAGGTTCAATTTCCAAAACCCCTGTTTCAGATGACATAATAACGTATCCATCCTTAGTAACAGAGTACCTTGACGGTCTTAAGCCATTTCTGTCAAGAAGAGCCCCAATATATTTGCCATCTGTAAAAGGAATAGAAGCAGGTCCGTCCCAAGGCTCCATCAAACAAGAATTAAATTTGTAGAAATCCTTTTTATTGGCATTCATCGAGGGGTGTTTTTCCCAGGCTTCTGGAACCAACATCATCATAACCTCAGGTAAGGATCTTCCTGTAGAAAGAAGTAGTTCTACTACCATGTCCATTGAGCATGAGTCAGATTTACCGGGAAGAATAATGGGAAGCATATTTTTAATTTCAGCTCCGAATGATTCACTTTCAAGTAATTCTTCTCTTATTTGCATACGGCTGAAGTTTCCTCTGTAAGTGTTGATTTCTCCATTATGACACATATATCTAAATGGCTGAGCGAGATCCCAAGTCGGAAAGGTATTTGTTGAAAATCTTTGGTGAACTAAAGCAAGCTTAGTAACAACTTTTGGATCAGAGAGATCAGTGTAATAGCCCTTAATGTCTTCAGGTATTAATAATCCCTTGTAAATAATAGTCCTAGTAGAGAGACTTGGTAAATAAAAATATGAACTTTGAGATAGTTTTGAATTGAGTATTGTATGTTCAGATATTTTTCTTGCGCAAAATAATTTATTATTAAATTGATGATCAGATATAGATTTATTTCCCTTACTGACAAAGATCTGCATTATTTTAGGTTCAGTTTGGGAAGCTATTTTACCAACCACTCCATGTTTAACTGGAACTTTTCTCCAGCCTAAAACGTCTAATCCTTGTTTTTTTAATTCGGATTCTAAGACCCCTTTACAGTATGAACTTTGATTGTCTTTTTGAGGAAGAAATACCATTCCAACCGCATATTCATTTGCTTCGGGTAGAATAAATTTACACTGATTCTTTAGAAATTCATGTGGTATTTCTATCAAAATACCTGCGCCATCACCTGTTTTTCCATCTGCACTTACAGCACCTCTATGTTCCAAGCAGTCGAGAATATCAAGAGCTTTATGAATTATATCATTTGTTTTTTTTCCCTGAAGACTACAAATGAATCCTGCACCACAATTGTCATGTTCGTATTCTGGGGAGTATAATCCTTGTTTTTTTGGTAGCATGTATAGAAAATGGTATTTTGAGAACTACAAAATTAGTTTTTTAATATTTAAGCCCAAGTATTTGCGAAATACAATCATTTACAATTATCAAATTACAATTTATTACCTCAAATAATGATAATAAATCAATGTTTCCTGTTATTTAACAATATTTATTTAATAATAATTTTAACCTAGGTTAATTTTTGGCTTTCATTTTATGAAAAAAGTAAAATCTCAGAATTATTTTTTTATAGGAGCTATGTCTGGAACATCTATTGATGGATTAGACCTAGTTTATGTTAAGTTTACAAAAGCACATACTTGGGATTTTAAAGTTTTAGCATCTAAAACATACAATTATAATTCCAATTGGGTCAATAAACTTCGTAATGCTATAAATTTGTCATCCAAGGTTTTAGTGCAATTAGATATAGAATATTCGAGCTTTCTAGCAGATCAAATTTTGACTTTCATTGAAGATTTTAAAATTGATAAACTTGATGGAGTTGGTTCACATGGACATACAGTTTTTCACAGACCTGATGAAGGTTTTACTTATCAAATTGGAAATTTACCTTTAATTGCCAATAAAATCAAAAAGCCATTAATTTGCGATTTTAGGGCTCAAGATGTACTTCTTGGTGGACAAGGTGCACCTTTGGTTCCGATTGGAGATAAATATTTATTTAAAGATTATGATGGTTGTTTAAATCTAGGTGGTTTTTCAAATATTACAATTAAAAAAGGGACCAATCTTATTGCATATGATATTTGTGCATTAAATACAATTTTAAACCTACTTGCTAACCAATTAAACTTAGATTATGATGATGGAGGTAAAGAGGCTAAAAAAGGTAAATTAATAGATAATTTATACCATGAATTAGAGCATTTACCTTTTTACAAGTTAAAACCCCCAAAATCATTAGGCATTGAATGGGTGAAACAAAACTTACAAATCATTTTGAAAAAGTATTTAGACAAATCAGTTAATGATTTATTATTTACTTATACGACTCACTCTGCCAATCAGATTGCAAAAAATCTCAATAATATTTCTTCGGTTTTAGTCACTGGAGGTGGAACCTATAATAGTTTTTTAATTTCTAAAATTAGACAAATGACTAATTGTGAAATAATTATTCCAAATACAGATATAGTTAATAATAAAGAGGCAATAATTTTTGCATTTTTATCTGTGCTCAAAATAAGGGGTGAAGTTAATTGTTTTGCAAGTGTTACAGGATCAAAACATGATCACTCTTGCGGAAAAATATTTTTTCCAAATTCAATTATTGATTGAGATTATTCATACTTTAGAAATCAATACTCAATATTAATAATTATTCCCAATAGATGGAAATCGTTCTTACTACTTTATTTGTTTTAGGTTATTTAGCCATAACACTTGAGCATACTATAAAAATAGATAAGCTTATTCCTGCACTAAGTATGATGGCAGTATTATGGGCTGTTGTTTCTATCTATCACCTTCCTGTTTTTGAGGTGGATATTATATCAAAACAACTTATCCCCTCTCACATTGATGAATTGCTTTTACATCATTTAGGAAAGACTGCTGAAATCTTAGTATTCCTTTTAGGTGCTATGACGATAGTAGAGATTATCGATTATTTTAATGGATTTGCAACAATTAAAAATTTTATCAAGACAAAATCCAAAAAAGGTTTGCTATTTATTTTTTCAGGTCTGGCTTTTTTGCTTTCTGCAATTATTGATAATCTTACAGCAACAATTGTATTAATAACAATTCTTCAAAAAGTTATCATTGTTCGTAATACTAGAATATGGTTTGCAGGATTAATTATTATTTCTGCAAATGCTGGAGGAGCTTGGTCGCCAATTGGAGATGTAACAACTACAATGCTTTGGATTGGGGATAAGGTTACGACAGGAAAATTAATTTTGAATTTATTTATTCCATCTATTATTTGTATGATTGTCCCAGTTTTAGTTGCAACTCGCTTACCTGCTTTTAAAGGGAATCTTTCTATTGATATTGGAAAAAAAGATACAGGTAATCAAGTACATAAATATGGCTCTACGATGCTATATCTTGGGCTGTCTGCTATTATTTTTGTTCCTATTTTTAAAATATTAACGCATCTTCCTCCTTATGTTGGAATGATGCTATCTTTAGCAACTGTTGCTGCTTTTGCGGAAATTTTCAGTAGTTCAAAAATAAATATTACATCAATTGATAAGGATCACGAAAAATACTCTAGTCACAGTCCTGTGCACAGTTCTCTTTCAAAGATTGAATTACCTAGTATATTATTTTTCTTAGGAATTTTAATGGCTGTTGCTGCACTTGAGTCCTTAGGAATGCTATTTGAGTTTGCTGAGACAATTAACAATAAAATACCAAATCTTGATGTAGTGGTAATACTTTTAGGTTTTGGCTCTGCAATAATTGACAATGTTCCTTTAGTTGCAGCCAGCATGGGAATGTTCTCACAGTTGATCGACGATCCATTATGGCATTTTATAGCTTTTTCAGCTGGAACTGGTGGAAGTATGCTAATTATTGGTTCAGCTGCTGGTGTTGTGGCAATGGGTATGGAAAGAATTGACTTTTTCTGGTATCTTAAAAAGATCTCATGGCTTGCACTTATTGGCTTTATTTCTGGATCTCTAACTTTTATACTGATGAGAGACTTTACTGTTTAATTAAAATTTTTTAAATTATAAAACGTTATTATTTTAAAGATTAATTTAGTGTAAATGAAACTAGATCAAGAAGCCCAGTTACAAATCGAAAAAACAATTTCTCTTATTGAATTAGTTCAAGAAGGAGGTCTAGGGGGACAAATTATTATTGGCCTTCTTTTTATTTTATTGATCAGTGTTATTTATATTTATTTTGAACGCCTATTTGCTATCAAATCTGCCTCTAAGCTAAGTAGTAATTTTATGGCTCAAATCAAAACTTATGTTCTAAACAATAAAATTGATGGCGCTCAAGCCCTCTGTTTGACTGAAAATAAACCTGTTGCGAGATTAGTTGCAAAGGGACTTTCTAGAATTGGTCGTCCCCTAGAGGATATTAGCACTACTATTGAGAATGCAGGTAGACTTGAGGTTTATAAACTAGAAAAAAATGTAAGTATTCTTGCCACTATTGCAGGAGCAGCTCCAATGATTGGATTTTTAGGAACAGTTATTGGTATGATTCTTTCTATTTTTGAAATTTCCAATGCAGGAGGAAATATCGACATGCAATTACTAGCTGGTGGTCTCTACACTGCAATGACAACTACAGTTGCTGGATTGATTGTTGGTATTTTAGGGTACATTACTTATAACCATTTAGTTGTAAAAACCAATAAGGTAGTTTATCAAATGGAAGCCACTTCCCTAGAGTTTTTTGATTTGCTCAACGAACCTGCTTAAAATGAATTTGAAAGGTAGAAATAAAATTACCCCAGAATTCAGTATGTCTTCCATGACAGATATTGTTTTTCTTCTGCTTATTTTCTTTATGATTGCTTCTACTCTAGCTAAAAATCTCGATACCATTGATGTAAAGCTACCCCAGGCAAAGGGTAAAACTGAAAACAGAAATACTATAGCTGTAACTATTAACAATAGCAATCAATACTTTATTGACTCTAAACAGGTCTCCAAAAGAAATATTGAGAGTAAATTGATTGAAAGGTTAAAAGATGTCAAAACCCCTGCAATTGTATTAAGAGCAGAGCAGAAGGTTCCTATTGATCAGGTTGTTTTCATAATGAATTTTGCAAATAAAAACGGTGTAAAGGTTGTTTTAGCAGTTGACTCCCAATGAAATATTTCAAAACAGCTCATGAGAAAAAATCAGCAATCATTACCACTTTGATTACTACACTGCTGATATTATTATTTTTTATAATTGGATTAAAGTATTTTGATCCTCCCATAAGTTATGGTATGGAGGTCAACTTTGGAAATGTAGATCAAGGAATGGGAAAAGATATTTCAAAAGAGGAATTGGTTTCAAATATTGAGCCCAAATCAGAACCAATAAAAAAAACTATAAACCCTACTCCAAAGCCTGCTACTCAGAATAAATTTGTTAGCCAAGAAATCAGTGATGTAAATATCCAATCAAAAAAATCAGAAGAGGAGGTGGTTAAAAAAAAAATAACACCAGAAAAACTTAGTCCCCCTAAACCGAAGGTTAATGAGACTACCAAAAATATTTTGTCCAAATTAGTAAATCAATCTAAAAGTGAAGACAATTCATTATCTCGAAGTCAAGGAAATGATAATGAATTTGGTGACAAAGGAAAATCAAGTGGCAATCCATATTCAAATAGTTATTTTGATATCGCTGGCCCTAGAGGGATGGGGAAAGGATTTGGTCTAAATGGCAGAAGGTTGGAATCTAATGGTAAAGTTGTTCAAGAATGTAATCAACAAGGTATTGTTGTAGTTAGAATAACAGTTAATCGAGATGGAGATGTAGTCTCTGCTGATCCAGGAGTTAAAGGCACTACCAACACTCACCCTTGTTTGTTGAAGCCCGCTAAATCAACTGCAATGCTTCATAAATGGTATCCGGACAATAATGCTCCAGCCCAACAAATAGGTTTTGTAGTCATTCAGTTTAAACTCTCGGAATAAGTTGAATAGTTATGATAAGACATTACAATGGATGCTCTCTCAACTTCCCATGTATCAGCAAAAGGGAAAACAAGCTTACCGTCCAGACCTAAGTAGAATGGTGGCATTCAGTTCACATTTAAATTCTCCAGAAAAAAAAATAAAAACTATTCATATCGCAGGGACTAATGGTAAAGGATCTACTGCTCATATGATAGCATCAGTTTTGCAAGAGGCTGGATATCGAGTGGGTTTATATACTTCTCCTCATCTAAGAGATTTCAGAGAGCGAATTAAAATTAACGGAGCTTTTATTGAAAAGCATTATATCGTAAAATTTATTCAAAATAATCTTAATTACATTGATCTTACTTGTCTTTCCTTTTTTGAAATGACAGTTGGCTTGGCGTTTAGTTATTTTTTTGATAAAAAAGTTGATTACGCCGTCATTGAGGTTGGTATGGGGGGGCGCTTGGATGGCACAAATCTTATTCTGCCTGAATTATCCATAATAACTAATATTGGGTTTGACCATACCCAATTTTTAGGAAATACTTTACCAGAAATTGCCAATGAAAAAGCTGGAATAATAAAACCTAGAACACCAATAGTGATTGGAGAAACCCATGAAAAAACCAAAGAAGTTTTTATGGAAAAAGCAAAAATGCTGAATTCTCAAATTATTTTTGCAGACCAGCAAAAATTTGTTGGGTTTTCATCAGACCTCAAAGGGAGCTATCAAAAGAAAAATATTCAAACTGCCTCAATTGCATTATTAAGACTTAAAATAGATCCAAAAATTATTAATTTAGGTTTGATGAAGGTAATCTCGAACACAGGTATTCAAGGTCGTTGGCAAATTCTTGCTCTTAATCCTTTAACCATAGCAGATGTTGCTCACAACCAAGAGGGTTTGGATTATGTAATTCCTCAAATTAAATCACAATCTTATAATAAACTTCATTTAGTATTGGGTTTTGTTAAGGATAAGGAAGCTGAGAAATTAATAAAGCTCTTTCCTGAAAATGCAATTTTTTATTTTGCTGCCCCCAATATCCCAAGAGCACTCCCAATTGCGGATTTAGAAAAAGTTTCTAATAAGTTAAATATAAATTTTAAAACATTTCCAACTGTTGCTCAGGCAATGTTAAAGGCTCAGTCAATGGCTAGTTCTGATGATTTAATCTACGTAGGCGGAAGCACTTTTGTTGTAGCTGAGATACTCTAAATAGTTATATTTGAAACCTTTTAATTTATTAATTTTATGGATCCATATGAAGAATTAGTAAGCTTAAATCCAGGAAATGGATCAGTATCCGAATATAGACATCTTGGATCTCTAATTCAGAAATACTCACCAGGTAACGTACTTATTTTTAGTGTTGGAAAAGACTCCAAACTTTGGATGAAACTCAACAAATATGGGAATACACTCTTTTTAGAAGATGTAAGAAAGTGGATACGTTTTAGTAGAAAGATTTCTCCAGAAATTAATATCACTAAGGTGAATTATTCCACTAGACGTAGAAATTGGAAGAAATTGTTGGGTCAAGACAAAAAGTTACAAATGCGACTTCCAGACTATGTCAAAAAAACTATTTGGGATATTGTTTTTGTTGATGGCCCGAGAGGTTATAACGACAAGGTCCCCGGTCGAATGCAAAGTATTTTTTCAGCTTCAAAACTTAAAACTCGCCATTTATTAGTTCACGACTGTGACCGCGAGGTTGAAAAAGTTTATTTTAATAAATATATTGGTACCCCTACTAATATCGTTGATAAACTATATCACAAAGAATTCAAATTTAAATAAATTCTTGATTGTGCGATTTTTATCTTTTTTTATTCTCATTTGTTTTATATCAAGAACTAATGGCCAGTCATTTGAGGTTTATGCTGACAAAAGTAGAGTTGAAGTTTATGAACAAAATGACATTCCCTTAAATCTTGGATTATCAGCGTATAAATTTGTTAGAATTCCCTACAAAGGAAGTTCAATTGACATAAATATTAAAGTAAAAGATTTTGAATTTAATAATACTGATTGGTCTATTTCTCCAAAGAGTTATAATTTAAATGGAATCAAATCCGGAAACAGTTTATCTTTTTCTTTTAATCGCCTAGGGTATGTAGTAATTTTATTTAAGCAAAACCAAGATTTTACAAAACGCATTGTTTTACTTTTTGAAAAACCTGAATTCATCCCCGAAAATAGGGTTGATGTTGTCGATACTTATGGGGTAGATAATACTGGAAATAAAAATGAAACAATTAAAATTCAGAAGGCTTTAGATGAGATTTCTGGAAGCAGAAAAGTACTTTATTTCCCACCCGGTGTTTACAAAACCTTTACGCTTCAATTTAGAAGTAACAGTCAAATTTATCTCGCAAAAAATGCTCGAATTTTAGCAGATGATAGTACTCTTTCTCACTATATATCAGACGATGAGACCGGGATTAATCGTTTTTTACTAATTAAAAATGTTGAGAACCTGTCAATATCAGGACTAGGAACTCTAGATGGAAATGGTACACAGATATTAGCCGTGTCCCATGCCGAAATTGCAAAAAATATTAAGGAGATCCGATTATTATTTATTTATAATTCTAAAAATATTAATATTAATGGTGTTTTACTTAAAGACTCAGCTCGTTGGAATACTCATATTCTTAAGTCTCAATCTGTTAGCTTTCGCCATTGTAAATTGATTAATAATCCGATTGAAAATAAATTACTTGGAAGTTTGGATGGTTGGGATCCAGATAGCTCATCGGATATTTTGATAGAAAGCTGTTTTGGATGGGCTGGGGATGATACTATTGCAATAAAATGTACTGGATATGGAAGTACACTTGGTAAGGTTCCAAATGCAGAAAATATCATTGTTAGGGACAATGTATTTCTAACCAAAAAATCAGGATTAAAAATTGGTACTGAAACTTTTTGTAGCCAGATGCAAGATATTATTTTTGAGAATAATGTTGTAATTGAGTCAGATCGTGTCATGGGAATAAATGTGAGAGATGGAGCAATTGTTCAGGATGTAGTTTTTAGAGATAATCATGCAGAATTAAGTTTTCCTGATAGAAAACAAAATGGAATGAATTTTTATATAACAAAAAGAGATAGGAATATTTCTGAATTGGGGAAAATACAAAAAGTAATAATTGAAAATTGTACATTTGATATTACCTTCCCAAAGAAGTTTTCCTTTTTTAGGCACTATCCTGAAACCCCTAAAACTGATCTAAGTATAATTTTTAAAAATCTAATTGTTGCCGGTGAAAAGGTTGAAAATTTCAATTCTAATTTTTTTGACCTTTCAAAAAATAATGCCCAGCTGATTTTTAAAGATTTAAAACCTTAGGTAATTTTCTAAAAATTATATTTCAAAAATATTTCAGTTCCAGTTTTCTGCACTTCAACATCATTAGCTTCTCCTCTGAAGTCGTATCCATATCCAATTGAAAGCCCAATTTTAGTTGAGAGTATTGCCATTACATTAAAATATTTGGTTGATTTATATCCCCCTCCAAATTCTATTACACCCTTGTAATCAATTGTCCCTCCGAAATGGGTTGTATTTCCAATCCCTGGGACTATTTTTTGACTCAAATATGGATTAAATGTAGAATTAAATACACCTATTGGAATAGTTGCCCCAGCCAGAAGATATGTAGACGGTTTTTGACTTCCTATAAAAGAAATATCGTCAGTATAATTTTTTGGATTTAAAAAGTTTGGAACAGATGCTGAAAAAAATAGAGACTTTAATTTATACAAAAATCCAAAGCCAATGACGGGATAAGTTTCCTTAGTTATTTCTGGAATAGCTGGATTTGCGGGAACTCCAGGTAGTCTTTGAATCGCATCAATATCAGTAAATTTAGTATGAACACCACCCTTAACCCCCAAATAGACAATCTGTTCACCGCTTACTTGAATTTTATAACTCGCATCCAAGGTGTACATGGTTCTCTGGTCAATAAATACTTTATTATCAATTACAGAGAATCCAAAGGCAAGATTATTTTTATGATTTCCATTGTAATAAAAGTAATTTAGTTTTGGAGCTCCTGCTACACCTGAGTTTGTATTCCTATTGGTAAATGAAAGACCTCTTCCCTCAACTCCTGTGAAAGCAGGGTTAAAAGCATTCATGTTAAATCTTTCAAGTAACATGTTTTCATTTACTTGTGCATAAGTAAAACTATAGACTAATAATATTTTTAAAAAAATTAATTTCTTCATATCTAATTAAATAAGTATAACCATCCTTTCTCAACTTTCGAGT
>CACIXU010000005.1 GCA_902590705.1 uncultured Bacteroidota bacterium | reverse complement strand
GTTTATAACATCGTTAGCGTTATTCTTATCGTTACCATCATTTTGAGTAACAGTAAATGTCTTGGTAACCTCGAAAATAGCTTTCGGGAAAGTTTCAATTTCAGTTGGATCGTCAGTGGTATTACCGTCACTGTCATCACCATCATCTGAAACATCGGAAACGTCTCCAACATTGCCTGGAGATGAGCCAGTGACATTGGCGATATTGATCAATTTACCCGTATAAGCTGCAGCCTGTTCTATAGTATAAGTAGCAGTAAAGGTTAAAATTCCACCTACAGCCATAGTTGAGGTTGATGAGCCAGCAGTATTTGATGTAAGAACTGGACCGGTTAAATTTAATACCCCACCATTTCCGTCTTTAAATACATCTGTTACTCCAATGTTTGTAAGTGGAACACTTCCTGTATTTTCAACTTTTATAGTATAAGTTACAATATCACCAATATCGTTTTTAGTAGAATTATTAACATCATTTACGTTAACAGTTTTGGTAATTTCGATTCCTGGAGTAGGATTAATATCAGTAACTGTCGGATCATCCACAGTGTTTCCATCACTATCATCGCCATCGTCTGAGGTATCACTTACATTATTACTCTGGCCTGGACTAGAGGCAATTGCAACTGCTGAATTACTTATTTTTTGTGTAGCTGCAGCTGCATCAGATATGATAAAGTAAGCAATATACGTAGCGGTCTCCCCAGCGAGTAATGTACCAGTATTGGAGCCCTTATCTGATCCTGAGAATGAAGGACCAGAGCTCATATTAAGGGTAGAGGTGTTCCCATCAGTAAGAGTATCACTCACCGTTACTCCTGTTAGGGTAACATTACCAATATTTTTAACCGTTATGGTGTAATTAATTACATCTCCAGCGCCTACAAAACCATCTCCCTCGTCTGTTACTGTTGCTATCTTGGTAACCTCTAATCCTGGTACTGGATCTATACTTACTGTTGTATCGTCATTGGCCGCCGCTGTAGCTGGATCGTCACTCTGGTCACTTATCTGATTATTTGTTCCCTCTACATTTGCACTAGCTACCGCTCGGTTAACGATACTGCCTGAGTAAGAAGCATCATTGGTTATGGTATACTGTGCTGTATAGGTTACTACCCCTGTTGGTATTAGCGTAGTGGATGTTGAAGAGGTTGTCGCTGATACAAAACTCAACTGAGCATCTAAGGACAAGGTCTGACCATTACCATCTTTAAGGGTATCAACAAAACTCAGTGACTCTAGGTTAACCCCTCCTGTATTGGTTACTCCAACCTGGTAAATGATTATATCACCTGCGTCTGTTAAACTGTTACCGTTAGTATCACTAACCGTTGCTGTCTTAACTGTCTGGATTGATGCCTGCGCCGTGGTGGCTACCACCGTATGGTCATTAAACTGATTACCGTCGTTATCATTACCGTTATCACTGATGTCTATAACATCTCCTGTATTGCCTGGACTACTAGAGGTGACCACTACTCTGTTTCTAACGCTTCCACTGTAAGCTGCTGAGGAACCTATCGTATAGCTCGCCGTATAGGTCGCTGTCTCTCCACCAGACAAAGTACCCTCTGGCGAGCCCGCGTTTGCAGATACAAAGGTCGGCCCACTATCAAGTGATAAAGCGTTACCGTTATGATCAGTTAAAGTATCATCCAGAGTTATCGAGGTAAGGGTAACATTACCTGTATTCTCTACAGTAATGGTATAGATAATTATATCTCCCGGATCATTAAGACCACTTCCGTCAGTGTCACTTACGGTAGCCGTTTTAGTCGCTTCTACTGATGGTTTTGGAGAGATAGACACATCGGTAGAGTCATCGGTAGTGTTACCGTCATTGTCATCTCCATCATCAGAAGTGTCACTTACATTATTTGTCTGTCCTGGACTGCTGGCTGTTACTATAGCGCTATTGACTACTTTATCCGTGCTTGCCGCCGCTGGGCTTATCACGTAGAAGCCAGTATAGGTCTGAGTCTCGCCTGGTTTTACAGTACCTACTCCAGAGCCCATACTAGTAGCACTGTACTGAGGCTGACCTCCTGGATTACCAAGTGTTAGACTGTTGCCTAAACCATCTGTGAGTGTATCGCTTATCGTGAGTCCACTTAAAGTAACGTTACCGTTATTGCGGATTGCAATAGTGTAATTAATAATATCTCCTGCTCCGGTTTCTCCATCTGCATTGTTATCATTTACTGTAGCTGTTTTAGTAACTTCTAAAGACGGGGAAGAAGTAATACTTATCGAGGTTGGATCATTGGCAGCAGCCGTATTTGGATCATCTGATGTGTCACTCACCGAGCCGCTGATTCCCTTAGCTATATTGATTATTCCGCCGCTATCAATAGCCGCCTGATCGATAATATAAAATGCTATATAGGTAGCTTTCTCTGTTGGCTTGAGCACCCCTTGCGCTGAACCTTGGTCCGATCCAGAGAACGATGGACCACTATCTAAGTTAAGTGTATTGCTATTGGCATCGGTAAGGGTATCACTTACCGTAACATTATTTAAAGTGATATTACCTGTGTTCTGTACTGTGATAGTATACCTAGCGATATCTCCCACTCCAGTTACCCCGTCTCCATTGTCTGTAATGATAAGGCTTTTCTCTACCTCTAAAGAAGGAGTTGAGGTGATACTCACAACCGTTGGATCATCTGCAGCAGCAGTACTTGGATCATCCGAAGTATCACTCACGTTACCACTCTGACCAGGACTTGAGGCCGTTGCTTTAGCTATATTAATTACACTTCCACTATCTACTCCCTGCTGGGTGATGACATGTGTTGCCTGATAGGTGAGTGCTGCTCCCACACCTAAATTACTTGCATCACCCGCAGTGAGAGTAGGTCCACTATTTAATGAAAGTGAACTGCTGTTCGCATCGGTAAGTGTATCTGTAATAACTACATTACTAAGGGTAAGATCCCCAGTATTTGTAACCACTATAGTATAGGTAATGGTGTCGCCTAAATCTACCCCATTACTGTCTGGATCATTAAGGACAGCAGATTTAGTAACAACTAATGTCGGGGTAGCTGTTAGAAGAGTTATTGTAGGATCATCATCGATATCTCCATCACTATCATCCCCATCATCAGAGGTATCACTAGTCTGTACTCCCGAGGGACTACTGGCTGTTCCTAAAGCGCTGTTCTCTACCCTACCACTATCTACCGCCTGCTGGTTTATAGTGTAGCTCACAGTAAAGGTGGCTGTTCCTCCAACTTGAAGCGTAGTGGATGTAGAACTAGTAGTCGCCGATACAAAACTAGGTGGGCCGTCTAAGGACAGGTTAGCCCCGTTACCGTCTTTAATAGTATCGCTTATAGTTAAACTATTTAAAGTAACATTACCCTTGTTCTCTATACTTATCGTATAAGTAATTACATCTCCTAGGTTCACTCCGTCACCCGCGCTATCCGATACCGTTGCCGTTTTAGTAACCAGAAGTACTGGATTAGGATCTATAAGTAGTACCGTTACATCATCAGTGGTATTTCCATCATTATCAATGCCATCATCAGAGGTGTCAGACACAGTGCCTCCTGTACTAGTGGCAGTTACCGATACCTGATTGTGCAGCCCGCCTGCATCTATCGATGCCTGATCCACCAGGAAGGTCGCGTTGTAATATGCTTTCTCCCCTGGAGCTATACTTCCCTGGCTGGACCCTAAATCTGCAAAGTCAAAGGTCGGAGTCGTAGTAAGGGTCATCGTATTGGACCCTATATCTGTAAAGGTATCGCTGATAACTATCGAGGTAAGTGGAACATTACCTTGGTTCTCAATAGCAATGGTATACTTAACTGTATCGCCTATGCCAAGGAAGCCATCGCCGTTCTCTATAACTGCTACCGTCTTGGTAACTTCCATCGCAGGAGATGGAGTAATACTAACTATCGTAGCGTCATTTGCTGCCCCAGTATTGGGATCATCACTCTGGTCGGTCACATCATCAGTCTGGCCTGGACTACTAGCAATGGCCGTAGCTCGGTTGATGATACTTCCAGTATTAGCCGCTGCCTGCTCGATTATGTAGGAAGCGCTGAAGGTGACCTGATCACCTGCCTCTATTGTCGATGAAGTTGATCCCGCGCTTGCAGAGGCAAAGGTCGGTGAAGTGCTAAGGGTAAGAGCACCTCCATTACCGTCAGTTAAAACATCCTGGATCTTAAGTCCCGTTAGATCAGCGTTACCTGTATTACTAACAGTTATTGAATAATCAATTCTATCGCCTACATCAACTTTTCCGTTACTGTTATTGTCATTCACAGTTGCAGTTTTAACAACAGCAATTGAAAAATCAGTAGATGTAATAATCTCAGTTGGATCATTAGTGGTATTACCATCAGTATCATCACCATCATCTGAAACATCCGACACATCACCGTTATTTCCTGGAGAGGAACCAACGACAGTTACAGAATTTATAACCTTTCCAGTATTGGCAGCTGACTGCTCAATTAGATATGTTCCGGTATATGTAGCAACTGTACTTGCGGTAATAATATTTGAGGGATTACTTATTACAAAATTAGATCCCATCCCGGAGTGATTTACACAATAGTAATAAAGAGCTGTCAGATTTTGATCCACAGTAATTTGAGTATATGCACCATTATTACCCGCTGTACCTGAGGAGATTACTCCAGTATTGTAAGCGCCCCCTCCTCCATGGGTTCCATTACTAGTGGTACTAAATGCGATTGGATGAGAAACATTGGTTCCACTGGACTGGATAAACTTATAAACTCTTCCCCTCTCAAGGGTAATTTGAGCCTTTTCGACCCCGTCAAAGTAGTATGCATTTCCACCAAGAGAGGCAACACCCACTGTTACATTAATCTCAACTACTGGGTAGTTTCTGGTAAGACTTGTAGTTAGTGATAAGTTATTATTACTTGCATCTTTTAAATTGTCAGTTATTTGAATATTTGAAAGATCAACATTACCGGTGTTTTCAACAGTAATTGTATAAGTGATAAGATCCCCTACATCATTAGTGATATTTCCATCATTTTGTGTTACCTGAGCTGTTTTTGTAACCTCAATAGTAGCATCAGACTGAGTCTGCACTATGGTTTTATCATCTACTGTATTCCCATCAGTATCATCTCCATCGTCTGATGTGTCACTTACGTTATTTGTCTCACCAGGACTAGATGCAGTAACTGAAACGGTATTAATTATAGCGCCACTATTGGCTGCATTCTGCTCTATCATATAATTGGCATTATAGGTGGCTGATTCACCTGGTAGTAGCGAACCTGCACCAGAGCCTAATGTTGAGCTCGCAAAGCTAGGCCCTGTTATTGATAATGAATTATTGTTATTATCTGTAAGAGTATCAGTGAGATTAACAGCGTTTAAGGGAACATTTCCCGTATTTGTAACTGTAATGGTATAATTTATTATATCGCCTTGATCGGTTTTACTGTTACTATTTTGATCTTGAACTAAGGCTGTTTTTGATATTTCAATTGATGGTCTAGGAGTAATTTCAGTAACTGTTAAATCATCAACTGTGTTTCCATCAGTGTCATCACCATTATCTGAGGTATCATTTACATTATTTGTGTTTCCAGGACTGCTTCCTGTCGCAATTACGCGATTTGCTAAAGCCATCGTCGCCGCTACGGTTTCAGATATTATGTAATAAGCCCTGTAGGTAGATGTCTCTCCTGCTTTTAGAGTTCCCTGTGCAGATCCTTGATTCGCTCCGGAGTAGAATGGTCCGCTTGTAAGGTTTATATTAGATCCATTCCCATCAGTAAGAGTATCACTCACCGTTACTCCTGTTAGGGTAACATTACCAATATTTTTAACCGTTATGGTGTAATTAATTACATCTCCAGCGCCTACAAAACCATCTCCCTCGTCTGTTACTGTTGCTATCTTGGTAACCTCTAATCCTGGTACTGGATCTATACTTACTGTTGTATCGTCATTGGCCGCCGCTGTAGCTGGATCGTCACTCTGGTCACTTATCTGATTATTTGTTCCCTCTACATTTGCACTAGCTACCGCTCGGTTAACGATACTGCCTGAGTAAGAAGCATCATTGGTTATGGTATACTGTGCTGTATAGGTTACTACCCCTGTTGGTATTAGCGTAGTGGATGTTGAAGAGGTTGTCGCTGATACAAAACTCAACTGAGCATCTAAGGACAAGGTCTGACCATTACCATCTTTAAGGGTATCAACAAAACTCAGTGACTCTAGGTTAACCCCTCCTGTATTGGTTACTCCAACCTGGTAAATGATTATATCACCTGCGTCTGTTAAACTGTTACCGTTAGTATCACTAACCGTTGCTGTCTTAACTGTCTGGATTGATGCCTGCGCCGTGGTGGCTACCACCGTATGGTCATTAAACTGATTACCGTCGTTATCATTACCGTTATCACTGATGTCTATAACATCTCCTGTATTGCCTGGACTACTAGAGGTGACCACTACTCTGTTTCTAACGCTTCCACTGTAAGCTGCTGAGGAACCTATCGTATAGCTCGCCGTATAGGTCGCTGTCTCTCCACCAGACAAAGTACCCTCTGGCGAGCCCGCGTTTGCAGATACAAAGGTCGGCCCACTATCAAGTGATAAAGCGTTACCGTTATGATCAGTTAAAGTATCATCCAGAGTTATCGAGGTAAGGGTAACATTACCTGTATTCTCTACAGTAATGGTATAGATAATTATATCTCCCGGATCATTAAGACCACTTCCGTCAGTGTCACTTACGGTAGCCGTTTTAGTCGCTTCTACTGATGGTTTTGGAGAGATAGACACATCGGTAGAGTCATCGGTAGTGTTACCGTCATTGTCATCTCCATCATCAGAAGTGTCACTTACATTATTTGTCTGTCCTGGACTGCTGGCTGTTACTATAGCGCTATTGACTACTTTATCCGTGCTTGCCGCCGCTGGGCTTATCACGTAGAAGCCAGTATAGGTCTGAGTCTCGCCTGGTTTTACAGTACCTACTCCAGAGCCCATACTAGTAGCACTGTACTGAGGCTGACCTCCTGGATTACCAAGTGTTAGACTGTTGCCTAAACCATCTGTGAGTGTATCGCTTATCGTGAGTCCACTTAAAGTAACGTTACCGTTATTGCGGATTGCAATAGTGTAATTAATAATATCTCCTGCTCCGGTTTCTCCATCTGCATTGTTATCATTTACTGTAGCTGTTTTAGTAACTTCTAAAGACGGGGAAGAAGTAATACTTATCGAGGTTGGATCATTGGCAGCAGCCGTATTTGGATCATCTGATGTGTCACTCACCGAGCCGCTGATTCCCTTAGCTATATTGATTATTCCGCCGCTATCAATAGCCGCCTGATCGATAATATAAAATGCTATATAGGTAGCTTTCTCTGTTGGCTTGAGCACCCCTTGCGCTGAACCTTGGTCCGATCCAGAGAACGATGGACCACTATCTAAGTTAAGTGTATTGCTATTGGCATCGGTAAGGGTATCACTTACCGTAACATTATTTAAAGTGATATTACCTGTGTTCTGTACTGTGATAGTATACCTAGCGATATCTCCCACTCCAGTTACCCCGTCTCCATTGTCTGTAATGATAAGGCTTTTCTCTACCTCTAAAGAAGGAGTTGAGGTGATACTCACAACCGTTGGATCATCTGCAGCAGCAGTACTTGGATCATCCGAAGTATCACTCACGTTACCACTCTGACCAGGACTTGAGGCCGTTGCTTTAGCTATATTAATTACACTTCCACTATCTACTCCCTGCTGGGTGATGACATGTGTTGCCTGATAGGTGAGTGCTGCTCCCACACCTAAATTACTTGCATCACCCGCAGTGAGAGTAGGTCCACTATTTAATGAAAGTGAACTGCTGTTCGCATCGGTAAGTGTATCTGTAATAACTACATTACTAAGGGTAAGATCCCCAGTATTTGTAACCACTATAGTATAGGTAATGGTGTCGCCTAAATCTACCCCATTACTGTCTGGATCATTAAGGACAGCAGATTTAGTAACAACTAATGTCGGGGTAGCTGTTAGAAGAGTTATTGTAGGATCATCATCGATATCTCCATCACTATCATCCCCATCATCAGAGGTATCACTAGTCTGTACTCCCGAGGGACTACTGGCTGTTCCTAAAGCGCTGTTCTCTACCCTACCACTATCTACCGCCTGCTGGTTTATAGTGTAGCTCACAGTAAAGGTGGCTGTTCCTCCAACTTGAAGCGTAGTGGATGTAGAACTAGTAGTCGCCGATACAAAACTAGGTGGGCCGTCTAAGGACAGGTTAGCCCCGTTACCGTCTTTAATAGTATCGCTTATAGTTAAACTATTTAAAGTAACATTACCCTTGTTCTCTATACTTATCGTATAAGTAATTACATCTCCTAGGTTCACTCCGTCACCCGCGCTATCCGATACCGTTGCCGTTTTAGTAACCAGAAGTACTGGATTAGGATCTATAAGTAGTACCGTTACATCATCAGTGGTATTTCCATCATTATCAATGCCATCATCAGAGGTGTCAGACACAGTGCCTCCTGTACTAGTGGCAGTTACCGATACCTGATTGTGCAGCCCGCCTGCATCTATCGATGCCTGATCCACCAGGAAGGTCGCGTTGTAATATGCTTTCTCCCCTGGAGCTATACTTCCCTGGCTGGACCCTAAATCTGCAAAGTCAAAGGTCGGAGTCGTAGTAAGGGTCATCGTATTGGACCCTATATCTGTAAAGGTATCGCTGATAACTATCGAGGTAAGTGGAACATTACCTTGGTTCTCAATAGCAATGGTATACTTAACTGTATCGCCTATGCCAAGGAAGCCATCGCCGTTCTCTATAACTGCTACCGTCTTGGTAACTTCCATCGCAGGAGATGGAGTAATACTAACTATCGTAGCGTCATTTGCTGCCCCAGTATTGGGATCATCACTCTGGTCGGTCACATCATCAGTCTGGCCTGGACTACTAGCAATGGCCGTAGCTCGGTTGATGATACTTCCAGTATTAGCCGCTGCCTGCTCGATTATGTAGGAAGCGCTGAAGGTGACCTGATCACCTGCCTCTATTGTCGATGAAGTTGATCCCGCGCTTGCAGAGGCAAAGGTCGGTGAAGTGCTAAGGGTAAGAGCACCTCCATTACCGTCAGTTAAAACATCCTGGATCTTAAGTCCCGTTAGATCAACATTACCGGTATTATTTACAATGATTGTGTAGTTAATCCTATCGCCAGTATCGATCTTACCATTACTGTTATTGTCAACATAGGCTGCAGATTTTGTAACCTCTATAGATACATCAGAGGTCGTTTGAACAACCGTTGGGTCATTAGTAGTATTACCATCAGTATCATCTCCATCATCTGATACATCTGATACATCGCCATTACCACTTGGTGTGGAACCAACAACAGTAACAGTATTGTTTATACTGCCGGTATTGGCAGCGTTTTGAGTTATGTTAAATGTAGCTGTATAGCTCACAACCCCACCAACAGCAACAGTAGTCGAGGTACTTCCAGCAGTTGCGCTACTAAAGGTCGGACCTGAGGTCAAAGTCAAATTACCCCCACCGCCATCGGTTAACTGATCGTTGAGCGTTAGGTTAGAGAGGGTGAGATTTCCGGTATTTTCAATTTTTATAGTATATGTCAATATATCACCGCTATCATTGGTCGCATTACCATCATTCTGAGTTACGGTAACAGTTTTGGTAACCTCCATACCAGCATTTGACACTGTAGTAACAGTAACAGTATCTGAACCTGAAACATCATTAGTGTTACTTGGACTGGATGAAGTAACACTAACAGTATTAATTATCTGAGTAGTGTTGGCCGCATTATCTTCAATTGTGTAGGTAGCAGTAAGGGTTAAAATTCCGTTTGTCAGAATAGTTGAAGTTGATGAGCCAGCAGTATTTGATGTAAGAGCCGGTCCAGTGATTGATAAAGCGCCTCCGTTTCCGTCTTTTAGATTGTCATCTATTAAAACATTGGATAGATTTACATTACCGGTATTTTTAATGGTAATGTTGTATGTTATAACATCGTTAGCTCCATTGATTCCATCACCATTATCGGTAACTGATGCTGTTTTGGAAATCTCCATAAGAGGCCTTGGAGTAATATCAGTAATTGTCTTATCATCCTCGGTATTACCATCGGTGTCATCCCCATCATCTGAGGTATCACTTACATTATTACTCTGTCCTGGACTACTGGCAATTACAACTGCAGAGTTTCTTATCTGAAGAGTAGCTGCAGCTGCATCTGATATTATATAATAGGCGATATATGTAGCGGTCTCCCCAGCGAGTAATGTTCCGGTATTGGAGCCCTTATCTGATCCTGAGAATGATGGACCAGTACTCATTGTTAAAGTAGCGCTATTCCCATCGGTAAGGGTATCACTCACCGTTACTCCTGTTAGGGTGACATTACCAATATTTTTTGCACGAATTGTATAATTGATTACATCTCCAGCACCAACTATTCCATCTCCTTCGTCTGTGATGGTTGTTGTTTTAGTAACGTCAAGTGCAGCAAATGGATCTATATCTACAACGGTAGCGTCATTAGCCGCCCCTGTGCTTGGATCATCTCCTTGATCAGTAACAATTCCACTTCCCCCTTGACCGTTTGCTTGGACAGTAACTGTATTTACAATACTCCCTGAATAAGAGGCATCAGTTGAGATCGTATAGTCAGCGGTATAAGTCACAACTCCTGAAATTGCAATCGTTGTTGAGGCGCTTCCTGCAGATGCTGATTCAAAACTAGGGAGAGCATTTAAAGCAAGGTTTGTTCCATTTCCGTCTTTAAGAACATCGTTTATAGATAAATTTTCAAGAGGAACCCCACCTGTATTTCTAATACCAATTTTGTAGGTAATAATATCTCCTGCATCGGTTAAACCATTGCCATTAGTATCACTAACCGAGGCTGTTTTAATTGCCTCAATTGAAGCCTGGGCAGAAGTTGAAACCTCTGTTTTGTCATTAAACTGATTACCATCGTTGTCAATCCCATTATCGCTAATATCTGATACATTTACTCCACCTCCACTTGCAGATACTGTTACTTGATTTTTAATTTTTGTGGTAAATGCTGCAGCAGGTTCAATAGTGTAAGTAGCAGTATAAGTGGCTATCTCAGAAAATCCTAGTGTACCCTCTGGCGATCCACCATTTGCAGATACAAAAGTTGGTCCACTGTCAAGTGACAATGCATTATCGTTGTTATCAGTCAGGGTATCAACTAGAGAAATATTTGTAAGGCTTACATTTCCTGTATTTTGAATTGTAATGGTATAAACAATGGTATCACCTGGATCATTACTTCCATTGCTGTTGTTGTCAATAACGTTAGCTGTTTTGGTTGCTTCAATTGCTGGACTTGGAGACACCACAACATCAGTAGAGTCATCTACTGTATTGCCATCTATATCATTTCCATTATCAGAGGTATCGCTTACATTATTAGTCTGCCCTGGACTACTGGCTGTAGCAATTACAATATTAGAAATCCTAGGTGTCTGAGCAGCTGCCTCACTAATTAGGTAAATTGCTGTGTATTTGTGAGTCTCGCCAGGTAGGGCAGTTCCTTGATTAGACCCTTTAGAGCCACTCAAGCCATCATAGGTCGGACCATTTAAAAGACTCAGTGGCTGACCATTTCCATCGCTTAATTGATCTACCAAAGTAATTCCTGTGAGCGTTTGATCTCCCGTATTTTCTACAACAATTGTATAGTATATTAAATCATTTGCACCAGTTACCCCGTCTCCATTAGTGTCGGTAACAGAAACTGTTTTAGTAACCTCAATTGAAGGAGTAACTGTCATATTAACAATTGTAGGATCATTTGGGGTTGCTGTATTTGGATCATCGGAGGTGTCAGTTACCGTTCCACCGCTTGGTGTTGTGGCGCTGCCAGTTGCTATATTTATTACACTCTTTGAATCAACTGCCTGTTGGTTAATTATAAAGAAGCCGATGTAATCAACTTTTTCTCCAACTTTAAGTTCTCCTTGAGGCGATCCTCCGTCAGACCCAGCATAATACAGACCACTACTAAGATTCATTGTTGAGCTATTTCCATCGGTTAGGGTATCGGTAACTGTTATGCTTTTAAGGGTTACATCACCAGTGTTTTCAATTGATATATCATACTGCAGTATATCTCCTTTACCTAACTTTCCGTCACCGTTATCTGTTACTGATACTGCTTTAAGCACCCTTATCGATGGACTGGAGGTTATTGATACAACAGTTGGATCATTAGCAGCTGCTGTTGTTGGATCATCAGAGCTATCGGTTACATCATCACTACCTGAGGGGCTTGAGGCAGTTACATTGGCAATATTAATTACACTTCCACTATCAACTGCAGGCTGAGTGATAACAAATGTTGCCTGATAGATAATCGCGCCTCCAACAGCTAAACTACTTGAAGAGCCTGAGGTGATGGTAGGACCACTACTAAGTGAGAGTGAGGTGCTATTTGCATCAGTGAGTGTATCGGTTAGCTTAATATTTGAAAGTGTTAAATCTCCTGTGTTGGTTGCAACAATTGTATAAGTTATAGTGTCTCCAATATCAATCCCATTACTATCTGGATCACTAACGGCTGCTAGTTTAGTAATTTGAATTGATGGTGTTGCAGTTATAGATATAGCTGTTTTGTCATCTGCCGCTGCGGTGTTTGGATCATCGGATGTATCAGAGGCAACCTTGGATGCATCAACTGTACTTGCAGCAGTTACGAAGGCTACATTACTAACCCCACCTGTATCAACCGCTTGCTGATTAATTGTAAATGTGGCTCTAAAAATTGCTACACCCCCAATATTAATTGATGAAGCATTAGCGTTTGTCCCTGATAAAAATGTTGGAGTGGTTGTAAGGGTAAGACCTGCCCCTGAGAAATCGGTTAAAGTATCAGTTACCGTAAGGTTATTAAGATTTACATTTCCTGTATTAGTAATTGTTATGGTATAAACTATTGTATCACCCAGATCGTTAATTGCATTACCGTTATTTTGTGTAACTACCGCCGACTTAGTCACCTGAATTTGAGGGGTAAGAATAATTAAAACCTCTGTAGGATCGTCTAGTACATTTCCGTCAGTATCATCATTATCGTCGCTCACATCAGAAACAACTGTACTATCACTTACACTTGTAGCTGATACAGTTACTGAGTTTATTATTTTACCCGTAAGGGCAGCATCATTACTTATCACATAAGATGCTAAATACCTCGCTGTCTCGCCTGCTGCAAGACTGCCCTCGGGCGAATTCTGAGAGGAGCTATTGGCCTCATAATTCGGTCCATTGGCAAGGGTTAATGCCCCTCCATTTCCATCGGTAAGGGTGTCAACAAGTGTAACAGTTCCAAGTCCTGTTATACCTGTATTCTCAACCGTGATAACATAATTTATTGTATCTCCTGCTCCGGTAATACCATCGCCATTTCCATCAAATACTGTTGCTGTTTTAATTACATTAATTTGTGCAGCTGCAAAGAGTGGAACAACTGTTACATCATCTGTTGTATTTCCATCCCCATCATTTCCATCATCACTTCTATCGGTTACATCATTAGTTCCATAGGAGCTACTAGCGGTAACATCAACATAGTTTCGTATACTTCCAGAGTCAAAGGATTGTTGGTCTACTATAAAGAGTGCCCTGTAATATGCGCTTTCTCCAATTTTTAAATTCCCTACGGTTGAGCTTTGGGTTGAGGAGAAGAAAAATGGCTCCTCTGAGAGGGTAAGGGTATTTCCATCCTCATCAGTCAAGACGTCAACAAGGGTGATACTTGACAGTGCTGTATTTCCAATATTTTCAATTTGAATAATAAATCTTATCACATCTCCAACTGATGTTTCTCCATCACCATCAGAGTCTATAATTTCAAAAGTTTTAGTAGCCTCAACTTTACCATCTGGCTCCATAAAAGTTATGGTAGGATCATCCTCTGTATTCCCATCTGTGTCATCTCCATCATCTGAAGTATCAGAAACATTATCAGTTAATCCATTTGAATCACCTGTGACCTTAATACTATTTGTCACAAATGGTGTTGAAAATGCAAGATCGTTTATAATAAATTGAGCGCTATATACCTGCTTCTCACCAGATTTTATAGTTCCAACCGAGGATCCCTGAGATGCAGAAACAAGTGCTGGTTGGCCGGTGTATGTGAGATCTGCTCCAAGGGAGTTTTTAAAGGTATCTTCAAGAGTATAATTTTTTACAGTTGAATCCCCTGTATTAGATATTGTAATAGAATAACTGATAAGATCCCCAACATTTACCTTAGAATCACTATTTGAATCTTGCCAAATAAATGTTTTCATGACATCCAAGGATGGGAATGCATCGATCTGAGTAAATGTATGATCATCGGTCGTATTCCCATCAGTATCATCCCCATCATCTGAGGTGTCTGTAACCACAGTGGAATTAACGGTAGATGCATTGACAGTTGCCCTGTTATTTATAAAGCCCTGATCTACCGCATCAGAGGTTATGGTGTAAAGGCCAGTAAGGGTTTTAGAGCTATTAGAACTAATTGTACCGGCATAATCTCCAATGTTTGTGGCAACTTTTGAAAGGACTGAATTTTTGGTAAAAATATAAGGCGTTGCTCCCGCACCCTCCTCAATTTGTGCGCCCCAAAAATAAGACCACGTACCGTATTGTTTTGGACTAAATCCAAACCTACCAGTTCCCACAGAAGCTCCAGTGGTAAATACTATTTCATATCTCTTATACTTATAGTTTTGGTCAAAGGTAAAGGTTTTGGATACCTCAGAGGATTGTACATTTTGATTTGTTGCTGGTGGATTAAAGCCGCCATGAGTGAAAAGGGTGATCTGAGTACCCAGTGACCCCATTGCATAAACTGAGAAGGTATATGTGGTGTTTGGTTGAACAGGGTAGGTGAGATAGGTATTAGAATATGCGTTATTGCCTCTAATTGCCAAAGCGCCATATCCATTGTTAGTGATTTGATGGCCGCCACTTGGATTGGAATCGTTAACCCTAATGTAGCCTCTACCCTCTGAAATTAGATTATTCCACTTATTTGAGTTAGTAAGATCATCATTTGTGAAAAGTCCAGCTGGCAGAACATACTCAATTCCATCTGGCACATATTGTGGCTGACTAGTATTTTCATTGATTCCTGAGCTTCCGGTCTGGTTACTGTTATTATTATCAATGTAATAGGATTGTCTTAAACCATTAACTGTGGCCCGATCAGTTGCAATTTGTTGGGTAAGGGTCGTGCTGGCCGCCCCACCAACTAAGTTATCTGATATGGTAATATTCTGCAGGTCGGTATTACCATTATTGGTGATTGTAAATTTATATCTAATCACATCACCCAGATCAACAGCTCCATTATTGTTTACATCAATTGTCTCATAAGTTTTTTCTAGATCAACCCCTGTAGTCTCGGGTATATTTAATACCGTTGGATCATCTGCTGCAGCGGTGGTTGGATCATCTGAAACATCAGTCACTGGAGTGGACTGACCAAACGGAACGCTACTTATAACAATGCTATTGGATACAAGTCCAGAGTTGACTGTAGATTGCTCTAGGGTATAAGACATTTGAAGAGTTAGCTGACCGCTGGTTAGTATTTCAGATAGTGATGAACCGGCTGTTGCGTTTGTAAGAGTAAATGTGGTTGTAGAAAGCGTATTACCTGCTCCATCAACAGTTGTGTCGGTTAGCTGAGGATTTAATAGGTTAAGGTTACCCGTATTAGATACTATAATAGTGTAAGTGATAACATCGCCAGGACTTAGAAATCCATCGCCATTTTCATAGGTCTGGGTGACAGTTTTAGTGATATTAATACTTGGGTTTGTTTGCAGAAATGTTCTGGTGGGATCATTATCCTCAGCTGTGCTTGGATCGTCAGAGCTATCTGTAACCACTCCCGCGGTTGTACTTGCAGTAGCAACTACAGTATTGGCAATAAATCCATTTGAAAGCATCGCCGGGGTAATGGTAACTGAAGCGGTGTAGGTAGCTTGTTCCCCAACCAAAATAGTCCCTTCAGACGATCCTAAAGTAGCCGATACAAAGATAGGTCCCATTACAGATGACGAAATATCAGTAAAGTACGCATCTTCAAGGGTATCGGAAAGTGTAACCGAGGATAGTCTAATGTTTCCAGTGTTGCTTACCACAATTGTATAGGTAACCACATCACCAGAGTCATTTAAACTGTTTCCATTCACATCAGATACTGTTGCTGATTTAGTCACTATTAGTGATGGAGATCTTGTTAGGGTTAGGATCGTTGAGTCATCCACTAAATTACCATCTGTGTCATCGGTATCATCTGACACATCAGATACTACTGCGGTAAAGGGATCCTGACCACTAACAAACAGGGAGTTCGACACCCCTCCGGTTTCAAGATCGGATTGAGTAATGGTGTAAGTAACGGTATAGGTATATGATGACCCAGCAAGGAGTGTTGTCTCAAGTGTGGGGCTTGATGAGGAAGACCCCCCTCCATTTCCAGAGAGTAGAACTTTTGATTTATACCACTCCCATCCAGCGTCGTAATCAATCCCCCAATCATTCTCATATTTATGTGGCCTAACCAGTCCTATCCAATAGTTTTGATTGTTAGGGATACCTACTGCTTGGGTTTTAAACCAATTCCACTCCTCCATGGTATTAAATTCAACCATGTAAGGTTTCTCGGGGCTGTTTCTAATATTATATAGATGTTCAGAAAAATCGTAAGTGTTATTTAAATAAAAATAACTATGCCCATTATATTGCCCTATAAGTACATCGTTATCACTTCCTAATGAAGTTATAGAGTTAGTAAGCTCATCTACCTCAACAACAGCTCGAAAATTATCATAAAAATAGGCGTCATTTACGGTAAAGTTGGTTCCATTTTTATAAAAGTATCCTGCCACACGCCAAAAATCAGCATTATAATCCCCATTATAAAAGCTAGTCATATTGTCAAATCCATCCGAAGACCCTCCAGCTGATCTGTTCTCGTTTAGTGTATATGAATTTGTAAGGGTGATTGCTCCATCAAGACTCAGCGCTACATTATCAAAATCAGTAAGAGTGTCGGAGAGTTGAAGGCTTGTAATATCCGTATTTCCAGTATTTGATACGACAATAGTAAACACTGCTTTATCTCCTACTCCAATTATCCCATCTCCATTTACATCTGTAGAGGAAACCGTCTTGGTAGCCTCTAAAGAGGAAGTAGTAAACATCGTTGTCTCGGTGGGATCATCTTCGGTATTTCCATCACTGTCGTCTCCATCATCGGAAATATCCGTAACACTCTGTGATCTTGAGGTAATGGTTATGCTATTGGAGATTACTCCGGCATTAACATCTTCAGTGGTTATGGTATAGTCATATGTAAATGTAATTGAGCTCCCCGCTGAAATTGTAGAGACATATTCTCGGGATTCGGCAGAGGACATATAATTCCCTTTTACATCTCTCCAACGATCGGTATATGATCGCTGTGGATCATCATAGGAATCTTTGAAAATTCCTAACCAATAATTGTTAGAGGTTAATTGTGCTTTAACAAAGTTATGTTCGGCCTCTGAATTGGGAATATACATATAGGCCTCCTTACCATACTGGCTAAATGCAGCATCGATTTGATTTGCAGCGTTATACCAATACGTGGGGCTGCTTTCTTTTTTAAAATAGTGATGGCCTTGATACTCCCCAATGTAATCATAGTTTGTAACATCTGTAACGACACTAGACTGGTTTTCAATCTCTACAATGTGCCGAAAAGATTGGGTATTATGTGTATTTATATAATTTGCAGAATTTGATGTAGGATGAAAATATGCATAATTATATCTGTTTGTACTCGGTGAAGCATTTGAGTTTGGATAACCTGGGTGCCAGCGATTATATACTGGTTCACCGGTCCCTCCATCATAAAGTTTTAGGTATTTATCCCCATAGTTAGAGTAAGAATAAGTCACTCCGTCAAGAACTTCATTTTCCCAATTTCTAGTCGGATTCTTACCGTAATTATAAATGTAAGTCCCCGCTTCATTGCCCTCTTCTAGTTGAATTCCCCAGAATCTTACATTACTTCCTAAACTATTAGACGGTGGATGCAGCCCAACCCTGGCATTGTTTGTCCCAGCATTTGCACTGGTGGTAAAAGTATAGGTATACCTGTTTAGATATGTTGTCTGGCCCAGTTCAAAATCTTGAGACTTTATAGCGTCAGCCCAGTTGTAGTTGGTATCCTTTCCGTCATGAATTACAAAATGCCATGGAGCAATGGTTGCCGCCGTTTTCTTACCATATACTGAGATTGTATAGGTTGTGTTTGGCTTTAGCCTCATGGTTTTAAAAACATAATCATCATCATAGGAAGATGAGGTACCATTAACATAAACATACCACATATAAGTGTTGTCATCATTACTATTATTTGTTATACCTTGGGATGGCAATGTGTTCCAAGTTGGTAAAGTATTTTGAACTTGATATCGACCGTTATGATCAACTATTTTATATGGAATGGAACCGTAATTATTATCTCCTACCTGATTACCTCCAATACTTCCAGATGTTTGCCAATCCCAATTATTATTATCTATTGACCAAGAATACCAGAAATAGTTCTGAGATTTTCCAATTAAGGGATCAACCTCGATTGATTTTGTACCTGTTGAGGTTTGTAAAATATCAGTAATCTCAAAATCAGCCAAATTGGTCTGACCACTATTGGTTAGTGTAACCTCATATTTTATTACATCACCAGCATCATTTTGACCATTTGAATTTGTATCGGTTATTTGTTTTACCTTTTTTTCAACCTCAATACCTTTGAGGTTATCAAGGTTTGTATAAGTTGGATCATTCACTGCAGGAGTAGAGGGGTCATCACTTGTACTGCTCATTGTTACGCTTACTCCACTAGGTGAAGTAAAGCTGACCACTGCATCTACTTTATTGTAAAGCTCCTGAGCACTGTCGATAATACTTTGATCTAATGTGAGTGTTACAACATAGGTTGCAGATACTCCAGGCGCTAAAGTGCCAAGTCTTGGATCAGTGTTTATTGAAAGCGGAGTAGCGCTCGAGACATCAGGAGTCGAGGTGTAGGTGTAGGTATAAATAGGAGACATAGAATCTCCTTTTTCAAGCTGAATGCCATAGAAACGTATTCCATAACCATTCGTGTGTGGATACTGAATACCTACCCGGGTTGTCCCAACATTAGTTCCAGTGGTAAAAGTATGAGAGAAACGCTTAACCTTGTAGGACTCCAGGTAAAATCTTGTGGATTTTTGGGCATTGGTCCAGTTTGTAGAATAATTACTTGTCCAACTTTTTCCATCAGAATCATCATGAAACATTAAATAAAATCCATCAGCATATTCGTTACTTGAATATGCAGTTGTATTATTATCTCTGGGAAGGGTAAATACGGAAAGGGTATACTGGGTATTATCCTCTAAATTGGGAATTTCAATATATTTCCAGTTTTTCTCCCAATTATTATTTTGGGAGTAATTAGAGGCGCTATTGACAAAATGGATAAAATGATTATAATAGTTTTGGGCTGAAACAGCTTTATATCCCTGAGCATTCCCCCCAGTGTTATCGGTATAACCCTCAGTTAAGCCGGTATTTGCAGTTGTGGCACCAGTGGTGGCTCCAGCGAAATATATATAGGTGTCGTCAAGTGTTGGGATCCAAGGCTGATCATAACTAGGATGATGATCATAATAAGCTGCACTGCTATAATGTGCATATTCTATATGCCAGTAATTTGAATCCCAAGTATTATAATTTCCATTAAATGAAAAATTTGAGGATTTTCTAATGTAGTTAAAGGGTGGGTAAATCAACACATTTGAAGAGGTACCCAACCATACCAGCTCAGGCTGTAAAATAGTCTCGGACAACTGATTGGTAAGGGTATCGGAAAGGGTAAATGTTACACTGACTTCCGATGTATTGGTAACGATGATGGTATAAACAATTTGATCGTTTAACTGAATTAGCCCGTCTCCATTTATATCAATTGGATTGGCCGCTTTTGTGATGCTAAGTCCTGGATTTAAACAGTTTATATCCCATGTGGTATCCACATAATCTTCAACTCCATTTGCATTTTGATCTAGTGGGGCTGTATATCCATCACTACCGCTAGTGACCTTACCGTTGCTATTAACAGTAACTGGATTTCCGCCAAGTTTTCCATCGCCATTTGGATCGGTAAATCCGGCTTCAATTACATCATTACAACCATCGTTATCCGAATCTAAATTGAACATGTCAACAACAGTAGATGTAGTGGTATTTGTAGGTGAAAGACCCTCAATTGCATCGTGGGCACCGTTATTGTTTGCATCAACAAAACCGGTGTCGTTTACATCAATCATCCCATCTCCATTTGTATCGTAACTTTGGTAACCTGCTTCTTTGACATCATATATCCCATCGTTATCAGAATCGATATCAATTCCATTGCCCTTTGAATCTCCATCTACATCACATGTAAGGGTTACCTGTGATGAGAGAACAATGCTATCAACTAAAATCGCAACATTAGATCCCGGGGCGTAAGCAGAGAGTAATACAGCTATTCTATTAGTGTTGGGCCCAGTAGTGAACTGGAAGGTCTGCTGTGTCCAACCCGATGGGGTAACAGCCAATTGGTCAACAGCAAAATCAGAATCCATCCCTTGAACTTGAACAAGTGTCGATGCTCCATCTGCATATGTGGATGAAGATATTCCCCCATCCATATGATAATAAGTAAGGTTATAAGTAGTATTAGGATATACAAACTCCTGGACCATAATTCTATCAAAATCATCGATGCCATGGGAAGTCTCATTCCAGTAAGTTCTGGTATTTGATGGATCTGCAGTTCCAGAGATTGTGGCGCTTTGCAATAATTCCATAAAAAATGGGTTAGTACCAGGAACAGGAGCTGCGGTCCAATTCACTCCATTTACAACTCTGGGATCCCATATTCTTCCCCTTCCATCAACGGAGCTAAATGGAGCTACAACATTTGATTGGGGGAACTTAGAATTAAAGTTTGTAGCGGTATTAACTGGTCCACCTCCAGTATCATAATTGTCAAATGAGGTGCCGTCAAGTTGGAAGTCTATACATTTTTCAAAGGAGTCTAAAACACCATCATTGTCATCATCAATATCCAGAAGATCAGGGATACCATCGCCATCATTGTCTAGTCCAACGGCGAAGAATGTAGGATCATCCTCAGTATTTCCATCAGTGTCATCACCATCGTCACTAACATCTGAGGTGTCGTCGGTAGATTCTGGGTTTCTTGCTGATGAGCCGCTGAAAGTTATTGTATTAAATACTCCCCCTTCATCAAGAGACAATTGATTTACTGTGAAGGTTGCGGTATAGGTAATAACACCTCCCACAGTAAGTGTTGTTGCAGTGGATGCGTTAGTACCACTTACAAAAACTGGAGTGCTATCAAGGGATAATGAAGCTCCTCTAGCCGAGGTAAGAGTATCGACAAAAGTAAGTCCATCGATTTGATCCGTCCCAGTGTTAGATACTGTTATTGTAAATACTATCTTATCCCCTAAGTTATCAACTCCATTTCCATCATCAACCTTAGCAGCAGTTTTTGTTACCTCAAATGAGTTTAATACCCCTGTAAAGGTTATGGTCTTATCATCCTGGGTATTACCGTCGGTGTCATCTCCATCATCACTATGATCTATGGCGTGAAGGGTTTGAACCCCCTCCGGGAAAACATAGGCCCTTGCAATTACTTGATTCATTACACCTCCAGCGGTGACATCACCAGCTACAATGGTATATGATGCAGTGTAAGTTGCAACCTCGTCTACAATCAGCGTCCTAAAAGGAGAACCATTTGAGCTTGAGTTAAACACTATACCACCGGCATTAAGACTTCTTGTATTACTTGAAATATCTGTAAGAACATCCTCCAAATAAATCGATCTTAATGTCACATTACCATTATTTTTTACCTTGACTGTATAGATGAGCACATCTCCTGCAGATACAAGACCATCGCCATCTAAATCTGTCTCACTTACGGTTTTTGTTACTTCTAAACTTGGGGTAGAAGTAATGGAATAAACCGTTGGATCAGCTCCAGTATCTCCCCCTCCGGTTAAACCATCATCACTAGTATCACTTACAGTTTGTAGTCCTTGAACATCTGTGGCAGAGACTACAACAGAGTTTACAACACCCCCATTATCTACACTCGATGCGTTTAGAGTATATGTAACGGTGTATGTTTTTATCTGCCCTGGAGCAAGCTCATTGGGATCAGTTGTTGTAAGAGAAGTTGAAAAACTAAGCGTATTTGTGTCAAGGTCAGTAAATGTGTCATTAAGATCAAAGTCTTTTAATGTAACATCACCAGTATTTAAAATTGAAATTGTAAATAAAAGTGAATCTCCAACGCCAATTTCTCCATCAAGATCATTATCTGTTGCTTGAACTGTCTTAGTTACAGTTATCGATGGACTTTTGGATATAGGGTGATCTACATTTAAAGAGGTATCAGTAACCGTTTGTGTTCCTCCTATAACTCTTGGAGCATTAGCCTCTACTGATGCTACATTTCTTGTTCCACCAAAATTAACAGCATCTTGATTTACAGTAAAGGTTACCATAAATGTTGAAACCTCTCCCACGGCCAAAGTATTTGAGGGTGATCCAGCTGTTGATGTGATAAATGTTAACGTAGTGGATAAAGAAAGTGTCCCTGTATCCAGGCCAGTGAGAGAATCTGTAATATCGATATTATTAAGAGGAGTCTGCCCTGTATTTGAAACGGTTATTGTATAAGTGATTATATCTCCCAGGTTAACATTTCCGCTTGAATCTAAATCGGTAACACTTGCTGTTTTGGTAATCTCAACAGATGGGGTTACTGTGAGGTTTACAATTGTTGGATCATCCACAGCAAGTGTTGATGGATCATCACTTGTTGAGGTCGCCTGCAATGATATACCTGCAGGGGTTGTAAATGTTCCTGTAACTGTAGCTGTATTTACTAGTTTTTGATGATTATCAACTATTGATTGAGTAAGTGTAAGTGTGACCTGATAAGTGGCGGCATTACCAGGTCCTAATTCTATAACTCTTGGGTCAGCACTTACAGATGCGGTAGTTGCCGATACAGCATTGTTATATGTATAGGTGTATACTGGCGACATGCTTGGCCCCTCTTCTAATTGAATCCCATAGAACCAGGCCCCATTATTTCCTGCATATGGAGGAGCTATCCCCACACGAGTTGTGCCTACGCTAGCATCCGTTGTAAATGTATGAGAGAATCTGTACACCTGCATGTCATCAAAATAAAATCTGGGTGATTTTTGGGCATTATTCCAGTTGGTAAGATAATTTCCATCTACATCAGTCCATGTCTCTCCTGATCCGCTGTCATGGAAAACAAATTGAAACCCATTATTAAATGTAGCGGATCCAGTATATGTATTTTGATAAGGGTATGCAAAAACAGATACAGTATACTGAGTATTTGGCTGTAGACCGCTTACCTCTTGGTAAAACCACTTTTTTGATTCGGGATCTGATTCCCCAGTGTAATTATCTGTATTTCTAAATCTTATAAAATGATTATAACTAGGATTTGTAGCAGTAAGATTTGCAAAGCCAGGGGAACTTTTAGTTACAAGTGATTTATAATTACCGTTTTGCAGCTTAGGTAGAACTTGCAAACCAGTACTTAATTTGGATTGATTCTCGGTAGCTCCAGAGCTGGGAGTAAAATAAACTAGCGCCTCCGCTGGTTGGGTTCTAAGAGTCTGAATCATTCCAATTCTACTATTATTATCAGCACCAGTTTTGTGCCATAAGCTGTTATTAAAGCTATTGTTAGAAGTGTAGTTAAATCCTGCAGATCTTTTTAAAAGGTTCTCTGGAACATTAAAGGTAGTTGGGGTGGTAAGGCCAACAAATTCTAGATCTAGATTTTGAATCGTTTGTGATGATTCATTTGTTAGAACATCTGTAAGTTGTATTGTATAACTAATTACTCCGGTATTTGAGACAACCACTGTGTAGAGAATTTTGTCATTCAGTCCAAGGACGCCATCTGAATTGACATCAATTTTTTGAGCTGCCTTTGTCATGTCTACAGTTAAATTTTCAGAGAAACATGCAACATCATAGGATACCTCTTGATAATCTTTAATGCCATTGCTGTTTTGATCCAAGGGGGGAGTATATCCATCACTTCCACTAGTTACTTTCCCATTAGCATCTTGAGTAATTGGAGAGTTTCCTAGTTTACCATCATTATCTCCATCTGTGTATCCCGCCTCCTTTGAGTCGTTACAATTGTCATTATCAGAATCAAGATCAAACATATCCACAGTGGTATCGCTATCAGTATCTGTAGGTGTTCTGGACTCTATTGAGTCATGAGCTCCATTATCATTATTATCCACAAATCCTGTGTCATTAGAATCTATTCTTCCATCATTATTTGTGTCAAACTCTCCGTTACCAGATTCAACAACATCATAAATTCCATCGTTGTCAGAATCAAGATCTAATCCATTACCTACTGTATCATTATCAATATCTCCTTGACAGGTCTCTTGTGGTTCTATTGAAATTCCATCTAGTTGGATTGATACATTAACTCCAGGAGCATAGGCTGAGAATAATATTGCAATGCGATGGGTGTTGGCATCTGTTGTAAATTGGAAAGTTTGCTGAGCCCAATTTGTGGGGGCCTCTGTTAACTGATCCACTGCATAGTCAGTTTGAAATGATTGGATTTGAAGTAATGTGGAGCCACCATCTGCATGAGATGCCTCAAGAAGTCCACCGTCCTTATGATAAAATGAAAGGGTATATGTCGTATTGGGATAAACGACCTCCTCAACCATAATTCTATCAAAGTCACCAATGCCAGCAGATGTTTCATTCCAATACTCTCTTTTGTTGGTAGGAGATGTGGTACCTGCTAAAAATGCATTTTGTAAAAGTTCAATAAAATAGAAATTGGATCCAAGCCCAGGAGCTGGAGACCAGTTAACATTATTTCCATCAGTTCTGTTATCCCAAATCTCACCATCTCCATTAACCGATGTAAAAGGAGGTGCTACAGTCCTTCCAGGAAATTGTGAATTTTTATTCTCAGATGGATTTACCGGAACACCAGGTTTATAATAAGTTTCAAAACTTGTTCCATCTAAATTAAAATCAATACACTGCTCGAAAGTATCAAGTACTCCATCATTGTCATCATCTATATCAAGATTATCGGGTATTCCATCAGAGTCAGAGTCAGTTCCCAAGGGAACAAAAGTTGGATCATCACCTGTATCACCAGCTCCTGTGTTACCATCATCACTAATATCTTTTGTGTCTAGTTCCCCTGGAAAAGGATTTCGAGCAGATGAACCTTTAAAGGTTATTGTATTAAATAGTCCTCCATCTTTAATTGATAAATCATTAACGGTAAATGTTGCGGTGAATGTAATAGTTCCATTTACTGTAAGGGTAGTTGAATTAGAGCCACTGGTTGCACTAACAAAAGTTGGGGTTCCAACAAGTGACATTGAATTACCTCTTGAGGAGGTTATTGTGTCTACAAATTCTAGATTATTAATTTGATCTTGGGAGGTATTTGAAACAGTAATTGTGAATACCACCTGATCTCCAACATTATCAATACCATTTCCATCATCAACTTTTGTAGCAGTTTTAATTACTTTAAAAGATGGAATTATCCCTGTGTAGGAGATAGTTCTATCATCAGTTGTGTTTCCATCGGTATCATCTCCATCATCACTTATATCTTGTGCCCTAAGCACAGGATTTATACCATTAGGATAGTAGAATGTCTTCGCTGTAGCTTGATTTATTACACCACCTGCAGTCACATCAGCTGCTACAATTGTATAGGTCGCTGTAAAAGTAGCCACTTCACCAGATTTTAAAGTCCCTTGAGTTGAACCCATTGAATTACTTACGAATTGAGGTAAATTAGAGTTATCAAGATTTCGTGTATTACTAGCAAGATCAGTTATTACATCTGTCACATATAATGAGGCTTGAGTAATATTACCCGTATTTTTAACAAGAATAGTATATGTGAGTTTATCTCCTGTAGATATAATTCCGTCACCATTTAAATCATTATTAACAAAAGTTTTTGTTACATCCAAACTTGGATCAGCAGCAATTTGATATAGAGTGGGATCGCTATTTGTATTTCCTGCTCCAGTATCACCGTCATCACTTGTATCATTAACGAAAATATTATTTGTAAGGTTGCTAGCAACCACAACAACGGAATTACTAAGACCTCCATTATCTACATCTGACTGAGTTATAACATATGTAGCTGAATATGTTTTTGTTTGACCAGGAGGGAGCTCATTGGCATCACTTGTTGTTATAGAAGTTGAAAGACTCCTGACATTATTCTCTAAATCCTTAAATGTTTCAGTAAAAGTAAAGTCTTTAAGTGTTTGGTTTCCAGTATTTAAAATCGTAATTGTATACACCAATGTATCTCCTACTCCTATCTCACTGTCTGAGTCGTTATCAACAGCTGCTACCGTTTTGGTTACCGTAATAGATGGGTTTGAGTTTATAACTGTATCTACATTTTCAGATGTATCAGATATAGTTGTTGAATTTGCGTTATCAACCCCACTTGCTGTAACAATATTTCTCATACCTCCCAAATCAGCTGCGGTTTGGTTTATGGTAAATTTTGCAATATAATTTGCCTGCTCATTAACAAGCAGCACATCTGAATTGGAACCTCTTGAAGCGGATACAAATGTTAATGACTGACTAAGAGATAATGTTCCTGTACTTAGTCCTGATAATGTATCTGTAACTAAAAGTGATGCAATATCAATATTGCCTGTATTTGAAATTGTAATAGTGTAATTGGCTACATCGCCAATATCATTTATACCATTTCCATTTGTATCACTTACAGTAACAGTCTTTACAATATTTATAGATGGATTAGCCGGTATTACGTCAATAGTCGGATCATTGGTAAGGTTTCCATCATTATCGTCTCCGTCATCTGAAGTGTCAGTTATAGCAGTATTAGATGGATCTTGAGCGGTAACAGATGCAATATTAGAGAGTCCACCCGCATTAACAATGTCTTGAGTAATAATTACATATGCGCTGAATATTGCCATTTCATTGGGCTTGATAACTCCAAAGTTTGAACCTAATGAGGATGAAACAAAACTTGGGCCTACAACAGTTGGGGTATGGGTCCCTGCAATGGTAGATATGATGTCCTGAACTACTAATTCTCCCGACGGAGCCCCATCAACACCTAATGTATTATTACCTGTATTGCTTATAGTAATTGTATAATTAATTCTATCTCCTGCACTTATTTCTCCATCGCCATCTAAATCTTGATGAGAAGAGGTTTTAACTACATCAATAGATGGATCAGCTGGAATAGGAGTAACTGTAGGGTCATTAAGTCGATTTCCATCTGAATCATCTGCATCATCACTATCATCTGATACAAGAGCATTGGCGGGATCTCTACCAGTTGCTTCAACGGTATTTTGAAAACCTGTCTGGTCAATCGCCTCTTGGTTAACTGTAAAAGTTGCAGTATAGGATGCAGACTCACCGACCTCAAGTGTTCCAGAGGCAGAACCCCCGGATGAGCTCACGAATTTTACCCCCGGACTGTCTAAGGATAAAGAAACCCCATTCACACCAGATAATTGATCATTAAGTGCAATATTAGTGAGCCTAACGTTTCCTGTATTTGTTACAACAATTGTGTAAACCGCCGTATCACCAAGTTCTATCTTATTTGGATCTGCCTGAGTTACTTGAACTGTTTTCGAAACATCAAGTTTTCCATCATAAGTGAGTTTTACTTCTGTAGGGTCATCGGTCGTATTACCATCTAAATCATCTCCATCATCACTATTATCAGAAACGGAATTATTTGCGGCCGTGACATCGTCAGCAGCAATTGTTGCGCGATTTGACATTAATCCAGCGGTAACATCAGCTCCAACAACTGTATAAGTTGCAGTATAGGTCAGTTGGCCTCCAGCCAAAAGAAGGGTAGAACTTGAACCAGCTGTAGCTGAGGTAAAAGTTGGTCCAGAATCAAATGGAACAACAGTCCCTGAGGCAAATGGTCCCCGTTTATGGACATCAGAAAGGTTTAGATTCTCAAGAGTAACGTTTCCAGTATTTAAAATCACTATTGTATAAGTAATAACATCTCCTGCGCTTGGAAGCCCATCTCCATCATCTGTTAAAACAGCGGTCTTAACAACCTCTACCCCAGTTTGAATATTTAATAGAGTGATGGTTTTATCATTAACCAAATTACCATCAGTATCAATCCCGTCATCACTTACATCACTGACATCAAATCCACCAGAGGGATTAGACTTAGCAAGAACAGTAACCTGATTTTCAATTTGGCCTGTTGCCGTATCACCTGCTTGTATTGTATAACTAGCCGTATAAGTATATGATTGATTTGGCTGCAGTGGATTATTTGATCCGCCTGAAATTCCAGGTGCATCATAATTTCTGATAGTGCCTACACCATTTCTTAAATTATCACTAAAGAAAAGATTGCTTAGGTTTATTTGTCCAGTATTTAAAACTGTAATTGTATATCTAATTATATCCCCAGCTCCAATTTCACCATCCCCATTATCAATTACCTGTGCCCTTTTTGTAACATCCAAAGACTTTACAATTGTTGCTGTTGTAACAGTAGGATCATCAGCTGTATTTCCATCATCATCTATACCATCATCTGAGGTATCAGAGACATTATTAGTTTGCCCAGGACTATTAGCGGTAACCTTTAAACTATTATTGATCTGTCCTGAATTCGCGGCAGATGCAGATATTTGAAATGTTGCTCTGTATCTTTCTATTTCAGAAATGCTAAGAGTTCCTTGAGCTGAGCTCTTTGTTGAAGAAACATACGTTGGCCCTGACGTAAGGCTTAAACTATTGCCTAAACCATCTGTGAAAGTTTCATTAAATCCAATTCCGCTAATAGTTACATTTCCCTTATTCTCAATAAAAATATCATAGGTAATTATGTCTCCAACATCATTTGTACTACTATTATTTACATCATCAACCGAAGCAATCTTTGTTACTTCAATTACCGGAACATGAGGAATTGTAGTATCCACACAGGTATCTAAAGAGTCATTTACATTTGCTCCCGTTGATTTTACAATTGCCTGAGCAGAAAAACAATTCCTTATTTGACCAGAGTCAATTGTCGCTTGGTCAAGGGTGAAAGTAGCCTGATATTCCACTTTTTCTCCAACTAGTAATGTACCTGTTGTAGTTCCATTACCTGCTCCTGCATCAGAAATATTTCCATGGGTAGATCCCTGAAAAACCACACCTGGCGGAGTAAAGGGAGCAGTAAGCGCTTTAGCGTTTCCTCCACCGTCAACTAACGCATCATCGGGTACTATAGTAATTATCTCCTGGTAACCATTGTTAATTACCTCAACACCATAGGTTACAATATCACCTGGTGACCAAACACCATTCCCATCTACATCCTGATATCCAGAAAAGAATTTATTAACCTCTATTGATCCTGCTGTTTGCCCTGCCGTAACAATATTTCGGTCATTTGAAGTATTTCCATCACCATCATTACCGTCATCGCTTATGTCATTAACATCATTTGATTGTCCAGGACTTGATGACTGACCTGTTACACCAAAACTAATTCCTCCTGCAGAAATATCTGATGAAGTTAAGGTGTAGGTTCCTGAATAAATTTCAGTTTCATTTGAAATTAATGTTCCTGCCGCGTTTGATTGACTTGAACTTTGATATGTAAAGGTTACTGTTCCAACTGTACTATTATTATCTAATCTTTTTACACTTGTATCGGAAAAATTTAAATTATTAAGCTGAATGTTACCATCATTTTTTACATGCAGGTTAAAATTAATTACGTCACCTGCAGTAATAGTTCCACTGCCGTCTATATCTGTTACATCTGTAAACGAAGTAATGTTCATCGATTTAGTTTGAGAAAAAGCAAACTGCGTCAAAAATATCCCCATTAAAATGGCGATAATTCTAAAAACGTTTATTTTAAATATTTTTCTCAAATGAATGATTAGTTTATTGACATTATATATGTGACAAGATTTTGGTTTTTCTTCAGGGCCATTTTACTTCGAATCTTATATCGACAATTTTCAATTGTTCGGTAACTTCTTTGGTATAATTCCCCAATAGATTTAGAGTCTAAATTCATTTTTAGACAAGCACAAATCTTTAATTCTACGGGAGTCAAGGTTGGGTGCTTAACAATCAGGCGGTTGTTAAACAATGGATAAATAGTAATAAACTTCTGTTCAAATTGTATTTGAGCAGCAGAAGACATACTTCTTAATTGTTTGAACAAATTTACTGACTCATTAAAGTGTTCTGTTAATAAAAGTTTTAAAGAAGTTAACAAAGATTGTTAATAAGCTTGAATGCAGTAAATATGCAGTAAAATGTGCTTGAATTATGGGTGTAATATGTAAAATTTGTGAGTTTTATGTGTATACATAAAAAAATAAAATAGATAAATAAAAAAGGGGAAAGACCTTAAAAAAGAAAAATATATGAGTAATTTGTGAGTATTATATGTGTTAAAAAGATTTAATCTAAATTTGTTAAATAATTGAATAAATCTGTTTGTTTATCAATATTAAGTTTCTTTCTAAGCCTATAACGTTGACTCTCAACTGAGCGTGTGGAAAGATTATTAATACTAGCTATATCTTGATTTGTTTGATTCATTTTAATATAAGCACAGAGCTGAAGATCGGTTGGTGAAAGAGTTGGGTGCATTTTGATCAAAGTTTTGAAAAAATCAGGAAAAGCCTTTGTAAATTGATTCCTAAAAGAATCAAATGAATTTCTTGATTTAATAATTGAATCAAGTTCTTTTGATAATTCTGGATTTGAAATTTCCTTAATGGTTGATTTATTAGATTCAACATCTGAAGCTGTATTTAAATTATCACGAAGGTTTCTTAAATTATTATTCCGCTGTTCTATGAATGTTGTGGTGCTTAATAATTCTAGCTCTTTATTTTTAAGTTCTGAGTCCATTAACTCTCTTTCTATCGCTAGTCGATTATTTTTTTCTTTATGAAAATTAGACCTTACTCTTAAAAAAATAATTAATACAAAAAATAATATTAAAACAATAGTCAAAACAAATATTAAATTGTTATAAGTTAGACGTTCAAGGTTGAGTTCCCTTTGTTTTTGCTTTAATAAAAGACTCGTTTCTAAACTAAGAATTGAATTGTTTAATTTATTATCAGATATAGATGCTTTTAGATTAATGATTGAGTCTTTAACAATGATCAGTTTATCTTTATTTGATTGTGATAAATATAGATTATCCAGTACTTCATAGATCTTAATTTTAATTGAAGGGGAATTAACCCCTATTTCGTTTAAAAAAGATAAATTTTTATGCAATAAAGAATCTGCTTTATTAAACTTCTTTAAGCCTATATGGCATTTAGCCATTAATAAATCTGTAGTGATTAAGTCGCTGAATGAATTTTTTAAATATTTTCTTGACTTAATTAAATATGAAATAGAAGTATCATAATCGATTAAATTATAATAGAATAAACCCAGCAAATAATAGAATGTTCCATAATTTCTTTCAATGTTTATTTGACCATCTTGTTCATTACGCCTTGAGATTATTTTATTGAAAAGGTCATCAACTATGTTCTTATATTTTAAAACTAAAATTTCATTATTTGGCGAAACTAAAGACATCAGATTATTATAAGAATATATTGCAGCACCATATAAATTATTATTTTCTCTTATTTTAAGTGATTTGTTAAAATAAACTAAGGCGCTGTCTTTATTTGCTTTATTAAAAAAAACCTTCCCAATATTATCAAAGGCGGTGGGCAAGCCGTAGATTTTATTATGCTCTGATGTAGAATTAAAATTTTCCTTAGCTGAAAAAAAATATTCATAAGCCTTGTCAAAATTTTTATTATGAAAATAGACATTCCCAATATTTATTAATATCCATGGTGGATAAAAAATACGAGTATTTCGATCACTATTTTTGTAGGAGGTAAAACAATCAAGTGCTAATTTGTAATAAGATAGAGACTCAGAAAAAAGACCTTGTGTGAAGAGACCTTCAGCAATTAAGTTATAAGTGTTCGTAAGTTGTGGATTTGGGTAGTCGTTCTGTGCCGAAGCAATTTCAAAAAGCATATTAATTGACTTAAGTGGATTTGTTCCTCTAATTAATTTTATTGAATCATTTAAAGCTCGGTGTTCCCTGATGGAATATTTTTGCGAAAATAAAGCAGTGTTCAATAAAAAAAATAATAAAAAAACCTTCTTCATCCTATATTTAAATTAGTAATTATCATTTAAAAATTCGATTGAAATTTATTCATACTTAAAATATAAGTAAGATAAAAATTAACTTTGTTAACGTTGACATGAGATAAGTATGATTTACTCAATAGAATCAAAAATAAAATTGGAGCAATCCCAAGAAAAGACTTGGGAATTAATATCAACCCCTGAAATTCTTGAAAGTGTTCATCCCTTTTGCAAGGAGAATAAAGTCCTCTTTTGGAAAGAAAATCAAATAAAAAAGGACCTATTGGTCTATCTAAATGGATTAGAGTATTATAGGGAGTTCACTCGATGGGATGCGCCAAACGGATTTAAACTCAACATTGGAAAAAAAGAAGGAAAAAAATCAACGGTAATATGGGAGATAAAAGGATTAGGTGCTCAATCTCAACTTAAGATTAAAATACTTCCATACAGGTCAAGTAAAATTCCCAAAATATTTTATTTCTGGGTCCACTATTTTTATGTTAGACCAAAACTCAAAGGCTATTTAAACTCAGTTTTAAATGGGATCAAGTGGTATTCAAATAATGGAATAAAAGTTAAAAAAAATCAATTTGGAACGCACCCTTGGTTTACATGATTAGTAATCTAAAAGCTATTTCTTCGGTAACCTTTCCACTAATTGATCTGGAGTTGATCCTTCAACGTCTTTTAAGTGTTTCTCTATTTTATCTAACATCTTATCAACTAAATCTGGGTGATCCATGGCAACATCATATTTTTCAGAAATATCAGCACGGAGATTGTAAAGTTCTGGAGAATCTAAAATAATAGTAGGTCTACCATAGTGAACTGGTTCTCTTTGCTTAACATGTAATTTAAATTGTTCTGTTCGGTAGCCATGTAATTGAGCAAATCCCCAATAGTAAAAATCTTTCCGTGGACTTGCTGCTTTTTGTGTAAGTACTTTAGATAAATCATACCCATCCATTTTGCGGTCCTCAGGCACCTTTCCTCCTGAAAGCGAGGCAAAAGTATTGATCAAATCAAGCGTTGATCCCATTTGATTAATGACCCCTGGTTTCACAATGCCCGGCCCCCAGAAAATTGTTGGTACTCTTTGACCCCCTTCAAAAGTTGTTCCCTTGCCTGCCCGCAATGGTCCCGCAGAGCCACCATGAATTTTAAAACTAAGCCAAGGGCCATTGTCAGAAGAAAAAACGACCACTGTATTTTCATCTAAATTATTTCTTTTTAAAGCGTCAAGTACTTGACCTACACTCCAGTCAATCTCCTCAATTACGTCAACATACAAACTCGCTTTACTTCTTCCGATAAAATCATCAGATGCAAAAAGTGGAATATGGGGCATGCTGTGAGCGAGATATAAAAAGAAAGATTGATTTTTATTTTTATCAATAAATTCCACTGCCTTTTTAGTATAACGTTTTGTAATAGTAGTTTGATCAACTGGTCTTTCAATTTCTTTTGAGTTTTCAAAAAGAGCAACATTAAACTTAGTGGCTGGTGCTTGAAAAAAAGGATCAAGTATATTTTTACGGTAAACCTGACCAGTAAAACCATTATTAACCATGTCATTGGAGTATGGAATACCATAATAAGAATCAAATCCTTGATTTATAGGGAGGTACTTTGGTATGTGGCCTAAATGCCATTTACCAACAGCCCCAGTTGAATATCCCTGATCTTTTAAAACCTCAGCAATTGTTACTTCTTCTTGTTTCAACCCATTTGCAGAGTCAGGAAATAGAACAGCCCTTTTTGATGAAGTCATCCCTGATCTAATAGGATATCTACCGGTCATTAAAGCTGCCCTGCTTGGCGTACAAACTGGATCAGCTACATAGAACTGTGTCCACTTTTGACCTTCTCTAGCCATCTGATCGAGGTTTGGGGTTCGAATTATAGGGCTTCCAAAAACCCCAATATCTCCATAGCCTAAATCATCACAAAAAATGACTACAAAATTAGGTTTATCATTTGATTGACTAAAAAGGAATGTCACATTGAAAACTATCAAGAAAATAATTATGTTCTTCATTTTAAAACCCTCTTCCCTTATCTCTGAAACCATCTGTTGAGGTAGATCCTTCAATAACATGTGATAGCTGTTCAGGCCTTGACCCTTCAACATCCTTTAGGTGTGATTCCATGGTCTTTAGCATTTTCAATACCTCATTTGGGAAAATTTTAGCTACATCATATTTCTCAGAGATATCGGCCCTTAAGTCGTAAAGTTCAGGTTTTTCAAGAATAATTGTGGGGCTGCTATAGTTAATATCTTCCCTTTGTTTTACATGAATTTTATACTGTTCTGTTCTGTAGCCATGAAGTTCAGCGAACGCCCAATAAAAAAATTCTTTTCTTGGGCTTTCGGCTCTTTCAGAAAGAACCTTAGATAAATCATAACTATCCATTTTTCTATCTGAAGGAGTCTTTCCCCCGGATAATGAAGCAAATGTATTCAAAAGGTCCAGTGTTGAGCCAATTTCGTTAATTACTCCTGGCTTAACAATGCCTGGGCCCCAAAAGACTGTTGGAACTCTTTGACCCCCTTCAAAAGTAGTCCCTTTACCAGAACGCAATGGCCCAGCTGAACCTCCATGAGTTTTAAAAAGTAGCCATGGACCATTATCTGAAGTAAATACAACTACAGTATTTCTATCTATATTATTTTTCTTAAGGGTTTTAATCACTTGACCAACACTCCAATCGATTTCCTCAATAACATCAGTAAATACTCCTGCTTTACTCCTTCCTTTAAACTCCTCAGAAACAAAAAGGGGAATATGAGGCATGCTGTGAGCTAGATATAAAAAGAAAGGCTTGTCTTTATTTTTTTCTATAAATTCTACTGCTCTTTCTGTATATCTTTTGGTTATTGTTAGTTGGTTTGCAGGTCGCTCAATTTCTTCAGTGTTCTCAATTAACGGAACATCAAACCTATTTACATCAGAAAAATAATGAGGATCGTCTGCCTTTTCTAAATACTCACCAAAAAACCCATTATGATTCATATCATTTGAATAAGGGATCCCATAATATGAATCAAAACCCTGAGCTTGGGGAAGGTATTTAGGTAGATGCCCCAAATGCCATTTTCCAATAGCTGCTGTAGAATAACCTTCATCCTTCAATACCTCAGCTATAGTTATTTCCTCCAAGGGCAATCCCCTTGAAGAATCAGGAAATAAAACTACTCTCTTTGCCGATGTCATCCCGGATCTAATTGGGTATCTCCCGGTAAGTAATGCAGCTCTGCTTGAAGTACAAACTGGGTCAGCTACGTAAAATTGGGTCCACTTTTGACCCTCATCAGCCATCTTATCAATATTCGGAGTTCGAATTATTGGATTCCCAAATGTTCCAATATCCCCATAACCCATATCATCGCAAAATATTACTATAAAATTTGGTTTGTCTTTTGATTGTGCAAAAACAAAAAATGTATTAATTAAAATGGAAATAAATATTATTTTTTTCATATGGTTTTATTTTTATTCCAGTTAGGAAGATATTTAAATTAAAAGATTTTTTTTATTTCAATTGGATTTTGTTTTAAAAAAAACTGGGTCTTTTCTTTAGTGGGAATAGACGTTTGAGCTCCCTTTACTGTAACAGATAAAGAAGCAGCAGCATGACTAATTTCTATTGCTTTTTCTATTGTTAAGGCTCTTGTTATTCCTTCAGCTAAATAACCGTTGAAAACATCTCCAGCGGCAGTGGTGTCATTTGCTTTCACAGATGGGACTATAAAATGAAAAGCCTCTTTTTCACTCAACCAAACACTCCCTTTTTCTCCAAGGGTAACAATACAGTGTTCTATACCTTGAGCTAAAATAATTTGAGCAGCTCTCAATGCACTATGCTGGTCTGTAACGGATATTCCAGTCAAAATTTCAGCTTCGGACTCATTAGGGGTAATCATCCATATTTTACTCAGCTTTTCAGGAGTCAATTTAATCGCAGGTGCTGGATTTACCAATACTCTCACACCTTTATCAAAACAAAAGTCAATTATTTTTTCAACGGTTTCAATAGGGATTTCAAATTGAATTAATACTAAATCAGAGCTTGCAATATCTTTAAGAAAAGGTTCAAGGCGTTCAAACATTAGGGTCCCGTTTGAACCTGAAGCAACAGCGATGGAGTTTTCCCCCTTTTTTGAAACAAATATTTGAGCTATTCCCGAAGGCTGATCTGAATCAGTAAGAACATATCTCTGAGGTAATTCCTCCTGCATAAAATGTCTTTTCATCCCCTCACCAAAACCGTCATCTCCTAACTGGGTTATGAAATTTATATTGGCTCCAGCTCTTTTGGCGGCTACTGCTTGGTTAGCTCCTTTACCCCCAAAAATAACGGAGGACTCTCCGCCTATAACCGTCTCACCTATCTTTGGAATATGATCAAGATAAATGACCAAATCCGTATTGCTGCTTCCTATTACAAATAAGCCCATTTAATTCTAGATTAATTTAGCAGTAATTATAAGAGCTATTCCTAATACAAACAATACGAACATAAAAGGAATCAACCAAAAACTTTTACTTGGAAGATCTTTAAATTCTTTCCATATAAATACTCCCCAAATAGCCGCTACAAGTGTAGCTCCCTGTCCAAGCCCATATGCAATTGCAGGTCCTGCCTGGTCTGAAGCAATTATATTAAATGACATCCCTATTCCCCAAATTATACCACCAAGAATTCCAATCAAGTGAAGTTTTGTATTACCCATGACAAAGTAATCGCTAAAGCTTACCTTTTCTCCAGAAAAAGGGCGATACATATTAATCGTATTAAACAAAAAGCTTGAGATTATTATACCAATTGAAAAAATTACTAACGCAGAATAAGGGGTTAACTTCCCAGCCTCTGGATTTACAAAATCTGATGCCATTGAAGCTGCAACATATTTGTAAAAGAATCCCATGGCTATCCCTGCAGAGGCGGAAAACAATATTCCCTTAAGTGGATTTTCATTAGTTTTTTGTAAAATTCTCTTGTAAGCTATACCGTCAACTAATATTGCTAAAGCAACCAGTGTAACACCAATAATTAGAACCAATGGATCACCCTCTGGCTGAGCAATATAATTGGTGAATACTCCCAGAACTAATGCTATGCCGATACCAATAGGAAAGGCAATTGCCATCCCGGCTATTTCGATTGCAATAACTAATAAAAGATTAGCAAAATTAAAAATGATCCCGCCAACAAATGCAGCTGTTAGACTGCTCATTTTAGCTTGTTCAAGATCATGTAAAAAACTTCTACCACCATCTCCAACTGATCCAAGAGTAAATGCAAAAAATAAGGTGATAAGTAAAATTCCAAAAGTGTAGTCCCAGTAAAAAAGTTGGAAAGGCCATTTTTGACTTGCTAGTTTTTGAGTATTGGCCCATGAACCCCAGCATATCATTGTAATAAAACAAAAAAATACTGCTAAAGCATAATTATCAATTATAAACATTTTTTATTTTTTAAAATTTAACAAATATTAATCTTCTAGTCACCTAAATAGAAATAGGTCCTTGGGCCTGAATGATTAGAAGCAGTCTTATAATAAGGCATTAGCTCAATATCAGATTCAGCTATTTTAAATCTGGACTGAGAACCTTGAATAGGGATTAATTTATCTAGCAGGACATTTATATTTTTAGTGTTTATATTAATGAAAGGTTCTGGACGGACTAATTTACTTCCAGCCATCCTGTTAAATTTATCCCTATCAATAGAAAAATCATTTTTACTATTTAATTTTTCTGCAAGTGCTAAAGGTCCATAAGTAAAGGCAACCCATCTTTTCCCTTCTTCCCCAATTTCTTCATGGGCTCTAAGATTAAACTGATAATTTATATCTATCATATCTCCTTTCTTCCAACTTCCGTTTATCTCATACTTCCCCCTTTTATTTCTGATGAATTTGACTTGTTTATTATTAACCAAAACAGAATTAAGTGAGGTGTTGGCTGGCATTCTAAACTCAACTTTGAATTTCTTTTTAAAGTCTACATTAATATTAAAAGTTGTTTTATTTGTATTGGGAAAGTTTCCAGAAATTTCCAAATTTCCCCCTCCAAATTCATTTGATAATTTAACCCTTGCTGGGAATAGGGTGTTAATTGACAAGACTCCATTAATAGCACCAACTAAATTATTTGAATACATCTCCATTCCCCTTGGTTCGCTTGAGCCACAACAATGATAAAATGGATTATGTTGGGTCTTATTTTCGTTAGGGATTGTGTAATATGCGAATTTATAACCATCTATGTCTTGGTGTCTGTATACCTCATTCACGATAGTCTGCTCAGCTTCATTAAAATATTTAGAATCACCCGTAAATTCATGTAGATGAATATTTAACTGAACCCAAGTTGCATCAGAACAGCCCTCTACAAAAATTTTCTCTGGGTGAAAAGCATCTTTATGAGCAAAACACTCTTTATTTCCATTATAATCTGTGTGTCTACTCCATGGTCCTCCGGAAACTAAAAGATGTTTATCTTTTATTTGCTCCCATCCATTTAGTACGGTAGTCAAATATTTTTCTTTACCTGTACATCGATATAATCTCAGATAACCTAGTAGGTTAGCCATTAACTGATATGCTTTGCCATCACCAGAATTTACAACACTTCCGTTTTCTAACATATTTCCCATTAATCTTAATTTATTATTTTGCTCACTTATTTTAACTAGATGTTCTGCAAAATCTAAATATTTTTTATCCAATGTCCTTTCATATAACATTACAATGGACTCTAAAATTGTCATTGAGGAAATTCCTTGTCTTGTTCCGTATTTAGTTATATCGGCCTTACCCTCACCAAACACTTCAATTAATAGATCTCCCATCTTTCTGCAAGCATCGATTACTTTTTTATTGGGATAATATTTTTCATAAGTCAAAAGTCCGTATAAATTATAACGGTGAGTCCAAACGTCCCATCCAAATTTGAGGGAGCCCATATCTGATCCTTCCATAGACATAGATTTATTTTCAAGCATTTTCATGAATCTATTTTCTTCAGCATATGTTCCCATGTATCCATTTTCAAGCTGAGTTGCAAGAAGTCTATTTACTAATTTGTTAATGTCTTTTTTATTATTTTTTAATTTTTCATCTCTCCAATCTGTACTTTCATTTAAAATTGTTTGATTCTGTATTGATAGGATTGATGAATGGAGCCATTTTCCAATATGTTCCCCCTGCCATGGATGACTTCCTGGTTTGTTTTCAAATCCATTAATTAAATACTCACCAGCTAACATAAATTTTAATCTATTTTGACGTAATAGATTTATTCTTTCACCGTGAAGGCCAAATTCACTTGAAGTTTTTAATGCTTCCCACTTATTAGAGATAATTTTTTTGTCAGACTTAATCTGGGAATGAGTGATTTGTACCCATATTATAAAAGTCAGAAGAAACAATTTTTTCATTTGAATATTTTTAAGTTAATTTTTTTATGTAAACGTAATATGCTCCTATTAGATTTTGATCCGATCTTCTTTTACTTGATCCCTCATCTAAATGGAAGAATGTATGTAAATAAATAGGTCCTTTTTCTAGATTGACATTAAATTTAATAGCGGTATCGTCTGGATCAACTTTTTTAGTTAAACCCTCAAAACCATATGGGTTTTTATCACCAATGGACCTTAATTCTACACCGCCTATATATATGCTAGCTTTCGTAATTGGTAAGGCGTGGGTTTTCACTTTTCTACCGCCTAAAGTGCTTGGAACGCCAGTAATAGTTGCATTAGTTTCTTTAGGCCATCGTCTTAATTCTATTTCATATTTACCAGTGTTTTCTACCTCGAGGCACCAATAACTATTTTTTCTAGCTCCGTAGCTTATTTGTTGTTGCTGGTCTACAAAAACATCAAGCCAATCTATGGCGGTGAGTTTTGTGGGATTTTCATGGGCGGAACCAATAATTATTCTTTGGACCTCATTTGCATCATCTTTAACCGAATCCCACCACCTGTCTAATTCATTGTCTAAGATTTGAACAATTCTTGGATTTTCATCGTATACATTTAATTGCTGATTAGGGTCATTTTTAAGATTATAAAGCTCCCGTGATTCCAATAGCCTCCAATCTTTCCATAAAACAACTGCTCCCTCTTTTTTAAGAATTGTCTGACCATGTGGGATCGGATAGCTTATAAAGTTTGGCATGCGGCTATAATTAATTATTAATTTTCTATCCTTAGAAATTTCTTCATTTCCATGAAGAGTTGAAGCTAAACTTATGCCCTTGAGACTACTTTCATTAGTTATTTTTAAACCACATAACTCAACTAGTGTTGGAAGAATGTCGGTTACTTTACATAGCCCTTCGACTTCCTTGCCTACTTCTTTAAAATTTCCTTTTTCCCATTTAATGAATAATGGAACCCGATGGCCTCCTTCCCATAATTCAGTTTTCATTCCTCTCATGCCAGCATTGAAATATGATTTCCCCATTGTGCTTCCATTGTCTGTAAGGAAGATTATAATTGTATCATCAATTACTCCTTTAGTTTGCAAAAAATTGGTCAAATCCCCCAAATTGGAATCAATATTTCTAATCATTGCTAGATATTTAACCAAAACGCTTTTTAATTCTTTTTGATTAGCGAATTTAGATTTATCAAATAATTTTTCTAAAACCTCATAATCCTCTTGTTTAGGGTAAAGAGGTCCATGAGGAGTATTGGTCGCTATGTACGCAAAAAAGGGTTTTTCTTGATCTATTGATTCTTGAATAAATCTCTTAGATTCGTTAAAAAATATATCTGTACAATATCCTTCATATTTTTGTTTCTTACCGTTGTGCCAATATGTATCATCAAAATAATCATTCCCCCAAAAGTCTGAGACTGAACCAATATGTGAGGATGGGAACCAAACGGATTCATCAAAACCTCTATCCTGAGGTCTATAAGGATAATTTGATCCCATGTGCCATTTACCAAAAATTCCGGTAGAATATCCATTTGATCCAAAAATATTTCCCATGGTTGGAATTCCTGATTTCAACAAGGACCTTCCGCTACTTACATTAGATAATTGGTTTACGGCATTGTCTAATCCTGTTAATAATTCTCCCCGGGTTGGAGCACACATGGGAGTAACATGAAAATTTTTAAACTGAACACTACTTTTGCCAAGTTTATCTAAGTTTGGTGTTTTTAGTATTGGATTTCCATGCATTGATAACTCTGGATATCCCTGATCATCTGTCATGATTACTATTACATTTGGTTTTTTTTCAGATATCTGATCAAATCCAAAAATGTTTGTTACACTTAAAGTCAGAATGACTAGAATTAAATTTTTCATGCAATTTTGTTTGAATTTTTTTATAAGATAATAAATTAACTAAAATTCTATTATCCACCTTTTACTCTTCTGAACTCTCTAATGCCGCCAGAAAATTTATTAGGGTCAAAATTTGGATTTGGCATTGCAGGTTGAGCATCAACGGAATTAAGTTCTTTATTTAAAAGATTTACCATTTGCTCTCTTTTCTCTGGATAAGAGTCAATAAGATTTAAACTCTCCATTGGATCTAAAGCTAAATTGTAAAGTTCTAAGCTATTATCATCTAAGTATTTGATGAGTTTCCAATCACCAGACAAAATTGAACTATATGGAGTTGTCTCATCATAGTGAGGATAATGCCAGTAAAAATTTCTTTTCGGTAACTTCGCATTGGATTTTAAAGCTGGAAGAATACTAATTCCATCAAGGTGCTCATTTGGCATCGTCTCAAGACCAATACTCTCTAAAATCGTGGGATAAAAATCCATTGCAATTGTAGGCTCATTTGAAATAATCCCCTTAGAAATATTTGGACCTGAAATAATTAAAGGAACTCGAACTCCTCCCTCGTATGCAGTGCCCTTATTTCCTCTGAAATTTGGAACGAATTCATTTCCTTGACTACCGTTATCTCCAGTAAAAATAATTAACGTATTATCTAACTGGCCAATCTCTTCTAGCTTTGTAACTATCCTACCAACACTTTCATCTAGGCTCTCAATCATAGCCGCCTTCCTAGGGTTTTTCATATAGTAATCCCTATTTGGGTTATCAGCGAGTTTTTTTTGATACTTTTTTACATATTCAGGTTTACCTGTTATGGGAGTATGAACAGTGTAATAAGACATATATAGAAAAAAGGGCTCATCTTTTTTCCTGTCTAAATAATCAACTGCACAATCAGTAAGAATATCTGTTAAGCAATCATGTGTTGTCCCTTTACCTGCCAACCCAGGGAAGTCCCTAAATTTAGGATAGAGAAAACGTCCGCCTTGATTCGGAGAATGATCCCCTCCATAATTTTCATCAAAGCCATTTTTTTCTGGCATATGCTCATCATACATTTTAGAAATTAACTTTAGTTTTGAAGGATCATCTAGTTCCATATCTATTGGAGTAGGTCGAGGAACTAAATGCCATTTACCAAAAAATGCTGTAGAGTAGCCATTTTGTTTCATAGCCTCAGGAAGCAATAATCGGTCTTTATCAATGTAAGTTTTCCAATCAGGAGTAAGTGTTCTGCGGTTGATCTGTTTTTGTCCAGGAATCCAATCCGTAAGATGTAATCTAGCAGGAGATCTTCCAGTGAGAAAAGCAGCCCTACTGGGAGAACATAGTGTTGCACCTGAATATGCTTGAGTGAATTTAACACCATTCTTTGCAAGTGCGTCTATGTTAGGAGTTTCATGAAATTTACTTGCATAACAAGCGACCTCTCCAGATCCTAGATCGTCTACTAGAAAAATAACTACATTTTGTTTTATTGAGTTTTTAACTTGAGAAAATAAAAATTGATTAGCAAAAAGAAAGGCTGATAGAGTTACCTGAAATAAAATATTTTTCAATTCTTGTGTCATTTTTATCTTTTTATTAATTCAGATGGCTTATTGTTGTGAGAAATTAATTGAGGCTTTTCTTTTTTTGGGATATGCTGCTTCAACTCCTCAATAATCTTAATATACTTATTGATTCCTGAGAGATTAATCCACTCGTGAGGGTCATTTTTATGATCGTATAGCTCGTTAGTCCCATCATAATACTGAATATAACGCCACCTTATTGTTCTAACTGCATGATTGCCTTCACCAAAAGTCATTAGTACTGGTTTATCCCAATTTTGATTTGGATTTTTTAGTAATTTAAAAAAACTTTTCCCATCAATATTATCTTTTTTAGGAGGTAATCCACACATATCAATTAACGTTGGATATATATCAATAAAACTTATAGGAATATCAACTATTGAATTATTTTTAATATTATTTGGCTGGTAAATTATTAAAGGAGTTCGCGTTGAATCCTCCCATAATGCCATTTTACGCCAATGTTCTTTTTCCCCCAAGTGCCACCCATGATCGCCCCAAAGAACTACAATTGTATTATCTGCATATTTGCTTTTATCTAACGCATCCAAAAATTTACCCAAATATTTATCTGCAAAATTGATTGTTGCCAAATAAGCTTGTATCCCTTTTCTCCACTGATTATTTTCAACTATTAGTTTATGTTCACTGATACCTGTACCATTAAAATTTTTTCCTGAAGATACTTGATAAATCTCTTTTGCTAATTTTTTTCCAAAAGGCGGTAGGTCGTTTAAGTCCTCCTCTAGAACCTTTGGTAAGATTATCTCGTCTAATGGAAATTTTTCAAAATATTTTCTGGGCACATACCAAGGTAAATGTGGTTTTGTAAACCCAAAAGCTAAAAAAAATGGTTTTTCATGTTCTTTTTGAATTTCAGATATTGCCCAATTAGCGACTTTTACATCGCTCATTTCCTTATCATTAACATCAATCGGACCCCAATTAAATAAATTTTTATGAGGAAGCTTTTTATCTCTCCCTTTAAATTTTGAATTATTATTGCGTGGATTTCGCTTATCTGTTTTAATTATAAAATATTGATCCCATGACGCTGAATCCCCAATATGATTATATCTATGAAAAATTTTCCCACCCCCCATTGTTTTATATCCATATTTTTTAAAGTATTGCATCAGTGTTAATGTCTTTGGTAAATATTCTCTAAAATTTTCTTGATTACCATAAACGCCAGAATTAGACGGAAGTATTCCAGTAATCAAACTGACCCTTGAAGGATTGCAAAGGGGAGCAGAGGATTATGCTCGTGTGAATGCAATCCCTTTATGCGCAAATCTGTCAATATTTGGAGTTTTTGCTTGAGGATGGCCTCCCATATACCCTACCCAATCATTTAAATCATCAACAGCTATGAAAACAACATTAGGTTTTTCAACAATATCATTTTGTCCTAAACAGATAATATTAAAAAGTAATGTAAAAGCAATTAATAGATTTGTTTTAAAGCTTTTTATCATTTGATTTATAGTTTGGTTTTAAAATTAATATAATTTAATAAAAAATTTTAAGGGGCCTAACTCATTAAAAATCACGCCAGTTCTCACGGTAATTTTTATATTTATCTAAAACAATTAAATAGTTAAATAAAATGAAACCAATAATTTATGCTATAAATATTTTATTCATATCAATATTTTTTTTCAGTTGTGAAGCTTCAAAAAACTCTAAAAGTGAAATTGAAAGTCCTTCACCTGAATACTATTCTCTAACAGTTAAAGAACTTAGAGACAAAATTAAAGGGGCTTGGGCAGCACAGACTATTGGTGTTACTTATGGTGGTCCTACTGAGTTCAAGCATAATAAACGTATAATTGGAGATCAAGAATCCTATATCCATCATACTGATTGGAACGAAGAAACTTTACCTTTTTGGATGAAAAATAGAAAAGGTTTGTATGACGATATTTATATGGATTTAACTTTTGTAGAGGTTTTTGAACGAGAGGGTTTAGATGCCCCTGCCATATCACATCTTAAGGCCTACTCTGAAGCAAATTTCCCCCTTTGGCATGCCAATCAGCAAGGGAGATATAACTATTTGAACGGAATTAACCCTCCTGAATCTGGACACTGGCTGAATAACCCTCACGCTGATGATATCGATTTTCAAATTGAAGCTGATTTTGCAGGTATAATGTCCCCAGGAATGCCAAACACAGCATTGGAAATATGCGATACCGTAGGACATATAATGAATTCAGGTGATGGATATTATGGTGGTGTTTTTGTTGCAGGTATGTATAGTTTCGCATTTATTGAAAAAGACCTTAAGAAGATCATTAAAAAAGCATTAGATATGATTCCAACTAAAAGTTCATTCTACAAATGCATAAGTGATGTTGTCAATTGGTATGAAGAGTATCCTATAGATTGGAAAAAAAATTGGGAATTGATAGAAGAAAAATGGGGCAATGATGTCGGTTGTCCAAATGGGGTTTTTAGGGACTATAATATCGATGCCAAAATTAATGCTGCGTATGTAGTGTTAGGAATGTTATATGGCGAAGGCGACTTTGGTAAAACATTAGATATTTCTACAAGAGCGGGGCAAGATTCAGATTGTAATCCCGCAACTGCAATGGGTATTTTAGCTACAACTACTGGTTTAAGCGGAATCCCGGAATATTGGCTTCAAGGTTTATCTGCAATAGAGGATATAAATTTTAGTAATACTGAGATGTCCCTTAATGATGTTTATGAAATAAGTTTTAAACATGGCATTGAATTAATTAAAAGAAATGGAGGAATAATAGAAGGAAATTCGATTAAAATAAAAAATGAAAAGACAAAAATAGCTCCGTTTGAAGAAAATTTTCCCGGGTACAAACCCGACAAAAAAGTATACATAAATAAAGAACTAACTTTCGAAAATGGAAATATTGAAAATAATAAATTAGAATATAATTTTAACGGGATTGGGGTTGTTTTAAAAGGATATATAAGAGGAGTAGATCCAATAAATAACATTAGGAACCTGAAAGACAACAATCCTATGAAAGATTTTTATTTTGAAGTCGAATTTTCAATTGATAATAAATTGGTTAAAACAATGAAATTGCCATTAGATTATACTAAAAGAGCATTAGAACTATTTTTTAAATATGAGATCCCTAAAGGTGATCATGTTCTGAGGTTGAAAGTTCTTAATCCTGACGACAGGGCAAGTATTTATATAAGTGAAATGATAACTTACTCAAAAACTTAAAATCAAATCGTTTATAATAATGATGAAAATTAAAAATATAGTTTTAAGTGCGATAGTATTTTTAATATTATCATGTGATAATGATATTGATTGGAATACTTATTTAGGCAACCAATCCCGATCACACTATTCCGAATTAAAACAAATTCACGCTGGAAATATAAATTCATTAGAATTAGCCTGGGAATACGAATCTGGCCAAATAGGTAAGTATACTCAAATACAATGCAGTCCAATAGTTGTTGATGGAGTTTTGTATGGAACTAACCCTTCACTTGAACTATTTGCAATAGATGCAGGAAGCGGCGAAGAACTTTGGAAGTTTAGCCCACATGAATCAGGTCAAGCAGGTTTTGGTGTGAATAGAGGACTTATTTATTGGAATGATGACTCAAATGGAAGAATTGTTTATTCAGCTTGGAAATACCTCTACGCTATTGATGCAAAAACGGGAGAAATAGAATCATCTTTTGGAGAGGATGGGAAAATAGATTTAAGAAAAGGACTTGGAAAGCCTTTTGAAAAGCTAAGTGTAATTGCCAATACCCCAGGAGCTGTCTATAAAAATATTCTTGTCCAAGGCACAAGAGTTCATGAGAGTGCTGGAGCTTCGCCTGGTCATATTCGTGCATACGATCTCAAAACAGGTAAAATGGTTTGGAGATTTAATACTGTTCCTCACCCTGGAGAATATGGATATGAGACATGGCCCAAAGATGCATGGAAACATATTGGTGGTGCTAACTCATGGTCTGGAATGAGCATGGATGAAAAAACCGGAATTGTGTATATTCCCACTGGATCTGCCTCTCCTGACTTTTATGGAGGAAACCGTAAAGGAGAAAACTTATTTGCAAACTCTCTACTGGCCATTGATGCACTTACTGGTAAACGAATTTGGCACTATCAATTTGTTCATCATGATCTTTGGGATCGAGATCTTCCGGCTCCTCCTAATTTGATTACCATTAATGTTTCTGGAAAAATAATTGAAGCGGTTGCGCAAATAACTAAATCAGGGCATATTTTTGTCTTTGATCGCGCAGATGGGACTCCAATATTTCCAATTGAGGAAAAGAATTTCCCAGCCTCCAAGTTAGTAGGAGAAGAGGCTTGGCCAACCCAACCATTGCCAACAAAAATTCCTCCTATTGCACGTCAAGAGTTTTCAAGGAACATTATAAGTGACTCATTTGCAAATACAAAAGCAATGATTTCTTGGGGTCCACATGGAAAAGCTAATGAAAAATCAATTATTGAAAAATTTAATGAATTCACCTCTGGTGGACAATTTATCCCCCCCGATGAAAAAGGGGTAATTATATTTCCAGGATTTGATGGAGGTGCAGAATGGGGCGGTGCTGCGTTCGATCCAAATAATGGAGTAATGTATGTTAATGCAAACGAAATGCCTTGGATTTTAAAAGCTAAAAAGCTCGATTTCGATAGTTCTAATCCTGTAATAAATTATGGCGCTGGAATCTACCAACAATATTGTGCTAGCTGTCACGGTATTAATAAAGGAGGTAGAAGTGGTTTCCCTAATTTAAAAAATCTAAATGAGCAATATGGACACCTATCACTTAGAAAAATAATTACTGAAGGTAGAGGAGCTATGATGGGATTTCCAAATTTGACAAGAATAGAACTCAAATCACTATCTGCCTATCTTTTATCGGATTATTCAATAAGTATTCCCAAAAAAGAGCTACAAAAAACCAGTAGAAAGGCACTTCCATATTCGGTAAACATTGCAGGTAGATTTTTAAATGAAGACGGATATCCTGCTGTAGCTCCTCCTTGGGGGACATTAAATGCCATTGACCTAAATAAAGGTGAAATTTTATGGAAAGTTCCTCTTGGAGAATATGAGGAACTAACTGCAAAAGGTTATCCTAAAACTGGAACTGAAAATTATGGTGGACCTTTGATTTCGGCAGGAAATTTAATTTTTATCGGAGCTACTAACGATCACTATTTTAGGGCATTCAATAAAGAAACTGGAGAGGAATTATGGAAATATAAACTTCCAGCAGGAGGCTATGCCACTCCAATTACATATAAAAAAGACGGAAAACAATATGTTGTAATAGCATGCGGCGGCGGAAAAATGGGAACCCCCTCTGGAAATAAATATGTTGCTTTTCGTTTAAATAAATAACCCCGTATTTCATTAGGATTTTTTATTTTTATGATTGCTATGAATAAATACTCTCTATTATTTATCATCCTTTTTTTCTCGTTATTAAGTTGCAACAATAAAGAAATAGAAACTTCAGAAGGAACCCAAATAATTGGACTTTCGCACCGTTCAATTATTCATGATGGAATTCGAAGAACATTTATTTTATATGTTCCTGAATCTTACAGTGAGGGTACTCAATTACCCTTAATGTTGAATTTTCACGGATTTAGTGGAAGTGCTGAAGCACAAATGATCAGTGCCGACATGCGACCACTAGCTGAATCTGAAAACTTTATTCTGGTATATCCCCAAGGTGCTCTACTTAGCAGCGGATTCCCTCATTGGAACCCGGATCCCGTTGGCGGAAATAATAAAAGCGATATAGATGATATAGGTTTTATAGAGGTAATTATTGACTCCCTCGATGAAGAATTAAATATTGATCTTTCTAGGGTTTATGCAAGTGGTTATTCCAACGGAGGATATTTAATTTACGGTTTAGCGTGTAGGCTTAGTAATAAAATTGCTGCTGTTGGATCCGTCGCTGGAACAATGCTTAGCAGTACACTAAATAATTGTGCAGCATCAGCTCCAATTGGAGTTATTAATATTCATGGAACAGCAGACTATGATGTACCTTATAATGGAACTACTGGTTTAAAATCTGCTACTGATGTGGTTAATTTTTGGAAAGATTTAAATCAATCAGAAATCGAAGAAATAAGTGAAAACAATGGTTTTAATCAATATAACTATAATGATTTAAATGGGGATACTTATGTGCGTCACTTTAAAATAATAAATGGTGGGCATACATGGGATGATAATATTAGGTACGGAGGAAAAAGTTCAAGTCAAATCATTTGGGAGTTTGTATCTCTTTTTAATCTTTCAGGGATTATTGAATAACATATTCCCTGTCTTAAAATTTCTTATTTAGCTTTGGAAACAATTAAACTATTATAGAGTTTGTCGTTTTCTAAAATTTCATAAAACTCTCCAAGGTAATTCATCATTAAATAATATGACTTTTTGTATTCAAATTCAGACTCATATAATTCGACTGTCTTTAATATCTTTTCTTTTAATGTCAAATAATGATTTCTTACTTTACTGTAAATACTCTTTTCCCTTTTAAAGCCAATATAATTTCTCTCCTCGAATGAATATCCTAATCGGTTCGTTATTCCTGATCCATATTTTGGTTTAACCCAGCCGGTTAAATCGAAATCATAAGGTATCGGTATAATTTTTTTTTCATAAAAAAGTAATTTCCCGTTATGTTGATGCGCCGACGAAAAATCAGTATTTCCAATCAAAAAATTAAAAAAAGACAAGTTGACAGAATTAAAATCATCCATTGCAAGAGGACTGATTTTTCTTTTAATTATTTTACTATCAAATCTTTTAGCAACCTTATCATCGTCTTCTATAAAAAACCCTATTAAATTGAAATTTTTTTGATTTTTGCGTTTTTGATCAGTGTAATTTATTTCAAGCCTTCTAGTTTTAAAATAAAAAGGTGAAATGATTTCATAAATTTTATACGCTATAAACTCTTTTAATATATTATCATTTTTATCCCTATCATTTTTACAGGGTAGAACTAGTTTCAATGTTCTGTTATCTCTAAATATTGTATTTGATGCATCCCTTTTTTTAATCTTAATTTTAACTGGGGTGAAATAGCAGTGCTTTCTTCTAAAATTTCCTCTAGCTCTAACAGAAACATCAATTTCTTTATTTTTATTTTCTTGCATAAAGAATAATTTAGTCTTCATCAAAGTAGAGTCATTTGTATTTTTGTTTAAATTATTATTAGAGTAATTAAGTCTTATTTTCAGTGGTTTCTGATCAATAAAAAGAGAGTCATACTTAAAAAAATTGTGCGCCCTTATTGGGCTATTTAATAAAATGAAATAAGTTGTAACAATCAATAATAGTTTACTCCTAAAAGCCATCAAAATCTTTTTTTTACGTTAGTTTAATTTTTTGTAAAAATTTAATCTTATAATCATATTATAAATTTTGCTCCAAATTTGATCCAAATTAAATAATTATTTCAAAGCCCAATAAAAGTGTAAATATTTTATTCGATTTAAAAACTTAAGAGCATATAAATTTCTGTTGCTCAAAATTTTTCTTTAAGAAAATTGATTTGTAATCATTACCAATTAAAGAGTAACAAAATAATATATAGTTGGTGGGAAAAATAAAAAACAAAGAAAGTCTAATCTAAACGATGACTTTTCTTTTGAATGCCAAAATGCAAATAATAAAAGAGGTAATTGATATGGAAGTCTAATTAAAGCCTCATGCTTAGTTATCGATAATATTTTTTGTGGAATTTCTGAATTATATAAATAGATATTTGCAGGGAACACAGCAATCAATAAAAAAATAATTCCCCAACATCCATAAAATCTTGTTTTCTTAAAAACCATCATCAAGGCAAAAACTATTTCAAGCGCTCCAGACAAATAGACCATTAGTTTATGAAAAGGAATATATGGTGGCATAATGGCCAGAAAAAATTTGGGATTTGTGAAATGTTTTACGCCTACTGAGATATACAGAATAATCAAAACCAATAAGCATATTGCTTTAAAAATACTTCGAATTCTCATAAACCAAAATTATAAACATCCTCAGATATATCGATTAAACTTATCAGAGTAGTTTACAATTAAAATTACTTAAATAAGAGAGGCATTTAAAGAAATTTCGCAATTTAACACCCCAGAGATTGGGCAATTGTTTTTAGCTTCTAAAGAAAGCTCATGAAACTTTTCCTTGGTTATGTTAGGTACTTTTCCCCTTAAATCCAACTCAATTGAAAGAATCTTTCCTTCTTCAAATACAAGTAATGCGTCTGTATTTAACTCTTCAGGGCTGAAATTAGATTCATTTAATACAAAGCTTAATTTCATATTAAAGCAGCCTGCAAGTGCTGCAGCTATGAGCTCTTCTGGGTTGGTTCCTAGTTTACCATCGTCATTTTCAAACCTTGTCTTAAAACTATATGGCATGCTAGCGAAAGCACCGCTTTGAGCTGTTAAAGATCCGGAACCGTCAGCTCCATTTCCATTCCAAACAGCGTTTATTTTTCTAATCATAATCTTAAAAATACTAAATCAGGAAATTAACATTCACGAATACTACAATAAAAATCTTAGATTAAGACTTATTTCTTCTTGCATCAATAAAACTTCTAACAAAGAAAATCATAGCTAAAGATGATGTTGCTATCATACAAAGAACTCTAAAAAGTCCTAGGCCACCAGATTCAATTGATTTTGGTAACCTCATGCCGGCAAGTGAAAGCAAAATTATCAGTGTGAGTAAAACAGCTATGTGGGCAATTAATTTGTTTTGATTCTTTACTCCCTTTGAACAAACAATCAAAATCAAACCAAATAGAACTGGGATTAATGCGGTAACAGAGGATGACTCAAAATACCCCCATAGGCCAATGGTTATTAATGTTACTGAATTTATTATGTTAGCTATGTAAGAATTCATGTCTTTAATTTAATTATTAGTAAATAAATTTAATATAAAATTGTTTATATGGCTGGTTTGCTAATTAAACATTTCAAAATAATGTTGAGGGTATAACTACGATATAGTTTCTAATACTTACAATTATTGGCTTTTTTATTTTTATATCTACTCTTGGCAGCCTTGAATAAAGAGTAACCCATAATTGCGTATTGGTAGTTTTTAAATGCAAAGCGGAGCAATCGAAACATAATTTCTTTATTTAGTTAGAGTAATAATTTTTACAAAACGGGATTGAAAGTTATTAATGAATTGATATTACTTAACAATTATCTTACCAAACATACTTCTGTGTTTGGAACATTGATAGAAATAAGTTCCCTTTTTAATAGGGGTCCATACTATTAGGCCCTTAGTTGTCCCATTATTTTTAATTCCTTCGACTTGATTTTTTTTCCCTGTGCCCGGTACTGTTTTAATAAAAAATGGATGTCCAGGTGCATTAATATTAAAACTTATTTTACTACCCTCTAAAATTGTTATTACCGGGTCATCACCATAAACCTCACCATTTACGTCCTCTCCTTCAAGGATATAATTTACTCTACTCTTTGCGGTAACATTAATGTTATAATCATTTACCAAAGTCGAATCATTTGAAAGAAACATTTGCAAGAATATCAAAATAAATTTCATCATATTAATTTTAAGATAAAATTAGTATAAAAAATAATTTGGAGTGACAAAAAGCTGCAGATTTAAAGAAAATAATTTTTGGTAACTAAATAGCTTCTAAAACTATTTGTAAGTTTTTTATTTTAGAGTCAAAAGACAGATAATTTTATAAGGTGAAAAAATGGACGATTTTTTGGTGGATCCCCCTTTTTAAAGGCTGCCTGATATATGTTTTATTTCGAACTGAAAATTTAGTGTATAATAGATTATTTGGAAACTTATTTACTCCACTAACATCCCCATACACTTTTTTAGAAAAAGTTATTGTCTTCTCAGTTCCTGGAGGTCTTTGGGCTATGTCATATACATTACTTATTTTCCATATCAGAAAAGACAAAACATTTAAAAGTATAATCTGGTCAATCATTATTCCTATCCTTGGAATTATTTCAGAAATTGGCCAATTTTATTTATTAATTCCAGGAACATTTGACCTAATCGACTTAATTATGTACATTGTTTTTCCAATTATCGTTATTATGCTAATTCTATGAAAAACTTTTTATCTCTGATATCGTTGATTTTTTTTGTATTAATTGCATTTGGAAGTTTAGAGGAGTTTGAAGGTTTAGACGATGGACCCAAAATAACTTCTGATACAAAACCAAATGTAACAGTTTCAGCAAGAAAACTTTACAAAGAATATAACGCAAATGAAATCGCTGCTGATGAAAAATACAAAGGACAAATAATTCAGGTATCGGGAATAATTCGCGATATAGGAAATGATATCATGGATAACGCATATGTAACACTTATAGGTGACCAATATTTCGGGGACATTCAATGTTATTTTAATGAAAAATCAATAGTTGCGGGTTTATCTAAAGGTAAAAGAATCACAGTTATTGGAAGTTGTTCTGGTTTAATGATGAATGTTCAGATAAATAACTGTATCGTCAAGTAATACTTTAAATTTTTGAAATACCTTTTGTAGGTTTTTATATATTTACAATTGTTAACTATAAATAATTTAAAATGAAAAATTCACTATTTATTTTAATATTGATCACACTTTTTTCTTGTGAAAATAAACCAGTTAAATCTCAAAAAGAAATACTTACCGAAACAACAAAGGCTACTGTGCTCAAAGCATTTAATGCTCAAATGGATGGTGAAATTGAATTATTGAAATCACAATTGGCCGAAGAATTTACTTTTGTATTAACCGGTCAACTCGATATTTCAAAAACATATAGTTGGAGTGAATTTTTAGAATTTGCAGGATACTTTGGTTCACTTCTTAAAGGAGATGTTGGAGCAGAATATAAAGGCATTCTTGTAGAGGGAAAAACAGCTATGGTTTTTGCTGAAGGGAGGATGGAAGGTGTTGGTGGTAAATATGAAAATGATTATGCTATTAAGTACACACTTAATGAAAGTGGAAAGATTATCGAGCAAAAAGAATATCTGAGTGACTTACTTCTTGCACAGAAAATATATGGTCAAGACCTTTGCGGAAAAAAGATAACGATAGAGTAAATTTAATATAGCAGCCCCCTAACGTGTGAGAGGTTTTTCTTTCAGGACTCTTTTGTTGAAATTTTTTTGCCCTCAAGTTTCTTACTCATCTGAACCAGAGTTATCATCACTACTGCAACCATAGTATGCAAAAATCCAAAAGCAAATGAATCAATACTATTCATTTCGCCTTTAATGGAAGCTACTGAAAAAAAGAAAACAGCAACTAAATTTGATATAGCAACACTATATCCATAAATTAAGCGAATTTCTGGTTTATGCCAAACTCTCTTAAGAATGAAAAATATTACAAACCAAAATAAAAATTCGAATAAATACTGAATATCATTTAAACCAAACATAACTTATATTAACTTTAAAATCAATGTAAATATAATAATATTTTTAAATTATGTACCAACAATATTTGTATTTACAATTATATTCCCTAATCCACTCATGATTACAGGCGTTATTTATATAATCGGCATCCTTCTTATTAAGTTTTGGTTCTTCTATTCCACTTTTGAAGGTTTCGTTATATTAGCAATTATTAACCATAAATTATTTAAAAATGAAACAAATACTAATTACGCTTCTTTTTATTCCATTAATTTCATTAGGACAGTCAAATTCTGATGAGCCTGTCATTTCGTGTGATTTAATTTCTGACTTTGAGAGAGGAAAAGAGTTTACGTTAAAATATCTAAACGCTATGCCAGAGGATAAATATGAATTTAAGCCAACTCCTGAAATATTATCTTTTAGATAGGAAGCACTTCACTTAGCGAGCGGAAACTTTAGATATGCTGCCATGATTGCTGGTGGATATGATGCTAGTAATTTAAAAGAAATATATGAAAGACCAGAATTAAAATCTAAAAAGGCAGTTATTGCTTTTGTAAGCAGAAGCTATGATATAATGATTAACCAAATAAATAGTGAATCAAATCTTAATCAAACCACATATTATTACAGGTGGAATTGCAGTAAAGAATGTTTAGCAAGAAAAGGTTTTGAGCATCAGTCTCATCATAGAGGTAAGTGGGCAATTTATCTTCGCTTAGTTGGAGCAAAACCTCCAGGGGAACAATTAATTTGGAAGGACGGTCAGAAAACGCCAAAAGACATTTCACAAATAGACTGGAAAGAATCAAAAGAATATAAAAGTTATATTCAAAAGGTAGATTAATTTTATCTAATGAGATTTTTCATTTTACTTAAATAACAAAACCTAAATACAGCTTATTTCAAGTTCAGTTCAATCCTTCCAACTAGTTTGTGCGTTAGGAAAGTAAAAACACTTCTTTTTAAATTATCAAAATTGAGTGTCTTTCTAAATGCAGTTGGAAATTTAGCAGTTGAAATAGTATTTGTTTAATTAAATATTACTACTGAGTGCTTCTCTCATATGAGAAACCTCCCTTTTTTCCTTGTGACCATGATTTAAATTTTATGCTTAAATATATATCATCATCTGTAAGGTGAACAACTAAATCTTTACCAACAACATTTTTCGGACTTGAGACTGCAGCTCTAAAATTTTTAAAATTTAAATCATTTACTTTATCTAATGTTCCTAATGCCCACTGAGTACCAATTGGACTTTGAGTTTTATTATCGTTACTTTCTTTGGCTGCATTATATATCTGACCTCCATCATTTCCTCGAGTAATCCATACATTATCAGTAATTCTATCCTGATTTAATTGATTATTTGGATCCATTTCATCTCCCTTGACGAATGTCTTTAAAGCCCCACTCCAAATTTTTACAGATGGAATTCCTTCGCTTAGATTAGAATTTGTTTCTCCATTTGAATTGTTGTTGGAATTAGTATTTTCTGAATTACTGTTATCAGATTCATTGTTTGAATTTTGTGTAGTTACTTCATTGACATATAACTCAGATTCTTCATCATTACTGCTACCACAATAATTAAATAAGGTTAGTGTAAAAACAGAAACAAACAGAGTGAAAAATGTTTTTCGAAGATCTAATTTTTTGTCCTTCATCTTCATTTTTTTAAAACTAGATTTTTCTAAATTTAATTACTTTTTGTTAAAAATAATGGAGTCTATTATAATAAGTTCTAATTCTCATATATTGTTTTCTTATATTGGTGACTATAAACCATAAACTATTTAAAATGAAAAAATTAGCTCTTACTTTACTTGTACTATTTATTTCTTGCCAATCGAATGATAAAAATGAATTTGATAATAAAGTTATAACTGAAATAAAGAAGACAGATATACCAGCAGTTGTGATGGGTAAGATTCATAAATCAGGTCAAATGGACTTTTATTCCTTCGGTCCATCAAGATGGGAAAGAAATGATACTATTAATGAGAAAGATTTGTTTTGGATTGCCTCTATGACAAAAGTAATTACCTCTGTCGCAGGAATGCAATTGGTTGATAAAGGCATCATCTCTCTTGATGAGCCTCTTGACAAATATCTTCCTGAAATGACGGAAATTCCGATTCTTAATGACGATTTTGAATTAGTAAAAGCAAAACAAAAGATTACTTTAAGACATTTATTAACGCACTCTAGTGGCTTTGGAAATAAAAACAGTCATCCTAAAATGGTAGAATGGGAAAAAATTAAAGATAATTATGATTGGAAATACTTGTATCCCTTCCCAAGAATGTTTGAATCTGGAACATCATATTTATATGGAATAAGTACCTCATGGTTAGGTATATTAATTGAAAGATTAACAAAAATGAGTTTGGCTGATTACATGAAAGAAAATTTATTTACACCAATGGAAATGAATAATACTTTTTTCGAGTATGATATGACAGATAAACAAACCGAAATGTTAGTTAGCTCATCTCAAAGAAATCTAAAAACCAGAAAACTTGAAAAAAAAGAACCAAGAAATGATTTATTTAATGACTGGGATTACTTCAAAAACATCGTTCCAGACTATAAGTACAGTGGTCAAGGAAGTATAAACTCAACGCCTGAGGATTTTGGTAAGTTCATGCAAATTTTCTTAAATAAAGGGATGTACAAAAATCATTTAATATTAAGTGAGAAATCTTTAGAAGAATTTATTTCTCCACAACTAAATGGTTACAAGATAGAGTTTTGGGATGATGAAGTAAAGGGGGGATTCGACTTCTCTGGCAGAGGGGATTTAAATCATTTTTTTGATGAATATGATAATCACTCACTTGGAATGGCTTATGAGGAACAATCTAAATCAAGACCATTAGGGACTGGATATTGGGCTGGAGCATGGAATACTTATTTCATGGTTGATTTTCAAAATGAGTTTGGAATAGTTTATATGACCCAAATTAGAAGATTTAATGATGTTTACTCTTACAACCTTTTTACTTCATTTGAGAGACTCATTTATGAGGATATTAAAAATGCGAATTAGGTAATAAAATTTATCTAATGAGATTTTTCAGGTTTAAAAAATTGGTTAACATGGAAACAAGTAAATATTTAAGATATGCTGTTGGTGAGGTAGTACTTGTAGTAATTGGAATTCTTATAGCTCTTCAGGTAAATAATTGGAATGAATACAGGAAAGAAAAAGTTGAAGAAAAAAAGATTCTTTTATCACTCCACAATGAGATATCGAATAACCTTGAGAGTCTTCAAGTCGTAATTGAGGAGAAAAATAAAATCATCAATGTAAATCAATATATTATAAATAATACGGGTAAAAATGGAGAGTGGAAATCAATAAAACCAATTGACAGCTTGATGAACTACATATCATTGTCGGGTTGGATTTTTGTTCCACAAAATGGTGTTCTTAATGAAATAATAAATTCCGGAAAATTATTATTAATTGAAAACGACTTAATCAAAAATGAAATTGCCTCCTTACCCCAATTACTCTCTTTGATGATTGAAGAGGATAGGCAATACAGATTGGATTTGCATCAATATTTTTTACCTTTCTTATCAAAAAATTACAATCTTATTGAATTAACTAAATATAGAGAATTACTTGAAAATTATTCTTTCAAAATGGGGGAAACTAATTTCTCAAAATCAATTCCAGAGCTATTAGACAGTAGAGAATTCGAAAATATTTTAACTATTCAATCTATCTGGATTAAGTTTTCAAATGAAATGAGTATTAATCAAAAAAATAAATATCTTGAAATTCAAAAATTAATCGAAAAAGAATATCCTGATGTAGATTATATTAATTTGAGGCAAAATCTTGAGAGAGGTCTTTGGGGTTAAATAAATTGGACAATTACCCCCTTTTGTAGGTTTTGTTATTTTATTTTAATTATATCCTTACAATACATTCTAATAACTTTAATTACTTGTTTTTTAGAAGCAAATTTTTTACGTTTGGATTTATTAACCATAAATTATTTAAAATGAAAAAAATACTCTTCATCTTTTTACTAACTATTCCAACTTTAACATTTTGCCAGAAATCCGCTGGACTTTTGTCGCAGGTTGACGATTTTAGTGTAATTGCCCAAGAACTTGATGCTGATTACGCTTCAAATGAACATACATTATGGGATAAAACATTATCAGATGACGCTGTTGTGTATGGAAATAATTCAAAGATGGATGGAAAAACAGTCAAAGAAATTTTTAAATCCCATCACACAATGTTTAATGATATTCAGATACTTGATGGATACGCTCATACAAATTATTTCAAAGATGGTAATGTCTGGACTAACAAATGGTTTATTTGGCAAGGAACTGGAAATAAAACAGGAGTTAGGTATTCAAACAGGTGTCATTTTGACTACAGATGGGAAAATGGTAAAATAGTTGAAATGTTAATCTTTGCTGATAACACTGCTTTAAATATGGAGTTAGCAGCTCAGTAAGGTTTAAATCCCTCCCTTGTGGAGGGTTTTTTATTTCAACTCAGGCATATCTTCCTCATTAAGTTCTGGTACTTCTAACCCCTTTTGTAGGTTTTGACTAAATTTATGTAGTTCTTTAAGTGTTATTAAAATGAAAAAAATGGCTGGTAAAAATCAAAAGCTTCAACAACTATTATGAATTTAATGACATATTTAAAGAGTTTGATTTAAGACTATATTAGAAATTCATAGATTAATACAGTTAAAAATGCTCCTCCCAAAGCAAAAAGTATTCTAAATCCCTCTAGACCAAGATTTTTTAAAAGCCAATAATTAATTTTGAATCTCATCGGGATTAATTTATCAAGCCATTTTTTTTCAAACGTTACTATGTTATTGCCCATATCTAAAACTTATTTTCAGCAAAAATAGTGAAGAATTAATTCTTTTAAAACAGAGGTTAATCACAAGAGCAATAAAGAGGAATAAATACTACACTATCATATAAATTTAAATAAGGGTTTTTTGTATAAATTTTAATGATCTTTTTTTTTTTAATAGTGAATTCTTAAAAATTTAATTTCTTAACAAAAATTTTATTTGATTAACATTTAAATTATAAAAATGGCCAGACTAATTTTTTATTTGTCAAAGTAAAATTATTTTTAGAAAAAATTAACCATGAAAAAAAAATTTATAATCACACTCATCTTTTTGACCAATGTAACTTTTTCTCAGAAAAATGAAAATGGAAAAGTGTACGACAAACATCCAGCAATTTCAATTGCTCAAAAGTTTAATCTTGCTTTAACCTCTGGAGATACTACAGCTTTAAAAGAGCTTGTAACTGAAGATTTTGTTTCTTATAATTCAAATTATTATCATCCAAGATACAAAGGAAATGGAATCAAAAGTTTGTTAAATTCATCTCTATACTTAAAGGAAAATTTTATAAATCTGAAAATTGAAAACTGGGGAGAGGCCTACCCAGACGCTATTGAATACGATAGAAGCGGTTTATATGTTTATACATACGATGTAATGTCAGGGTTTGATAAAAATAACGGTTTCAAAATAAATTCTCCAAGAAAAAGCACTTTTATTTTCGATAAAAAAGGGAAAAAAATTAAACGACTTTTATATTCTGATAATACAGCCCACTTTCAAAAATATAGTATGTCCAAAGAGGTGATAAAAAATGGAGTTATATATAAAGATCATCCTTTTATTGCAAAGGTCAGGCTAATGATGGCATACATTGAGTTGGGTGATCTTGAAAAGGCATATGAAAGTTTTACAGAAAATGCTCGCATTAATGATGTTAATCTAGATTATGGCGCCTCCATGTCTCTTAGCGAATTAAAAGAGGCAAACAAAACAATGCTGAGCAACTTCGATTTAATAAGTGTTACAGAAACTGGATACCCTGATTTACTTGATTATGAGGGTGATGGCATGGTTGTAATATCTTGGTGGGATTTAAAATTTAAGAATATTTCCAGTGGTAAAGAATTTCTTGTTGATCTACACATGCAACACTCTTTCAATGATGATGGAAAAATTATTCGTGAGGACAACTACTATAATGGTAAATTATTTGAATGATGTCCTTAGCTCTGAATGAATTATTAACCATTTTATTCTCAAATTATTATTTATACCCTCCCTCGCGGAGGGTTTTTCTTTCAATACTTCCAATTTATTAGTTTTGTTATATTAGCAGATATTAACCATAAATTATTTAAAATGAAAAAATTATTTTTATTAATTACCTTTTGCTGTAGTTTTTTAATGCAAAGTCAAAATGTGGCAAAGGTTGATAAGTTCTTTGAACTTGTTTTCAAAAATCCTGATTTAGCAAAAGAGTTACTACACGACGATTTTACATTCAAATTCATGGGTATATGTGAAATATGTAAATCTTATAATAAGGATACATTTATTAGTGATTGGCTTCAAAAAGATATTCCAGCTGTTTTACCTAATGGAATAAAATTAGAGGTTATTAGAAAAATTGATGGAGGAGATGATGTTGTTTTTCTTGTTGAGGGTTACGATGCTGAAGGCATCAATGGTGAATATAATAATAAGTACGCCATGGTTTTTCAATTTAAAGATGGTTTGATTTTTGACTTTAAAGAATACCACAGTGATTTATTAGCTGAAACTACCCTTCATAAGAAAAAAATAGTTGAGTTTGAATAAAACATTTGAGCCTAACGTGGTGAGTTTTTTTTAAACTATCTAATTTAGCTGTAGTTAAATTTGAAGAATACCAACAGAAAAGTATTGTAGTGAATTTAATGTCCAGATTAATCCCCTTTTTAGGATTTACCATTAACTTCAACACTTTGCTAAAAAAGAGTGGGTTTTGCTTGTAGAAAATGTCTGCTAAAAGTCAAAAGAAATAATATCCATTACAAATGGTGGTACTTGGAAAAGCAGAATCTAACGCTCTTTTGTAAGCTTTTTATTTTAGTAATATGAAATATTTAAAATGGTTATAGATAGTATCAACTTTGTTTGCTACTGGATATTGTTTAATTAGTTATGTTAAAGATGGTTTTGATGATTTGTTATTTGCATCTTGGGTGACCCTTGTTTCTTCGGGTATAGTATTATTATATAAGAAATAAATAAAAATAGGTTTATATAACAGGCATATCCTTCTCTATAAATTCTGGTACATCTAACCCTTTTTCCCTGTTGTATTATTTTAATATGATGAATAAATTTATTTTCTTGCTGGGCTGCTTTATTTTTTTCACTTATTGTGCCAAAGAGAGAGATTGCTTTGAAATTTCAAAAAAAGTTAAAGTTGATGAAAGATTTTTTTTTTACTGGGGAAGTATTAATATCGGAAATATTGATGAATTTAGTCCACCAGCTAAAACGGGGGAGGTATCAAAATCAGATTATAATTCATATTTAGTAGGAGATCTTTATTGCCCAAATTAATTTTTGCTAAAAAGGAATCTCCCCAATAAATGGTTTTCAAAACTCCCTTTGTAGGTTCTGTTATTTTAGTTACACCGATTAAATAAAATCTCTTCTCCCCTCCAGTTATTAATTACAAAACTGTCATTACCATTTTCATTCGAAACTAATGATACTTGCCTATCATTATCAAAGATCTCACCATATAAAATATATGCTGAGTCGTTTATGAAATTATAAATCACCCCAAAAGAACTTGTGTCAAGTACATCTCCAAAATGTAAGGTGATTTGATTTCCATCAGAGGTCCACGAGAAAACTTGATATACGCCCCCTCCAAAATCCAGTGCACCTACACCTCCTTTAAAAATGTTGATTTCGATAAATAAAGGTGTATTTCCTATGGTAAATGACTCATTAAACCAGCATCCAATTATTTCATTTTCATACATATAATTAAAGTTATTGACCTTAATTTCCATGTCATTAATTATTTGATTTAATTGAGATTCAGAAATTTTAAACTTTGCTAAATTACTATTCAATGAATCTATTTCAACTCTCATTGAATCAATAATTTCGTTAAGATTATTTATATCATTTTTTAATTCTTTTGTGCAGCTAACAAATAAGATTAAACACGTTAAAAAAACTCTCATTTCATAAAATTACAAAATTACCTTTTTACCCACTCTTTTTATTTTTTAGTATATTAACTATAAATTATTTAATATGAAAAAAGGATATTGGTCTGGTCAAGTTTTAGAGATTAAAAATCCTGAAAAATGGAACAAATACCTTGAAAAATACACTGCTATTGCTGAGAAGGAAATGAAAAATAACACTGGAAATTTTAAGCCTGTTGGTATGGGTGAACCTTCCAAAATGATTCAGGGAAAAGAATTAATGTATGCGGCACTTGTTGAGTTTAATAGTCTTCAAGATGCTTTAGACTGTTATAGTAGCGAAGATTATCAAAACGCTCTCAAAGAGCTTGGCGAAAATCCAGAGGATACTGTCATCAGAAGTTTAGCTATTATTGAAGGTGTTTAATAAAAAAATATACTCCTTTTTAGGTTTTATTATATTAGTAATTATTAACCTTAAATTATTTAGAATGAAAAGAATTTTTTACACACTATTTACATTTATCCTGATTTCATGTCAGACAAAGACTGTAGAAATAGAAGTTGCTTCTTCAGGGGGTAAGCAACTTAGAGGAGCCAACAAGGGAAAGAATTTCTATTTTGGCGAGGACAAATTTGCACAGGCTGCAATTGACCTAATTTCAGCTTTTGCCGAAAAGGATGTTGAAAGCATGGCAAAATTTATGTCTGATACAGTTAAGTATATTCCTCCGCAAGGAGGTAAAGCAATTGAGTCGACTCTATCAGAGCTTCCAAAAATTGTTGAATTATTACATGAGCCATATGATTCAATTACAAGAGAATTACATAATGCCATACCAGTAAAATTTGAAGATTCAGATGTAACTCTTGTTACTGTTTCATTTTACGAAAAAAGATATTATAAAACTGGAGAAACAGAGCAAGTTAGGCTAATTGACAGAATTCGTTTTAGAGATGAAAAAATCTTTTGGATTGCTCAATGGATGGGTGAAATGAAATAATTCATTCTAAACCATAATTATGAAAAAGATTTAGATAAGGTTATTTTTTATTTATTGTTTTGTTTTACAATGTAATAATATTCTAAAACTTAAACTGTAGATAGTATTTCTTAACTGTGAGAATTAAGATAATAAACCAATAAGGCAGGATTAGAGGTTGCAAAGCATCTTTAAAATACCCCCTTTTGTAGGTTTCGTTATTTAAATCATTTGTAAAAAAACTTAAATTAAAATTTTAAAATCTAAAACAATTGAAAACTAAAAATAAAATAATTGTTTGCCAGCATAAAGAAGTTTTTCTATATAACACGAAATTATTAAGAAAAGAATGGACTGTTGTAATCAAACACAAAATTAGTGGTATAGCAAGATTTGATAACTTAGTTTTGATTTCTTCTTATAATTGGTGGGGTAAAGTTTTTTCAAAATTTATTAATTTTTCATCCGGTGAAGAAGTTTTGGATATCGAAGAAAAGTTTTTATCAATTCTTATACACGAAGATAAATTATACTTTATAAATCATGATAAGGAAATTGGATGCTACTCCATATCGAGTAAAACAAAAATTTTCAAAGTTGCAACAACAGGTCTTTGGTCATGGGATGGAACACCTCCTAAAATTTCATTAATTAATAAAAGTATTTATGCATTTTCCAAAAGGAAAATTATTAAAGTTAACAAGAGTAATGGAAGAATGAGAGAGACTGACCTTCCTATTGGATTAAATAATAAATATATATCTCATATTGTAGATGAGTTTCAAATAAATACAAACACATTTTCCCTTAGTAAGTTTAGTGATTCAGGATTTATTGCAGGTGATTCAGGTGCAGTTGGCGATGCAGGAGGAGACTCAGGTGGAGGTGGAGGTGACGGCGGTGGTTAATTTTAACTAATTTCTATTGTTTCTATTACTATGTCATACATACTTGACATTTTTGAACTAACTATGGTGGTACTTGGAAAAGCAGAATATAAAACTATAATAGTTTAAAGTAGGTTAAGTTTTTACTATATCTTTTTAAAATAGTAATGATACACACTTTGATTAGCTGCTGCTGATGGAAATGTAAGGCAATTATTTGGCACTTTTTTGGCAATTTACAAGTTGAACAAATAATCACTCCATATAAATCACTGAAAACATTAGTGGAGAAGATGGGACTCGAACCCACGACCTCTTGACTGCCAGTCAAGCGCTCTAGCCAGCTGAGCTACATCCCCAAATCATAACTAATTGATTTCAAATAATTTATAAAAATCAAATTGTTTTTATAGCAATTTACGACTGATACAAATCTATTAAAATTGGTCTATTTAGCTAAATTTTGATAGTTAATTTACAGTAAAATAAAAGGGGGGCTTACTTAATATTTCATTCTTTTATTTCGATTAAGGTATCTGAATCATTAAGTAATAGAATTATATTTGATTATATCTTCTTATCATTGGCATGAATATTTTACACAAAAAAAACATAATTTATTAACTTGTAAATTCAAACTAATTAAAATGAAATTAACCATAAAATATGCTCTTTTATCTATTATTTTATTCTCTTGCTCAAAAGAGGAAGATAAAAATCCTGTACCGGTAACACCAACATCTGCCACACCTGCACCAACATCTCTCATACCTTTAGAAATTAATACAACAGATATAATTAATGACCCAGAAATATTTAATTATGATGTGAACAAAGACTACTCTGAGCAAATTGTTGAATTTTACCCTAATGCTTTCTTTGCCTCGGATTTGTCGGAGAATGTTGTTAATGGAATAAATCTGGCACTAAAAACAGCTGCTGACGAATGGGGTAAATATGGTCCTGTAGAGTATTGGGTTTTTGGAGCAGATAAGCAAGCAGCATTAGATTTAATAAATAAGTTTTGCGAAAGAAGGGAAGCTCTAAACCAGTGGACTATGACAGAATGTTTAGTTAGAGAAACAGATGAGTCATTAGATCATTCAATGATAGCTTATCAAAAAACTGGTGCTGAAGTAATTGCCACAAACCAGCCAAGGGGAAATGCAGGGCATAATGGGGGCTTTGAATGGGGGATTCACAAGTTATCAAGTTCGTACCCGTTTACTTTTGATAATCTCTTCGATGATATTCCTGCCCAGGATGATTTCAAAACTGTTCTTCATGAATATTTTCATGTAGTACAATTATCTCATGTTTACAATTTAACTTGGAACGTTAGAGATAGTCGTGTAATTCCCAACGAGTCAATATGGATGCAAGAAGGTGGTGCAGAATACATGGCAAATTTCACTTTGTTTAAACTAATAAATAATGGCACCTTAATTTTTGAAGAATCTTATGGATCCCTATCAGAAAAAATGCAAAACAAAATGGATAATGCCAAGAGGGCTCTTAATAATAATTGTTCAGGGAGAAAGCTAGAGGATTTTAAATATGGTGACGATTGTAGTAACGTTGGTTACGATCTAGGTACTTGGGCAGTAGCTTATTTAATAGATAAGATTAATAATCCTAGCATATTGTTGGAAACTTTTTACCCTAATTTGGCTAAAATGGATTTTGAAAGTGCATTTAACCTCTCTTTTGGATACTCAACGTCAGAATTTTATTCTGAATTCGAAAGTTTTTTAGAGCTTCCCTTAGAAGAACAATTAAAAATTATCCCTAATCCATAATCCTCTCACCCAGATATTGTACCTATTATTTGATAATTGATTAATCTGTTGAATTAATTGTTTAAACATTTAAAAATTTATCTCTCCTTATTACATTTAACCCTTATGGAGGGACAACTTATCCTTTTTTGTGGGATAATTAAAAATACAATAAACTGATTATTAATATATTGTATTACAGATTATTAACAGTTTAAAAATTAATATTTAAAAATGAAGAACATTTTAGAAACGGTTGGGAATACTCCAATTGTAAAACTTGAAAAAATTATTCCACCAGGTTGTGGCGAAATTTATGTAAAGCTAGAGGCAAATAATCCAACAGGATCAAAAAAAGATAGAATGGCCCTTTCTATGATTGAAGGAGCAGAAAAAAGAGGTGATCTAAAAGAAGGAATGTCTGTTGTTGAGTACTCTGGTGGAAGCACTGGGGCTGGATTAGCATTTGTTTGTGGTATAAAAGGATACCGTTTCAGGTTAATTACTGCAGATGTTTTTGGTAAAGAAAAAATTGGATTAATGAGAGCATTGGGAGCAGATCTTGAAGTTATTAAAAGTGAGGATGGAAAAATCACCAAAGAACTTATCGGAAAGATGATTGAGAGGGCCGAGGAAATATCTGTTGAACCTTACACATTTTTTACGGATCAACTCAATAATATGGACGTTATTGAAGGTTTTGTTCCTCTTGGAGATGAGATACTCCAACAACTTGACGGAAACGTAGATGCAATTTGTGACACAGTTGGAACAGCAGGAACATTAATGGGAATAGCAAAATCATTCAAAGATCGGGGGGTTGACTCTAAAGTCATTGCGCTTGAGCCAGCTAGTTCTCCAATATTATCAAAAGGAATTAAAGGCGCTCATAATGTTGAAGGGGTTGGCCTTGGTTTTATTCCTGCTATTTATAATTCTGAATATGTTGATGATGTTGTTTCAATTGAGGAATCCTTGGCAAGACAGACTTGCAAAGAATTGGCCTCGAAGGAAGGAATATTTTGTGGTACGTCCAGCGGTATGAATGTAGCAGGAGCAATAAAATTATCCAAGAGTTTAGGACCAAAATCAAAGGTTGTTGCTGTAGCTTGTGATACAGGACTCAAGTATCTTTCTGAAGGACTTTTTTCTTAGAGTTGATATGGTCTTTATTTAGATATAACCCAAATCCAAAAAGTGTCGAAAAATAGATAAATATGATCAAAAATGGCTAAAAATGAGTCAAAATTGACCAAAAACAGCCAAAAATTGACAAAAAACGGTTTTTTTGATTTTAGTGGTTGGTGGAATTTACTTCACTTAATTTATATATACTTAAGTGTTTCTGAATTACTTAATATTTATCTTTTTGCCTTAGCATTGTTCTGGTATAGCCTTCATCTACTACTAACCCTCTAGCTGTTATTGAAAATGTCTTTCTTGTAATTTTAAATTAGGGCATTCCAACTCTTGAAAGAGTACTGGAATAGGTTCACCATATCTTTGAAAAAGTTTTGTGGTCAGTTTCTTTTTCAGATAATTACCTATTAGAGAAATCTATAGGGGATGCTATCTTAAACCTCTGAGGTTTTAAAGTTATAGGACAAATTTATTTCCTTATTTTCTAACCATTCTTCCATCTGATTGTTTTCTATAATTATTGGCATTCTCATCTTTGAATTGTGAATTTCTCTCATTACACCTTTTGCCTCAGTGGTTACAATAGTACAGCTATTTATTATCTCTCCTGTTTGTTTGTCTATCCACTGATCATATAATCCAGCAAAAAAAAATAATTGTGAATTCTGAAGTTCTATTAAATACTTTTGTTTCTTTTTCCCTTGCTTATCAATCCATTTCCACTCATAGAATCCGTCTGCAAAAATCAAACATCGTTTGGCATTTTTAAAAGAAGGTTTTGTTTTTAAAGTTTCATACCTGGCATTGAGTGTATATTTTTTAATATCATCATTTTTTGCCCATGAAGGAATCAAACCCCACAAAAAATGTTTTATTTCTTTTGGGCTATCCTGTGTAACAACATTTATATAAGGATGACTAAATCCATCATATAATCCATTTACGGAATGTCCTTTTAAACCTAAAGCTTTGAAGAGTTCTTCAGATTTTGATAGTTTAAAATGAAAGCACATACTATAGATTCATTACGGAATCATAAAACTCCTCAGTTATCTTGAACCAAAAACCATTTTCTTCATGAATGCTTCCATCCCCTTTACCATTTCTTGAATGATATAATTTAATATGCTCCTTAAAAGCATTAAGGTCCGAAACCTCATAATCATTTCCATAGTCGTCTTTTATAACTATCATAGGGACTTAGTATTTTTATTAGCCTACCATCAAAAGGTACGAGTCAAAAATTATAAATAAAAATATTGTCAATCATGTGAAAGCCTTAAAATGAATTTAGGAAATTTAAATTGGGTCTTAATCTTTTATATTTATTCTTAAAATTATTATTAATTAATTAGGTTAAATTAGATAAATAAAGTTATTAATGAAATTAAAAAAAGAGACAACATTTTTATTTTTTTTCGCAATATTTCAGCTTAGCATATGTCAAAATAAACTCATAAGCAAAGAAGGTTTTATATCCCCTGATTCAGAATCCTTTGAAGGAAATAAGCCAGAAGCAAATTGGGTTTGGGATTCCGGAGATCCGAATCCTAAAAATTATTACTTACATATTCGTAAAAATTTTAGGTTAAATAGTCCAATAAAAGAGGCTAAAGCTTATGTATCAGCATTTTCATTTGCCGAACTTTATATAAACGGTATATATATTGATCGTATTCCAACTAACCCAGACCCTGAGTATCAAACATATGAGAAAATTGATATTTCTACTTATCTTAAATTAGGTGAAAATACAATAGCTGCTCTTGTATACAATGTAGGGGAAGGATTACATCACAGAATGAACGGGAAAGGCGGCTTTTTCTTTCAATCAAAAATAATTGACTCTGAGGAAAAAATTATTAAGCTAAATAGTGATAAAAATTGGCTAGTTACAAAAGCAATTGCCTGGGAAAACAAAACAGATCACCGTCAAATTGATCACACGATTGGAAGGAGAGAAAAGTACGATGCAAGACTTGAATACGATGGTTGGGAGCAAAACCATTTTAATGATTCGAATTGGGAAAATGCCACTGAAATCGGTGTTCCTCCCATAGATCCATGGAATAAGATTGTAGTAATTAATAGGGAGCGTACTTTTTTTAAAATTATCACCCCTAAAAGAAAATGGAGTATAAAAGGCCTTCACATTTATGATTTTGGAAAAGCCATCACAGCATATCCTCGTTTCGTTGCTAATGCAAAAAAGTCAGGATTAACCATTGAAATTGGAACAGCCGAGACTCTGGGAAAAGATAGTATTCCGTTAATTACTGACAATGTAAATTATACAGACTCATATATCACTAAAAAAGGACTTCAAAGTTGGCACCCTATTACTTGGAGGGCATATAGATATTTGGCTATTAAAGAAAATGAAAATGTTAAAATTGAGAATGTTTCAGCAAAATTTAGATCATTTCCAGTAAAAAATAGAGGATATTTTTCATCCTCTGACAGTATACTAAATGATATATGGGAAATTGGTAGGTGGTCCATGCAAATTTGTGCGCAGGACACCTGGATGGATACACCTTGGCGTGAGCAAACACAATATATTGCAGGAGATAGTCGTTATTTGGTTCGCTATTCAGCTTATAGTTTTGATACTAACATAAAATTATTACATGATTACTGCATTCTAAGTGGTGCATTTTCCCAAAGATTTTCTGATAAAGGTGCTATTCGTAGTCGCCATCCAACTGACTATCGTTTAGGTCCTAAAACATCTGCTTATATTCCTGATTATCAATTAGAATGGATTCTTATGGTAAAAGAGCACTTTATGTTTTATAAAGATCATGAATTAGTTAGACAAGTATATCCAAATTTAAAATTACTATTGAAATATTTTGAAACCTATGAATCTGACGAAAGAAAGTTATTAGGGAAAGTGCCTGGTTGGGTTGTTTTAGATCATCCCGATACTTTTAAAATGGATGTTGATGGAGAAAATACTGCAATGAATTGTATATATTTTGGTGCATTAAATTCGGCAGCATGGTTAGCTCGTAATATAATTGGTGATATGAATCAAGCTAATTTATGGTATGAAAAAGCTGAAAAAATAAAACAATCAGTCCAAAAATTTATGTGGCTCAAAAATAAAAAGTTATTTAAAGATGGCTTGAACAGTTCTAGAATTACCCAGCAAACACAAGTTTATGCTCTGAAATATGGACTTGTTGATGAAAATTATAGATCATCTCTGGTAAAATTTATTGAGGCTAAAGGGAAATCATGTGAACAATCATTTTCCTATTGGCTTCTAAATTCGATGTTTTCTGAAGGAAAAGGCCAATGGGCTCTTGATTACATTAGAAAAAACTGGGGAGAACAAATGAGTAGGAATGATTTTAATGGTGCATGGTTTGAAAATTGGATTCCAAAATTGGGCCGATCAAAATCTCACGCTTGGTGTGCTGGACCAACAGCTCTTCTTCCAGAAAAAGTTTTAGGTATTGAACCTATTTTACCGGGTTGGAAAAAATTTAAAATTAAACCTAATTTATATGATCTTGAATGGTGTGAAGGGTTAGTTCCGTCCTCAGCAGGAGATATAAATGTCAAGATTAAAAAGATTAGAAAAAAAAGATTAGAAGTAGGGTTACAAATCAAAGCATTTATTCCAAAGAATACTACTTCAATAATATATGTCCCAATTCAAAAAAATAAATCATTTAATATTGAGGTAAATAAAAATGAAATTTGGAAGAATGGTCAATTTATTCAAAATGATTCGAATATTAATTTTGTAAACATTTTTGATAATTATATTGTATTAGAGATTAAGCCTGGAGATTATACTATTAATGCTTTAAAAAATAATTTATAAAATTTTGATGACTACTTTATAGTTGAAAAGAAGAATATAATTCTCTCTTTTTATTATACTATCTTTAAGGTATATGTGTTTAAAAACAGTTAAATGGATTACAGTATTCTCTTTTATTTTTGACCTAACTTTTGCTCAAGGAGATGAAAATCTTTTATTACAATATCGTAAAGGGCCAGATATTACAATATATAGAAAATGGAACTTTGACCTTCACCTGCGAGGAGTTAAGATTAGCCCAAATGGAGATTATACCACCTCAAAGATTGGTTATGTTCTTGGGGGAAACATACAATATAAATTCTCAAAGTCAATAGGTATTTCATCCGGGATAGGGCTTTTATCAGTGAATTACCAATATAATCTCAAAGACAATTCAACACATGACCAAATAGATTACCTTAATTTTCCTTTAGCTGTAAGAGTTTTCCCAACTCAGCGAACTCTTTTCGAAACAGGACTGTTATACCATCACCTAATTAAAGCAAAAAATACAGAAATGGTTGATCTTAGACAAAAAAGTAATTTCTATCCAGACAATGTGTTTAAAAATGCTTTTGGCTGGCTTTTTGCCGTTCATTACAATATTTGGAAAAAGTTTCACGCCTCAGTCGAATATAGATTTTTTAAAAAATCCACCTTAACCAATAACATTCAAAAAAATAACTTCAATGGATTTATACTTGGTATCCATTTTTTGATTTTAAACCCTAATAAAATTGGTTCTTAGCTATGTAAAAAATCCTTTTTGCCAATTCCTTAAATATAAAATCAATGATAAACCCTACTAATAAAAAATTATCTCCTCCAAAATTGTTTTTAACTACATAAAAAGTGGGACTAAAAAAGTCTAGAGAGGGAAATATTAAGATAATTGTGTGCTTTGATTTTTTGAGCGGTATTGTCTAAAGAAGCCCGATTAAAAAGCATTTGAAAGTGCAATTGCTTTCCATAAAATGCGAGTCCAACTAGTGCATTATACTTATATGGAATGGGATCTAAAGTAAAGGGTGCATCATCATCAAACAAACTCCCCGAAATCATAAAATCATGTAATCGATATTCAAATCGAGAGCCAATGTAAAATCCGAATCCGACCTCCTGCATCTCAAGCGGATTATGAATGAAAGAGATTACTTTGGTGGAACCTAAAAGGATTCCAATATTTGACCCAATAGCTGTTCTTTGAGTTCCTAAGTTCCCGAAAAAATCAGTCAATATAGCAGCTTTAGAAAAGACATTAATCCGTTTTTTATATAGCCCACTTAAGTTGACATGAAAACGTTGGGGAACTGGCTTCTCCCAGGCCATATTGGGCAATCCCAAAATTTTATCATGATATAAGTTTTGTAATAACTGTGCCAAAGAAGCCTTTCCTGTAACTCCTACTTTAATAGACCAAAGCCAAGCATTAGATAAATTAAGCTGCCTTTCCCTTGACCTTTGAAAAAACAACCAACCTCCATAAGGATAGTCATAAAATTCAACATTCTTAGAGTAGCGCAAAGAAGGAGTGTATATTTCATGGCCTAAAGTCCAATGAACATAATTGGTTAATGTGTCAGAACTTTTATTCAGTTTACCCGAACTAATAAAAATTCCACTTGAATAATAACGATCCCTGCCAAAAAAGAGATCATTATCAACAGATAAATTTAAATACCATTGTGCATTTAACAATCCTGTTTCATACAAAAAAACTACTATTAAAATAAAAATCTGTTTTTTCATGAAATAAATAGTACATGAAATTTAATCATCATTTTCTAAAAAGTCCATCTAAAAACAATTGAATTCGATCTGTCTGGGCAAAACAAAATAGATTGGCTATTTTTGAATATTATGCAAGGCTTTGTAACTCTAAAAAATGAAAATAAAGTTGGAAAAATTCACTTTTTCCATCCAAAAGGTAATAGTCTCCCCACTGAAATAATAAAAAGTATAGTTGATTGTTTACATAAGGCTGAAAAAGACCCAGATATTAATGTTGTCATACTTGAAAGTGGAGGGCACGGCACATTTTGTTCTGGAGCTTCATTAAGTGAACTCAAATCAATTAGAAATGTTGAAATGGGTACTGCTTTTTTTATGGGCTTCGCCAAACTATTAAATACCATTCGAAAAATGTCAAAATTTATTTTGGCTAGAGTCCATGGGAAAGTAGTTGGTGGAGGTGTCGGTTTAGTTTCAGCTTGTGACTATACTTTTGCTACAGAAAAAGCTTCCATTAAGCTTTCTGAGCTTTCAATTGGTCTTGGGCCCTACGTTATAGAACCAGCACTTACTAGAAAAATTGGAAATACAGCATTCACTCAGCTATCAATAGATAGCTCTAATTGGAAAAGTGCCAATTGGGGAATGGAAAAAGGGCTCTATGCTCATCTAAGCCCAGATATCGATAGCATGGATAGAGCTCTAAATCAAAAAGCACAATTAATTGCCTCCTATACTTCAGAAGCATGTAAGCAATTAAGAAAATTGCATTGGAAAAATACCCAGCACTGGGAAACAAAATTACCTGAAAACGCAAAAATTACTGCAAAGCTCGTCCTTTCTGAGTACTCACAAAATTTTATGAGGTCAATTAAATAATAGAAAAAAAGGGAAACTTTCTTAAAGTAGTTTTCATTTAAATTAAAAACCTAATTGGTCTAAATCTGCTTTTGTACTGATTGGATAAATAGGATTATTATCGAATTCATATTCCTCACACTCCAATGGGATTGATACAACTTCAGGTGTGGGAAATTCCTCCTGAGAGATTGCCAAACTAGGGTTTTCATAGGCTCCTTTCATAAAAAGTGCCCATATTGGTAATGCCATAGTAGCGCCCTGTCCAAACCCAATTTCCTCAAAATGAACGGAACGGTCTTCTCCGCCAACCCATACACCCGTAACTAAATTAGGAACAATTCCCATAAACCACCCATCACTTTGATTTTGAGTAGTGCCTGTTTTACCAGCTATAGGGTTTTCAAAAATATAGGGATACCCCGTTACGGTGTTTTCGTAAATATAATTTGTTTTTTCAAGCCCTGCATGACGTAATCGTGCGCCAGAGCCGTGTTTAGTAACCCCCTCCATTAAGTTAATAGTTACATATGCCGCTTCCTCACTTATTACATCTCGGGTTTCAGGAACAACTTCAAATAAAGCCATCCCATTTTTATCCTCTATCCTGGTGATAATAATTGGTTTAATAAAAATCCCTTGATTTGCAAATGTGCCATAAGCCCCAACTAATTCAAATAAACTTATGTCGGGGGTCCCTAGCGCAATAGAAGGGACATTTGGAATAAAAGAAGTTATCCCAGTTTTCTTTACTAAATCCACAACTGGACGTGGCCCAACCATATCCATTATTCTGGCACTAATAGTATTTACAGAATTAGCCAAAGCATTTTTTAATGTCCGAGTTCGGCCATATCGATCACCTGAGTTTTTTGGACACCATGGATCAATATTCCCGTGTTTCATTTGATCTATGCAATACAAGGCATCAGGCAACTTATCACAGGGGGAAAGTTTTAATTGGTCAATAGCAGTTGCATATAAAAAGGGCTTAAAAGTAGATCCAATTTGCCTACGCCCCTGTTTGACCTGATCATATTGAAAATGTTTGTAATTAAATCCTCCTACCCAGGCTTTGACATGCCCCGTTTGAGGTTCCATTGCCATCAGTGCAGCCCTAAGGAAGTGTTTGTAATAACGAATAGAATCCATTGGTGTCATGATCGTATCAATCTCACCTTTCCAACTAAACACTTGCATTGGCGTTGGTTTAAAAAAAGTTGCAAGTAATTCATCTTTTTCCATCCCTGCACTTTTTCCCTTTCTCCAACGCTCACTCCTGTAAGCGGACTTTTCTAAAAGGGTATCTATTTCCCCAAGTCTTAAATCTAGAAATGGAGCTGTTGGGTTAGCTTCAGGAGTATTTTGTAGAAAAAACTCTTTTTGAAGGTTTTTCATATGTTCTGAAACTGACTCCTCTGCAATTGATTGTAAACGAGAATCAATTGTGGTATATATTTTTAAACCATCTCGATAAATATTAAAAAAATCTCCATTTGATTTAGGGTTTTCTTTAATCCATTTTTTCATAAACTCCTGAAGATAAGCTCTGAAGTAAGTTGCAAGTCCCTCGCGATGCGACTCCGGTGTATATTCGATTTTCAAGGGAATATTGCTAAGAGAATCTTTTTCATCCTTTGAGATCATCTTATTACGGTACATTTGCTGAAATACAACATTCCGCCTTTCTCTAACGATTTTAGGACGTCTAAGTGGATTATACAATGAAGAGTTTTTTAACATTCCTACAAGTGTTGCAGACTGTTCCAGCAACAAAGCATCGGGGGAGGTGTCAAAAAAAATCTTTGCTGCTGATCGTACCCCATCAGCATTATAGCCAAAATCGTATATGTTAAGATACATTGCTATTATTTCATTTTTGGTATAACGTTGTTCCAATTGGACCGATAATACCCATTCCTTTATTTTTTGAACAACTGCTTCTTTCTTATTTCGAGAACGAACTCCTACGAACAATTGCCTTGCTAATTGCTGAGTAATAGTACTTGCGCCACCTTTTCTGCCCAAATAATATATCGCCCTTAAAGTACCGCGCCAGTCAATTCCTGCATGGTCACGATAGCGCTCATCTTCAGTGGCTATAAGTGCGTCTATAATATTCTGAGGAAGCTCCTCATATGTTATTGGAGTTCGATTATCATTAAAATAAAACTTTCCTAATACTTCCCCGTCTGATGATAGGATCTGAGTTGCTAAATTAGTTTTAGGGTTTTCCAGTTGCTCCAAAGGTGGCATTGGGCCCATTAAACCGTATGCGGCAGCCAAAAAAATTCCAACTACAGAAAAAAGACCAGTAAAAAAAATCATCCAAAAGGCAATTATCTGTTTTCGATAATTTCTAGTTTTTGATTTTCTTTTTTTTGATTTTCTCATTTAATTTGAAATAGCTTCAAGTGCAAGTCCAACTCCTACAATTCCTTCCAAACCATCAATTCCATCTTCAGCTCCGTTAAATCGGACAGCATGTTCAATTTCAGCCGTTAAATTTTTTTTATCTGGTATCTCAAAGTTTTCTTTCCACCAAAGCCTGCTCTCTTTTAGCTCCAAAAAACCAGATCCTAGCCAATTTCCTTCTGCATCAGCCATTTCATATTCCAAGGTATCCCTAATCAATAGTTTATTACCTTCCATGAGACTGGCTATAAGAAAGAGGTTTGAAAAAGGGTAACGGTAATCATTTCTAATATAGATAATTAGGTTTACTTCTTGTTTTGAAAAGGGCTTTATCTTAAAAACTGCTTTCTCTTTAGCAGGCCATTTATCAGTGAAATTTTTATATTCTATTAGTAATTTCGAATCTTCACAAGAACTAATGCTTACAAATAAAATAATCAATATAATAAAGGTTCTAAGCATTTTTCTTTGGCTTATTTCGATTCCGTTTTTTACGTCTTTTATTTTTGTTTCTTTGGTTTTGATCAAAGCGATCTAAACTTTCCTGACCTACCACATTTTCAAAGTTCACCTCTAACTCTTTATTTGAAGAATTTGTCGAGTTATCATTATATTGTTCTAAACTAGAAACTTTTTCGTTATTCTTATTCTTTTGTATTATTTCCAAAACTGCATCTAAAGACAAACAATGCCAATTCATCCATTCGTTAGTATAAGAATACCACAAATGTTCTTTAAAAATATCCATTTTTTGAAAAACTCCATTCCCTTTTTCAGTTTTTAGCTTAATATGAGATTTTGGAAAATTTTTTAATGCTGATCGATAAGCATCCAATTCATAATTTAAGCAGCATTTTAGCTTACCACATTGACCAGCGAGTTTAATGGGGTTAAGTGACAACTGTTGATATCGGGCAGCAGAAGTAGAGACTGAACGAAAATCCGTTAGCCAAGTTGAGCAGCAAAGTTCTCTTCCACATGACCCAATTCCTCCAAGACGAGAAGCTTCCTCTCTTAGTCCTATTTGTCGCATTTCAACTCTAATTGAAAAGGCTTTAGCCATATCTTTTATTAACTGTCTAAAATCAACTCGACTATCAGCTGTATAAAAAAAAGTAGCCTTTTTACCATCGGCTTGATATTCAACGTCAGAGATTTTCATCTCTAATCCTAAGGAGATAGCTAACTCTCTTGCTCGCTTTTGAATTTGTGGTTCTTTGTCTCTTAAAAAATGCCATTTATCAATTTCCTCTTGGTTAGCTTTTCGCAGAATTTTAGTCACCATTTCACTGTCAATAGCTATTTTTTTCTTTTTCATTTGAAAACGGACTAAATCCCCAGTAAGTGTAACTAAACCTAAATCATAACCATTTTCTACCTCAATAATTACAGGATCTCCAACAACTAATTTAACTTGCTTAGGTAGACTATGAAAACTTTTTCGGCTATTTTTAAAACGAACCTCTACAATGTTAAAAATGCTAGAATCTTGAGGTGTTTGCATATTCCCTAACCAATCAAAAACAGTTAGTTTATTACAGCTATCTGTTCCACAAGTACCATTGTTATTGCATCCTAATGGGGTTCCTGACCCTTTACTGGAACATGAAGCGCAACTCATTTGCTAGATTTAATATTAAAAAGATAAGGCAATTTCAGGCTAAACATAAAACAGAAAATTTAATGCTTAAATTTTAAAACTTCGGAACGCCCTTTTCTAAAAATCTTATTACTATTATGTTTACCTTTTCGCAATTGTTTTTGATTCGCCAATGGTAAATTAAAAATGTCTTGGCACTCACTTGAACAACACGTTTGTCTTTTATACTGACAGCTCTCACATTGAATAAATAATAAATGACAAGCTTCATTTGAACAATTTACATGGGTGTCACATGGAGAGCCACATTGATGGCACTTTGCAATTATACAATTACTTACACTTTCCCCGCGGCGTTCATCAAAGACAAAATTTTTCCCAATAAATTGATTTTTTATTTTTTCAGCTTTTACTTGTTTAGCGTATTCGATTATACCTCCTTCCAATTGGAAAACATTCTTAAAACCTTTATGCTTGAAATAAGCGCTTGCTTTTTCACATCGAATACCCCCAGTGCAATACATCAAAAGCTTTTTATCTTTATTTTGTTCAGCAAGAATTTTATCAATATGGGGTAATGATTCACGAAATGTGTCTACGTCTGGAGTTAAGGCACCCTTAAAATGTCCAATTTCACTCTCATAATGATTTCTCATATCTAGACAAATTGTACCCTCTTCTGCTAACAATTCATTAAACCGCTTAGCATTTACATGAGTCCCTTTTTGAGTAACGTCAAAGGAAGAGTCGTCTAGTCCGTCTGCTACTATTTTATCTTTGATTTTAATAGTGAGTTTTAAAAAAGATTGATCATTTTGTTCTACTGCAATATTTAATCGGACGCCTTTTAAAAAGCTAATTTCATTTAGAAAAGTTCTAAACTTTTTTAATTTAAAGGCAGGTAAAGAAAGTTGGGCGTTTATACCTTCGTGGGCTATATAAATTCTCCCCAGAATACCCATTGAGCTCCAGTGTAAAAATAAGTAATCTCTAAAAAGCCTTGGATTAAGGATTTTACTGTATTTATAGAAAGATAGTGTTACGCGTTCAGTATTTTCAGCTTCGATTAAAAGCCTTCGTTCCTTAGCGCTAATTTTGTTATAAAGTTCCAAGCCGTAAACCTTTTAGTATTGAACAAATTTATAAAATTAATATTGATAAAAGACTTTATATGTACTATGGTAAATCTTATCTGAAATATTCCATTTATTTTAAATTCAGGCATACCAAGGAAAGAAATATTTTAAATCCCAATAGTAAATGTGGCTCAAAATAAAAAGAAATCCTAAATATCTATTAGTTGATATAATATTGTTAATAATCCTTTTCTAACTCTATTGTTGACAATAATTAGAAATAGTAAATTCGCTTAAAAACAGAGTATTATGTCTGAAGCAAATGAAGCAAAAAAGAAAGCACTACAATTAACCCTTGATAAATTGGACAAAACCTATGGCAGGGGTGCAGTAATGAAATTGGGAGATGAGGCAGTCGAAGAAATAGAAGCTATTTCCTCAGGTTCTATTGGTTTGGATCTTGCCCTTGGTGTTGGAGGTTATCCTCGTGGTAGAGTAATCGAAATATATGGGCCAGAGTCTTCAGGTAAAACTACTTTAACACTTCATGCTATTGCAGAATGCCAAAAAGAAGGTGGAATAGCTGCCTTCATAGATGCCGAACACGCATTCGACCGCTTTTATGCTGAAAAACTAGGTGTAAATCTGAGTGAATTGATTATCTCGCAACCTGACCATGGGGAGCAAGCGCTCGAAATTGCGGATAATCTAATCCGATCGGGTGCTATTGACATGGTAGTAGTCGATTCTGTAGCTGCTCTAACTCCCAAAAGTGAGATCGAAGGAGAAATGGGGGACTCAAAAATGGGGCTTCATGCGCGACTAATGTCTCAAGCCCTAAGAAAACTAACTGCTTCAATAAGTAAAACCAATTGTACCGTCTTTTTTATTAATCAGTTAAGAGAAAAAATTGGAGTAATGTTTGGGAATCCTGAGACAACTACTGGAGGGAATGCCCTTAAATTTTACTCCTCAGTTCGTTTAGACATTCGCCGATCAACTCAAATCAAAAGTGGGGATGCAGAAGTCCTTGGAAATAAAACTCGAGTTAAGGTCGTCAAAAATAAAGTAGCGCCACCTTTTCGGACTACTGAATTTGATATCATGTACGGAGAAGGAATTTCCAAAGTAGGTGAAATAATTGATCTCGGTGTTAATTACGAGATTATTAAAAAAAGTGGCTCTTGGTTTAGTTACGGTGAGACCAAATTAGGGCAAGGCCGCGATGCAGTTAAAACTCTTTTTGAGGACAATCCAGAGTTGATGGAAGAACTGGAAACAAAAATTATGGATACAGTTAAAGCAGTAGTATAATCTTTTTAATTTTTTGAAATTAGTCCTTGGAAATAAATCGTTTTAAAGCAGAAATGTCGGCCTTGGCCGAAAAGCAAAAACCCTTTTTTTTTCTAATAGATTTTGAACTAGAGGTTCCAATAGTCTGCCCAATTGATAAGGCTGAAGAGCTAGGGTTTTATTTTCAAATTAAAAAATTTAAAAATTTTAAGCCCAAATTTCTGGATCATAAACCTATGACGCTATCAATTGATCCAGTTCCTAGGTCTCTATATAGTAAGGCATTTAAAAAAGTCGTTAATGAGATTTACCAGGGAAATACTTTTTTACTAAATCTGACTTTTCCTTCCAGAATTAAAACTCCCTTAAGCCTCGAGCATGTATTTCATTTAGCAAAAGCACCTTACAAACTGCATTACAAAGACCAATTTGTTGTCTACTCCCCTGAGTGCTTTGTTAAAATAATAAACGGATATATATATTCCTATCCTATGAAAGGGACTATTAATGGAAGTTTGCAGGATGCTCAAAAAACTCTTACTGGCAACACTAAAGAAATCAACGAACACAATACAATAGTAGATTTAATCCGAAATGATTTATCTAAAGTTGCAAAAGAAGTTAAAGTAACACGTTTTAGATACATGGATAAAATTAAAACACAAAAAAGTGAAATTTTCCATACTAGTTCAGAAATCAGGGGAAAGCTCTTCAAGGAATGGAAAAAACAACTGCCTGAAATAATTTTAAATATGCTCCCCGCTGGATCCATATGTGGTGCTCCTAAAGAAAAAACCGTAAGTATTATTCGAGAAGTAGAACAAGAAAAGCGTGGTTACTACACTGGTATTTTTGGATTTTTTGATGGAGAAAATCTTGACAGCGCGGTAAATATCCGATATCTAGAAAAACATCAAGGTGAAATCCGCTATCGCAGTGGAGGAGGTATAACTTCTCTAAGTGACTTAGAATCAGAGTATAATGAGCTAATCGAAAAAATATATGTACCCGTTATTTGAATCTCTTTGCATCCAAAATGGTAAAATTCTGAATTCCAAATGGCACGAAAAGCGTTTCCGAATGGCTTATCTTAAATATTTTGGTAAATCGGCTTACTTTAATTTACTAGATGAGATAAAAATCCCAAAAGAATTTAAAAAAGGAAATGTTAAGCTAAGAGTCCTTTATGGAGAAACTGGACGAGAGATTCAATTTGAGATCTATAAACTTCAAAAAATTAATACCATAAGGTTGGTTCACGTCTCAAGTTTAAAGTACCCCTTAAAATTAATAGAGAGAGAGAAATTAAATTCCCTTTTTGAGCAGAGAGGAGCTTGTGATGATGTTATAATAGTGAGAGATGGTCAGATCACAGACAGTTCATATGCCAATTTAATTTTTTTCGACGGAAGAGAATGGATTACTCCAAAATACCCACTTTTAGAAGGAACCTGTAGAGCCAGGCTATTAGCTAATGGAAAAATTAAAATGGCTACTGTAGGGATTCAAGAGCTCAAAGCTTTCAAAGGATTAAAACTAATCAACGCAATGCGAGACATCGATCAAGAATTAATCCCAATGAATAGAATTGTCCATTAATCAATATTTTTGATTTGTTTCCAAACTCCTATTGCCTCAATGGCCTTTTGCTCAGGGTCCTCATCAAGTGCTCTGAAAATAAGCTCAAAAGTTTTTTGCTGAAGTATTGGGATATCTTTTTCAGTTAGTCCTTTTGCGCTAATCGTTGGGTAAATATCAACTCTTAATTTTCCAGGATAGCCATGTGTGGTATACCATGGAAATTTCCTTTTACAATCCAAAAAAACAATAGGGCAAATATCTAGCTGATGCTCTATAGCTAGCTTAAATGCCCCTTGCTTAAAAGCATTGAGCAATATTGTTTCATCGTTATATTCTTTTTCAGGAAAAATACAAATGCTATAATCTTTTTCCAAAACTTTTCTCGCACGACTATAAACTCCAAAGCGACTTTTAGAACTACTTCTATCAACCATTATAGCAGCTCGCTTGTATAAGTATCCAAAAAATGGAATTTTAACCAATTCTTTTTTTCCTACAAAAACAAAAGGTCGATTAGCTATAATAAACATTAGCATAACATCAATATAACTTGAATGATTTGCTACAAACACATAACTCTGTTTCTTGTCAAGTTCTGACATATTATTGACTTTAACCCTAAAACCCATCCCTAATAAAACAATTCGGGACCAAACATTACGTGCTGTCCAAAAAAAAGGACGATATCCGTTTGGAAATATTAGAAATAGAGTCAGGAAGGGAAACATTATAATCACAGGAATACCAGCTAAAAAATAAAACCAAATTCTCCAGAAAACGATCAAAACCCTTGACATATTATAAAAATACATTTTCTATGAATTGATAAAGAATCCATATCCTGCAAACTTTGTACGAACCGCTAAAAAAAATATCTTTGTAAGTAATCAATCTCAAAAATGGCAAGAATATTAACTGGTGTTCAGTCTTCTGGAATTCCACACTTAGGAAATCTACTGGGTGCAATATTGCCTGCAATAAAAATATCTAAAGATAAGGCAAATGAATCATTTTTTTTTATTGCCGACCTGCACTCGATAACTCAAGTTAAAAATGGCAAAGAGTTATCAGAGAATACATTTGCTACAGCCGCAACTTGGCTTGCTTGTGGACTAGATCCTGAAAAAACAATATTCTTCCGTCAAAGTGCTGTAAGTCAGGTGACTGAGTTGGCTTGGTTTCTCAGTTGTTTTTTCCCTTACCAAAGACTTACGCTAGCTCATTCTTTTAAGGATAAATCAGACCATTTAGGAGATGTAAATGCTGGTCTATTTTCATATCCCATGCTTATGGCTTCGGATATTTTGATATACGATGCGGAATTGATCCCTGTTGGGAAAGATCAATTACAACATTTAGAAATAACTAGAGATGTTGCATCGCGCTTTAACAACCAATTGGGACAAACATTTGTTTTGCCAAAAGCTAAGATTCATGGAAACACTCAATACGTAATTGGCACTGATGGAAATAAAATGAGTAAGTCCAAGAATAACACCATAAATATTTTTCTTCCTGAAAAAAAACTGCGCAGTCAGATAATGAATATTATTACAGATAGTAAATCAATACATGAACCAAAAAATCCAGACCGATGTAATTTATTTAAACTATACAGCTTGTTAGGGGATCAAAGTCAAGTAGATGCACTTCACAAAAAATACATAAATGGTGGTATTGGCTATGGGGACACTAAACAAGCCTTATTTGAATTAATTTTAGAAAAATTTAAACTTGAAAGAATAAAATTCAATTATTACATCGAACACCCAGAAGAAGTTGAGGTTGCTTTAGCGAAAGGAGCAAATAAAGCCAGTAAAATTGCCGATGAAGTTCTGCTTAGAGTCAGACGAAAATTAGGTTTCTGATCTTTTAATTATAAAATATTAACTTTATCTGAAAGATATTTCTTGCTCTAGTTCCCATTAAAATTCTGAATTCAACAAATGCTATAAGTTTTGGTAGCCTGTAAACAATAATAGATAGAAGGTTTACTATTATAATAGATATAATTTTCTCAAGAAAATTTTTTTTAAAAATTGTTTAAATGTCTTTAATTGAGCAATCATTAATTCTTGTAGTTATTGTGAGGTCAGATTTTTATTATCTTTGAAATATGTTAACTCAACAGTATATTAAGGAATTACTTTACCAACATGAGTGTGTTACAGTTCCTAATTTTGGCGCTTTTCTCACGCGTTCCATGAATATTTTGATAGATACTGATAGCGGCTTATTTGTTCCTCCCAGAAAAGAAATTAGTTTTAACAGTTTGTTGAGTAACAATGATGGAATACTTGCTCACTATATTGCACAAAAAGAAAAGGTATCTTTTGAACAAGCTCTAAGGAGAATTGAAAAAGAAGTAATTAGTTGGAAGCAAAGGCTAAATACACAGCAATTGTCTTTCCCTGGAATAGGAGAAATAAGACTAAATACACAGAAAAAAATCACCTTCTACCCAGATGGTAAAATTAATTTTGACCTAAGTGCTTTTGGTCTTAGTAATTTTTACAAAAAGCCTATAAAAAACTCTAATAATAAAGAATTTAACCCCCCACATAACATGGAAAAAGAAAATAAAGAAAACTTAATGTTTACCCCAGGAGAAAAAGAAGAAAAGCGCAAGCCTTTCTTAAAATATGCTGCAATTGGACTAATTGGAATCGCCTTAGCTGGTTCCTTGTATTACTTTGGAAACCAATATGTAGCCAATGAAAAAATTAAGTCAATGGAGCTGGCCCAAAAGAAGATAAAAAGTAATGTTCAAAAAGCAACTTTTGATTTGGGTTCAGTATCCAAAATGAATCTCTCTTTTAATTCCGAGCCTGAGGTGATTGAAAATGCCCCACTTGATAAAACCTACTTCAGTGTGGTAGCCGGTTCCTTTAGATCAATTGAAAACGCGGAAAGATTATTAAAAAAACTCATACTTGATGGTTTTCAGGCTGCCTTTACAGAAGTAAATCCGGAAGGCTTGTATCGCGTAGCTTATGGAAGATTTGTTTCTAAACGTGAGGCATTAAATCTTCACAATTACATCAGGTATGCACTTAAAGAAGACGCATGGTTCTTGGTAGAAAAGTAATTCTACATTTTATAAATCCAATTCTTTGGGTTTTGTGCTTTTAATTCATTAAATACACTGAATTGTAAAGTAGTTTTCCCAGTCTGTGGGTTGGTAAATATTTCTCCTATTGGCTGTTTTGCTTTAACCTTGTCCCCTTTTTTAACATATACCTTTGAAATGTTTTTATATGTAGTGATAAAATTACCGTGTTTAATCAATACTGTGGGGTTGTTTCCCTTAAAACTTAAGACAGTCATTACCTCTCCATCAAATACTGATCGAGCAAGACTATTGAAGCTAGTGGCTATTGTTACCCCATTACTCTTTATCATTGTAGTTTTTACTACTGGGTGAGGCTGAGTTCCAAATCGTTGAATTACTATCCCTTTTTCAACTGGCCAAGGAAGTTTGCCTTTGTTGGCAATAAAGTTTTGGGCCAAAAGTTTAGCCTCTGGTGTTAAGGCGAATACATTTTTGGATTTTTTTCCTGCTGCTTTGTTTGAAGCAGCAATTGCTTCCCTTATCAAGCGTTCGATTTCTCTATCTATAGCAATTGCTTTTCGTTGTTTTTCTTTTATGTTAGAAGAAAGGGAACGAGACTTGAATTTGAGACTTCGGATGAGTCGCTGCTGAGATTTTCGCTCATCCATTAAGATCTGTTGAGCTTTTTTGTTCTCTTCAACTAAACCCTGCTTCTTGGTCTTTTGCTCAAGTAAAGCATTGTTTAATATCTGAAGCGTTTGGGTCTTTTCAGCAATCAGTTCTCCCTGTTTTTTTCTGAAATTAGCATATTGTTTAATATACTGAATCCTTTTGTAAGCCTGAAGGAAATCTGTCGAGGAAAACAAAAACATCAATCGATTCAAGGAAGATTTACTTTTATATGACTTGATTATCATATCAGCATAATCCTTCTTCAAAGCCTCTAGTTCAACCCTTAATTCGGTAATATCTCTTTGGTTAACGTTAATTTGACGGGTCAATAAATTTGCTTGTTGATTATTGACCTTGATGAGTTGACTCCTAACAGAAATTTTCAAGTCCAGGTCCTCAACTTGTGAAAGAACTGTCTTTTCCTTTCGATTGTTGTTAAATAGTAAAGTATTTATTTGCTTGATTTCCTTTTGAAGTCTTTTTTTTTGGGCCTCAAGAGCTTTCTGTCGGGAAGAGTTAGACTGAGCTGTTCCAGCCGAAATCATCAAAAGGCAACAAAAAGTCCAAAACCACTTATAGCTAAACATTACAAGTCAATTGGTTTGTAGCCGTCTGGTATTTTAAAAGGTAAACTTAACTGATCAGGGAAATCGACTCGAGTATACTCAAGGGTTATCCTTTTTAGATCAAGGCCATCAAAGAGAGAAATTTCGATTTCTCGGGGAAGGAATTCTCCCTCTAATCGTTGGTAATTGATATATTTGATTGTCAGGGATTGCATAGTTCCTGAAACTAAAAATCTTTGTTCTCTTAAACTAAAATCGCTGGGATCGTAGAAAAAAGTAGGCCTCAATTGCATTTTACTAGATTTAGGGGTCAAGATATAGTATTTAGGGTGTGATATGGTTTCCCATTTTCCTCGATTTAAGTCTGCAAGGGGCAGACCAATCAATAGATTTTGGATATCCTCAAAGTCAAAATTAGTATTGAATTGGTTGTTAATAAAACTAATATCGCCTTCAAAAAAAGTTTTTTGAAATTTTTCGAAGAATGATACTTTTAAAGGAGTAATTAATATTTTTGCTATAGGTACCAACATATTCGCGCTAATCCATATAGCTTTGTCTTTCTCCATTCTGATGTTAATTATCACTTGTTGGCTCCTTTTGCCATCATCATAGGTTGTTTTCACCCGAGATCTAAATTTTTTAAAGTCAACCCTGTTTTTAGAAATGGCTTTTGTCAATTCCTTAACTGGAAAATATTTTATGGGATTTTTGCTAGGAAATAATGCTGGGGATTTGCATGCAGTGATAAAAATAATAAAGAGAATAATCCCAATTTTTTTATCCGCAAAGTTGCAATCTTTTTCTAACATTTTAAGTCAATTCAGAATAGTCTCCAATACTTATAAAGGTATGATTACCATCATACTTGACGTTATTACCAATCATAGAACCAAATAATTTTGCATTTTTAATTACTGTATTTTTTTGGATCAGACAATTAGAGATGGTCGAGTTTTCTGCAAAAGATCCTTCGCCAATTGCAACATTTGGACCAACTATTGAGTTTTTCAGGACAACTCCCTTACCTATATAACAGGGAGGGATAATCTCACTATTTTCTTTTGTAATGTTATCTGCAATCAGTTTATTACCCTCTTCAGATAAAATACCTAACATTTTTTTATTGGTCTCCAGCGTAATTTTTGGATTTCCACAGTCCATCCATTCTTTCACCTTTCCAGGAGTAAAAACAGCTCCTTTCTTCATCATTGAGAGAATTCCTTCATTAAGTAAAAACTCCTCTCCGTGTGAACGGGCTTTCTTCATGCTGTCTGTTAATTCGGATTTAATGAAGGCTGCATCCCGAAAATAATAAATACCAATTACAGCAAGGTCTGAAACAAATTCCTGAGGTTTTTCGACTAAGGAATTAATTTTATCATTTTCATTAAGCTGTACAACCCCATAAGCCTTAGGATTAGGTACTTTTTTTACCCAAATCATCCCATCTGACTCAGGATCAAGAGAGAGATCAGTACGAATTAAGGTATCCGCATAAGCAACGATGATAGGCCCAGTTAGAGAATCAGAAGCACACATTACAGCGTGCCCGGTTCCTAATGGGTCCAGCTGTCTATAAATTTTAGCTTTAGCTCCTAGCTCATTTGCCACCTCGGTCAGTTCTTCCTCAATGGACTTTCCAAAAAAGGCGGGGTCACCTAATACATAAGCAACCTCTTCGATTGGTTTAGCTACAACCCTAGCGATTTCATTTACTAATTGAGCTACAATTGGAGATCCTGCAACCGGTAACATTGGCTTTGGAACGGATAGACTATGCGGTCTTAATCTTGAGCCTCTGCCAGCCATGGGAACAATAATTTTCAATATCTAATTTTTTTAATTAAAACAATTACTTTAAAGTTATTTTTTGCCTGTACTTCCAAAACCTCCTGCGCCTCTTTCTGAATCTGGGAGAAATTCAACGGGTTCCCATTTTACTTGACTGTATTGTGACACAACCAGTTGAGCAATTCGATCTTCTGGCAATATGGTAAAGGGGTCTTGAGAAAGATTGACCAATATTACGCCAATATCTCCGCGATAATCAGCATCAATAGTACCTGGGGAGTTGAGCACGGTTACGCCGTATTTAGCAGCAAGTCCACTTCTAGGTCGAACTTGAGCCTCGTAACCCCGGGGAAGGGCAATGGATAATCCTGTGGGGATGATTTTTCTATCTAAAGGCTGAAGGATAATGGACGAAAATATGTTGGCTCGTAAGTCCATTCCCGCCGATAAAGCTGTTGCGTGATCAGGCAGTTTTGCTTTACCAGTATAAATAACAGGAATTTTAATCATATTGAGTATTTGATCAAAAATACAAAAAGCATAGTGAAATTATATATTAAATAAAACTGAAGACAGTTATTTTATCCATTTAAAGCCTCTGCTCCCCCTACTATTTCAAGAATCTCGTTGGTGATAGCAGCCTGGCGGGCTTTATTATAAGTTAGTTTGAGTTGATCTCTAAGCTCTGTGGCATTGTCAGTGGCCTTGTGCATTGCAGTCATACGTGCGCCATGTTCACTTGCTAGGGAATCTTGCAAAGCCTTAAATAATTGTAATTTAAGGGACTTAGGTAATAGCTCTTTTATAATGGCAGATTGTGATGGTTCATAAAGGTAATCTCCCCTTGATTTTTCACTAGAAATTTCTTCTGAGACAATAGGAAGGAATTGTTCAACAGTGATCAACTGTGTAGCGGCATTTTTGAATCGGTTATAAACCAAAAGTACCTTATCATATATTCCTTTCTTAAACTCCTCCATTACCTCAACAGCAATTATAGCAGTATCCTCAAAATTAAGGTCATCAAAAAGGCTGTCATGTCGACTTTTCATCGTTTGAGTTTTAGATAAAATATCTCCTCCTTTTTTTCCAATTCCCAATACATCGACTTTTTTTACTTTGAAATCTTCTTTGCAAAGTCTGAGAGTTTCTTTGATTATATTAGCATTGAAACTACCACACAATCCCCTATTAGAGGTAATTGCAATTACCAAAATATTTTTCTCTGGCCTGACAGTGGTGTAGGAGTTTTCTCCAACTTCACCCATGTTAGCACTAAGATTTTGGATTAATTCAGTCAACTTAGTTGCATAAGGTCGCATAGCTGTAATCCTGTCCTGTGCTTTTTTCAGTTTCGCTGCAGAGACCATTTTCATAGCACTTGTAATTTGCATGGTCGAAGAGACCGAAGCAATACGATTTCGTATTTCTTTTAAATTAGCCATTCTTTATTCAAATGCTTTGGAAGTTTCTTCAGCCACTTTATTTAATGTCTCTATCACTTCGTCACTAATCTTACCTGCTTTTAGTTCGGATAATACTTTTTTATTATTCTTTTTAAGATTAGATAAAAAAGCAGTTTCAAAGGCTTTGACCTTGTGAACAGGAACATTTCTAAGGAGGTTTTTTGATCCGGCATAAATTATTGCGACTTGATCTTCAACAGTAAAGGGGTCGTTTTGGGCTTGTTTTAAAATCTCTACATTTCTACGTCCCTTTTCGATTACATTTAGGGTCGCTGCATCAAGATCAGAACCGAATTTCGCAAATGCTTCCAATTCCCGAAACTGAGCCTGATCAAGTTTTAAAGTTCCCGCAACCTTTTTCATGGATTTAATCTGAGCCGACCCACCAACACGAGATACAGAAATCCCTACGTTAATCGCAGGGCGGACACCAGAGTTAAAGAGGTCAGACTCTAAAAAAATTTGGCCATCAGTAATTGAAATTACGTTAGTTGGAATGTAAGCAGAAACATCTCCAGCTTGTGTTTCAATAATAGGTAATGCGGTAAGAGAACCCCCTCCTTTTACTCTATCTTTTAAGGACTCAGGTAGGTCATTCATTTCTTTGGCAATTTCATCATCTGCAATCACTTTTGCGGCACGTTCCAATAACCTAGAGTGAAGATAGAATACGTCTCCAGGGTATGCTTCACGACCTGGTGGACGACGAAGCAAAAGTGATACCTCTCGATAAGCAACCGCTTGTTTTGACAAGTCATCGTATATGATTAAAGCAGGGCGGCCTGTATCTCTAAAATACTCACCAATAGCTGCTCCTGCAAATGGAGCATACACTTGCATGGGTGCTGGGTCAGAAGCATTTGCAGCTACGATAGTTGTATAATCTAAAGCGCCTTTATCTTCGAGAGTTTTCGCAATACCAGCAACAGTAGAAGCTTTTTGACCTATTGCAACATAAATACAATAAACAGGTTGTCCTGCATCAAAAAACTCCTTTTGATTTAGGATGGTGTCAATACAAACGGTAGTTTTACCTGTTTGACGATCACCAATAACCAGCTCTCGTTGACCACGACCTATAGGAATCATTGCATCAATGGATTTGATTCCAGTTTGGAGCGGTTCGTTAACCGGTTGTCTAAAGATTACTCCAGGGGCTTTTCTTTCCAATGGCATTTGATAACTTTCCCCCTTTAGTGGTCCTTTACCATCAATGGGTGTTCCTAATGTGTCGACGACACGACCAACTATTTCTTCCCCGACATTGATAGAAGCAATTTTTTTTGTTCTCTTAACAGTATTGCCTTCTTTGATTTCCTTTGAAGGTCCCAACAATACTACTCCAACGTTATCTTCCTCAAGATTAAGTACCATCCCATCCATTCCGTTTTCAAAGGTTACCAATTCCCCGTATTCTGCGTGAGTAAGACCATAGACTCTTGCTATACCGTCTCCTACTTCAAGTACGGTACCGACCTCGTCCAGGGCTGCAGTGGCATCAAATCCTGCCAATTGACTTTTTAATATTGCTGAAACTTCAGCGGGTTTAACTTCTCCCATTTTATTTTTTTTAACTGTTTTTTTTGGATGTAATCAATTCTCTCTTTAATATTTCCATGCGCTCGGCAATGCTCGCATTGAACTGTAAATCTCCTACTCTAAGTATGAATCCTCCCTTGATTTTGGAGTCAATAATATTTTTTAACTCAATTTTAAGAGAGGATAATTCTGCTGCTTTCTGAAGTACTTTCTTTTTCAAAGCTTCATTCAAAGGTACTGCAGTAGTAACCGTCGCAATTACTTTGCCCTGATATTTGTCATACAATTCAAGATATTTTTGTGCAACAATATCCAATATTCCTTCTCTATTGTTTTTTGAAAGTAAGTCAAAGAGCATTTCCGTTGAATTACTGCTTTTGTCAAAAACTTCTTTGATAATAAGCCGTTTTTGTTTGGTTGGCAAAACAGGGTTGTTCAACACATCATTTAGGTCTTTACTGCTTCGGATTACCCTAAGTATGTTTTGCATTTCATCAAATACGTTTTTTTCTTCTTGCCCCTCAATGGAAAAGTCTAAAAGGGCCTTGGCATATCTCAACGCAGCTCTTTCTGACTTCATAAAGAACTATCCTTGAGTAACTTATCAACTAACTGAGCCTGTTTGTCCTTATTCGCCAATTCAGTGTCAATTACTTTTTCAGCAATTTCCAAAGAAACTTGAGCAACTTGATTTTTTAATTCATTAACTGCAGCACGTTTTTCATTTTGAATGGCTTCTTGCGCTTGGGAAATAATTTTATTTGCCTCAATCTTAGCGTCAGTCTTAGCCTGAGCAACAATTTCAGCTCCAGTATTCCTAGCATCCTTTAATAATGCTTCTCGTTCTGCTCTTGCTTCCTTTAAGACTTTTTGATTACTCTCTTGAATGGCCGCCATTTCATTACGGGCTTTATCAGCTTCACTCATGGCATCTTTTATAGAAGATTCTCGCTCATTGACAGTATCTAAAATCGGTTTCCAAGCAAATTTTTTTAACAGCAAAACCAAAAAAATAAATATCAGTAGCTGCCAAAAGAATAGGCCAAAAGAAAACTCACTAATTAATTTCTCCATATTAAAAAAGTTTTAAATAAAAGCAATCCTAAATCAAATTAGAATAGAGCTTTTTTTATAAAGCAAATAATGCCGCAAAGCCAATACCCTCAACTAAAGCAGCTGCTATGAGCATCACTGTTTGAATTTTTCCTGTGGCGTCAGGCTGTCTTCCTATTGCCTCCATTGCACCTTTTCCGATAGATCCGATACCTATACCTACCCCAATTACAACTAGACCTCCACCTACTATTGCTGGAATTTCCATATTAAACTATTTATTTAAATTATACATTAATTTAGTGATGATTATGATCATCGTGTTCTTCAACTGCAAAGCCAAAATACAAGGCGGACAAAACTGTAAAGATGTATGCTTGTAAAAGGGCAACTAAAATTTCAATTATAGAAATTGAAAAAGCCAATGCAAACGAAAGACTTGAACCTAACCAATTTCTAAAAATAAACATCAACGAAATAAGGCTCATCAGTACGATGTGCCCTGCTGATATGTTAGCATAAAGGCGTATCATTAAAGAAAAAGGCTTAATGATTACACCTAAAAGCTCGATAGGGGCTAAAATGATTTTCATAGGAATAGGAACACCTGGCATCCAAAAAATGTGTTTCCAATATGTTTTTTTACCACTTAAATTAGTAATGATAAATGTTATTAGGGCTAAAGCAAAGGTTATGGCTATATTTCCAGTTACGTTAATTCCCAAAGGAGTCAAACCCAAAAGATTGAGAAACCATATGAAAAAGAACAAGGTCAATAAATAACTCATAAACCTTTTGTAATGCTTTTTACCAATATTTGGTATAGCAATTTCATCCCGAACATACAGCACTAGGGGTTCAAAAAAACGCCCTAATCCCTTAGCGATCATTCCATTTTTCCTGTAAGAATCTGCCAACCCTTTAAATAATAACAACATGATTATCGCTGTAAACAAAATTGATACTACGTTTTTGGTTATAGAAAAATCTAAGGGCTTGTAGTTAATTGGATAATTTTTTTCATCAAAATTAATTGTACCCTTAGCATCCGTCTGGTATACTTTACCGTGATAAAGTTTATAATAATTAGACCCTGATTGGACAACAGTTTTCCCATGATTAAGTTTAGTTGAGGAAAAGATTTTTATTCCATTATCCCAAAGAATAACGGGCAAAGGCACACCAATATAAACCTTCTTGCCACTTTTTTTGTCGGTGTAGGACATCAAATTAAAATCGTGGGAGTCTTCAAGGTGATGAAGTATATATGACTTAATTTCAGATTTTAAATCACTGCCATTATTATCCTCCGATATTTTTGAGTCTTTAGCACTTAAGGCATTCAATCCCAAGAGCAAATAAATTAGGAAATTTTTATAAAAATTTTTTGGCATTAAAATCACCAAACTATTAGTTTTAATTAAGGAGTAAATGTAAGTCTTTTAATGAAATAAAAATATAAATGAAATTGATTTTATGGGTTAGGATTTAAAATTTTTATAATCTGGTGAATTTCTATTGTTAAGCAAAGGCTGTATGGCAAGAAAAATGTAAAAAGTTCAGCTTTTTGAATGGTCCCATCTAGATTATACAAAGGGTAAATTATAATAAAAAAAGCTAAAAATTTTAGTCCACTCGTAATAAAAAATAACCACCCTAAAAAAGCGTCTTTAGTCTTTGAGTTTATTAGTAATACTGCAAAGAAAATTAGGGTTATAAAATAATTAAATAAATAAGAGAGCAAGATGAAGTGATCAAACAATTGCTTTCCAAATAACCAAAGAATTAGTAAATGGACTAGCAATAGTCCTGACACAAATAAAGTTAAGCGAAGGGTAAAATTTAAGAAAGGTCTAATCAACGGTTTATAAGTTTTTACTTTGTTTTTGAATCAAAAGCAAAACTACTACCAGGCCAAATATTGAAGTAATTAAGACAGGAACGTTTGAATTAATCTCCAATTTTCTATTTATCCAATGGCCAAATTGAACCATTATATACATTACTGAGCCAATTTGGACGGCCAGCCCCGAAAAGATCAGCCAATTTCTAGGCTGTTTTTTCACGAGTTTCTTCTATCTCCGAAACAAGTTGTATTTCAGAGTTTTTCCCATCTTTATTCATTGAACAAGACGCGTTGAAGGTTGCGCCAGATTCAACAATAAGTTTTCCAGTAATAACTTCCCCCTCGATTTTGCTGGTAGATCTGAGATTTAAGGTCTCGGAGACAAAAAGATTACCTTTTATTTTACCCTCAACATCAGCTTTATTACAACTTATGCCGCCTTTGACCAAACCTTCTTTCCCAATTACAATTTTGCCATTGGTTTTGATATTTCCATCTAGGGTTCCATCAATCCTAAAATCTCCCTCAGAAATAATCTCTCCTTTAATACTGGTCGAGTTTTCTATACGACTATACTGTCCGTTTATATCATTTTGTTTCATAGAATCTTAATTTTTTATCCCTAATCATTTTCTTATAATCGGATGACAAAACTACAAAATTATTTTTTTTGTAAGCCTCCTGTTCCTTATCATTGATTTTCTTCCTCCATTCATTAAGCTTTCTAATATTTCTTATTCCATGAAGAACGAGGAAGATTTGAGAGTCATCGAAACGATCTTCAGTTAAAAACCAATTTGTAATGTAAGATTCATCCAAAGATTTTTGAAGCTTGGTTTTGGTATTTTTTAATTCAATAGAGTCTTGAATTCTATACTTAAAAATCCACTTATAATTAATATAAGTTTTGTTTTGTTCGTCAATGGTATTTGTCTTTTTAATTTGATTAATTATTTCTTCAGCCAATTCTGCCTCTGGGGTTCCAGAATATTTCATTTTAATAATAGAAAGTTCTTTTTCCCATTGGTCAATCCCTTGAAGCCTTCCTTTGGTATTGGCCAAAAGTAATTCAAATTTTGACTGATATTCTGTCCCGCTTAAAAAAACAGATAATGCTAACGCCTTTTCCTTTAGTAAGTCAAAATCTCCGGATTGAAACAGCTTTAATAAACTAGTGTACATCATTTCGGGTGTATTTAGGGTGGACCGGTCAAAGTCCAATGGATTAGCAAGTACTTTTCCATAGGCTGTATTAGTGAATTCTGATAAGATCCTATCCAAGTATTTTTTTGCTTTTTGGGGTAAAATCTTTTCGTTGATTTTGTAAAGATGGTATAATGCAGGTGCGGAAATATTGGGCGGTGGATCTAGGCCAAGTAAGTGGGTAAGTCGTTTTTCAGCAAGTTTATTGTTCTTGAAACTTTCTTTGTATATCATTCCTAACTGAAGGTAGGCGTTTTGATTGGTTACTTTTATACTGTCGATAGTTTCAATAGAATTAGGTAGAGAATTAATATAGCTTTCTGGTTTTTCTACAAAAAAGCTTTCTTTTTGAATGGTTTCTTCTTTATAGAAAGAACCTTGATTTTCTTCAATTACTGGATCGATTGCTGCTGCTAATGCCCAATTGTCTGTGTTGGGGCGATTCCCCCAGGTTGAAAGAAATTGTTGTTTCCCTTGAATTAAAAGCTTAGGGTTATAAAAATAGAATTGGCTCGCTTTTTCAGCTTTGGATAGGAAAGAGAAAACCCCTTTATCCTTTTCAACTACATTAGCCAATGCTTTGGCTTTTTTCTCTTTAAGAAAGTCTTCGAAATATTTTAACTGATCAACTTTGTCCATAGATAATAGTCTCAAAATACTATCGGTTTTTCTAATAATTGTCTCGTATTTGATTACTCCATTAAGGTTGTCACGTTCTCTTTGGATTGCTCTTCTTGACAAAGTTTCCTCTGGAATTATTGGTAACAAACTGTCAAGGTAAGACCCGGTTAAAACATATTTTCCATTAGCAAAGTTAAAGTCGGCCATATCCCTATAATTTGCTGCTTTTGTGGGCAAATCGATATTTTCTGATCTTAAAGATTTTGTGAGGTAATGAGCCCCCAGGCTATCATTTTTTAGCCAAAAGTAATATAGCCCTAAGGAACGATTTATTAAATGATCAAATAATTCATTTTCATAATTCTTATCTAATTTTTTTAGTGATTCAAGTGGGTCAATACTATCGCGAATTTTTCTAATCTTTAATTGTTTTATCTTGGCATTAATCCAATATTTTCTTGGAATTTTTCGATTAAGCCCTACTACTTGCTCATAAGCCCACATTGCAGAATCAGGCTGATTAAGACTTTCAAACAACTGGCCAGTTAAGAAGTAATAGCGTCCCTTATCCTCGTCGTTTTTAGCAGTCAATGCTGCCCGCTTTATAAAAAAACTTGCTGAATCAAGCTGTTGAGTGTTAAGAAAGGCCTGAGATATAGTAGCGTTAGCCATGCTGTGAAACCTACTTTTAGGGGTTATTGTGAGAGCTAATCCCCTAAGGTTTTTTATTGCAAGCTCATCATTTTTTAACCGAATATTAGTTTTTTCCCGCCAAATTCTTCCTTCTACATAAGTATTTTTATCTGCATAGTTTTCCAGCAAAAAATTAAAGGCTTCCATGGCAGGAAAAAACCTACGATCAAAATATCGTGCCTTTCCCAATAGAAGATAAGCTTCGTCAATTTTAGTATTACGTTGAATTCCATTGATATTCATAGAGTGCTTTTGAATGGCTTTTACCGCTTTTTCTTCAGCTCTAGCGAAACCAGGAACCACGCTAGTTTGTGTAATTTTTTCACCATTAATAGCAATTGGCTCTACATCTAAAAACTCAAAAAAGTTGTCATCATGGGCTTGTTCTAAAATAGCTTTTCCAACCTCAAATGCCTCTTTTCCGTTAAAAAGAACATTGTACTTAGTGTTGAGGGTATGAAAGCCACGATTGAGCATTTTATTTTTCTGAGTGGAGCAAGCAGAAGCTAAGACCAAGGCCGTAACAATTAAAATAAAAAAAAGAATGTCTTTTTTCAACTTTGAAAGTTTAACATTAATAACTGAAATTCCAGAAAATTATTATAAAAACAGGATTAATTAAAGAAAATGCCCGTGTAAGATTTGAAATTTTAGAGTTTTTTAAAATAACTTTGCTACATATTAAAAATTATATGTCACAAATGTACCCTCTTACAGTTTCGAAAGTTGAAAGAGACACTCCAAATGCTGTTTTGATTTCTCTTAATGTCCCTAAAGAAATGAAAAAACGATTTGAATTTGAAGCTGGGCAATACCTTACTTTAGAGACAAATATTGGCAAAAGTAAAGTACGTCGATCTTATTCAATATGCAGCTCACCAAGTGATGGACTTAAGGTAGGAATAAAAGAAGTACCAAACGGTCTTTTTTCTTCACATGCAAATCGAGTAATTGAAGTTGGGGAGACAATTATGGTTGCCCCTCCAGAAGGAAGATTTAAATACATTAAATCAGAGAAAGGACAGCAGATAGTTGCTTTTGCTGCCGGAAGCGGAATCACTCCAATTATATCCATTATTAAGACTGCTCTCAATGACAATGAAGATACAAATGTTTATTTGGTCTATGGTAATAAGACTCCAGAAGATACTTTATTCTATGAGGAGCTAAAAGCCTTAAAAAAGCAATTCTCCTTAAGGCTAAAAATTAAATGGGTCTTTAGTAGGGCTAATATTGAGAAAAGTCTTTTTGGAAGAATTGAAAGGAATATCGTCAATAACACTTTGAATCAACTAGAGGGTGACACAGATAAATTTTACCTTTGTGGACCAGAAGAAATGATCCATACTGTATCAAAAACACTAGAGGAAAAAGGTATAAGTTCGTCGAAAATTCTTTTTGAATTGTTTAATGCATCGCCAGAAATTTCAGTTGAAGCATCCCGATCAACTTCAGCAACTTTAGAAATTATTTACGATGATATCAATTATAAACTCGATGCTCAAAAAGGCAAGAGTATTCTAGATACTGCGCTCGATAACATGCTCGATGTTCCCTATTCCTGTCAAGGAGGTGTCTGCTCTAGCTGCATTGCACGGGTCAAATCAGGTAAAGCAGTAATGCAGGCTAATCAAATTCTAACTGAAAATGAGGTTGAGGAAGGCTTAATATTGACCTGTCAAGCCCATCCAGTAAGTGCCCAGATTCTTATAGATTATGACGATGTCTAGGTCTATTTTTGGACTAATTTTAATGCCTTTTCAATTACTTCTTTTGGTCTGATGGATCTAAATGCATTTTCATATCCAGAGGGAATAACATTACCATAAACCGAGGTTGGCACCAAGGGATATTTTTTTCTATCAAGTGTGAGTGATTGTTTAATAGGCTGATTAAAGGGAACAAATCCGCTAAATGGATGTGTTAACCCCCACAGAGAAAGGACTGGAGTTCCTGCATTAGCAGCCAAGTGACCATTAGCAGAATCCATCGATATCATGAGGTCGAGATAGGGCATAAGTTGGATTTGATCTCGTAATGAGGTATTCCCTGACGTATTGACGACATTAGTATAGGCCTTTTCCCAAACCTCTAGTTTTTTAATCTCATTTTGTCCAGCTCCAAATAAAAATATTTGGAAATCTTTCTGTAAATAGGCAATAACTTGTTGCATTAAATCCAAAGGGTATGTTTTTCCAGAATAAGAGGCAAATGGCGCTATGCCAATCCATTTTTTTTCGGTCTCATTATAAAGATTTGTAAAGTTTTTAGGAATAGGGTTTTTGTTAGGAAACTCATGGTCTTCAATATTAATTGAAAACCCAAGTTTCCTGAAAACATCTGCATAACGAAAAATAGTAGGTGTGAGAGGTTGAAATTTTTTGTTTTTTTTTCGTGTTAATTGGTACTTTTCTATTCTGCCCTTATTAATTTGTTTGACCCTAAAAAATGTTATTGTAAAAAGAAATGATAATAAATAGGTTCTTAGAACTCCGTGGAGATCAGCAACTCCGGAAAAATGGATTTTTTTAAGTTCTTTAAAAAGAGTCCAAATCCCCTTGAGTCCCTTGTGCCTATCTCCAATATCTAGGGGGTAAAAATTGAAGTTTTCAAACTCAGCAAAAAGAGGCTCAAAATAAGGTCTACTTACAAAAGTGATTTTTAAGTTAGGATGAGATTTATATAGACATCTAATAACGGGTACAGTCATTGCTACATCTCCCAGTGCAGAAAAACGCAACAGCAATAAATGATGATTTTTCATACATATTTATGATTTATCCTTATACAAAACAGGGTTAGTTTCCTCGTTATTATACATTTTCATCTGCTTGTAAACCTTCATAAACTTATTTCCAGTATCAAGATCCTCTAATAATTTGTCAATGGCGCTACTTAGATCAATTCTCTGAATTAATAAAACTTGTAGCTTGTTATTACAGCTTTGCCTATGTGAATTACTTGCCTCTGACCTATGTGCTTCCTCTTCCATATGATAAATCTTCAACTCCAATATGGACAATCGGTCGATTGCCCAGGCTGGACTCTCTGAGTTTACTGTGGCTGATTTTAAAGGTTGAACATCTTTATATAAATCTAAGAAATACCCGTCTATGTATTCAACTGTATCAGTTCTATCTTGATTGGAAGCATCAATTTTCCTTTTGAGATTCATCCCTTCAACTGGGTCAATATCAGGATCTCTTATTAAGTCTTCATAATGCCATTGAACAGTATCTATCCAGTTTTTTCTGTACAAAAGGTGATCAATTGAATTTGAAGGAAAAGGGTTTTCAAAGGATTGACCAACGTTGTCTATCAAATGATATTTGTCAATACTTTTTTTAAAGATTTTTATTGCTTTACTGCTAAAAGACTGATGACTCATTTCTTAAGTTTGATTAATTCATAATGCTAATATACGATTTGAGTTTAAACAAATTTATTGCAAAATGACCTGCTCTATTTAGAAAACTTCGAAGTCAATAAGTTTAAAAATTATTATAAAAATTGCTGCCAAAAAAATTACCCTATTTTTTAATCTGTCAGATTTCATATTTTCAATAAAAACTCCGAAAAAAAAGGCTGCTGGAACAAAGCCTAAAAGCCACCTTTCCTCATCAAGATTTAATCCTAAGAAGCCTATAATAAAACTTAAATATAACCAGATTGTCATAAATAAAAAAGCTGAAGACTTCTCATTGCCTTTTGGCCGGATAAAAATTGTACAATAAATTGAAACTGACAATATTACAAACCAAACCAAGTCTCCGTTAGTTTGATCTGAATACCTAAAAGGTTGAATGTTAAATGTATTGTTAACGAGTCCAAATATATCAGGCACTATTAGGGCTAGTGAATAAAAAATAAAGGGTATCAACAAAATAGGGAAAAGAAAAGCAATTAAGCTTTTAATGCTATACAATTTTTGATTTAAAATAACTATAATGGGAATTACATAAAAAATTAAAAGACCTATATTAAATAAAACAATAATAGAAATAAGAATAGATAAGTCAAATAAATACTTATTCTTTGACTTACTGAAAAGAGCTTTAATAAATATGTGTTCGGAATAAACTAAAATTAGCCCGATAACTATTTTAGAAAAGGCTAATCCTGGTCCGTTTGGGAAAAAAAGAAAAACAAGTGGAAAGGTTAATAGATGAATCCCGGATAGCTTAGCGCTTGATTTTTTAGTTTGTAAAAAACTAATAAAAAAAGTAAAAAAAGCAAAAATGATCCATAAAATAAGAATTTCAAAAATGTTATTTATGTTCCAATCTCTGTGATATTTACAATAATTAATTATAAAAATTACTGCTAGAGAAAAACTAAAAGAATACATGTATGCCTTTAATCCAACTTTATTAAAAGTTTCTACTGTCATCTCCAGTTTTTATTATTTTTGCAATATAAATAATAGATAATTAATGAAGAATTTTTTTGAGTCAATCGCAAGTTTATTTGAGGAGGTACTTTTTTTCCCTTTTAAGCTACTAACTCATGTTGAGCTTTTCAATTGGTGGGTATCCAATGGTATCTCTTTCATTTTTTTATTAGTTGGTTTAATAGCAGGTATATACTGGATCAATCAATTACGAAAGTTTGATAAAAGCGGTGAGGAAAAAAAGAATTCCACTGCCCATTCATTTTTATAGGTCAAAACCTATATCTTTTCTAAAATTGATTCCTTCAAAATTAATTTTTTCGATCTGACCATAAGATTGTTTCAGGGCAGATTCGTGCCCTTCTCCATATGAGGTAACTGCCAAAACCCTCCCACCATCTGTAACTATTTTTCCCTCCTTTACATTGGTTCCTGCATGGAAAACAATACTCCCCTTTACTTTTTCTAGTCCAGTTATTTTTTTACCCTTTTGATACTCCTCGGGATAACCCCCTGAGACGGCAACTACTGTTGTCGCAGAAAGATCATTAATTTCAATTTCAATTTGTGATAAGCGTCCTTCTGCTGTCGCTAATAAAAGTTCTACAAAATCGTTTTTTATCCGAGGTAAAACAACCTGAGTTTCGGGATCTCCCATCCTAACATTATATTCAATAACATAGGGTTCTTCTCCAACTTTTATCAAGCCTATAAAGAGAAAACCTAAGTAGGGTATATTGTCTTCAAGTAATCCTTTAATGGTCGGGTTTATGATTCTGTCTTGTATTTTTTGGTTGAATTGATCATCCACAAATGGTACAGGCGATATGGCTCCCATTCCGCCGGTATTTAGTCCTTTATCGCCCTCACCGATACGCTTATAATCTTTGGCCATTGGGAACGTTAAATGAGCCACCCCATCGGTTAAAACAAAACAGGAGAGTTCAATTCCAGTTAAAAACTCCTCAATAATAACTTTTTTAGAAGCAACTCCAAATTTTTGATCCAAGAGCATTTTGGCAAGCTCTGTCTTAGCCTGTTTTAAATCATCAATTATTAGTACGCCTTTCCCTGCTGCTAATCCATTAGCCTTAAGCACGTATGGAGATTTCATTTGATCTAAAAAAGCATAGCCTTGATCAATATTCTCAGCGGTAAAGCTTCCATATTGGGCGGTAGGAATTTCATGTCTTTGCATAAACATCTTTGCAAACTCCTTACTTCCCTCTAGTCTAGCTCCCATTTTTTTTGGGCCAATGACAGGAATGTCCTTTAGTGCAGGATCTGAAAGGAAAAAATCATGCAGACCATTTACAAGTGGGTCCTCTGGACCAACGACTACTAGTTTAATTTGATTTAACAGCACAGCCTTCTTAATTGATTCAAAATCATTAACTCCTATATCAAGGTTTATTGCCAAATCTTCGGTCCCGCCATTTCCAGGTGCAATAAACAGCTGATTTGTCAATTGGCTTTTTACCAATTTCCAACAAAAGGCATGCTCTCGTCCACCATTCCCCAAAACAAGTATGTTGATTTTATCCATCGATTGTAAAGATAAAATAAGTGTTGGTTATTTAAATTTTATCCACCTTAAAATCCCTCTCCACCTGTAACTTCTTAGATACTTTCCCTGCGCTTTGTCAACAATGAAGGGTGTCCTATTTTTTTTAGCGATTGAATACCCTTTGAGGTAGCTCCAAATAACTCTAAAACTTTGATTAACTAGCCCTCGTTTCAGTCCAATAATCAAAGTTAATAACCACCCTAACCTCATTCGGTATGTGGCTTCGCCTTGCAATAGGGCTGCATTTGGACTATAATTGAGACCTGTGGGCTTAAGATGTTTTACTTTTAGTGTTTCATCCACTAAAATTTCCCATTTATAATATTGTGCAAGTATTTCGTCTATGGTATCCCATCCAATAGACCTTTTCAATTTACCAATCTGCAAAAAACAGTCCTTCCTGTAGGCCTTTAAAGCGCCTCTTATATGGTCATTACGGTTTAAATTCTCCAGTACCCAATCCTTTTGTTTTTTTACATAGCATACACCTGCTACCATTCCCAAGCGAGGGTTATTTTCAAAGTTCACCTTTAAATTTAATAAATAGTCTGGCTCAAAAACTATGTCAGCATCAAACTTACATATTACATCATATTTGTCATCAAGAGTATCATAACCCACATAAAAGGCATTAATAATTTTTGATCCAGGAAGATGGACGTCAGAGGATTTATTTTCTACTTTATAGATCCAGTCAAAGCGTTTGGTATAATCGTTTATAATTTGCCTAGTATTGTCGGATGAATTATCATTTACAACCACCAGCTTTTTAGGTTTCAACTTTTGGTTTACAATGGATTGTAGAGTTTGAGCTATATTTTTTTCCTCATTGTGGGCTGGTATTATAATATAAAAGTTCAATTTTCCTGCTTGTTTTTTTCAGCGAATACAATGTAATATCGAGTTGTAAAATATCTCAAAAGTGTTCTTATTCCAAAGCTTGAATTGGGATTAGTCCATTTTTCACGAGCAATAATTTTCCATCCTGTTTTTTCTAAAAGCCAATCGAGTTGCCAATCCTCAAATTCGTGATAATGTCTATCCCAGAGATCTTTTTTACTTCGATAAGCAGGAGAAAACCACAACCGCAAGGGGACACTCACAACTAGCTTTTTGGCTTTAATACTTTTTAATACTTGATAAGGAGAAAGCAAGTGTTCTAATATTTCAAATGCGGTTACGACTTCAGCTTTAGAATCAGTCAATGAGGATTGGTCTTCATCTAAATCCTCTCCATTAGTGTTTTTGACTTTATACCCTTGTTGCTGCATAAGTTTTGAGAGCGGATTGTGAATCCCCAAGTCCAATATTCTTGAACCTCCTTGTATGTGCTTTTTCAAAAAACTCAATGTTTTATTATAGCGTTTTTCGTGAGAAATATTTTCGTGCATAGATTATTTTATTTGTAGTTCATCCGCTATTTTCCTGTCATTTGATAATCTGGGAATCTTGTTTTGACCTCCCAGTTTTCCGATACTTTTCATATAGCTTTGAAAAGCTGATGGAGCAACTTGAGTAATAACTAGAGTGCGCAGCACCTTTCCGCGAATTAGATCTTCGTAATAAGCATTTTGCTTTTGCATTTTTCGATCTAATAAAGCTGCAAACTGGTCAATCTTATCAGGAAAATCTTCAAACTCAATAAACCACTCATGAAAGGGTAATCCGTCTTTAGGATCAATTTGCGGGGCAACAGTAAACTCTTTTACCCGAATAGCAGTAGATTTGCAGACTTCTTCCATTGCTGTTTCTACCTCCTTGCCAATAACATGTTCACCAAATGCAGAGATGTAATGCTTAATTCTTCCAGTGACCACTATTCGAAAGGGTGACAAACAAACAAACTTTACGGTGTCCCCAATATTGTAGCCCCATAACCCAGCAGTCGTTGATAAAATGAGGACATAGTTTATCCCCAACTCAACTTGAGCTAAAGTATATCGTTTGGGATTCTTAACCCTAAAATTATCCGCTTTGATAAATTCATAAAAAATTCCGTTGTCTACTAGAAGTAACAACCCTCTTTCACCAGGGACGTCCTGATAGGCAAAAAATCCCTCTGAAGCGGGAAACAACTCAATTGAATCTACTTTTCTTCCAATTAATTTTTCAAACAGTGGTCGATAGGGCTCATAGTTTACTCCACCATAGACAAATAAGGAAAAATTTTTAAACATCTCTCCTACTGGAAGGTTGGATCTTTCGATTAGCTTTTCAAAATACATTTGAACCCAAGATGGAATTCCTGCAATTAAGGACATATTCTCGTAAAAAGTTTCCTCCACAATCGCATCCACCTTTGTTTCCCAATCCTCAATACAATTGGTTTCCCATGAAGGCATTCTACTTTTTTGTAAGTATTTCGGAACATAATGAGCTACAATTCCCGATAAACGTCCATAATTAATTCCTTTGGTTTTTTCTAAAATGGGGCTTCCTTGAAGAAAAATTTGTTTTCCATTAACAAAATCGGCATTACCCGTTTTGTTTATGTAGTTTAAAAGTGCATCTCGAGCTGCTCTTATGTGAGTTGGCATTGAAGCTTTGCTAATGGGAATGTATTTGACTCCAGAGGTAGTTCCGCTCGTTTTTGCGAAGTATAAAGGCTTACCAGGCCATAACACAGACGCCTTACCCGATAATATCTTTTCAACGTAGGGGCGTAAGCCTTCATAATCTCTTACTGGTACCTCAGCCTGAAAATCAGTGTAATCTTTAATTTTATGAAAGTTATGGTCTTTTCCAAAATCAGTGTCAGTAGCCTTTTTTATAAGGTCATAAAATATTTTCTTTTGGTAATCTAATGGGTTATTAATCCACTTTTGATTTTTGTGGTGGATAATCTTTGCAAACAGTTTTGCTGCTAATAACTTGATCATAATCCTTCAGAAAAATCAATAAAATTCGTTGGATCTACTGGATAGCCATCAATCCATAATTCAAAGTGAAGATGATATCCCGTAGAGAGTTCTCCAGTGTCCCCAGCATAGGCGATAACTTCACCAGGTGCCACTAAGTCTCCCTGAGATTTCTCGATTGAGGAATTATGCTTATAGACCGAAAGTAGTCCATAATCGTGTTTGATAACGATCACATATCCTGTGTCTGCAGTCCAATCAGCAAGAATAACTATTCCTGAAGCGACAGCCTTAATTGGGACGTCTTTTGCTAAGGCAATATCAACGGCAAAGTGCTTGATTTCGTTGTTAAATGGTTGAGAGATAGTACCTGAAGCTGGTGAAAAAAGCATGAACTTGACATTTCCTTCAGGGTTAGGTAGCACATTATACTTATCTTCTTGGATAACTTCCAATCGCAATAAAGAATCGGCTTTTAAAACACTGCTCTCGGGGTTCAATATTTCTATATTGTTATTATTCAGATCCTTGAATGATTGCTCATCTAGATTAATTTCTCCCGTAAGCGCACTTTTCATTGCCATTATGAATTGGTGTTGTTTTTGAAATTCAGAAGAAAGTGAATCAAGTAAAAAGCTATTCCTTATTGCTTCTTTTCTAAGTTTAGTAGAGGTATATCCAGGGATAAACTCTTTAAGCGGAGTGTATGCTACTAAAAAAATTGCCCCAATAAAAATAAAAGCAATCACGAGGATTGATGTCAATATGATATTAAATCTCGATAATCTGAAAGAAAACTCTTCATTGAAGGTTTTTTCGTTGATGACAACCAACCGATACCGATTCAAAAGGTTTTGAATCCACAGGCGTTTATTGTTTTTTTTGTCAGCCATCACAAACAAATATAGTTATAACCCTTAAAAATTATTTACAGGCCTGTGAAAGAAATTTAGATTTCATTTAAATATTAACTACATTTGGATAAAAATAAATCTAATGTTCTCAACAATCTTATTTCTAGGCATGATCGGAGCACCACAAATTATTCTTATCGTTGTGGTCGTTCTTTTACTCTTTGGTGGAAGAAAAATCCCAGAGTTAATGAAAGGGTTGGGTAGCGGAATAAAGGAATTTAAAAATGCTTCAAAAGAAGATGAAGAAGCTGACTCCAAATCAGATAAAGAGTAAATTTCCCCTTATTCAAATTGCATGCTGCTTATAATCGTATTTAATTCGAACATGTAATCTCTTTTACTAGCTGAGGGGGCAAATGTAAACCCCTCGATAACCATCCATCTTTTTTTTAGGGTATCTCTTATCATATAATTGATGAATGGACCTGCCATAAAATCGTTAGCGACTTCCCAAGTTCCCTTAGTTAAATAAGTTAGTTTCCCATTTATCTGAGTCTTGTAATAGTAGGGTCGATAAGCACGCTCTGTAATCATATAGGAACCCGGCAATCTTCCCGGGATATAAGCTTTTCCTATGGAATCCCTTATAAACGGTATTCTTTTTTTAATGTTTTCCTTCAAAGCATTAATTGGGAGGGTGTAAGCAATTATATTCATATGACCCTTTTGAATTGGCTTTTGTATCCAAGTAAAGTCTAGGGTATCTTTAAAAGTTTTATAAGCCGAGGGATAGGTCATTGAAATCTGGAATCTGTCGGAGAATTCATTGTCTCTACTCGGTGACTTTCCAATCCTTCTGCGTTTTTCGGTTTGCTCAATTTCAGTGATTGATGCCCTTAGAAGCTCAATATTCTCCTCTAAGTAAAATGCTTGTACCTCCTCGTCATCTCCAGTCACTTTAGCCACAAGTTGTGGTTTTGCCATCATGTTTTCAGATAGTTGAAACCTTCCAATAGGGTCTTTGACAAACCAGATGATATTTCTGCTATTCTTTGCAAAACCCGTAAAGACTTTTTCAGGAATATATTTAAGTGAGAACTGAGGCTCATCAATTGGTAAGCCTTCGTAAGGCGCTAACAATAAATCTCTTACTTTGTCTCCCAAAAAACCATTCCAACTTTTTTCAGGCATCACAATAGACAAATGATTGATTTTTCCACCAGAATCTGGAAGATAGCGGGTTTTGGGTTGATTTTCCTTACATGCGTTAAGTATAATAAGAAGAAAACCTAATAAAGCCATTTTTTTCATAAACCTGGCTTATGTAAAAAGCGCTGCTATGCCAGGAAGTATTTTCCCTTCAAGACTTTCTAACATGGCGCCTCCTCCAGTAGAAATATAGCTCATTTTAGGCTCTAATCTAAACTGTTTCACGGCAGCTACTGAGTCTCCTCCACCTACAAGCGAAAAGGCTCCATTCTGAGTGCTCTTGGCAATCTGCTCTCCTAATGTCATGGTTCCAGTTGCAAAGTTTTCAAATTCAAAAACACCAAGTGGACCGTTCCACAAAATTGTTTTAGATTTCATTACAACTTGTTCAAAAGCCTTCAAAGTCTCTGGACCAGCATCAAGTCCTTGCCAGTCATCAGGGATTTCCGACACCATACAGACTTTTTTATTGGCTTTATTCGAAAAGTCATCCGCAATAATAACATCTGTAGGTAAATGAATTATTACATTTTTTGATTTAGCTTTTTCTAATAATTCCAGAGCAAAATCAAAATATTCGTCCTCACAAATGGATTGTCCTATATTTCCTCCCATTGCCTTAACGAAAGTATAAACCATTCCTCCACCGATTATTAAGTGATCAATTTTATCTAATATATTTTCAATGATTGTGATTTTTGAGGAAACTTTAGCCCCACCTAATATTGCCAAAATTGGTTTTTCACCATTTTCTAAGACTTTTTGGACTGCTTTGACCTCTTTTTCTAATAGCTTACCAAAATATTTATCCTCATCGAAAAACTGTGCCATAATAGTTGTGGAAGCATGAGCGCGGTGAGCTGTTCCGAAAGCATCGTTGACATAAAAATCTCCTAGTTTAGATAATCCAAGGGCAAAATTAAAATCCCCAGCAGTCTCCTCGGGATAGAAGCGAAGGTTTTCCATTAAAATTACTTCTCCTGGCTTGAGTTGAGCGGTTGCTGTCTCCGCTATCGGGCCTACGCAATCGTCACAAAATAAAACGGGTATGCCCAGTATCTCCGATACTTTATTAACTATATGATATAATGAAAAGGCCGCGTCTTTTCCTTTAGGCCTCCCCAGGTGTGAGATAAGCACACAACTACCACCATGATTTAAAATATAATCAATTGATTCTTTAGCCGCTAAAATTCTTGTGCTATCAGTTACTTGGAGGTTTTCGTCTAATGGCACATTAAAATCAACCCTTATTACGGCTTTACGGTTAGAAAAATCATTATTATTAAGTGTGTGCATCTCTAAATTTTTTCAAAAATAACTTTTTTTACCATTAAGAAGGCTATTTTTTTGGGCATTAACTGCATTACTTTAGTGGAAAAAGTCTAATCCAAAAGGATTCGTTATTTTTAGGATCATAAAAAATTTAACTGCCGCATGTACTACAACGAAATCGTTGGACAAGAGAAGCTAAAATCAAAGCTGCGAAAGATGATTTCTGATGATCAATCCCCTCATTGTCAGCTATTTATAGACTCCAAAGGTTATGGAGGTCTACCATTAGTTTTGTTTTGTGCGCTAGAGTTGATTTATGGATTTGAGTTCTTAGATAACGAAGAGAGAAAGGGTGTTTCATCACAAAAATTACTCTATAATCCAGACTTACATTTTATTTATCCAGTAATTAATAGATCTAATGGAGGAGCTAAGGCGACATCAGAGGATTATAGTGAAAATTGGTTTGTGTTTCTTAATAATAACGCGTACGGAGGATCTCAGGACTGGATAAATCAACTTGAAGCAGGAAACAAACAGGGTATTATTGGTGTTGAGGAGGTCTCAAAAATCCACAATAAAATGCATCTTAAAGCTCATGGTGGTGGAAAGAAAGTAATGGTAATTTTTGGTGTAGAAAAAATTTCAGAGTCAGCATCCAATAAACTTTTAAAATTGCTTGAGGAACCTCCGCATAACAGTTATTTCTTTTTAGTTGGGGAACAACTTGAGGTAATTTTACCGACATTGGTTTCGAGGTGTCAAATAATTAAATTAAACCCACTTTTGGATAAAGCAATTGAAAATAAATTAATAGCGATCGGAGCAGGTGAAAAAGCAAAAGAGCTTGTACGCGCGGGAAGGGGGAGCTGGAGAATGGTGTTGTCGTTAATTACTTCCTCTAAGCATTCAATTGTCTTCGAAAAGCTTTGGATTGAAGGCATGAGAGCTGCATTTCGAGCCAAATCCAACAAAGCGATTATATTGGATTTAATGGAGTGGTCAGATAGCGTAAGCCAGTTAAGCCGTGAGGAACAAAAGTCTTTTTTACAGTTTGCTCTGGAGTTTATTCGTCAGACAATGCTACTCTCTTATCGAGCTGAATCTCTATTTGATCTTTCTTTAAGTACAGATTTTGATTTTGAGAAATTTATACCTTTTGTACACAGCGGAAATGTTCTTGAGTTAGTAAGGCTTTTGGAAGATAGTTGTTATCACATTGAGCGCAATGCTAATCCTAAAATTTTATTCAGCAACTTTATTCTTGAGATTAAGCGGTTGTTAAGTACTAAACAGACTCTTTCTTAAACACAAAAGAAATAGTCGAATGCTTTTTTGAGAATAGAGATCGAAGTGTAAAATAACTTCCTTTTAGCGCTCCTATTAAAAAAGCCAGATTATTACCTTTATATTTTTCCGAGAGAAAAGAAATGTAAAAAACATCGAGCCATAGGGGGCTTTTGTTTAATAATTTAAATCCAGCACTGAAAAACATTTTTTCTAAACCCTCTGGGGTAAAATGCCAAAGATGTCGAGGAACGTCTAATGCAGCCCAATTGTTTTTATAATGCAATCTATCGTGACTAGAAAAGTTGGGAACTGCAACAATTAAAACTCCTTTGCTAGTCAATAGATCATAGATCTTGGCTATAACTTTTTCAGGTTGAGGTAAATGCTCAAGGACATGCCATAAAGAAATGATATCAAAGACTTTATTTGGAAGAGACTCTAATGAATTATATACTTTAAGTTTTTTTTTGGCACATATTTCTAAAGCAGTAGTGTTCTTTTCAACTCCAAACACGTTAAAGTTTTTTTTCTTCATGAAAGACAAGAAACTTCCAGCCCCACATCCAATATCTAACAACTTATCCAAGGGTTTTACAAATGGTTTAAGTTGTTTGAATTTATACCGCAGCATTACCTTTCTTGCAAAGCCATAGAGAATATTGATTATAGATTTATTCTCTGTTTGATGAGAAATATACTTGTCAGATTGGTAGTAGCGGTTGAAATCTTTTACCTTTCCTAAATCAGTCCATGCTATCTTTTTTTGCTTGTCCCAATAAAGATTAAAGTATTCTTCTGACGCCAAATGGTCTTTTACAGTATACAAGAAAGAATTTTTTATGTTTTTCATAATAAGGTTCCACGTGAAACATCACCTACCCAGCTTAACCAATAGAACACTAATGTCGCTAGGATTGATACCGCTAATTCTTGAAGCCTGAGAAAGGTTTGCTGGTTTTATTTTATTTAATTTCTCTTTAGCTTCCTTAGATAAAGAGGCCAAAACATCATAATCAAAACCATCAGGAATCTTAATATAGTCAAGTCGATTAAGCTTTTCCGCATTTGCTGTTTCTTTTTGAATATATCCAGCGTATTTAATCTGTATTTCCGCTTGTTCTAAAATTTCACTGTTGAGCCTATGCTTTTCCAGAAAATTAGAAACCGTCTCAATTGACATCATTTCGTGTCGGGTAATATTTGGACGAGAAAATATTTTGCTTAACTTATCTGACTGTTTAACTTTAGCCGAGTTTTTACTAATCAGTAGTGGGTTAACCTCATTTACATCAAAGCTTTGTGTCTTAAAAAAAGAAACTAATTCTTTTGTTTGTGCTGACTTTAACTCAACTGCTCTCATTCGTCCTTCACTAGCCAAGCCTAGGTCAAAAGAAATTGGGGTAAGTCTTAAGTCTGCATTATCCTGCCTCAAAAGGGTTCGGTATTCCGCTCTTGAAGTAAACATACGGTATGGCTCATCAGTTCCCTTCGTAATAAGATCGTCTATTAAAACGCCAATATAAGCTTCATTTCTTTTCAAAATAAAAGGGGGCTTTTGGTTAAGCTTTAAGTGAGCATTAATTCCGGCCATAAGCCCCTGTGATGCAGCCTCCTCATAACCAGTAGTTCCATTTATTTGACCTGCGAAGAAAAGGCCATTGACCAGTTTAGTTTCAAGGCTATTTTTGAGCTGAGTAGGAGGGAAATAATCATATTCGATTGCATAACCAGGACGAAAGAATTTAACGTTTTCAAATCCCTTAACAGACCGTAAAGCTTTGTACTGAATATCTTCTGGTAGTGAAGTTGAAAAACCGTTAACGTATACCTCTACAGTATTCCATCCCTCAGGTTCAACAAATATTTGATGTCTCGATTTGTCTGCAAATCGATTAATTTTATCCTCAATAGATGGACAATACCTAGGTCCTGTGCTTTGAATACTACCATTAAACATCGGTGAGCGATCAAACCCTAAGCGCAGTAAGTCATGAACGTCAGGACTAGTGTAAGTAATATGACAACTTCGTTGTTCGGTTAAAAAGGGTGTGTCTGTAAAACTAAACTTTGATGGGTCAACATCACCTGGCTGCTCCTCCATCAATTCATAGTTAAGCGATCTTCCATCTACACGTGGCGGTGTACCCGTTTTCATTCGGCCTGATTCAAAGCCAAGTTTTTCAAGTTTATTTGTGAGACCTGTTGAGGCTTTTTCGCCTGCTCTGCCTCCGCCATAATTCTTCTCTCCAATATGGATTAAGCCATTTAAAAATGTTCCGTTGGTAAGCACAACTGTTTTGGAGTATATGGGAATCCCCAACGAAGTAACTAATCCCTTAATTGTTTCACCCTGAACGATAATGTCTTGAATCATATCCTGGTAAAAATCCAAATTAGGAGTTTTTTCGAGAGCATCGCGCCATTCTTTAGCAAACAACATTCTATCAGACTGAACCCTTGGACTCCACATTGCAGGACCCTTAGATCGATTTAACATTTTAAATTGAATGGCACTCTTGTCAGACACAATACCACTATATCCGCCAATCG
>CACIXU010000004.1 GCA_902590705.1 uncultured Bacteroidota bacterium | reverse complement strand
TGACAGACTTTTTAGTTGCCTCCTCTACATGTTCTCCTTCAAGAGCAGCATTATTAACAGGTTCTTATCCAATGAGAACAGGAGTAATTGGGGTGCTATGGCCTGAGGGTCACGGATTTGGTGGAAAAAATGGTGGAAAAGTTGGGCTTCATCCAAATGAAATTACTGCAGCTGAGGTGCTGAAAGAAAAGGGATATGCTACTGCGATGGCGGGCAAATGGCATTTAGGAAGTAAAGCACCTTTTTTGCCAACTTATCAGGGTTTTGATACCTATTTTGGGATTCCTTATTCCAATGATATGAATCGTGAAAAACTACCAATTATGCTAGACGAAAAAGTTATTGAAATTAAACCTGATCAATCATTATTAACAAAGCGATATACTGATTTCGCTATTGATTTTATTAACAGTAAAAACGATGATGAGCCCTTTTTCGTCTACCTAGCGCATAGTATGCCTCATGTTCCGATTTTTGCTTCTGATAATTTCAAGGGAACTTCAATGGGAAGTGTTTATGGTGATGTAATAGAAGAGATTGATCACAATGTAGGTCGGCTAGTATCAGTGCTAAAAGAAAAAAATATTTATGACAATACAATTATTATTTATACTTCTGATAATGGTCCTTGGCTGATTTATGGAAATCATGCGGGATCCTCTGGACCTCTTCGAGGTGGGAAGTTTGACGTATTTGAAGGGGGCTATCGAGTTCCATGTATAATTTCTTGGCCTGACGTTATCCCCGCAAACACCAAGGTGGATCAGTTGGTATCCGCAATCGATATATTACCTACAATATGCGCTGCTATTGGGGCAAATCTTCCAAAAAATAAAATTGATGGGGTTAATGTCCTTGAACTACTGAAAAATAAATCACAACCTGAATTGGAAGACAGATTTTTTTATTATCACAAAAACAATACCCTGTTTGGTGTAAGACAAGGTAAGTGGAAATATTTAGCTCCCTCCACTTTCAGCTACATTGAAACCCCTGGAGAAGACGCTAAAAGTGGAAAAGGAATATGGGCGGTGGAACACGAAGAATCACTTTATAACTTAGATACTGATTTAAGAGAATTTGATAATCGCCTTGAAGATTTTCCCAAAAAAGCTCAAGAATTGAAAGAGAAACTCGCTGAATTCCAACTTGAACTTGACTTAGAGGCTCGACCCTTGGGAACCTTTGATAATATAAATTAAATTGTCATGAAGACCATAAATCAATTATGATTTTACTAAATTTTTATTTGTGGTCTTTTGTTTGGCATCCAGATCCATTCCTTTTCGAAAATGATTTTTTCTCTCTAAGGTGGTATAGCTCCCTTTTTGTTTTAGGTTTTATAGTGGGGCGCTATATTGTTGTTCGTTCATACAGGCTTGAAAACGGTTATGATCTAACAGTTGATATGCAAATGTTATATATGGTAGCCGGCACCCTAATTGGATCTAGAATGGGACATGTAATATTTTATGAGCCAGAAATTTTAAAAACTAATTTTTTTCAACTATTCTATTTTTGGGAAAGTGGATTGGCAAGTCATGGAGCTGCTATTGGAATTTTATTTGCCATGGCCATATATTCATATCAAATAAAAATCTCAGGGTTTTCAATAAAGTTTATTGATCGCAAGAGAAGGAATTATAATTATTATCAAGTGATGGACCGAATGGTAATTGCAATTGCTCTAGGATGCGCATTTATTAGGATTGGAAATTTTTTCAACTCAGAAATTATTGGAAAACCTACCGAATCAAATTATGGTGTTGTTTTTACCCAACCAATTGAAAAAAAAATCAAGAGCCAATTACCTTTTGTAAGGAATGTGAATTTTACTGCTAGTGATGAAAACTATGAATTAGGTAAGCCAATATTACAAACTTCAATTGTATTTGAAAATAACTTATACATGGAGGATAGAATTAGAAACAGTGTTGAAAAGAGACTGAAATACATCCTGCCAAATAAGATTAGTAGTTATACAAATGTTATCAATCCTTATCAAGGTTCACTTAATTATTCATTTCATAGAACTGAAGATCAATTTGAACTTAGGTTTAAATCTGTGGGAGTTAATCGACATCCAGCCCAACTTTATGAGGCTTCAAATTACTTTATACTAGGAGTTTTGTTATTTCTAATTTGGAATAAATATCGATCTAGACTTCGGCCAGGAAGCCTATTGGGTTTATTTTTTCTAATTGCTTTTTCAAGTCGTTTTATTATTGAAGGTTTTAAAGAAAATCAAGTGAATTTCGAAAGCTCTCTTTACCTAAATATGGGTCAATTATTGAGTGTCCCGATGTTTATTTTGGGATTATATTTTTTCTTTAGCAGAAAGAAATTAGGGGCTGTATTCAGACTTTACAATTAAATTTAAGGTAAATTTAAATAATTACTTATAGAGCCATCAAAGCCTCTTGAATTCCAAAGTAAGCTGGTTTTCTGTTAAAGTTTTCATCATGAGGCGTGGCTTGGCCGCAACCTTCAAAATGAGAGTTAATCCAACTATCATTATCAGATGGACCCCAAATTAAAATTGTTTTACAATTATCTCTGGAAAATGCGGTTGATACAATATTTTTATATGCTTTTTTTTGATCCTCTAAAGTTTGAGTATCACCATTACAAATTCTAATGTCAAGCTCTGTTATATTTGCAATAAAATTTGATTCTCCTAAATCATCAATTGTCTTTCCTACTCTACTAATAAAGTCATTAGTTGTAAGATTAATCTTAAAATGAGATTGAAGCCCCACTCCATCAATTGGAGCTGAATAATCTGATTTTAATTTCTTAACAAAAGTCCGCATAAAATTATTTTTTGAGGTTCCAAACACCTCAATATTGTAATCATTATAAAATAGTTCAACGTCTGGGTCGCCCAGTCTAGCCCATTTAAACAAGTATGCAAAATAATTATGATAACCAATTTCACCATTTAAGTTAGCTTGAGTATTGACAATTTTATACCAAGTATCCTCCCTAAATCCATTGTTGACTATAGCTTCGTTTATAACATCCCATTCATCAATTTTACCCTTGCAATAAGTGGATAGTGCAATGATATAAGATTTTGAAAAATCATAGATCTGTTGGGCACTCCACTTAGGTGCTTCAATCTTTAACCAGGATGGAATTTGATTATACCAAATCATTACATGTCCCCTTTTTCTCATATCGTGTTTATCAGCATATGCTATAAACTTATCGATATTGGCAGTGTTTATATCGCCAATTTTAATATTAAATGGATCTTGAGGCCGAGTTCTTAGTAGGTTTGACATTTTCATTTTGTTACCTAATACCAGTGCATTGTACTCTGTTTTTAATAGATTGTCAGTAAGACCATTATTGACCTGCAAATTATCAAACATTCCATCTCGCATTAGATTACCAATGAACTTTCCTTTTTCAATGGCGTAATTTTTAAGACCAATCGTAATGTCATTAATCTCCTTATTGTGAGAAATATTTTCGTCTGCCGAACCTTTACTACATGATATCAGTATGAGGGTGGCTAGAATTACTAATACTTTACATTTCATAATAATTACTAAAAATTTACTTATGTTAAAAAAATTAATTTATTTAAATATTAACTACAGTAATTCATATTCTCAATTTCAAATCTATTAGTTTTTAACAATATGATATACTCATTTTAATTAAATTTATTGCAAAGAAGTCAAACAAACTTAAAGGTTAATGAAAAAAAGTATAATCTCATTTGTTGCCCCTGGCACATTTGAAGAAAACCGGTTTGAAAAATTACATAATATTTCTTTTGAATCACCTGAAGCAGGATCAATAGCAGTGGCTGATGAAATCTGTGAGTTAATCAGATCCAAACAAAAAAAGAATGAAATGTGCGTATTGGGTTTGGCAACTGGTTCCTCACCGATCAGCGTTTATAAAAAACTTATTGAATCTCACAAAAAGAAAAAATTAAGTTTTAAAAATGTAATAACATTTAATCTTGACGAGTATTTTGGATTAGAAAAAATAGACATAAATAGTTATCATCAATTCATGCATGATAATCTATTTAATCATATTGATATTCTTCCAAAAAACATTCATATACCTAAAGGTAAATTACAATCATATCAGGTAATAAACCATTGTAAAAATTATGAAAAAAAAATATTAAAGGCAGGGGGGATTGATTTGCAAATATTGGGAATTGGAAGAACTGGTCATATAGGCTTTAATGAACCTGGTTCAAACATTAATTCTCAAACTAGATTAGTTACTTTAGATCACCTTACAAGATTTGATGCAACTCAAGCATTTAATGGACTCGATAACGTTCCCCGTAAAGCAATTACGGTTGGAATTAAAACCATCCTGTCTGCTAAGCGGATTATATTACTTGCATGGGGGACAAATAAAAGTGATATAATTCAAAAGGCAATTGAAGGTGATATTAATTCTAATATACCGACTACCTATTTACAAAATCATCATAATACTACTGTGGTTGTTGATTATGAAGCAGCATCCAAATTAACTAGAATTAAAACTCCGTGGATTACAGGTGATTGTAATTGGAAAGAAATAAATATTAAATCTAGAGCTGTTCATTGGCTTTGTAAAAAAACAAATAAATCAATACTCAAATTAACAGAGGAGGACTACAATTTAAATGGTTTGTCTGAACTATTGATTGAAGAGGGAAACTATTATGATTTAAATATTAAAATGTTTAATAGGGTCCAAAATACAATAACTGGTTGGCCAGGTGGAAAACCAAATTCAAACGATCAAAATAGGCCCGAGCGGGCAAGCCCCGAAAAGAAGCGATGTCTTATTTTTAGCCCCCATCCAGACGATGATGTAATTTCAATGGGAGGTACGCTAGATAGATTAGTAAGTCAAGGGCATGATGTACATTTAGCTTATCAAACTTCGGGAAACCTTGCTGTATCTGATGAAGAGGCTTTAAAATACATCGAAGTTATGTCAGATTTAAAATCTGAAGGGGATTTTATTAGCTTAAAAAATGAAATACATAGCAAAAAGAAAAATCATACTGACTCTGTTTCTCTCAGGGAACTCAAAACTGCTATCCGAAAGAGGGAATCCCTTGCAGCTTCGAGATATTTAGGAATTCCAGACAGCCAAGTACATTTCTTAAATCTTCCCTTCTATGAGACAGGTAAAATCCAGAAAAATAATCCTGATAAAAACGATTTTTTAATTACTAATGATATTATCTTAAATATTAAGCCACATCAAATATATGCTGCAGGAGATCTAGCTGACCCTCACGGTACTCATAGAATCTGCTTAAATATTATTTTTGAAAGCATAGAACAACTCAAAAAGAATAAATTCATGAAAAATTGTTGGGTATGGCTATATAGAGGTGCTTGGCAAGAGTACGAGGTTGATGAAATTGAAATGGCAGTACCTATGAGCCCAGATCAAGTAATGCGAAAACGTAAAGCAATTTTATATCATCAATCCCAAAAAGATTTCGTAATGTTTCAAGGAAGTGATAACAGAGAATTTTGGGTGCGTGCTGAAGAGAGAAACAGAAGAAGTGCTATTGAATATAAAAAACTAGGATTAGCTGATTATCAAGCAATTGAATTATTTAAGAAATATGATTTTAATTTACTATAAGTTACTTTTGAGTTATAACAAAAACCCTTTAACGTACTTAAAGGAATAAATTTTAGAAATAATAAAAAATTAAGAATAATTTATCAAAGCTGTTTTGTATAATTATAATAAAAAAATGGATTTACTCGAAATAATTAAATCACGTCGTTCTATTATGCCGCATCTATTCAATAATCTAACTATTACCAATGAAGAAATCAATTTAATTCTAGAAGCAGCTAATTGGGCTCCAACTCACAAAAAAACAGAACCTTGGAGGTTTAAGGTTTTAAAAAATAAAACTAAGAATGATCTTGGAAAGTTTTTAGCAGAGAAATACAAAGATGAAAATAATAATTTTTCAAAATTTAAATATAATAATTTGATTGAAAAGGCAAAAAGCTCTTCAATAATAATATTAATATGTATGCAACGTGACCCAATTAAGTCCATTCCAGAATGGGAGGAAATAGCTTCTGTTTCCATGTCAGTTCAAAATATGTGGCTTATGGCAACAAGTCTTAATATTGGGTCTTACTGGAGTTCCCCAAAACTTATTAGCTCTATTGGTAAATTTACCCCACTTGGTAAAGGAGAAAAGTGCCTTGGTATTTTCTACATGGGAAAATATGACGAAGAAACCATCTCGAGAAATCCTGGTCCAATAGAAAAAAAAGTATCCTGGTTGAATTAGATTTTTATAGTCAAGAGTATTAAAACAAAAACGGAAAACAATCTTAAGACTGTCTCCCGTTAAGTACTCGAGGCGGGACTTGAACCCGCACGACCGCAATGGTCATTGGATTTTAAGTCCAACGTGTCTACCAATTCCACCACTCGAGCAGGACTTAAAAAAGCTGAGCGAAAGACGGGATTTGAACCCGCGACCCTCACCTTGGCAAGGTGATGCTCTACCCCTGAGCTACTTTCGCATGTGGGTTGTAAAAATAGTAAAATATCACATTTTTAATCTAAATTCTATTAAACTTTTATTGTTAAGGAATTAATGAAAAAAACTAATAAATCAGGTATTATTTTAATTGTCTTTTGATCTGATTGAGCTTCATCAATGCTTCTATTGGTGTAAGTTTATCAATATCTAGGTCTGTTATCTCTTCTCGCAAAGATTCTAATAAGGGATCGTCCAAATTAAAAATATTTAATTGCATCTCATCCTTACCCACCTTTAAACTTTCAGTATTAGTTTCAAGAGTATTGGACTTTTCCAAGCCTTTTAATTTTTGGTGGGCTCTACGAACAACAAACTCAGGCATACCTGCCATTTTTGCTACATGAATACCGAAGCTATGAGCACTTCCGCCAGGAATCAATTTTCTTAAAAAAAGTACTTTATGCTCTAACTCCTTGACCGAAACATTATAGTTTTTTATACGAGTAAAATCATGGGTCATTTCGTTTAATTCGTGATAATGGGTAGCAAATAGCACTTTCGATTTTGCAGGATGTTCGTGGAGATATTCAGCAATTGCCCAGGCAATAGAAATACCATCATAGGTACTGGTTCCCCGACCAATTTCGTCCAGTAATACAAGACTGTTTTCTGTAATATTGTTTAGAATTGAAGCGGTTTCATTCATCTCGACCATAAAGGTAGATTCTCCCATAGAGATATTATCACTAGCCCCTACTCTTGTAAAAATTTTGTCAATGATCCCCGTTTTCATTGCTATAGCTGGCACAAAACTTCCCATTTGAGCCATTAAAACTATAAGAGCGGTCTGGCGAAGTATCGCTGACTTACCAGACATATTAGGCCCCGTAATCATAATAATTTGTTGACTAGAAGGATCTAAAATTAAATCATTTGCGATAAAAGGAGTCCCAGGCGGTAATTGGTGCTCAATCACGGGGTGGCGGCCTTCTTTGATCTCTAAAATAGTTTTGTCAAAAAAATGGGGGCGTGAATAGTTGTGCTTCAATGCCAAATAAGCAAAACACCCCATCACATCCAATTTTGCAACCTCCTGAGCATTGGTCTTAAGCAGCTCCAAATATTTTTGTAGTTCTGTGAGTAGTTCAAAATAAAGCTTACTTTCTATTGACTTAATCTTTTCTTCCGCTCCAAGAATCTTGGTTTCGAATTCTTTCAACTCCTCGGTGATATATCGTTCAGCACTAACTAAGGTTTGCTTTCTAATCCAATCCACTGGTACCTTATCTTTATGAGTATTGCGTACCTCAATATAGTAGCCAAATACATTGTTAAACGCTATTTTTAGCGAGGGGATCTGGGTTCGCTCACTTTCCCGCTCCAGCATACTATCTAAATGTTCTTTCCCAGAATGCAAAAGGTGCCTCAACTCATCTAACTCAATATTGACTCCATCTGCAATGACCTCACCTTTAACCAACAAAACTGGGGCCTCAGGTTTTAGGGTAGATTTAATTAATTTAATGACCTCCCCAGCATCTAAAAAACCTGCACCTAAAGTCTTTAGTTTTTTTGATGAATGGCTAAGAAGATCAGCCTTAATCTCAGTAACTTGACCCAAAGATTTACCCAATTGCACAAGTGCCCTTGGACTGATTTTTTGGGTGGCAATCTTTGCGACAATCCTCTCTATATCCGTAATTTCCCTCAAGTGATTAGTGATTTTATCGTGTATTGAATCATCTTTTATCAAAGCCTCTACAACATTTAGTCGGGCTTCAATTTTTGATAAATTCCTTTCGGGAAATGCTAGCCAATGTTTTAACATTCGCCCTCCCATAGGTGTTAGAGTTTGATCCAAAATATCAATCAATGCCACACCATTTGGGTTGGTGGATTGAAAGAGTTCAAGGTTTCGTATTGTAAATCTATCCATCCATACGTATTGCTCCTCAAAAATTCGGCGAATACTAGTAATATGGGGTATTTTCTTGTGGTGAGCCTCTGATAGATAATGCAAAATAGCACCCGCCGCAACAACTCCAACTTTCATTTCTTGAATTCCAAAACCTTTAAGTCCAAGTACTTTAAAATGGTCGTTCAATTTTTGTTCTGCATAGCTACTTTCAAAAACCCAATCCTCCAAGTAGAATACATTAAATTGATTTCCCATTAATTTTGTAAAATTCTTTTTAAAAGGTTTGGCAACCAAAACCTCTGTTGGAGAAAAGTTTTGTAACAATTGTTCCATTTGAATCAAACTCCCCTCAGATACCCAATAGTCTCCAGTAGAAATGTCTAAAAAAGAAATTCCTGTTTTTTGTTTTCCAAAAACAACTGCTGCCAAAAAATTATTTTTCTTGTGTTCTAAAACATCTTCATTTAAAGAAACACCTGGGGTAACCAATTCTGTAACACCTCTTTTTACAATTTTTTTTGTCATTTTTGGATCTTCTAACTGTTCGCATATGGCTACCCTGCAACCAGCCCTTACAAGTTTTGGCAAATAAGTGTTTAGGGAGTGATACGGAAATCCAGCCAATTCTGTTTCACTATTACTCCCCGCTCCCCTTTTAGTAAGAATTATCCCCAATATTTTTGATGCACGAATGGCGTCAGCTCCAAAAGTTTCATAAAAATCTCCTACACGAAACAATAATAACGCATCAGGATATTTTACCTTGATCTGGTTATATTGTTTCATTAAAGGGGTTTCCTTCTTAGATTTGGCCACTTGAGAACGATTTATACGAATGTAATTATTAATAAATTCTTGTAGGAATTGGGTTTGAAAAATTTGTTAACACTCAAGGTGACCCCTGCAATATTTAGTATTTTTAGCCCATGCGTAAACTCAAAAACAGCGAACTGGACCGAAAGTCGATTGAAGAATTTAAAAAAGCAGTCAAGACCCCTTTAATCATAATTCTCGATAACATTCGTAGTTTAAACAATGTCGGATCTGTTTTCAGAACTGCTGACGCTTTTTTGATCGAAAAAATCTATCTGTGTGGAATCACTGCAATACCGCCCCATAAAGACATCCATAAAACTGCATTGGGGGCAACGGAATCAGTAGACTGGGAATACCAAAAAGAAATTATCTCTTTAATCAAAAAGCTTCAAGAAAAAGGAACAAAAGTTTTCGCTATTGAACAAGCTGATGGAGCAATTTCTTTAGAGAATTTTGAGGTTAATGAAGATCATAAATACGCTTTTGTATTGGGTAATGAAGTAAAGGGTGTTTCCCAAGATGCAATAAGCCAATGCGATAGTGTGATCGAAATACCACAAGAGGGAACTAAACACTCATTAAATATTGCTGTTGCTAGTGGAGTGGTTTTATGGGATTTTTACCAAAAGCTAAAAAAGCTTTAATCCTTAATAGAATTATTTGATAGGCATCTTCTTCTTTAACATAATCCAAATCTGTAAGATCAATAGTACAAAAATCAAATTTACTTTCATGAATAAAAAATGATTGATACCCCCGCTCTATTTTCTTTAGGTATTCAATAGAGATTTTTTGCTCAAAAGCCCTTCCCCTTCTAATGATATTCTTCTTTAATCGGTCAAAAGTATGTTTTAGGAAAATTACTTTTACAGGAAAAGAAAAAGTTTTGGACCTTTCTAAATAATGTTTTTTAAATGCATCAAAATCAGATGGAGATAGATTAATTTTGGCAAAGACTAGTGATCGAAAAAGTGAATGGTCAGCTACCCCACCAGAAGTACCTTTAATATCATTAACAAATGCCAGAAATTGCTGAAATCGGTCCTCCATAAAATGATTCTCCACTTCTAGAGCATAAGTTACTGGATCTTCGTAAAATTTTTTCAAAAAAGGGTTTTTTTTAAAATTCTCCTGCAAAAAGGGAAGTCTATATTGTTTAGCAATTTTTTGTGCAAGTGAGGTTTTTCCCACTCCTATATTCCCTTCAAAAATCAAAATTTCCCTTTTTATAGAGAATGCTGGAGACCAATCGGATAATGGAATTTTTTTTGGCTTGGTCTTATCTGGAGAAATAGAGAGTAAGTCAATAATATTTTTTCTTAATATAGGATGAACAAGTTTGGGGTTGATTTCATTTAGCGGGTGGAGAACAAAATTACGCTGCGCAATTCTAGGATGAGGTAAAATTAAGTCTAGCGTACTAATGATTTGTTCCTCATAAAATAAAAGATCTAGATCAATAGGTCTTGACTGATAGCCTCTTTGGGTTGAAGGTTCTCTTCCCATAGCTCGCTCAATATCCAATAGCTTATCCAATAAATCTAGAGGACTTAAGCCAGTGTCGATCTCAATACATGCATTAAGGAAATCTGGACCGTCAAAACCCATAGATGGAGTTTGGTATATAGAGGAAAGTGCGATCACATTACCAATCTTATTTTGAATTCGAGTGACAGCCTCCTGAATGTTTTCAAGGCGTTTCCCTTCATTTGCACCAAGTGAAATAAATGCTTTACTCATCTTAATATTAAATTTCGTAAAACAATTTCACAAACCCTATCTTTGTTATTAAAATCAACTAATATGAATTTCTTCAAAAGTTTTTTAGCATCTCTATTAGGAACCTCTGTAGCCCTTGGTCTGATAATTATTTTCTTTTTTATCAGTATCGCTGCCATCGCCACTTCAGTTAATATAGAAAAAGTTGATTCAGCTTTTGTAAGTGAAAACACTATTTTAAATCTCAATTTAAATTTGTCTGTTAGGGATCGTAGTCCTGCCTTTAATCCTTTTCAATTTTTATCAAAAAAAAGTCCCTCAATTGTTGGGATGGATGCAATAATTGGCAGCATCAATAAAGCAAAAAAAGATCCAAAAATTAAAGGGATTAGACTCAACTCTGGTTTAATCGCCTCGGGATGGGCTCAGGTTAGAGAAATTAGAAACTGTCTTAAAAATTTTAAAAAATCAGGTAAATTTATTTACGCTTATGCTGATTTTATGTCGCAAAAAGGCTATTATCTCAGTTCTGTAGCAGATAGTATTTTTATGAATCCTATGGGGGCAATAGAGCTTAAAGGACTTTCCTCAGAGGTGCTCTATTATGAAGATTTTCAAAACCAGTTTGGAATAAAAATGGAGGTAGTTCGACATGGAAAATACAAAAGTGCTGTTGAGCCTTTTTTACAAAAGAAAATGAGCAATGAAAACAGAGTACAAATCAAAGGTCTTCTTGATACTTTTTGGACAACCATTCGTGACGAGATAGCGGAAAGTAGAGTTATTTCAAAAACCACCTTGGAAACGCTTATAGAAAATCTTGCCATAACCGATGCGGAGGAAGCTATGTCCAATGCAATGATTGACGCGCTAATCTATGAGAAGGATTTTGAAAAGACACTCAAAGCTGCATTGGGACTAAATATGGATCAATCCATAAATTCAGTTGAATTTTATGAAATGAATACCCAAATCAAATCATACGACAAAGAAACAAAAGATCGAATAGCAGTCATCTATGCTAATGGACCAATTCTTTACACTGAAGGATCAGAGGAAATAATTGGAAAAATAGCAATGAATCGAGCCCTTGATGAGGTTGCGGAAAATAAAAATATTAAAGGAGTTGTCTTGCGAATTGATTCTCCTGGAGGGGATGCTATGACCTCTGAGATAATTTTGAATACCATGAGAAACTTAAAGGGGAAAAAGCCTATTGTAGTCTCAATGGGAAATGTCGCTGCTTCTGGAGGATATTATATTGCTTGTTTAGGAGATAAAATTTATGCAGATCCTTTGACTATAACCGGATCTATAGGTGTTTTTGCAGCGTTTCCAAATATTAAAGGGCTTGCAGATAGGATTGGCGTAAACGCGGAACAAGTAAATTCAAATAAGAATTCAATGGGCTACAGCCTTTTCGAGCCATTAAGCGAAGGATTTAAAAATTCAACCAGAAGTGCAATTAAAAAAATTTATAGCACTTTTAAGTCGCGTGTAGCCGAGGGACGATCTCTAGAAATGGAAAAAGTAGAGTCCCTTTCACAGGGAAGGGTTTGGTCAGGTAAAGATGCGCAAGAAAATGGATTAGTTGATGCCCTTGGAGGACTTGAGGATGCAATAGATTTTGCTGCGGGAATGGCTAATATTGAAAACTTCAATATTGTTGATTACCCCAAGCATGAGGATGAGTTTGAGCAGATGATTCTTGATGCTTTTTCTTTTACCCGATTAAAAATATTTGACAACCCAATTGAAAAATTTCCCTCAGAATTTTTTGAACTTAGTATGTTGGAAGGAATTCAAGCAAGAATTCCTTTCCTTATAAATATTGAATAAATGAAACCACAACAGCGGCAACTGGCAGCAAAAATCTACTTGTATCTTGCTGCATTATTCATTACCTCACTAGTAGTATCTAATTTGATTTTTCAAAAATTCTTTTTTTGGTATCCGTTTCAGGGCGAGGTATTTGGTATTCGACTGTTTGAGCTATCAGTTGGAATTTTACCCTACCCATTAACATTTTTGATTACTGATTTAATCTCTGAAATTTATGGAAAAAAAGCCGCGAACAGAGTTGTAACTGCGGGAATTTTTGCTTCTTTTTTTTCGATGGGGATTTTACTCCTAGCCGATTATGTTCCTGCAATAGAAAATTCTCCCGTTGATGATGGGACTTTCCAAAAAGTTTTTTCGCTTTCTCCATTAGCCGTTTTAGCCTCAATGATAGCCTACCTAATTGCACAGTTTGTTGACATAAGAATATATCACTTTTGGAAAAAGCTAACCAAAGGGAGGCTGCTCTGGTTGCGAAATAACTTTTCCACTTTTGCATCTCAGTTCTTAGATACTTTTTCAGTAATTATGTTGTTATCTATTTTCGGAATTCTACCTTGGGATTTATTTTTTGGGTTGGTATTATCTGGGTTTATCTTTAAGATAATCGTTGCCGCATTAGATACCCCGTTGTTATATTTATTTGTTTGGATTTTTAGAAAAAAATTCGAACTCGAAATAGGCGAAGAAATAAGTATTTAATGATATGATTAATGAAGAAAAATCTCTGACAAGATTAAATAAATACCTAAGTGAAATAGGCTATTGTTCCCGAAGAGAAGCAGATAGACTTATAGTAGCAGGACGAGTTTTAGTAAATGGGGAAAAAGCTGAAATGGGACTTAAAATATGTCCTGAAGATCAAATCACAGTGAATGGGGAGGCTTTGAATAACCCAAAAAATAAGCTTGTTTACCTAGTTTTTAATAAACCTAAAGGAATCGTTTGTACTACTGATACACGTGTAGAAAAAGATAATATCATAGACTTTATTAGTTATCCAAAGAGAATTTTCCCGATCGGTCGATTGGACAAGCCAAGCGAGGGGTTGATTTTTTTAACCAATGATGGCGATATTGTGAATAAGATTTTAAGGGCGAGAAATAATCACGAAAAGGAATATTTGGTTACTGTCAATAAACCAATTACCAAGGAATTTATTGATAAAATGGGAAATGGAGTGCCAATTCTTGATACAGTGACAAAAAAATGTTTTATCAAACAAACGCATAAAAAGAAATTTAAGATTATTCTTACCCAAGGTCTAAATCGACAAATACGAAGAATGTGTGAGTTTTTAAACTATAAGGTAGTTGATCTTAAAAGGATAAGAATTATGAATATCAAGCTAGACGTTAAAGTAGGTAAGTGGCGTTATTTCAAACCAGAAGAACTAACTGAAATTAATCAACTTTTAAATAAGTCATCAAAGATTCAACGCTAGTCAATCTCAATTTTAACTCTGGTTCCTTCATTTGATCGAATATTATAAACTGTTTGATCTTCAAAAAGAAGGTATTGACCCTTAATACCACTAAGTAATCCTGAAAATTTATTCTCCTTTTCTAGGTTTAGACTTTTTACTTTATCTGGATATTGTAAAACAGGGAAATTAATCTCGGTTACTTTAGCACTACTTATTATATAGGGTTTTAAATCTTTAGGCAATTTATCAATTGCTTCTTTTATAACACTTTTCCATTTTACCTCTTCATATTCATTTTGCAACATTTTTCGCCAATTGGTTTTATCAGAAAAGTGTTCTTTCAATGCAACCTCTGCCATACCAGCCAGGTATCTATTTGGAACCTCTAAAAAACCTACTGCTTGATGAGCTCCTTGATCAATCCATCGCGTAGGAATTTGACTTTTACGTGTAACTCCAACTTTTAGATGACTGCTTGAAGCGAGATAAACCAAATGAGGTTGTAACTGAACTTTCTTTTCGTACGCTAAATCCCTATCCTCGAGACCTAAATGTGCTTTGCTCAGTTCCGGCCGCATCACCCAATCTCCAGCTGATGGAATTTCAAAAAAGCATTGTTTACAAAAACCCTGTCTAAAAATATGCCTAGACTGATTACAGTTTAAACATTGACTCCCATCATAAGTGATTTTTAGGTTTCGACCCAAAAATCCATTCATCATCAAAAAGTCATCCTCCATGTCTAGAAAGTAACGAATTGGAACTTCATTTTCTGTAATCATTTTCCTAAGAACTCCCCTAAACATCTTTAATTTAAAAGTTTATATTTTTGTTTAAATATACATTATTCTTATGCCAATACCCCTTTTCAATTCTGTAGCTTCTTGGTTTTTAAAAAAACGCATTCATCAAATAGAGCTTTTCATGAAATACCCAAATGAAGTTCAGCATGAATTATTATATAGTTTAATCAACACTGCTTCAAAAACAGAGGTTGGTCTGATAAGTGATTTTAGTTCAATTAAAAATTACGAAGATTTTAAAAATAGACTTCCGATAGTTAATTATGAAGACATTTGTAAGCAAATTGAGCGCTGTAGAATGGGAGAACAAAATATTTTTTGGCCTACCACAATTAAGTGGTTTGCCAAATCCAGTGGAACGAGCAATGCTAAGAGTAAATTCATCCCCATCAGCACTGAATCACTTGAAGATTGTCACTATAAAGCAGGAAAAGATATGCTTTCTATTTATTATAATAACAATGAGAATGCTCAAATTTTAGCAGGAAAGTGTTTACGGTTGGGGGGAAGTAATGAATTATATCAAAACACTAACAGTTATTTTGGAGATCTTTCAGCGATTATTATTGACAACTTACCATTCTGGGCTGAGTTAGGTAGCACTCCTAGCTATAAAGTTTCTTTAATGCCTGAATGGGAAGCAAAAATGGAAGCTATAATTGACGAGACACTCAATGAAAAAGTTACGAGCCTCGCAGGAGTTCCATCATGGATGCTAGTCTTACTCGATAATGTGCTAAGAAAGACAAAAAAAACTTCAATAAATGAAGTTTGGCCATTTGTTGAGGTTTATTTTCACGGTGGGGTAAGTTTTCGACCCTACCGAGAACAATTTGAAAAATTATTCTTGGGGAGTAAATTAAATTTCTTTGAAACTTACAATGCCTCAGAGGGGTTCTTTGGAATTCAGGATAGAAATAATTCAAATGAGCTTTTATTAATGCTAGATTATGGTATTTTCTATGAATTCATTCCTATGGATAAAATAAACAGTGAAGAAAATCAAGTTATAATTCCTCTTTGTGAAGTTGAACTGAATAAAAACTATGCAATGGTGATAACTACAAACGCGGGACTTTGGAGGTATAAAATTGGAGATACCATAAAGTTTACCAGTCTAAACCCATATCGTATTCAGATTACTGGTAGAACTAAAGTTCACATTAATGTGTTTGGAGAAGAACTGATGATTGAAAATGCTGAGGTTGCAATGAGTAAAACAGCAAATGTGCTAGGACTTGAGATAATTGATTACACTGCTGGTCCAATATTTATGGGTCAAAACAAAAAAGGTGGACATCAATGGATTATAGAGTTTAGAAAAAAACCAAAAAAAATTGATGAATTTAAATTGCTATTGGATCGAAATCTTAAAAATGTAAATTCTGATTATGAAGCAAAACGTTATAAAGACATCACATTATCTGCTCCAAAGATAACAATAGCTAAAAAAGATTTATTTTATCAATGGATGGCATCAAAAAATAAACTTGGCGGACAAAACAAGGTTCCTAGACTTTCAAATTCAAGAGAGATATTGGAAGAACTACTTGAAATGAATACTTAAGAAACCACTTTCAAAGCAGGTAATTCTATGTTAGCAAGCTTTTGTTCTGCATAAGATTTAGTCACCTTTAAGTTTTTAATGTCTGATTCAGGTAGCTCAAACATAGCGTCATTCAAAACTGCCTCACATAGAGATCTTAAACCACGTGCGCCCAATTTATATTCTAAAGCCTTTTCTACAATAAAATTTAATGCACCTTGGGTAAAAGTAAGATCAATTCCGTCCATTTGAAACAATTGAACATATTGTTTTACGAGGGCATTCTTTGGAGTAGTCAGAATCGTACTCAAGGTTTCCTTATCTAATGGATTCATATATGTCAAAACCGGTAGTCTACCAATAATTTCCGGTATAAGTCCAAATGACTTAATATCACGGGGAGTAATGTATTGGAGAATATTTTCAGAATCTACCTTTTTTAATTCCTTGTTGGTATTATAACCAATGGATTGAAGATTTAAACGTTTATTAATTGTTTGTTCAATTCCATCAAAGGCTCCGCCAGCAATGAAAAGTATATTCGAAGTATCTACTTCAATAAATTTTTGGTCAGGATGTTTACGACCACCCTTTGGAGGAACATTTACAATAGTTCCCTCCAATAATTTTAAGAGTGCTTGTTGGACACCTTCTCCAGAAACATCTCTGGTTATGGAAGGGTTATCTCCCTTTCTTGCGATTTTATCTATTTCATCTATAAATACAATTCCATATTGAGCTTTATCAAGATCGTAATCCGCAGATTGCAAAAGTCGGGTTAAAATACTCTCAACATCTTCACCAACATAACCAGCTTCAGTAAGAACAGTTGCATCTACAATAGCAAGGGGGACTTTTAAAAATTTTGATATTGTCTGAGCTAAAAGTGTTTTCCCTGTTCCAGTCTCACCAACAAGAATAACATTACTTTTTTGAATTTCAACCTCACTTCTAACATTATTTTGGTTAATTCTTTTGTAATGATTATAGACTGCTACTGAAAGAATTTTCTTAGCAGATTCTTGACCAATGACATATTGATCGAGAAATGCTTTAATTTTCTTTGGAGGTTGCAATTCTACAGAAATTGAATCATCAGCATTTTCATCGGTTGTTTCTTCTTTTATAATTCCATGAGCTTGAAGAATACATTTGTCACAAATATGTGCATCCAATCCTGCAATCAATAATTGAGTTTGAGGTTTTGCACGACCACAGAATGAACAATTTAACTCTTCTTTACTCATTTAAATTTATTTAACTGTACCAAGGACTTCATCAACCATGCCATATGACTTTGCTTCTTCAGCTTTCATCCAATAATCACGATCACTGTCTTTATTGACTTTGTCTATTTTTTGCTTTGAATGCTTTGCAATAATTTGATATAATTCGTCTTTAAGCTTAAGAATTTCTCTTGCTGTAATTTCAATATCAGATGCTTGACCTTGTGCTCCTCCTAGTGGTTGATGAATCATTACTCTAGAGTGGGGTAATGCTGAACGTTTGCCCTCATGACCGGCACATAAAAGTACTGCTCCCATAGAAGCAGCCATTCCTGTACATATGGTAGCCACGTTAGGAGTGATAAATTGCATAGTATCATAAATTCCCAATCCAGCATAAACTCCACCACCTGGAGAATTAATATAAAGCTGAATATCTCTTTTAGAGTCAACACTCTGCAAAAACAGTAGTTGTGCTTGAATCACATTCGCAACACTATCATTTATTGCAGTTCCCAAAAACATTATCCTGTCCATCATTAATCTCGAAAACACATCCATTTGGGCAACATTCATTTGTCTTTCCTCGATTATATATGGTGTCATGCTGCTGACGATTTTATCCAAATAAATTGAGTTAATTCCATGATGCTTTGTAGCAAACTTTTTAAACTCTTTTCCGTAATCCATTTCTTTTAAAATATAGTATAAAATTAATTAAATAAAATTAGCCCTGGCCGTATACCTCTTTTATAAATTTATCAAAGTCGATCTTTTTCTTTTTGAGAGAAAAATTAGATTTAAAAAATTCCAATAATTTTTTACTCATTAATTGTTCAGATAATCTTCTAGCCTCTTCTTTGTTAGACATAACCCTTGCAACGATTCCATCTAATTCTTTATCGGGTAAGCCTGCTTCCCCATACTGTGTCATCCGCATTACTATAATGTCTTTTGCAAAATCTTTCAATTCATCGAAATTTATATTTAAATTATTATCAGAAATAATTTTACCTTCAATTAGTTGATACCTAATACCTTTCTCGGAACGATCATATTCTTCTTTAGCTGCCTTAGCTGTCATTGGTTCCTTTCCGGAATTTTGAATCCACTTAATTAAGAATTCCGATGGTAAATCAAATTTTGTTTTTTTTATTAGGTACTCTGTTATATCATTAAGAAGTTTTTGGTCAGATTGTTGTTCAAATTGCTTTTCCATGCTTTCAACTATCTTCTTCCTCATTTGATCCTCAGACTTTACTTGATCTGGACCATAAATTTTATCGAAAAATTCTTGATCCATTTCTGCCAAGGTGCGTTCATTAATTTCTTTAATATCAATGATAATTTCTTTATCAATTTCAGGAATTTTATCAACTGATATATTTAAAATTCGAGTTGCAGTAGCATCGTCTTTGAAAAGTTTTTTAAAATTCAAATTAAGTACAGTTCCAACCGTTGCCTTTTTAAGTGCAGCAAGGTTTGATTTTCCAGAGATTTGGCTTAAATCAAAAGTATTAGTTGTCTCTATTTTGGCAGCTTCATTTTTAAAAACGGCAGTAATCTCAAATTCATCAAGTGGATTTTGTCTAGGAACCAATTGACCATATTGCTTACGGTGTTGCTTGATTTGGTCATTAATCATAGTTTTAGTTGCTGTGATTTGATACTGGATTATCTTATTTTTTTCGGTAAGATTAACCTCAAGTTCAGGAGCTAAACCCAGCTCAAATGAAAAAGATAGTTTAGAGGCTTTCCAGTCGAGTTCCTCTTTAATTATAGGTAGTGGGTTCCCTAATATATTTATATTCTGCTCTTTAAGGTATTTGTCTAAGTTTTCTTGAAGCAGTTTATTCACTTCATCTGCTGTAACAGAAGTTTCATATTGCTTTTTAATCATCCCCATAGGGACATGTCCTTTCCTAAAGCCTGGGATATTTGCTTTTTTTCTATAATTAGTTAGTACATTGGACACTTTTTCTTCAAAGTCTTTACGTTCAATGTCTATTGTAATTACTGCATTTAATGAACTGCTGTCTGATCGTGAAATTTTCATATAAATTTGCTCAAAATATGGGCGCAAAAATAGGGTTTTTTAAATTGCCTAACAAGGAGATTAGTCAACATCCGAAGTTGAACTTTAGATTTTAAAAAAGTGAGATATTATAAAAAATTTAAAGTTTGATACTTTTTTAAATTATTATTCTAAATTTGCACCCTCAGAATTAATAATCAGAAGGTCGTGAACCTTCATAAATTAATATGTTATGCCCGTAAGAATAAGACTTCAAAGACACGGAAAAAAAGGTAAACCCTTCTATTGGATTGTTGCTGCAGATTCACGATCAAAAAGAGATGGTCGTTATCTTGAAAAACTTGGTATTTACAACCCAAATACCAACCCAGCAACTGTAGAATTAGATATAGAGGGTGCAGTTAAATGGTTACAAAATGGTGCACAACCATCAGATACTGCTAGAAATCTACTTTCTTATAAAGGTGCCATGATAAAGCATCACCTAAATGGAGGTGTACGAAAAGGAGCTTTTACCCAAGAGGAAGCAGATAAAAAGTTTACCGCTTGGTTAGAAGAAAAGCAGTCTAAAATTCAAGCTAAAATTGATAGGTTGGATAAAGATAAAGCCAGAGACTTGGCCATACGTTTAGAGTCTGAAAAAGCTGTTAATCAAAAGCGAATTGCTGACTTATTGGCGAAACCTGAAGTTCAAGAAAATGAAGGTGAAGGACCTGAATCTGCGGTTGTAGAAACCACTGAGACAGCAAATGAGGAGGCGTCTAAAGTTGATGATACTGCTAAAAGTGAGGCTTCCAATGAGACATCAACAACCGAAGAAGTGACCGAAGAATTGGTTGCTACTGAACAACCTGCTGCGGATACAATTAAGGAAGACCCTCCTACTGAAACAATTCAGGAAGAACCTGCTACTGAAACAATTAAAGAAGAACCTGCTGCGGATACAATTAAGGAAGACCCTGCTACTGAAACAATTCAGGAAGAACTTGCTACTGAAACAATTGAAGAAGAACCTGCTGCGGAGACAATTGAGGAAGAACCTGCTACTGAAACAATTAAAGATGAACCTACTGCGGAGACAATTGAGGAAGAACCTGCTACTGAAACAATTGAGGAAGAACCTGCTACTAACGAAGCTACTAGTACCGAGAAAAGTACTGAAGAAGAGGAAAATAAAAAATAGATCCCCTCAAAACCTATCATGCTTAAGGAAGATTGCTTCTTTTTAGGAACTATTGTTGGAAAATATAGTTTTAAAGGAGAGATTTTAATCAAACTCGATACTGATAGTCCTGAAAGCTATTTGGATTTAAAGGCAGTTTTAATCAATACAGTAAAAGGCCTTGTCCCCTTTTTTATAGATCGTGTTCAATTACACAAAACAACATTACTTCGAGTTAAATTTGAAGGTGTAGAAACTGAAACTGAAGCTGACCAATTGATCAAAAAAGAAGTCTTTCTACCCTTGGATCAACTTCCAAAATTGAAAGGAAGTCGTTTCTACTATCATGAGATAAAGGGTTTTATTGCAATAGATCAATTTGAAAAAAAAATTGGTATACTCAAATCAGTTAACGACTCAGGTCCACAAGCACTTTTTATGATTGATAATAACGGAACCGAAATATTAATTCCTGTACACGATAATTTTATCATCAAATTGAATCGCAAAGAAAAAAAAATCCAATTAAATCTTCCAGATGGATTATTAGAGATCTTCAAATAAGTCTAAAAGTCAAAGACTAATCCGAAGGTTGGTATAGGTATATTATTATTCTCATCGGTATCAACCCTCACAAGGGAATTGGGCGAAATCAATTCACCATTTTCATTACGATTAAGTCCAAATTCTTCTGGCCTTGGTATACTTTGAGCCAAAAAATTTTGTATTTCAAAATAGAAATTAAAAGAGTAACTTTTAAAGTTCCATTTTTTATCAAAGCGAATATCTGCAAGGTTAAAGGGATCTAATTTAGCACTCCCTAACTGATTATAATCTAGGATAATTTCAGGATAGACGGCCAATGAAGCATCTAAATTAACGGGCACATAAGGAGTGCGACCAGAAAACCTCCAACGGGCGCTAATTTCCCAATTTCTCTTTAATTTGTATCCTCCCGAAAAGGAAATTAAATGACGGCTATCCCAAACAGAGGGAAGAAATTTTCCTGAGCTGGTGGTAAACTGACTGTGAAAATAAGTGTAAGCAAAAACACCATAGAAGTTTTTTGCCAGTTTTTGCTGATATAGCGCTTCTACTCCATAGCTTTTTCCTTTTCCATCACTTGTTATTGCTTCATTACCCAATACTTCAAAACCACCCCCTTTATTGGCCAAAGAAACGTTATCAATTACTGAAATTGGATACTGGCTGTATCTTTTATAAAAACCTTCAAGGGTAATTCTGGCGGCAATACCCGGTGAATACTCCAGGCCAAATACGGCATGATCACTTTGGGTATATCTTGCACTTTGATTGACAAAGCTAGCGGAAGGACTTTGAAATCCTAACATGGTATAGGTTGGTATTTTAAAATAGCGTCCAACAGATGCATTAATTTTCCAGCTTTGGTCTTCCGTCAGGTTGTAGGTTAGCGAAAGTCGTGGTGAAAAATTATCTTTCATATTTGAGCCTTGGGAAAATGTATCCGCATCAACTCTAAAACCGAATGAAACGCCGAGATTATCATCATAAAATTTTCGTTCACCCTTGATAAAAAATCCGTATTTAATAAAATCGATTCTGGTCTTGTAATCTAAATTATTCGACAGACTTCGTGTATAGTTGCCATAATCAGAATACTGGATATTGACTCCAGCAGCTAATTTGAATCGATTAATGTAATGGAGAGTTTGATAACGTAATTTTGTTTCTTGTTCATAAGAATCATTTTTAAATAAAATACCTAATTTCTTTGTGTTATCTTGGTAACGAGAAAAGATATTTTGCAATCGATTCCTACTAACGGAAGTGACCATGTTCCCTTTTCCATTCTTGTATTTCCGTTTCCAAGACAAGCCGACTGTAGTGGTTTTTTGTTGAATGATTGGTACCTGCTCAATTGCTGCCTGCTGCTCTGCATCAAAATCATCTGGAGCTTTAACTGAAAAGTCATCTATTGTTCCTACCCCCAAAAAAATAAGTGAATTATACGGATCAATTTCGTGATTGATCTTCCACTGATAATCCCAGTAATCTGGTCGAATTGGCACCCCTAACAATTCAAAAAGAAACTGCAGATAACTTCTTCTAACTGAAAACAAAAGAGTGGTCTCTGCGGGTTTCTCTTTGTCTTTTCTAAAAAGTGGCCCTTCGAGTGTAAGTGCTGCTTCGCTTGCTCCCAATCTGAAATTCCCACCAAAACGATTGGGATTACCATCTCTTTGTTCAAACGATAAAACTCCAGAGAGGGGATTGTCATATTCTGCTCCAAAAGCAGAACTTGAGAGCGTAACTTCCCTTATAAAAGAAACATTTAACATTCCTACAGGTCCCCCAGCACTGCCTTGGGTACTAAAGTGGTTGATATTGGGTATCTCAATTCCATCCAGATAATAAACAGATTCGTTAGGAGCGCCTCCTCGGATTATAATATCGTTCCTAAATCCCCCAATAGAGGGTGAAATCCCTGGCATACTTTGAATTACCTTTGTGATGTCATTGTTACCTCCAGGATAAGTTTCAATCTCGACAGCAGAAAAGGTTTGAGTTGATAATGGAGTTTCGAGGCTAGTTCTAAATGGGCTTTGTTGAATAATTATTTCATCTAATTCATTGGTTGATTCCTCTAAAAGAATTTGTAAAGGAGGTGTCCCAAATGCTTTGACTATTATGTTATAAATGGTTTGAGATTGATAGCCAAGATGACTAATATTAACATTGTAAGTTTTGGCGGGAATATCATTTATGGTAAAATATCCATTTTCATCAGTGGCTACACCCAATAATGAATTTTCTAACAAGACACTCGCTCCTTGGATTGGAAGTTGGGATTGACTGTCAAGGACTCTTCCAGTTAGATTCCCAATATTCTGTGATGATAAAAAACCAAATGAAAGAAAAACTAAGATTAAGATTAGATTTTTTATGATCATTTATTTATAATTAAACTAAATAACAATTTATTATTTAGTTAACTTTTGTTTATTAGACTTAGACTATTTAAATTAAATTTGGTCAAAATTAGTAATTGTGATCAATAAAAGAAGAAAATTTTTAAAATCAGCTTGCGCTCCTGTAGTGTTTTCAATGTTTGGTGTTTCATTAATTGAAGCTTGTAGTAAGGAAGATGACAGTCCAACGGTTAATAACCTTAACAACCAAGACAATACTAGTGGAAGTAATTCTAATAATAGTGTGACTATTAATCTTGAAGACTCAAACTTTTCTAGTTTAAATAATGTGGGAGGTTGGATCAATTATAGTGCAGAAAACATGTTACTATTAAGAATAACTTCTACTGAGATTAGAGCTTTTAGTAATGTTTGTCCCCATCAAGGGACTCAAAATAGATGGTCCTATAGCAATTCAAAATTCTCTTGTGCTCAACATAATCGTTCATTTGAAGACAGTTGTTCAGGTGGATTAACATGCTATACTGCGACATTACAGGGAAGTATTTTGACGGTAACCCGTTAATTAAAAAGCTTCTTTTTAGTCTTTTCCTTGCTTTTTTCCTTTTTAAGTCTACTTTTTTGAGCCTCCTCTTCCTCCAACCTTTTTTCCTCCTCTTTTAATTCAAACTCCTCTCTAAATTCATTAAGCTCGCCGATATTAATCTGCTCTTGATCAGGAGCCTGAGGAAGCACATCCTCAACGGTGAAATTAGCTTTATTTGTCTGCTTTCTCATTATTTCTTTAGCAGCCTTGAGATTAAAATAAACACCTGGATCTATCATTTTGTTGGCTACATAGTTTTCTTTCTTTTTACTATCCCAACGAATAAATACAAAGCCACCATTAACGCTATCGAGTTTCACTCTAAAAACTTTTGCTTTATTAGGTAATGTCTGATAAATTTCAATTTTTTCAGGATTATATCCGGCTATATCCATTAATTCTTCAACAAAAGTAGTTTGTCCCTCTACAGTAGGATCATTGAGGGGATTAAAATAAGAACTAATCTGGCCATTATCATTTTGAGATTTTAGTATTTGTATACTAACAATAAAAAAAAATAGAAACTTTTGGCTATAAAACATCATTCAATCAGTGATTAATCTTTATTTGGATCATAATGTTTCTTCCAAGCTCGTCATTGTAAAACCTCATTCTGTTGAGATAATTTCTATAATTTGCATTAAGAATATTATCAAAAGTAAGAGAAAAGCTTATTTTATTTGAGAAAAGTTTATAAGGTCCCCAATTTAGATCAATTCCTAAATCATGATACCCATTAGGAGGAGTGCTGATATCTACTAACTTCTCTACTTTACTTCCGTTCTCTATTATAGTTATATAAAAATTATTATCAGGGAATTGATTTTGATTAAATACGTATTTACTGGTAATCGAACCAAAAAAATATTTCCATTTAGAAATTGAAAACTGTATCTGATTATTGGTAGTTAAGGGTGGAATATTTATCATAGGCGTTTTGGTATTTTTATCAACTCCCTCTATCCAAGATGTGTTATTTTTATATGTAATGTTCTTGTTAAATTTATATGATAGATCAATATCAAACCCTTTTAATGAAGAGCTAATTGACCTAAATTCCCAAACAGGAAATGCACCCCTAATTGACTGCTCAACTCCTACAGGCTCAATTACAATATAATTTTTTCCAGTTGTAAAATAAGGATTTAAATTATACTGAAAATTTCCTTCCTTTTTTTCAAAATTTAACACAAATTTATTGATGATTTCAGATTTCAAAAATGGATCTCCATATTCAATTGATGCAATAGCGTGGTGAAGTCCATCACTAAACATCTCAGCTATATCAGGAGCTCTTTGTGTATAAAAAAAGTTTAAGCTTACTTCATGAGATGGAATAATTCCACTCTTTACCCCAAAATTAATTGAGGGATTATTAAAAATTATTCTTCTTTTGACTAATTTCTGAGATAAAATTTCCTTAATCACATAAGGTCCAAGATCTTTTTCATAATTTTCATCATTCCATCTAGAGTTACTGTAAAATTTTTGAACTAGATTATTTATATGCTCAAAGCGAAAACCAAAGTTAAAATCTGTAAGATTATTAATTGAATAAGACGCAGTAAAAAAAGTGCCTAATCTTACTTTCACATAATCTGGAATTAATCTTTTTATGCCTGTATCAGGGTTAGAATAATTATCTTGAAATTGAGAAAATAATCCAAAATCATAGGATACATTTGGTTTAGTCCACTCGTAATTTGAAACTAAATTGTGAGTGTTTAAAGATAGATCAATTGCAGGGTTATACTTATTTGAGCCTATTCTTATGTCATATTCTTTTCGATTGTTTTTTTGCCAATTATATTTAACTACCCATTTTCCATTAGAACTATTTCTTGCTGAATATTCGATACTCGAGGTATAATGCCTATTAAATTGCTTAGGAAAATTAATCTCATAACTAAAAGGATTAATTACAAATGGCTTATTAGATTGGATAGCTCTTAAAAGGTCACTAACATTACCAATATGAGAACTTCTTAATATTCCTATTTCTTGACTGAAATAGCTAAAATTAATTTTTAATTTTTTTAAAATTTTATTTCTTCCAATGGTAAGGTTAACGTTTTTTTCATTGTTCCCGGTATTCGAAAGGATATAATTTGGAGTACTATAGTCCCCATTATTCTTTATAGTTCCTTGAGCTTTAAAATATATTCCACTTTCAAAAGATTTGGTCCAAGAACTTATGATATTTAATCCTCGGCCGTTTGACATGCCATTAATAATGGTCTTTCCATATAATGAATCAGATATTTTAGGAGTCGAAGACTCTAAAACTATTACCCCTCCAGGGGTATCACCTGTATACTTTAGAAGACCCGCTCCTTTTATCAAACGAATGTTATTAAAAGCATTTAAATCCACATTAGGAGCATGATCTAAACCCCACTGTTGATTTTCTAAAACGACTCCATCGTAAACAATTCCTAATCTACTTCCATACATTCCATGAATTACTGGCTTTGCAAGACTATTTCCTGTACTAAGGTTGCTTACTCCACTTATAGAGCCTAATGCTGTAGCTAAATTTCCACTGCTAAACCTATCTTTCTCAAGTTGACTTAATGAGTATGAATTTGCAGTAGTAGATAGGTCTTTTAATTTATTTTCTGAAACGATTATCTCTTCAAGAGATTCAATATGATGTTCCATGAAAAAATTTTTGGAACTGGATTTTTTTAAATTGAATTCCGTCAGATAGTCTTCACAGCTTACGTGTGAAATTTTTAAATTAAGCTTTCCCTTACATTGATTCCTTATTAAAAATTCTCCACTGGCATTGGATAGGACATTTTCATTCATCCCAACGATACTAATCAAAGCTCCTTCCAAAGGGGTATTATCATGTAAATCGATAACTTTTCCTTTTAATGACAGGTTACAATCTTGAGAAAAAAGTAAACCAGTAGCAAGTAAAGATATACCTGCTACTGATTTAGTTAATTTTGAACAAGAAGGGCAATTACATTTTTTTGGCCTGTAAAAGAAATTACCAATAATTTTTCCAATAAAATGTAACATTTATTCTACATGAACTTCAAACTCAATTTGAACATCTGTTGCTCCACCAAAATCGGCTCGAGTACTTCCAGTTTTAGAAGTTGCCTCATGAATTAAATAGGCAACAACATCACCAGATGTCTCAGAAGTAGTAGTCCATTTAGTTTTCAAAAAAAGTGGATTTCCGTTACTGTCTTTGGTGTCATCAGATGCAGCCGCAATTGAAAAACCTGGAATTTCTGTCATTTCATAAAAAACTTGATGTACATCAGCTTCTTCAATTATTTCCAGTGTAATATCTTCAATATTATCTGGATCAGAATCATTGTAGAAAAAGATACTCACGTGATAAGTTGAATTGGTGTCAAGCTCAACCTCAGTGTGTTCGTCTCCGTGATCATCATCATGATCCTCATCTCCATGGTCGTCATGATCATCGTCATGATCACCATGCTCATCATGCCCCTCAACCTCAAAAGTATATTTTTTATAGTTTGCTTCACCGTCTTTTTTGACCTCGAGAACAACTCTTGTGAATACTTCATGTTCGTGAACAACTGCTGGCTCTCCTTTATCACAGGAGATTGCTAATAGAAATACTGATATTATTAATATTGAATGTTTGAAAAGATTTTTTAACATAACTTAAATTTTAAATTTTTATAACTGAATGAATGTATTTACCTATTAAATGGGTAAACATTTATAAAAAAAATCAAGAAAAATTATGCAATAGGAGGGCCTCTTAAGAGGAAGGGATTGATAAGCGATTCAAAATTTAATCGGGAACTTAAAGAAAATTTTAATTTAATGAATATTGTAATATTGTAATATGGAATCGAATTAGAAACCTCAATTTTAGGAGTAAAATAATAGTCAAAAACATCACAATCGAAATCAATTTCATGAAAATGTACTGTGGATATATCGCAGGTTTTATGGTCGTGATCTTCAAATAAGTGAAGGAAAGATCCACCATAAGGAAGTAATAATATAAAGGTTAAAAAGGTTGTTATGAGTGTTTTAACCAAACTAGATTTCATAGAAAATTTACTACTAAATATTTAACCAAATATAGATGTTAATCTTTAAATTAGCATCTTAACCAATGAAAAAAATATAAAATGTATAAACCCATATCATTAATCTTTTTATTAATTGGAATAATTGGTTGCCAGTCAAAAACTAAAAAATCTAAAGTTAGCCCTGTTGAAAATAAAAAAGGAATGGTTTGGATTCCTGGAAGTACCTTTCAAATGGGAAGTGAAGATAATCAGGCTAGACCAGACGAGGGGCCTGTTCATAAAGTTAAAGTTGATGGATTTTGGATTGATCAAACTGAAGTAACCAATGCACAGTTTGCGAAATTTATTGAAGAAACAGGATATGTAACTACAGCTGAGCAGCCAGTGAATTGGGAGGAAATGAAAAAACAACTACCACCTGATACCCCCAAACCACATGATACGCTTTTACAAGCCTCTTCATTAGTATTTAAACCAACCGCGGGTCCAGTGGATTTAAATAACTTTTCAGCTTGGTGGGAATGGAAGCCAAAGGCAGATTGGAGAAGCCCTAGAGGTAAAGGAAGCACAATTGAAGGAAAAGAAAACCACCCTGTTGTTCATGTCTCATGGGATGATGCTGTAGCTTATGCAAATTGGGCGGGAAAGCGACTACCGACTGAAGCTGAATGGGAATGGGCTGCAAGAGGGGGACTAAAGGATAAAAAATATCCATGGGGAGATGAAGAAATTAGTACTGGAAAGGTAAAAGCTAACAGTTGGGAGGGTACCTTTCCATATAATAATTCAAATAAAGACTTATTTTTTTATTCTGCTCCAGTAAAATCTTTTGAGCCCAATGGGTATGGGCTTTATGATATGGCAGGAAATGTGTGGGAATGGTGCTCGGATTGGTATAACTATGACTACTATAAAACCATAGCAAAACAGACTACTTTAAATCCTAAGGGAGCTAATGAAAGTTTTGATCCCTATAATCCATACATTGACCAAAAAATTATTCGCGGAGGCTCATTTCTTTGCAATGACACTTACTGTTCGGGCTACCGTGTTGCCTCCAAAATGAAGTCATCTCCTGATACTGGTTCACAGCACACAGGTTTTAGGTGTGTTTTAAATTAACTACGGGGATAAATAACATTCTAAAAAACAAGGCATCTATTGAGCTATTGAATAATTACCTTTACAGTATCAGTGTTATCAGCGCTGTGGTTAAAAGTGAAGTTATATTTTTTCCCCTCAATAGTAACCTCTCCTAAATAATCACCATAGAAACCTTTAAAAACAATTGGTTTTTTTAGTTTTTGAGTAATCTCAGTTTTGGTTGACCAATCCTCTTTAATAAGCTTTTTTAAAGTATAAAAAGCTTTTTTAGGATTGAAGTCTTTATCCAAAATCCCTCCTGCATGGCCTCTCCATGCATTTAGATCCGTTAGGTTCCAAATGGTAATGGAAGTTAATGATGGATGACTAAATGCTAAAGTGAAAAAATCTTTTAGATACTCGGCTTGATAAATTTCATATTCATCCAGACTTTCAAGGTATAAATCCTTACCTTGATTTAGTAGATCATCTCTCTTTTTAAGATATATTTTATGCTCCTCCCAGTCTTTAAATCTTTTTGAACTGGTAACAGTAATTTCAGTAAAATGAATCTCCTTTTCAAACTTAGAATAATCTTCAAGTAAATTCCAAAGATCAGTTTCAGACAAAACTCCTGAATCAGTTTGCATATGAGCTTGCATTCCTATAGCACTATAATTTACGTTTTCATCAATAAAATATTGATTAATAGCAATAAATTCTGGCTCCTTAGGATGGTAATGGTTATTTACATACTTTTTAGTAGGGTTTATTTGATTGACCAAATCATACAAGTATTTCATAGCTGGCTCAATACCGCCCTTGTAAGTAATCCATCTTGTAATACCACTTGGATGCACATGAGATTTGAACGGCGCAACTGGTTCATTATAAACATCCCAATAAGGAATTTTAGGATAAGAATTGATTAATTTGGATATTCTATTATTAATGATTTTCTCCAACTCCTCCATATCCTCAAAGTCTATAATCCAATTTGGTAAAGATTCATGCCATAAAAGTGGATGTCCTTTTACCCTCAAATTATTTTTATCAGCCCATTGTAGGTTATCATTCATATATTTATTTGCATAGTTAGTGTCACCTTTCTCATCAAATAGTACCCAATAAAAACCTACCGTAACAAAATTGAAAAGTTCCTTAACTCGGTCTCTGTAGAGCTCAAATTTATCTGTTTGAAATAAATCTCTGGATTGAGTCATGGAGACACCAAAATTAAAATTATGACTAATTAACTCTATTTTAAAATCACCTTTTTTATTTTTTAATCTTTTATTTTCATGATAAAATTCTAAAACTACTTCCCCTTTTCTTAATTTTTCAATTCTTTCTAATGCACCATCAAGCTTCCATGGAATGTGCTTACTTCCATCTTGAGCTTTTAGATTAATCACAATAAAAAAAAATGTAAAAAAAAATATTTTTTTCATTGTTTCAAAGGTCTTTGTTTTTTTCAATTTTATTTTCATTAAGATATTTAAGCTTAAATTGTTTGGGAACCATTCCTGCATACTCTTTAAACCTTTTAGTAAAATATGATGGGGATGAAAAACCAACATTATAGCATATTTCAGAAATCGAAAAGTTAGATTTTAATAATAATTCTTTTGACCTCTCGATACGTAATTTTCTTATCAATTGATTAGCTGAAATTCCAGAAGTATTTTTGATGTTTCGATAAAGTTTGCTCTTACTTATATTTAATTGATCCGCTATATCCTCTATGACTAAATTTTCATTAGAAAGATTCTCATTGATAAAGCTGATTACATCAGTCAAAAAACTATTAGTATTATTTCTTTCAGTATCAATATTTAATTTTCCCATAAAAACTTCAAAGAAATCACTCTTACTTTGCAAAAGTTGTTCCAAATGGGACTTTAGTAATTCTATACTAAATGGTTTTTTTAAGTATACATCTGCTCCTGAACTAATACCCAATATCCTATCCTTATGACTAACTTTTGCGGTAAGCATAACTATTGGTATGGTTTTAGTTAGGCTATCCGCTTTTAGAAGTGAACACATTTCGATTCCATTCATTTCGGGCATCATTACGTCAGTAACTATAATGTTTGGTCTTTTAATTTTAGCTATCTCGAGTCCAATTTTCCCATTATTGGCCTCATATATTTTATAATTATCATTTAATTCACTTTTTAAATACTTCCTTAATTGAGAGTTATCTTCCACTATAAGTAAGCTCTTTTTTGACTGAGTTTCTGATTGAATGTAGTCTACATTTTCTTCACTTATAATTGTCTCTTTAATTAAACTAATATTTTTGTCTTTATTTGGTTGTTTTCTGAATTGACTCGCAACAAAGTGACTTTTCCCTGCAGGAAAAAAAACTTTCATAGCAGTTCCAATATTTTCTTCACTTTCAACTTCAATTTTTCCCTTGTGGTATTTCATAAAAGTACTAACTACCTCAAGTCCTATTCCAGTCCCTCCATAGTTTTGCCTATTGTTTTCCTCATCCTGGTAAAAACGCTCAAAAACCTTATCCAAATTTTCTTTTTTAATCCCAAACCCACTATCTCGAATAATTATTTCAAAGGCAGGATAAGTACGAACGGGATTCATAGAGGGAAATAAAACCCCTGAATTATGGTAATTACAGACTATCTCTATTTTCCCATTTTCAGCAGTTGCTTTAAAGGCATTTGATAAAAGATTAAACACAATTTTTTCAAACATCGAAGTATCTATCCAAATTTCATCCTTTGAATGATTAAACTCTGTATTTAAAATTATTTTTCGATCACTAGCCTCAATAGTAAAATTTGAAACTACTGATGATAAACTTTCTGTCAAGCTACACCTTTCAACCTGAAGTTTTGTTTTATTAAATTGAATTTTCCTGAAATCCATTAATTCGTCAATTAATCTGAGCATTCTATTGGCATTATTGTAGACAGTCATATATTTTTGTCTAACCTCTTTTCCTGCAGATTCAAAGGATCTAGAAATTAATGACTCCATAGGATTTAGAATTAATGTTAAAGGGGTTCTAAATTCATGAGAGATATTAGTAAAAAACTGGATTTTTTGCTCATTTAACTCTTCAACTTGCTTACGTTTATCTTTTTCCAGCTCAGCTCTCCTTCTTTCTTTATATTGCTGATCAACTAGTTTGTAAAAAACAAACAGCAGGCCAGAAAATATAAGAACATAAATTAAATAAGCAACATTGGTACTCCACCAAGGAGGCCTAATTGTAATTGGAAGAATAAAAGGTTCTTCATTCCATGTTCCATCTGAATTAGAGGCATTAAGTTCGAAAGTATAATTTCCTGGTCTAATATTTGTATAATTGGCACTGCTAGAATTCCCAACATAATTCCAATTTTCCTCAAATCCCTTTAGTCTATATGCGTAATTATTTTGGTTTCCCCGAGTGTAATTAATCCCAACATAATCAATTGAAAAAGATGATTGATAATGGTCAAGCTCAAGGACTTTTAAAGCATCCAGCGCATTTGGAAGTGGACCGCTTTCTCCTACTGCAATAGGCTGATTTGAAATTCTCAATTCCTTCAGTTTAATCTTAGGGGCCAAGACATTGTTGGTTAATTTGTTGTAATTGAAAAAATTTACTCCTTTGTTTGTTCCTAAATAAAGAATATCATTATCCTTATAAAAAGTATTCTTATTAATCATGTTACTCATTAATCCATCTGATGAATTGTAAAACTTGATTTCATCTAAAGTAGTGTCAAAACGAACCAAACCATCATCACCACCAAACCAATGAAAACCATCATTAGTTTGTGTAATTGAGTTTACAGTAAGCAAAGGCATTCTATTATTTTTATTAAACCATTCCAAAGTATCATCCGAAGGATTATAACAGAAAGCTCCGAAGCCATCAGTCCCTATCCATATTTTTTTATTAAGATCTTCATAAAGGGAAAAAATTACAATCTCAGAAAATTGTTTCCCAATAAGTTCCTTAATTCTATAATTAAATGATTTTAAAGCAGAAGTTTTTTTATCATAAATAAAAACACCTTGACGTGTTCCCAACCAAATATTATTTTGGGAATCTGCCAATACTTTTCTGATATTGGCTCTGTTAAGACCGTTTTCACGAATACTTGGAGAGTCATGTTTAGTGAAAGTTTCTGAAATAGGCTCATATGAGATTAAACCACTTTGAAAAGTTCCAATCCAAATTTTTCCATTTAAATCCTCTGAGAAACTTGCTATACGATTAGATTTAAAAATTTTGGGGTGGGTTTTCCTGTTAAAGTTAATAAATCCATCTGTACCATTTTTCAATAAATAAACTCCTGAGTACCAAGAAGCAACCCAAATATTTCCCGATTTGTCTATGTAAAGTGAGGGGATATCAAAACTATTTATTCCACTAGCTAATTTATTCTTAGGATCATTCAAATAATAATAGTAATTGTTGCGAGAATTATAAGCATAAACCCCCTGATCTATACTACTAAACCAAATGAGCCCTTTTTTATCTTTTGCTATACCTGAAATAGATTTAGGGAAAGGGTTAGGCTTAGATATTATATTTTTTAGAAAATTAAATTTAAAATGTCTTGGGTCATATTTGTCTAACCCTTTATCATAATAACCAATCCATACCCTATCCTCATTATCAGAAAAAATTGACCAAACAGAGTTGGAAGCTATACTAAAGTTGTCAGTGCTCTTAGAAAGATATCTATCAATAACATTTCCATTATAATCTAAAATGAATAATCCGTCGTTCTCAGTACCACATAAGATTTTCCCATTCGAATACTCTTCTACAGCAAGAATTCTCTTATTTGTAAGTGAAATCTGATTTACAATTAAATAATTAGAATTGTTAGATTGGATTTTAAGGATTCCTGAAGAAGTAGTTCCTAGCCAAATGTTGCTCTGTTTATCTACCAATATTGATAAAATATTTTTTTCAAGTAATCGCGATGACTTTTGATCTTGAACTTTAACTCTCTTTAATAAAAAATCATTAATATCAAATTGGAATAGGCCAAGATTTGTAGCAACCCAAATCCTATTAGAAATATCTCTTTTAATATCATGTATTAAAAAATTATTTTTTTCTATGTTAATTGAGAGTTCAATCTCAATTATTGATTTAGTAATGTAATTAACAACAAAAAGACCACTTTGGTGCGTTCCCACTAAAACATTCTCATCATCCAATGATTCAATTGCATGGACTTTAATGGGTTTTCCTTGAAAATTATTTAAAAACCTGAAAAAATTATCTTTTTCAGGGTTATATAAATGAAGTCCATCATTAGATCCTACCCAAAGCTGACCGACCTCATCAATCATCAAATCGTGAATAATAGAGCTTGAAAGTGCAGTCTCCTCATATATGTCATGACGATAGGTTTTTACATCAATTCCGTCAAATTTTTTCAATCCCCCTCCATAAGTACCGACCCATAAAAAAGAATTTTTGTCCTTGGCAATAGATGTAATAGGTCGGTTTCCCATCTCACTAGAAGAATTCACAAATAAATATGGTTCTTTCTGTGCAAATCCTTGAAGAAAAAAGAACAAAATAAAAGAAAAAAGAGAAGATCTAATCACTTATAACAATTTGCGCTAAATTATAACTATTTAGTCATTACAACATTCTTAATATAACATTTTATTCATTTTGATGTATATTTTCAAATAATCAATTTTAAAATTACTTTAATTAGAATATTTATTATAGGTTCGAATAATTTTAACTGGCTAAAGGGAATTTTTACAAATGATATATTTCCTCTGTAAGATTTATTTAATATCAATTTTAACTGGACTTATATATGGCAGATATGAGAATAAAGCCAGTACACCTCCAAATATCTTTATTTATATTTCAGATGACCAAAATCAATGGGATTATGGTGCCTATGGAAATCCAGAAGTATCAACGTCTGGGGCTGATAGGCTTGCAAGGGAGGGAATAAAATTTAATAACGCCTACACTTCTCAAGCAATCTGTTCTCCAAGTAGATCACAGCTATTTACCGGTTTATACCCTATTAAAAATGGATGTATGGCTAATCATCTTCCGGTAAAAAATGTAAAAGAAATTAATAGTCTTCTTAAACCGTTAGGATACGAAGTAATCCTTGCTGGAAAAGGACACATTTATCCTAATAAAAAATTTAAATGGTCGAAGTTTTTTGGAAAAGAAAAAAGTAGACAAATACCATTAAATAAAGTTGAAGATTATATAAAAAATACTAATAAACCTTATTGCATAATTTTTTCCTCCGACTATCCACATGGCCCCTACCCAAAGGAAACACCATATCTAGATATAGATTTAAGTCATGATCCAACAACTGCTGTAGGAAAAGGTCAAAATAGCTCTTTTAAAGCAGGATATTATCAAAATATAAAAGAAAATAATATCCAATTAGAAAAAACGATATCAATGTTATCTCGTTTAAATGTTCTTGATAATGGAGTCTTTTTTTACTTATCTGACCACAGCTTGAAGGGGAAATGGAGCGTAAAAGAGACTGGCTTAAAAATACCTTTAATCGTACGATGGCCAAAAATTATAAAGGAGGGGATTTCTTCTAATCAAATTGTTTCAGTCATTGACATACTACCTACAATTATTGATATTGCTGGAGGCAAGTCATATGGACTTGATGGTAAAAGTTTTCTCTCAATTTTAAAAGGTAAAGATAAACCCATTAAAGATTATGTATATGGCGTAGCAACTCGTCAGAACATTCAAAAGTGTTATGTTTTCCCTTCTAGATCTATAAGAGATAAGAGGTTTAAGTATATAAAAAACTTTAATTCGAATGAAGTAGTTCAAAACAACCTAGGGAATAATGAAAAAGTAAATAAATTTATTATTAGAGGATCAAATGCTTTTAAACAAACTCCTCATGAAGAATTATATGATTTGGAGAATGACCCCTTTGAACACAACAACATAGCACTTATTGATAGCTATCAAAAAGTTAAAAAAAAACTTGAGATTAAATTACATGATTGGATGGTTGAACAAGGTGATTTCTTAATCACACACAAAATGCCTCTAATAAAGCCGACTTTTCACCCATTGGATCGTATATCCAAATTTAATAAAATTAATTCCTCCTTAGAAGGAATTCTTGAATCAAAGGATTACATTCCTGTGCACTATTGAATTTAAAAACTTGGGGATGACGATCTTGTTTTATTTTTTGATCTGTTTCTTATAAAGCAGAGTATTTTCTAGACCTACTTTTACTTATTAATTTAAAATTTAAAATGAATAATTTTTTTAAAATTCCCTGTAAAGAATTATTATTATTAGCTTGTTTGGCTTCATTAAAAATAATTGCTCAGCCAAGCGAATTAATTAATCCCAACACCGATTTTAAAAATTCGCCCTTAATCAGTGAGATCTTCACGGCTGATCCATCCGCCCACCTTTTTGAAGGACGAGTTTATATATATGCCTCTCACGATATTGAAACTGGAAGTATAGAGGACGACACTGGAAATCATTTTAATATGAAGGATTATCATGTAATTTCTATGAATAAAGATGGGAGTGACTTAAAAATTCATCCTGTGGGGCTTTCTGTAGAAGACGTAAAATGGGCTAAAAGCAGGTTTTGGGCACCTGACGCAGCTCATAAAGATGGTACTTATTACTTGTATTTTCCTGCAAAAGATAAAGACGAAATTTTCAGAATTGGAGTTGCAACATCAAAAAATCCTGCTGGCCCATTTAAAGCCAGACCAAAACCTATGAATGGTAGTTATAGTATAGATCCATCAACATTTATTGATGATGACGGAAGTGCCTATATGTATTTTGGAGGTATTTGGGGAGGTCAATTACAACAATGGGAATCTGGTGAGTTTGACCCCAAAGGATCCTTGACAGACCTTGGTGTGGCAAATAATCCAGCCATTATGCCACGTATGGCAAAACTAAAAAATAACATGCTGGAATTTGATGAAGAAGTTAAGGAGATTCAAATCTTAAAGAAATCGGGGGAACCTATACTTACAAAAGAGCTTGAAATTAGATTTTTTGAAGCTCCATGGATTCACAAAATCAAAGATGTTTATTACCTTAGTTACTCCACTGGAGATACACATAATTTAGCTTATGCAACTGGTGATAACCCTTATGGCCCTTTTACCTATCAAGGAATATTAGGGGAGCCCGTGCAAGGATGGACAAACCACCACTCAACAATTAAAATTGGTGAACAATGGTACCTTTTTTACCATGACACAGAAATTTCGGGTAAAACTCATTTAAGAAATGTAAAATTTACTCGTTTCGACCATAATCCTGATGGATCAATTTCACCTATTAAAACTTATTTTGGCTCTGACTGGAAGTTTTAATTTATTTTAGATGAAATTTTGAGCTAATTACATCTTAATTAAATAACGATATTGAAATCAATCATAAATAATGGCTTAATTTTTTTTGTTTTAATTATTCTTTCATTAAATCAAACACTTTATAGTCAGTTAACGCCTGGAGGAATTGGGAGTTTTGAATCTAATGTACATGGCAAATGGAAAGCAGCACCTGAGAATTCAGACTTTACTAATTCAAACAGTGATTTTTTCGAACAGTCAGGATCATTAAAAGTGATTTCGGGAGGAGAGCACACCTTAATTAACTATGATGCTTCAAATTTTAATAAACAAATAGGGCAAGAAGTAAATATTTCCTTTTATGCAAAGTCTAAAAAAGGAAATTCTATTAGTGTTACAATAAAAGATGGTTGGGGAAATGCTGCTGAAGAAACCCCTCAGACTCAAACAATAAGATCAAATGAGTGGTCATATTATTCTTTCAAATTTATTCCAACTACAGCGAGTACCTCAGGAAAAATTAAATTAATTTTTGCAAGTTCTGGTACTTATTATATTGATGCGTTAACCCTTGAAAATAAGTCTACGTCTAATCTATACGTATCATCAACCGCTGGAGGAGGTGGAAATGGTAGCTTGGCGAGTCCATTCAACACTATTCAGCAAGCGGTAAACTCTTGGCAAAAGGGAGATGTAATCTATGTCCGCTCAGGAACTTATTACAATAGTAATTATGGATCGGGGACAAATAATAACCAAGTGGTTAACTTGTCATTGGCATACAATAATGCTGCTACCGCGCCAAATATTTACAACCCATTGGTTATAAGAAATTATTCAGGAGAGCAACCTAAAATAAAATTTGATGGTATGGGCGGTTTTATTGGAGGTAATTCAGGCACTGAAACAAGCTACCTAGAAATTTCAGGTTTTGAAATTGAGGGGCCTAATGCAAATATTACTTACAGTCAAGCGATTGCTAACAGAACTAATTTTGTGAATCTAGTTGCAAGTAATCCAAATGCACAGCCCCAGAAAAAATTTACTGGTAGAGGTATTGCTATTTGGAGTGGACACCATATTATCTTACATAATAATAAAGTTTATAATTGTCCCAATTCGGGTATTAGGGTTAATAACGGTGATTATGTAGTAATTGCACATAATCAGGTATACAATACAACTTGGTGGTCCTTCAATGCAGAAAGTGCAATAGTTATTGCGCAATCTAAACATTTAGATGATAAGACCTATACAATTAAAATGCGTATTACTCATAATAGGACTTATGATAACATTAATAAAATCCCATATTTCAATAAGACATATATGAACAACGGCACCTGTAATGGTGTGACTGCTAATTCCTCAAAAAGTGATAAATACGGGTGTGATGTCCAAGACTATATCATTGATGGATCAGGTTGTTACATAACTCGAAATAATAGCAATGGATCAGGAGCTAATGACCAAAACCCAAATGGTCAATATAAAGGAACTTTTTACTTTGCTAATAATATATCGTATGGCAACGGGCTTAATGGTCTTGTCGTACATAAAACCAATAATTCTATTGTTGCTAACAATACCATTTTTGAAAATGGTGAAGTCCCAACAAATGTAAATACAACTTATGGCGTAGACTGGAAAGATGCACTTAATCACGGTCGTCAGGGCACTTCTGGTATAACAATCCATAGTTCATATAATGTGAAAGTTTTTAATAATGTAAGCTGGGCAAAACAAGCCACGGATAATGCATTTCAAATTTTCAGTATAAATACTCAGAATAATCCAAATGCTGTTACAGGGTCAAATAATGTTTTGGCTTTTGGAGAGGTTTCTAATACCGAAATATCATTTTTCCCAAATGGTTTTTATGTAGATAAAAGATCACAGAAAGAGAGTTTATTCAAAAATTCCGCTGGATTTAATTTTGAATTACCACAGGGTAGTTATCTGGTTGATAATGGGGTTCAAAACAATAATATCCCCCTCTACGATATAAATAGTAAGATTAGAGTTAATCCTGATATCGGGGCTTATGAGTATCCAGTAAGCTCTGGCAAAAAAAGTGCTGCTGAATCTTTAACTGGATTTGAAAACATTAGCAAAAATATTGATGACCCAGATTTTAATATTATTGCAAGTTCCAATAGCACTGGTTCGATAACATACACCTCCTCAAACCCAAATGTAGCCTCTGTATCTGGAAATACTGTTACTTTAGTTGGAACAGGAACTACCCAAATAACACTTAATCAAACGGAAGATGATAATTATGAAGCCTTTTCTAAGAATATAACCTTGACTGTAACATCAGGAAATAATAGTAAGCATAGCGCTTCAGCGTCATTAATTGGTTTTGAAAACATTAGTAAAAATTTAGATGACTCACAATTTAATATGAATGCAAGCTCCAGAAGCAATGGTTTAATTACATACAGTTCTTCCAATTTAAGTGTAGCTACTGTATCTGGAAATACTGTTACTTTGGTTGGACCAGGAACTACCCAAATAACACTTAATCAAGCGGAAGATGATAATTATGAAGCCTTCTCTAAAAATATCACCTTGACTGTAAATGTAAATGAGGGTAATGAATCAGGGGGTAATGAAGAAAATGATCAAACCAGGACATTAGATGAAATTAAAGTAAGTAAGGTTCACAAAAATACAATTGAAAATATGCAAGGGCTGATTGATCTTGCAATTCAAAAATCTGGTTTTACAAAAGATAGACAGATTTTTCTTAACAGATATATGAATTATAGCTCTGATTGGAATGGAGACGGGCTAATTGATCTTGTTATACCAGTTGGTAGTGATCCTGAAGTTGGTTCATTTGCTACTCTTTTAATTCAAAAAAATAATAATGGAAAAATATCTTTTGAATATAACGAAGATTATTCAATTTTTGTTAGAGGAGATGCTGCGCAAATTCATAGAAGTGTTTCAGATTTTAATGGTGATGGGTTATTAGACATTTTTCATCATACTCAAAATTATCACGGAAGAGATGGGTATCAGCCGGATTTTTATATTGATGATTGTCCTAATAACACGCACGAGAAATTATTTATCAATACAGGTAATGGCTTCAAAGAATATCAAATTGATGATACATTTCAATATGGGGAGTTTAAAAAGTGCCCGTTGAATAGATATAATTCAACAGCTTTTGATATTGACAGAGATGGAGTTGATGAAGTTATATCAAGTGCTTATAATACAAAAGCAAATACTACTTCGATAAATAACAAAAGAGAAACATACATAATCAGGTATTATGATATAAATGATTCAAAGGAAGGAAAAGTTTTCAGTTTAAATTTTGCTTTTACCAGGGAGGAGTTTCTAAAATATCCTAACTCCTTTGACTCTAATTTGGTATATGAGAAAGGAGGTAAACTATATTTACCACTATTTAGACAAAAGTATAAACATGGAAACCATATTGGATTTTCAGGTGACGAATATTGGGAAAATCACGGTTATCAATCTTCATATGATTTACATGAAGAGGCACACCAATTTTTATCTCTTGAAATATTGAATTTTAATATTAATGATCAAATAGATTTTAGTTCATATAATACTGTTAATATTTTTGAAGGAATTGATCAGGACTATGTAATTGCTGATGACTGGTGCGTATTTGTAGAAAATTTGGATGAAGATGATGAATATGAATATATTTTATTATTCATGGAAAATTACACCTATAAACAGGGCCACATAAGAGTTTTTGACCATGATGGAGCAGATATTACAAGCAAATGGATAGGTTGGTCCTCATATAAAGATTTCAATATAGATTTAAGTAATAATCATAATGGAGTCATGGATTCCGATAATTTTAATTATGACCTGTCATATAACCATGCTAATGGGATCCACGTAGTCGATCTCGATAATGATGGAGATGTGGATATAGTCCCCCAAAATGGCTGGTATTTCAATTCTACTGGAGCTGATCAAATGTCAAGTAGAGATTACAACTATTTTATTTTTATAAATAATGGAAAAAAATTTATTCCAACAAAGGTTGTGTTTCCAGAAAATCATAAGAATTCGTCTGGGTTTATTGATCCGTCGGGATGGTTCAAAGGATTCAAAATACCGGTTGATTTAGATGGGGACGGTTATTATGAGATTGTTCAAATGAGAAGTGGTTATCAAGGTTCAGCAAATGATATTAATTATGATGTTGTAGAGCTAATTTATGATTCAGACAAAGACGGAGTAATTAATCAAAATGATGCCAATCCAAATGATCCATACTCAAATTCCAATGATGTAAACGGTAAAAAAATATTCTCTCTTCCTAATGATAATTTTTCTATTTCAATTGAAAATTTAAGTTGTCGAGGTTCATCCGATGGTTCAATAGCCGTTTCAGCTCTGGATGAGAATTTAAACTACATGCTAACAATAAATGGAAATGAGACTCATATCTTAGATCCATCAGGCGGATACTCTAAATCTATTTCAAATTTAAATCCTGGTCAGTACAACCTTTGTTTCACTGTTGAAGGTGAGAGTGGTTATAATCAGTGTTTTGATATTAATATATCTGAACCAGCTCCACTATCCGCTTCATCGAGAGTTGATAATGCTAATAAGTCTATTTCATTTGATCTAAGTGGCTCAAACAAATATACTATCGTTCACAATGGTATTGAAAAAGATTTTGACCATTCAAATCCTAAAATTGATCTTAAAAAAGGTGTAAACTTTCTAATGGTTAGGACTAATAAATCTTGCCAAGGATCATACACAGAGGAAGTATTTATAAGTGAAGAAGTAGAGTTCTATCCTAACCCAACAAAGGATAATGTAAACCTATATATTCATGGAAAAGACAGTACTGTAGATATTAGAGTAATTGATGGAGATGGTAATATCCTTAAAACGAGTTGTAACGAAATTCAATCTAGCAGAAAGGTTAAAATCAATTTAGAAGAATTTTCAAAAGGGATTTACCTGATTCAATTAAGCGGTAAAACAGTTGATAAAACAGTTAAAATAGTTAGAGAATGAAAAAGGTGTTTTTCAAATATTTTGCGTTTGCATCCCTTTTCATAATTTCTTGTGGAGGTGGAGGTGATGGTGGTAGTGATGATGTAATCACCCCTCCAGTTCAAACAGTTGATCCTCCCTCAGTGGCAATGCTAACAAGTCCGACGAACAACAAAGTCTGTGAGGAAGGAACATCTGTAAGTGATTCACAAAGTAGTGTAAACTTTCAATGGACTGCAGGAAATAATACAGATAGTTATGATCTTAGAATTACTAATTTAAATTCTAATCAAGTAATCAATCAAACAAACATAACGTCTACAAACAAAGCGGTTACACTAAGCAATGGTAAGCCATACTCATGGAAGGTTACTTCAAAAAGGAATGGCACATCCAAAACTGCTGAATCTTCTACTTGGAAATTCTATTTATCAGGGAATGGAATAAGTAACTATCCCCCTTATCCATCAACTCTAATATCTCCCTCTTCTGGTCATGTATACTCATCAAGTACTTCATCGGTTGAATTAAGCTGGGATGGGTCTCACCCAGAAAATTCATCCCTTACTTATGACCTTTATATTGATAAAACTGATGGATTACAAGAGCCTATTTCCTCAAACAAAAATCTTTCAGCTAAATTTAAGTCAGTACAAGTTAGTTCAGGAAAAAGTTATTATTGGAGAGTTAAAGCAACTGATTCTAACAACAATAGCTCTTACTCTATAGTCTTTTCTTTTAGAGTTGATTAATTTAATTAATGAAAACTAAAGCTTACAAACTCCTATAAAGGAAATAGACCAGAACAAAGATTTTCCAATTATTGATTAATTTATTATAAAAAATAAACCAAAAGTTGTAAGTTCAAGGTTAGCGACTAGTTAATTTTGATCAATTAATTTAAACCAAACAAATGAAAAAGTTTTTAATAACACTTTTAATGTTACCCTCATTAATAATGGCCCAAGATTCCATTGTTAGTGGAGTGGTTTTTGACGATACAGGAAACCCACTTCCTGGGGCAACGGTATCTGTTAAAGGATCAGATGGAGTTGGATCTATTACTGATTTTGATGGTAATTACAGTGTAAATATCCCTGAAGGATCTGACACACTAATTTTTTCTTACATTGGCTTTCTTGAAAGCCAAGTCAATATTACTGGAAAAAGTACAGTTAATGTAAATTTAAGTCCTGACGTATCTGAGCTTGACGAGGTAGTAGTTGTCGGATATGGAACAGTATTAAAGCGGGATCTAACAGGGTCCGTAGCTTCTGTGAAAGTGGAGGACAATATTGCTAGACAATCCGTTACTATTGATCAATTACTTCAAGGTAGGGCTGCTGGTGTTCAAGTAACACAAAACGCAGCTAATCCTAACTCAGGAATTAGTGTAAGAATAAGAGGAACAAACAGTTTAAGAGGAAATAACGAGCCTCTTTATGTTGTTGATGGTGTTATTATCTCATCTGCTGGAGAAGGAACTCAAGGAACAGGTGGTTTTGGAAATACTGGCCAAGAGCAGCAAAATGGACTAAATGGTATAAATCCTAGAGATATTGAAAGTATGCAAATACTAAAAGATGCATCAGCTACAGCTATATATGGTTCTAGGGGAGCTAATGGTGTAGTTTTAATTACAACTAAAAAAGGTAAAAAAGATAAAAATGATATAAATGTATTTTATAGTTCTTCATTCAGAAGTCTTTCAAAAAGGATTGATGTTCTTGACCCTATGGATTACATAAATTACGATAATGACGTTCAAGACTGGGCAGGCAACCCTCGAAATTGGGAGGTAATTGACGGAACAGTTTTTGGTTATTCAGGTAATGTATTACAAGCTGAACCGGCTTCACTGACTGATTGGCAAGATGAAGTTTTACAAGTTGGTAAAAGCACAAATTTTGGAGCTTCTGTATCTGGAGGGAGTGAGAAGGGAGACTATTATATCTCAGCAGGTTTCAATGACCAAGCTGGACTTGTAAAAAATTCAGGTTTTAAATCGGGAGACATCAGAATTAATGTTAACCAAAATGTTACTGATAATTTAAAAGTTGAGGCTAGATTTAGTGCTTTCTTTTCTGAATCAGATTTTTCTGAAGGTGGGGACCTAATTGGAAACAAGCAAAGTTTTGTAAGAAATATTCTTTCTTTTAGACCGGCTAATCCAAGTATAATAGATGACTTTACCGATCCTGATTTAGCACAAGATGACGATGACTTTAATGCAAACCCTTACACTTGGATAGATGATTATCATGACGAATCAGTAGAGGATAGACTTATTGGTTCTTTGTCTGTAAAATATGATTTCCCTATCAAAGGTCTTTCATACGAATTCAAGGCTGGAGGAAATATGAGAAGTAAAGACAGAAGACGTTTTTATGGAGTAACAACCTTCCAAGGAGCAGTTAATAACGGAATGTTAGTGCTAAACGGTTTAAATCAAAAGTCTTATCAGGTTAATAATTTTTTGAGATTTAACCGAAACTTTAATAAAAATCATAGAGTAAATGCAACACTTGGTGTAACTTATGATGTCAGAGATGTTGAAAAAAGTGTTTACATAGTAACAAATTTTGATTCTACTCAGTTAACCGTAAGGCAACCTTTTTTAGGGTCCAACATCACAACCCCCTTAGCGTATATTGCACAAGACCAAAAGATGTTTTCATTATTGGGAAGATTTAATTACACATTTAGAGACAAATATGTTTTAACCTCAACTTTCAGGAGAGATGGGGTCTCAAAATTCAGTGAAGACAACAGATATGGCTTTTTCCCCTCATTTGCCTTTGCTTGGAGAGCAGGCAGTGAGGATTTTATAAAAGATTTGGATCTTTTTTCTAACCTTAAAGTGAGGGCAGGATGGGGTCAAATTGGAAATCATGGTATAGGATCATACGCAACCCTTTCAAATTTCGGTTCAGATCCAAGCGTATTATATGGTACTCCTGGTAATGGAACTACTATTCCTTTAATCTTAAATAATATTGCTAATGATCAATTAACTTGGGAGACTACGGAGCAAATAAATGTTGGAGTTGATTTTGGAATTTTAAATGGTAGGATTTCTGGAACTGTAGATGTGTACGATAAGACTACAAAAGATCTGCTTCAAGTTGCTCCAATACCTACCTCATCAGGTTTTTCTAATATTTCTCTAAACAGAGGGGAGCTTGAGAACAAAGGAATTGAACTTGGACTTGATATAGCAGCATTGGAAAGCGAGGACTTAAACCTTTCAATAGGTGGAAACATAGCATTTAATAGAACTAAGATTGTAAATCTAGGTTTGCCACCTGCTGATATTTTGATTGATGGAAAATTAGAGAAAAGAGCTTTTTATCAAGGCCAGTCAATAAGTAGAGGCCAACATTTTTCTCATCCTGCAAATGCATTTATTGATGGTGAGGAAGCTGCGCTTTTTTATGGTTGGAAAACTGATGGTATCTTTCAACAGGATGATCAAATGTATCTAATTGATGGTGTTATGTCTGAGCCAGGTGATCTCAAGATTATTGATTCAAACGGTGATGGCGAGGTAAATACATTAGATAGGACGATTATTGGGAACCCTAATCCTGACTTTGTTTATGGATTTAACATTAATGCTTCATACAAAAATTTATCTTTAAGTATGCTATTTAATGGTGTTGAAGGTAATCAAATAGCTAATGGAGCAACACCACAACTAGGGACAGCAATGGCTGAGGGAGGAAACTTTGCTAGAAATATAATGTCAGATGCCTATTTTAACGCTTGGACCCCTGAAAACCCTAATACTACTTATCCAAAAGTTGGGTATCAAAAACATATAAACAGAAGGACAATGACTGACAACTTTTTAGAAGATGGAAGTTTCCTTAGATTAAATAATGTAACATTGGCTTATGATGTTCCTGTGAATCAGTTCTTTGGAGGTACGTCAGCATTTAAACCGTCAAAACTAAGTGTTTATGTTACTGGTCAAAACTTGTTTACTTGGACAGACTATACTGGCTTCGATCCTGAGGTCACAAGCTTTATGTGGACAGGTCTTATTCAAGGTGTGGATTGGCACAGTCCTCCAAACGCTAAGAATATTTTGGTAGGAATTAACATGAACTTTTAATATACGAAATCATGAAAAAATTTATAATAAACAATATATCAAATTACTTCAAAGCCCTATTATTTATAATGCTTTCAGGAATTTATCTTTCCTGTGATCTTGATGAATCACCAATTTTTCTTGATAGTAATATATACACTGACCCCAATACAGCTGCAGCTGCAAGGGACGGCGCCTATGAAGCCTTAACCAATTATGATGCCCAAGAAAGAAGGTATTTCGTAGTAAATGGTTTTTCAGGACTATTTGGTACCGGAAAAAATGGTAACAATGTAAACAATGTAAATAATGCTAACTTATTTTCATTAAAGCCTACTCTAGATGCTGATTCAGCATTTCTATGGCGGGGACTCTACTCTGCAATTGCTAGGAGTAATGCAATAATTTCATATGTAGCAATCAATGAAAATGATGCACTTGACCCTATTAATGATGTAGCTGGTCATGCATATTTTATTAGAGCATGGTCCTATTTTAATTTAGTTCGTTTGTGGGGAGACATTCCCTTATGGTTAGAATTACCCTCATCTGATAACCTTAATAAAGCTAAATCTACTCAGGCTGAAGTTTATGCTCAAATTGTTTCGGATGCTAAAATGGCTCAAAGCCTTATGAATGGGGATGCTGGCAAGGGTTATCCTAAACAACACGCTGCTTCAATGTTATTGGCAAAATTGTATATGACTATGGCTACCAATGCAACGATTGCTGATCCATCGATTAGTAACTATTGGCAAGAGGCCTATAATGAAGCGAAAAAAGCTTACGGACAATATACTTTAGTTAGCGATTTTGGTAGCCTTTTTAGTACTGATGGAGAAAATTCTACGGAATCAATTTTTGAGCTTCAAATTTCTGAAGCTGCAGCTAATTCTCAAATGGGAAGAAACTATACTCCATTTAAATATAAAATGGGGATGCATTTTGGATGGTTCAGTGTTCTTGCAACTTTTTATGATTATCACGTAGCTACTTACCCTAATGACAATCGAATTGCTGGGACTTATTTATCTTCTTGGAATCGTGCAGATAATGGTAACCCAGTTGAGGTTTGGCCTGTTAGACAAAATAGAAATAACTTCAGGAATGCACATCCCTACTTCTTTAAATTTGTTGAAAAAGACACTTCTCATAACCAACAATACAACAGTCAAAATATTCTTATATATCGTTATGCTGACTTACTTTTGATGTTAGCCGAAATATCAAATGAACTTCAAAATGGTGAGGAAATGATTTATCTTAATGAAGTTCTTTCTAGGGCAGGAGTAACTGCTCGAGCTGAATATAGTCAAGGTCAAGCATCATTTAGAAACGCAATTATGGATGAGTATAAGTTTGAACTTTTAGGAGAGGGACAGGATGCACATAATAACAGAAGAAGAGGTTTCCAATATTTCTTGGAGAATACTATTAAACCAAATAACGATAAAATTGGTACTGCTCATTATGTAGCCAACAGAGATCTTATTCTATCAGAAGATGAAGGTAAAGTTATGTTTTTACCTTTTCCAACGGATGAAATCAACACTAACGAATTAATTGATTAAAGTATTTAAAATGAAAAAATTATTTTTAATTCTTTTTCTTGCTTTGCCTATAGTTGGCCTTGCACAAACTGCAAATAAATATCAAGTAGATAGAGCAAAACTATTTTCAGATTATGTTGCAAAAAATATGGAACTTACAGAAGAGGACACGGCTTTTATTAATCAAGTTTTTTTAGATCGCGTGGTAAACGCATCGAAAAAAATCAGAGGCAAAGGACTTTCACAAGAGCAAAAAAGAGAGGTTTATACTGAAGAATATGTGAACGCTAAAAATAAACTAACTGATCGGTTTGGAAAAAAAATGGCGAATAAGGTCATGAGTCTGAGTAACAAAGCAAGAAAAGAAGCTGATACTAAGTAATTAGTTCTTTATTGTCAAATTATTTTAATGATTAAGTATTTTAAAACCCGCTAATTTTTTAAAATGGCGGGTTTTTTTTTAAGTCATTTCAATAAAATTAACATAGATAATAACTTGAAATAAATTGGTTCTAATTTCATCAAGGAAAAAATACAGAAATACATTTGTTGTGATTTACTTATTGTTTCTGACATTTAGTAAAGCTCAAAACAATACTTCCTATAATATTGTTTTCATCGCAGTTGATGATTTAAAACCAACTATAAGAAGCTATGGTGATGCGATGGCTATAACACCTAATCTTGATTTCTTATCGCGTAAGTCAACCTTATTTTTAAATAATCACACACAACAAGCAATTTGTAGTCCGTCTAGGATAAGTCTTTTGACAGGAAAACGTCCAGATTATACCAAGGTTTACGATTTAAATACCAAAATGAGGGATAAGAAGCCTAATATTGTCACCCTTCCACAACATTTCAAAGCCATGGGATTTATTACTGCTGGAGTTGGAAAAATATTCGACCCCAGGGGAGTAGATAAAAAAAGCGATGCCCCTTCATGGAGTATTCCATTTGTTAAGCCTCACCAGCTATCTTACCCCAAACCCTTCGGACCCCCTACTCTTGGAGACTATCAAAATGAAAAAATAAAGGCTAACATTAATTCTATCATAAAAAAAGATGGCATAAGCAGAAATGGCAATCTAGGCGAATCACTAAAAAATAAATATAAGCCACCCGTCTCATTTAGTGATAAACCTGATCAGGCATATGCAGATGGAGTTATTGCAGCTAAGGCAGTTGATATGATTGATGATTTGACCAAAGACAGTAAATCTCCATTTTTCCTGGCAGTTGGTTTTAGAAAACCCCATCTTCCGTTTTCCGCCCCAAAACAATATTGGGATCTTTATAAGAGGGAACGTATGCCATTAGCCGAGTTTAGAGAAAGGGCAAAGAATACAGGTAGATTATCGTATCACAATTCCGGTGAAATGCGCTCATTTTCAGCACCTGATTGGGACTATAAATTAGATGAAAATAGACAATTACAACTGGATGATAATTTAGAAAGAGAATTAATCCACGGTTATTATGCATGTGTAACTTTTATCGATTTTCAAATAGGAAAAATCTTAAAGAAATTAAATGCAAAAGGATTAATGGACAACACCATTATAGTTATTTGGGGAGACCACGGTTATCATTTGGGTGATCACCGTTTGTGGAATAAGCATTCCAATTTTGAGCAGGCCACTAGATCCCCTCTAATTATATATGCCCCTCAAGATCAAACACCTAGAAAGGTTTACTCCCCAACTGAATTTGTCGATATTTTTCCAACACTTTGTGAACTAGCCAATATTCCTTTGCATAATGGATTGGATGGCAAATCACTCTTGCCATTAATGGATGGCTCAGTTCAGTCCGTTAAAGAATATGCAGTTAGCCAGTACCTAAGAAATCAAAATATGGGCTACAGCTTTAGATCATCAGATTACAGGTATACCCTTTGGATCAATAAATCAAAAATTGGGAAAGAAATAAGTGAAAAAGATATCATTCAAGAGGAATTATTTGATTATTCTAAAGATCCCTTAGAAACAGAAAATTTGATACAAGTCGATGGATATGATAGTATTTACAAGAAAATTAAAGCAGATGGATTGGCTTTTTTAAGTCCTCCAAAGAAAACCCTTATCAATAAACCCAAAAGTAAATTTGGAATTGGTATTCAAAAATTATTAGATCAAAATAATTACGATAACAATAATGTAGTCATTGGGGCAACTTTAAATCATGATCAGCTAAATACAAAAGTATCAGATCTATTCTTAGGAGAATTTATTTACTCAACTCCCGAGAATTGCGCAAAACAAGTTAGAGTTCATCCTTCCCCTGGAGTATGGGACTGGACCCTAATAGATGATTATCTAAGTTTTGCAGATAAATACCAAATTAAATTAAGGATACACGGTCCGGTGAGCCCACAAGCTTCGAGATGGGCAAAAGCAGATAATAGAACCCCAAAAGAACTCGAAAAAAATATGACTGAATATTTCACAGCCCTGTGTAAAAAAATGAATCAAGAGCCGAGTGTGAAGTGGATGGACGTAGTAAATGAGACGATAACAAGAGAAGGAAATTGGTTTAAAGAAAAACCAGGAATGGATAAATGGGAAAACCCGTGGACACAAATTGGGAGAGATGAAAATGGTTATCCCTCCTATATAATAAAGGCTTTTGAAATTGCCAATCGTTATGCACCCAACATCAGTTTGGTTTTCAACCAGCATGGGGGAATGGAGCCCAAAATGTGGAGGCAAGTAAAGAAAACGATTCTTTACCTAAAATCAAAAGGACTGAGAATAAATGGTCTAGGATGGCAAGCACACCTTAGGAGCGATCAACCTTTAGCGAATGATAGTTCACAATTAAAATTTTTAGGCGATTTAATCGATTGGGCACATAAAAACGATTTGGATTTCCATGTAACTGAAATGGATTACCGAATTGAGGATGGAAATAATTCAAATGAAGCACTTCAGAGGCAGGCTAAAGCTTATGCAAATATAATAGGTGTCTTACTTTCAAAAAAAGATCATGGTGTTGTTACTTTTAATACTTGGGGTATGGTAGATGGTAAACCAGGTCCTCATCATAATAAACATCGATTCATTTTTGATTCTAAATTAAACCCGAAACCTGCCTATTACGCCATTAAAAAAATGATTTTAACCCAACAATAAATTAAACTTGAGATAAATCTCAAGTTCAAAATTTTAAATATGAAATATAAATTCTTTAAATCCATAATTTTTCTGTCACTATTTATTTTTTCACAGCAAATCTTTTCACAGGAAAAAAAACCAAAAAATGTCCTTTTTATTATTGTAGATGACTTAAGACCTGAGCTGCCTAATTATGGGAAAAAACATATTATAGCGCCAAATATTGAAGAACTATCGAAATCATCAGTACAGTTTAACAATGCCTTTTGTAATATTCCAGTATGTGGTGCCTCGCGTGCAAGTTTACTTACAGGGTTTCGTCCAAATAAAACCCGTTTTGTAAATTATTTCTCAAGAATTGATGAGGAGATGCCAGATGCTATAACGCTTTCTGGATTACTTAAGGATAATGGATACACTACAATAAGTAATGGAAAAGTATCACATAATTCAGCTGACATGAAACACACCTGGTCAGAGGTTTGGGACCCTCCTCAAGAAGTAACTTGGAGAAATTATAAACTAGAGGAAAATATCGAAAACGAAAAATCGAAAAAAGAGGTGCCAGCTTATGAAGCGGCTATGGTGGATGATGACGCCTATTTTGATGGTCAAATTGCAACAAAAACTATCTCTGATCTTATAAAATTAAAAGATGACGGGAAACCGTTTCTGCTATTTAGTGGATTTGTAAAACCTCATCTTCCTTTTAATGCTCCCAAAAAATATTGGGATCTTTATGATCCAACTGAAATTAAATTTCCCATTAACAAAGATTTTCCATCTACGGCTCCTAAAAGAGCTCAGACATGGTATGAACTGACTGCATATAAAGACATTACCAAAAATGTTGATGTAGAGGAAAAGCTTGCAAAAAAACTAATTCATGCTTATTATGCTTGTGTCAGTTATATTGATGCTCAAATCGGTCGTGTTTTAACTGCTTTGGATGAATTGGGTCTTGCAAAGGATACAATAGTAATTTTAACTAGTGATCATGGTTTCAGCTTGTCAGAACATAACAGATGGTCAAAGCATAGTCTCTTCAAGACAGAGTTACAGGTACCATTAATAATTAAAGTTCCAGGATTAACAAAATCATCTCAATCTGATTCATTTGCTGAATTAGTTGACCTATACCCTACTATTTGTGAACTCCTAAATATAAATGGCCCCAAAAATCTTCAAGGAAACTCATTAGTAGAGAATTTAAATGACCCAAATAAAATAACTAAAACATTTGCTTTTTCTAGATATATAAATGGTGACACTTATATGTCTGATAATTTTTTCTACTCTGAATGGAAATATAATATTGGAGATAAGATTTTAGATAGAATGATTTATGAAAATAATTTAGACCCTTTACAAATGAATAATTTATCACATTTAAAATCATATAATAAATTAATGGATAGCCTTGGCAAAAAGATTGATAGTCAAATTATGGAGAATCAATAATATGTTTTGCCATCAATTCAGTTTGAAAATAATCGAGTTCAGTGTCATTGATGGAACATTTAAGTTAAAGTAATTCTTATCAGGGGAATAGTAATTTTTTGAAATAAAATCTTCTCCCTCATTGTCAGAGGTAATAATATGTTGAATTGACTTTGAACCTGGAATTACGTCAATCGATAAATTCTGTTCAATACCCTGGTTAAATATTTGTAAAACTACTTTGTCCTCATTTGGAGATTTAAATGCAACTACAAACATATTTGCCTCACTTAAATCAGCTGAAATCCTGAAATACCCTGGCTTAACAAGATTAGCAAAGTGTTTTAAGGAATAATATCTTTTTGGTAAAATTATTTCCCCTGAAGGTGTCCAAGCAACTAGACTAGAATAGCCTCTTTCCTCTGCCTCACCATAAAAAAGATGTAACATATATGCTGTCAATCCACCCTCATTAAACCCTCTAATAATCCACTTGATGTAGTTAGCAGCGTCACTCATAGATTGATCTAAACTTCGATTGACTCCTGACTCAGTAACCCATACAGGCTTATCAGATGCCGCCTGTTTTAATAACCTCCAATTAGCATTATGATTGGGATCTGCATAAGTATGAGTAGCAACAATATCGACTACATTTTTAACCTTTTCATCAGCAAACATCGCATTGATATATGTTGTTGTAGACCTTTCTGAATTTTGATGTACCCTAAAACACTCCGGAGAAACAATTTTTATATCGCTCAAGCCTTCCCGATCAAGACGATCATCAAGATTCAAAATAATGCTAGACAATTCGGTTGGCGTTGTATCCATAGACTCATAAGCAACTTCATAATCTGGCTCATTGGTAGGAGAAATTGCAGTCATATTAATTCCATATCTTGTTTTAAGTCCATTTAGCGTAGCAATTAGAAATTCACTGTACTCCGATTCACCTCCATTTATTAGTGTTCCACCACCGTTGTGTTTTCCATTAGTTTTCAACCAACCAGGGGGACTATTACAGTTTCCAATTATATGATCGAATCCATTTACACTTAAAAACATTGCATTATTTAAAGCCTCACCTACAAATCGAGTCCTATTTTTATTTGGATCGCTGTCAAAAGGAGTCCAATCCAACTTACTTTCGTCTAATTCAAGAGGATTGTCATTATCGTTAATAGGTTCCAAATCATGATATATAAAAAAACGTATCATATTTACCTCTAATTCTTGAAAACAGTGTTTTTCAACTTTCTCTCTCAAAGAGCTAGGAAGCCTATATAAATCTTCTGTCCTTCGCTTTATTCCAGCGCCAAATCCATCAACTTTTTGATAGGTAATAGATTTATTTATTGTCAAATATTTTTCAAGCGGTCGATCTTTAGTTACAATTCCATTACCCTCAATTTGCTCATTAGAAGTAGTTGAAGTAGAATCCTCAGCTATAGTTCCTCCATTATCAGAATCTTTGGTTGTATTTTGGATGTTTGAGCTATTTTCGGTTGTCGATTCAGTTGTATCTGAGAGATATAAGTCTTCTTGAACCTCTTTTTCAGCTTTTGAACAACTGAAAAGTAATAATAAAAATAATTGATAATATGTTTTTCTATTCATGGGGCTAAAAGTAGCTAATATTTAATTTTTTTTTTGAAATATAATATGCCAAAAACTATAACTTTTTAAATAAATCAAACAGGCTTATTTGAAATATTAGTGTTAACCAGAAGTTAGCTTAAATTAAATTTATTAAATCCATTTTTTTCTCTAATTTTTTTGTTTAACCTAAAGCTAAAGTATAGAATTTGATGGCAAAAAGTATCGAACCCCAAAGTTCAAAGAAGGATTTGAATTTATCTATCAGAAAATTAATGAGTTACAAGGATTAAAAAAAGAAAAAGGAGACAACTTTTCAGATATCTCCCGTTTAGTACCTTGGGTGGGAATCGAACCCACACTCCCGAAAGAACTGGATTTTGAATCCAGCGCGTCTACCAGTTCCGCCACCAAGGCAGCGAAGCTAAAATTAATAATTTTAACGAAGTTTCATTCTAAATTATTGATGAATAAGCATTAACGACTTGATTTTATTTATAAATTTGCAATCCAAAAAAGTACTAACCATTGAAAACCCCAGTAAAATTATTCAGTTGCAACCAGTCATTTGAATTAGCTACTGCCATAGCTGATGAATATGGTTTGCCACTAGGTCAGGTAAACTTTTCACGCTACAGCGATGGGGAATTTCAACCCTCTTTTGAAGAATCTGTGCGAGGTGCTAGAATTTTTATTGTGGGTTCAACACATCCTAGCTCAGAAAATCTTATGGAAATGCTTTTGATGCTAGACGCTGCGAAAAGAGCTTCAGCCAGACACATCACGGCGGTTATACCATATTTTGGATGGGCTCGCCAAGACAGAAAAGATAAACCCAGAGTGCCGATTGGTGCTAAACTGATTGCTAAACTTCTTGAATCTGCAGGTGCTACAAGGATAATTACAATGGACTTACACGCAGATCAAATTCAGGGTTTCTTTGAAAAACCTGTTGACCACCTATTTGCTTCGGCAATTTTCATACCTTATTTGCAACAACTTAATTTAGATAAACTAACTGTCGCCTCTCCAGACATGGGGGGTTCAAAAAGAGCATACGCTTATTCTAAGTTTTTAGAGTCTGACGTTGTCATTTGTTATAAACAAAGAGCTAAAGCAAATGTAATTACTAATATGGAGCTCATTGGTGATGTAACTGGTAAAAATGTAGTTTTAGTTGATGATATGGTTGATACTGCTGGTACACTTACTCGGGCTGCCGATTTGATGATGGAAAGGGGAGCATTATCTGTTAGAGCAATATGTACACATGCCTTGCTGTCTGCAGATGCATATGATAAAATTGAAAAATCTCGTTTAGAGGAACTAATAGTCTCCGATACTATCCCATCAAAGTTGAAAAGTAAAAAAATTAAAATATTAAGTTGTGCAAAAATATTTGCAACGACTATGCACAATGTTCACCACAACAAATCTATTAGTAACAACTACATAATATAAATTAATCAAAAATGAAATCTATTACAATAAAAGGATCTAAAAGAGAAAGCGTAGGCAAATTAGCTACTAAAGCACTACGTAATGCTGATAAGGTTCCTTGCGTACTATATGGAGGAGAAAATCCAATCCATTTTTCTGCAAACGAACTTGATTTCAGTAAATTAGTTTACACCCCAAATGCCCACACAGTGGTAATTAATTTAGAAGGAGGTAAAAAAATTAATGCCATTTTACAAGATATCCAATTTCATCCTGTTAGTGACAAGATTCTTCACGCTGATTTCTATCAGATTTTTGACGACAAACCTGTTACTATGGAAATTCCATTGATTTTTGAAGGTTCCGCACCAGGAGTAATAATTAGCGGTGGTGTCTTATCTATTAATAAACGGAAGCTTAGGGTAAGGGCGATTCCTTCAAATCTCCCAGACTTCATAAAGGCCGATATTTCTGAACTTGAATTGGGTAATAAGCTTATAATTGAAAAGCTTAAATCTAGTGATTATACTATTTTACACCCCGACAATACGGTTGTATGTAAAGTGAGAACCTCAAGAGCTTCAATTGAAGTTGAGGAATTAGAGGATGAAACAACTGAGGATTCTGAGGAAGGAGAAGTAGAAGAAACTAAAAGTGGTTCTCCCGCAGAATAATTTTTATAATATTTGATTTTAAATTAAGGCATCTCTTAGATGAGATGCTTTTTTTATTTTTACAAGATGATCCTCCGTTGGCTTAAGGGTAAATCAAAATCGATTGACATGAGAAAATTCTTAATCGTTGGTTTAGGAAATATTGGTGCTGATTATAAAAATACGCGTCACAATATTGGATTTGAAGTGATTGATTATATTGCTGAAAAGTATAAGACTGATATGGAAGAATCTAAGCTTTGCAAAAAAGGTGTATTACGTTTTAAAGGGAAAAAAATTATTCTTATCAAACCGTCTACTTTAATGAATCGAAGTGGTAAAGCAGTTCGATACTGGGCTTTAAAAGAAAACATAGCCATTGAAAATATTTTAGTAGTAACTGATGATCTCCATCTTCCCCTTGCTAAACTTAGACTTAAGGGAAAAGGAAGTGATGGAGGTCATAACGGACTAAAAGATATTGAAGCCCATCTTAATACACCTAACTACCCAAGACTAAGATTCGGAATTAAGAATGATGATAAAAGTTTTAACCAAATTGATTTTGTTCTAGGAGAATTTAACTCTGAAGAAAAAAATCAGGTAGTTAGAGGTATAATAAAATGCGAGGAGATTGCCTTCTCATTCATCCAGGCAGGACTTGAAAAATCGATGAACTTATTTAATGGTAAAATCTCTTAAAAAGAAGTTTTAAAACCATTAACAGTCGAACTTGAGACATTACCCTCTGAATCTCTAGTTATTACTTTCCAATAATAGAATTGATTTGGATTTAGCGATAACTCAATCGAGTTTAATGACAATCTCTCTGCCAATAGAGTCAACTCATCAGGATTAGCCCCTAAATAGAGGTCATATTCAATTATGTCTTCATCAAGGTCTGTTGATTCCCATATAAAAATATATTTTCCATCATTCAAACTTATTTGTTCATTAGATTTTGGATTTAATAGATTTGCAGGAAATGGAAAATGACTTGACTTCTGTGGACCCTCTAGATAAAAAGTCCAAATTATGCTTTTTGAAAAGGTTTGATCAGCATTGTACTTCGAGATTACCCACCACGAATACTGTTTACCACGGTCTAAAACCACAGGGCTATATGTCCGAAACGTATTTAATTGAATGTCTGAATTCGTTTGAATATCTCTAATTACTAATTCATATTCATCTGCATTTAATGCAGATTGCCAACGAAAGTTTACTTGACTTTTTTGAGATGTAATAATTGTCTCAGAGGTACAACTATTATTATTTATAGGTCCAATTAAAAGGGGTGGATCTGGGGTTATGATTACTTCTTTTTCACAGGCAATGGCTAAAAAAAGAGTAAATATCAAAAATAAATTCTCTAATTTCATCTCTTAAGTAATTTAATATTCTCAATTTTATCTCCACAAATAATATTGATCAAATAAACCCCTTTAGGATAATAATCCAAAGGAATAGTAAAGGATCGGTTACTAGGGAGATTTTGCTCCTTAAATTGCTCTATTAAATCCCCATGAATGCTGAAAATAGAGATTATAAAGTCATTGGCTTGTCCACCAAATAAGACGTTAACTGAATTAAAAGCTGGATTTGGATAAATAGTTGATACTTCTGATAGATAAATATTCTCTTCCACTTTTCCTTGACATTCTTGGTTAGTTGTAATCTCTAATCTATTTAATCCCTCTTTTAAATAAAGTTGGTGTCTTCCTGAATTTAATTTATAACGGCTATTATTAAGTAATATTTCATAGTTTGTAGCTCCTGAAAGATCAACTGTAAGGGATTGATTTTCATAATTTAACTCGGTTAAAACGTTAAGCGGATCTGGACTTTCAAGTAAGGTGTTAAAGCAACTTTCAAAATTGATCTCCTCATCAGAAGTTATACAAATTGAATAATTACCGGGAGAAAGATTTTTTATTGTAGCATCATATAAGTGATTAAATATCTTTTGGGAAAAATATCCATTGGGGCCAATAATATCTGCTTTGTAGCTAAAATGAGCCTTACCATTTATACTTATTTTACCATTGTTCTTCAATGCACAAGTTGGATTTGATTTTGTTAGTAAAAAATTATTAGGAGTATTCAAGTCACATAAGTCTCCTAATCCGTCTCTATCAATATCAGATTGATCATTATTAGCTATTAATGGGCAATTATCCTTAAAATCTGCTATTGAGTCATTATCAGTATCTAGAATAATTTCTCCACTGTAGCATATTTGCAATTCAGCGTCAGTTAAATTTCCTGATGTTCCCTCAAAATTGTCCTCTACTTGAATAATCCATTCACCCTTCATTTCATTACCATAAAGATCCGATAAGTCCTCAATGGGACTAAATGAACCAGTAAATGGAGGCAGGCCAAATACAATTGGATTAGAAGACTCTTGATCAAAAACAGTATTTATATAATTACCCAAATTTTCTCCTAAATTCTGTGATAATTTAATTTTGTTTTGGTTAGGTGCAATTAGATAGATTGAAATGTCTTCAATGTAGGCATGTTCAATAGATATCTTTACGTTGATATCTTCAATTAAAGCTTGATCAAAAACATCTACAGTGACATTTGTTACTCCAGGAAAATCCCCTTCACTATCACTAATTTGACGAGGCAGACTTGAGGTGTAATAATTTTTACAATTAACCAATGTTGTATTAAAAACTCTAGTTTCAGAAAAGGCACCAATGCCACAAATATTTATCGGTTTAACCCGCCAAAAATATTCCTCTGCGAAATCTAAATTTTTAAGAAAATATGAGTTCATAATAGTGGAGGTATAAACAATAATATTTGAAAAATTTACATCTTTCGCTACCTCTAAGATATAAGAAGTGGCACTATTATCAACCTCCCATGTCAAAGTAACGTTTCTACTAATACCCTCTTCATCCATAGTTGGGCTTAAAAGTTCAATATTGGAGAAATTATCGTTTAAAGCCTTTAGTTCTAGCTCAAGTGTTTTTGAAATTGTGCTGCCTAGAGCAAAAACCTCTAGTGTTAAATCCTGATTAGATAAATTTTCAAGTCCTAAAAGCCTCAAGGTTCCCGAACTCGAGCCTTGTATTAATTTAGGTGATGAAAAAATAGCTTCTAATCCCTCAGGTAAGTTTCTTATGCTGAGATTTACTTCTTCATTAAATCCAAGGTAAGTTGCATAATTATAATTAAAAATAATTTCTGATTCCTCGCAAATCTCTTGATTATATTTATCAAATAATAAAGTAAATGGCGATTGTTGAATTTTTATATTTTGAGTATTTACAGTGAAATAAATAGAATTATCAGGAACAATTTTAATTCTCACTTGATTTGAATTTATATCTGCTGGCACAGTTATTTCTTCATTACCATCGTTTGGTGTATTGGCAACTAGAATTTCATTAAAAGTCTGTCCTGAGTCTTTAGACATTAAAATTGAGACGTTTTTGGTATTAATAGGGCTCTGATCTGTATTTGAAACGTCCCATGAAACAACTTGCCTAGAGCCCCCTTCCCAAAAAATTCCTTCTTCAGACTGAGATAAAATTTTAAATGGACCGGCTTTAGATGTAACTTTTAATATTCGAGCATCAGAAGTAGTTTTACCTTTTCCATTTGCCAAAGCAGGAAAATAATCTCTAACAGTTACACCCCATGTTAGAGTTCTTTCAATATTTGAAACTGTTTCCCAATTACTTCCAATTGTAGGATTCGTTTCTGTCAGTTTTCCATCCAAAACTGACTCCATCCTTGGAATCGTCCTTATAGCGCTTTCAGTTGGTGGTAGCGAACGAGCCTGACTACCCAAATGAAAATTAGGTCCAAAATTATTAGTTCCTACTTCCCCACTATCCAATTGCTCCCAACAGTAATACAATTTTAGATTGTCTGGATCGCTCGCAGTTGCCTTCAATTCATATGCGGTACCCATTGGGATAGTATAATCTATACCAGCATTTACGGTAGGGGGTTCATTTTCATTTAATGTTGTGGTATAGCAGGTTTGATTTTGAACATAATCATTTATATTTTTTAGACTGTGATAATGAAAATAAGGATCACTATGCCTTTGTACATCGTCGGATCCAGTAATTCCAGCATAACCCATTATAGTTGAACCACTGCCAGGCTCTGAGCTTACTCCCTCGAATTCATTTTCATAACCAAAAGTGTGAAATGCTCCAAATTGGTGAGCCATTTCGTGAGCTACATAATCGATATCAAAATGATCGCTCAAAAAAGGATCATTAAATGATCCCTCAAAGGGATGATAACTATAAGCTGATCCTTTTTTATTATCTATGCAGACGTTACCAACTGAACCAGCATTCCCTCCACCGCTAGCTGTAGAATATGCAAATAAGTGTCCAATATCATAGTTCTGAGAGCCAAATACCTCATCAAGGGTTTCTTGAACCTCAGAACCAAAATCATCAGTATAGGGGTCATTATCAGGATCGTCATAAATTAAATCCAAACCATTTACCAACTCCAAGTGAATTCCTAATTCATTTTCAAAAATCTCATTAACTCGATTAATTGTACTAACTACTGCAGCAAAAGCATCTTCTTTATTACTGCCATTACTAGGATCATCATCTCCCCAATAAGAAGTGTAACCTCCTGAAGTAGAGATGGCTAACCTGAATGTTTTGAGATGGCTATCGGAGGTTCTGAGACTACTTCCCCGTCGTTTTAATTTTTCTTCTTTAGTCCAATTTTGGTCTAGTGGAGTAGTACATTCAAAACTACTGATCGTATTATTCTGTGATCGTAAATAAGACAAGTGATTTCTATTATTATCAATCGGTTGAATAAATCTATTTTTACCGTCTGGAAAACGCATCCAAGCATTTATTCCTTGCGGTGTACATGAAATTCTTACCGATACATCTGGTCGACTTTTACTACTTCCCACATAAGTTTTAATCCTAGGGAATTGTATGGCTAGTTCAGGAGATAAAACAGCAACAGGGGTTAGTGAAAATGTTTCTTCAATCCCTTTTTCATTTGGAAGTTCAATCGATATATTGTTTTCCTGAGCCTCGGAGGTAGAAGTATTTTTACTTACTAATAAAGAATTTAATTTATCATTATCCAATGATAAGTAATGCCAATCTTCCCTTGCCTGAAATGTTTGAGGTAAGAGTGTTTCTTTATCAACTTTAGACCAATAATCTTGGGCTTGGATATCGTTAATGAAAAATAAAATAATGAACAGAAAGAGTAATATTACTCGTCGAATGACCAATGCAATTATTTTTCCTTTAAATTAAAAAAAAAAGACCACAAAACTTAAAGCAATTATAATGTACTTTTGAAGTAGTACTAAATTTTAGATGGAAGTATTTGAAAATATATTGGAATACAAACCCTCAAGAGAATCAATTGTAACAATTGGAACATTTGACGGAGTTCATATTGGACATAGGAAAATTATCACTGATATGGTTGCAAAGGGGAAAAAAGAAAATTTACTAACGATATTACTTACTTTTTTTCCCCATCCACGCATGGTCTTGCAAAAGGACTCTAATATTAAAATGATCGATACCATAAACGAAAAGAAAAATATTTTCAAAAAATTAGGAGTTGAAGTTTTGATTATTCAGCCTTTCACAAAGGATTTTTCTAGAATGTCAGCTATAAAATTTACACGAGATATCTTGGTAAACAGTCTTAAAGTATCAAAATTGATGATTGGTTATGATCACCGTTTTGGTCGAAATAGGGAGGCCACGGTTCAAACCCTAAAAGGTTTTGGTTTAGATTATAATTTTAAGGTTGATGAAATTCCTGCCCAAGATATTGAATCGATTTCGGTAAGTTCAACCAAAGTTCGCAATGCTATAAGAAGTGGAGACTTTAAATTAGTTAATAAATTCCTCGGCCGACCATTTAATTTATCTGGAAAAATAATAAAAGGGGACGAATTGGGAAGAAGAATTGGCTACCCTACAGCTAACTTGAAAATATTTGAAAAGTATAAGCTCAAACCTCAAAATGGAGTCTATCTTGTAAGGACAAAGCTAAAAAAACAAATCTATTTTGGAATGATGAATATTGGAATTAGACCAACGATATCAGCAAAAAATAATCAGATAGAAACACATTTATTTAATTTTAATGGAAACCTTTATGACCACGAAATGACTCTTGAAATATTAGAAAAAATTAGAGTAGAAAAAAAGTTTGAATCTATTGAAAAGCTAAAGATCCAATTAGATATTGATAAGAGACATTGTCAAAAATTGATTCCAGAATACCTCTAGTTTAATCAGAAATCCAATGCTTTCATATACCTTTGTAATGAAAAATTAAATTACATGTTATCGCTTGTTTATCTTAGAGAAAACCCAACCAAAGCTAAAGAGGGTTTAGCCAAGAGAAATTTTTCACACCCCGAACTTATTGATCAACTCCTTGAAATTGATCAAAATCGTCGCGCCCTCCAAGCTCAATTAGATGGGGTTCTTTCAAAAAGTAATCAACTGTCAAATGAAATAGGCATATTATTTAAATCAGGTAAAAAAGTTGAAGCGAATAACTTAAAAGTAGAGACTTCAAACTTGAAAACAGTCACAAAAGATTTGCATGAACAGATACATAAGATAGAAGCAGACTTAATGTCGTTGAGAACTCAAATCCCAAATATTCCTGAGGATATTGTACCCTCAGGAAATAACGATGACAATAATGAAGAAGTTTTTCGTGCAGGCTTAACACCCGAGTTTCCTCACAAGGCATTACCACATTGGGAATTAACTGCAAAATACGATCTAATTGATTTTGATCTTGGGAGTAAAATTACTGGTGCCGGATTCCCTGTTTATAAAGGAAAAGGAGCTAAACTTCAAAGAGGGCTAATTCAATATTTTCTCGATAAAAACATTGATGCTGGTTACAAAGAATATCAAGTTCCATACCTAGTTAATGAATTATCAGGGTTTGGAACGGGTCAACTTCCAGATAAAGAAGGGCAGATGTATCACATTAAAGAAGATAACTTGTATCTAATTCCAACCGCGGAAGTTCCATTAACAAATATATATAGAGATAAATTACTTAGTGATAAAGAGCTTCCAATCTGTATGACTGGATATACTCCTTGCTTTAGGAGAGAGGCTGGTAGCTATGGAGCAAATGTTAGAGGACTTAATAGACTACATCAATTTGATAAAGTCGAAATCGTCAGAATTGAAAAACCTGATAATTCTAGAGATGCTCTAGATGGAATGGTAAATCATATAAAAAATATTTTGGATGAATTAGAATTGCCCTATAGGATATTAAATTTGTGTGGTGGAGATTTAGGCTTCTCCTCAGCCTTAACCTTTGATTTTGAGATTTATTCAGCAGCTCAAGAGCGATGGTTGGAAGTGAGTTCTGTTTCTACATTTAATAGTTTTCAGGCAGAACGGCTTAAAATCAGATATAGAGATAGTGAAGGGAAAAAAGCTTTAGTTCATACTTTAAATGGAAGTTCACTTGCCATCCCAAGAGTAGTTGCTGGACTACTTGAAAATTTTCAAGTTAAGGGTGGGATTAAAATACCGAAAGCTTTAAGAGCTTATACTGGGTTTGAAATGATTGACTAAAAATGATATTCTTAAATGTAAAGTTTTATTCAAATCTTCCATTATTCCCCAATAATTCGATAAGGTAAATGGTTACAATATTTAGTCTACAACTTTAAATCATAATTGAAAAGTATGAAAGCTGTAACTCCAAAAAAAAAGTTAGGACAACACTTTTTGAATGATTTAAACATAGCAAAAAAAATCACCAATCAGCCGTTTATTTATCATGGAAAAAATGTTTTGGAAATCGGTCCCGGAATGGGAGTATTAACAAACTTTTTAATCAAAAAAAAAATCAATTTAAAACTTGTAGAAATTGATAATGAGGCTGTAAGTTTCTTAATCAAAAAATTTCCAACATTGAAAAATAAAATTATCACTGGAAATTTTATTAAAATGGAATTGAAAACTTTTTTTGGAGGGGAAAACTTTTCAATTATTGGAAATTTCCCTTACAATATTTCAAGTCAAATATTATTTAAGACACTTGAAAATAGAAATCGAATTCCTTTTTTTTGCGGAATGTTCCAAAAAGAAGTGGCCAAAAGAATCTGTGAAAGACCAGGAAGTAAGGCCTATGGCATTCTTTCAGTACTTTGTCAAATCTTTTATAATACTGAATACCTTTTCAGTGTAGCTCCATTAGTCTTTTCACCTCCTCCAAAAGTAGATTCTGGGGTTATTGCTCTAACGAGAAAAACGAATTTATCTAACGATTTCAATGAAAGACTACTCTTTAAAGTTGTAAAACTAAGCTTTCAACAGCGCAGAAAAACCTTAAGAAATAGTCTTAAAAGCCTTGGCATTCCAAAAAATGTTTTAGAAGATAGTATCTTTGACCTGCGACCGGAAAAATTATCTGGAGACGAATTTATTGCGCTGACAAAAAAAGTGGAAAATGCCAAAGTTTGAAATCAGTAAATCTGGGATAGACATCATCAAGGAGCTTATAAATAAAGGCTCTGATGTTCGGCTACGCAAAAGATTAAAGGATTTGCATTACGCAGATATTGCTGAAGTCATTTATGAACTTTCAACTGAACAAGCGACTTATCTGGTCAAACTTCTCGATAGTGAAAAGACAGCTGATGCCCTTGCAGAAGTGGATGAAGACATAAGAGAGAGAATACTAGAAAAACTTTCTGCTAAAGAGATTGCAGAGGAAATCCAAGAACTCGATTCAGATGATGCCGCTGACCTTATTTCAGAATTGCCCGAAGATAGGCAGGAAGTTGTCATGTCTGAAATTACAGATTCTGATCGTGTTGAAGATATTCGTGAGCTACTTTCCTATAACGAAAATACTGCAGGAGGTTTGATGGCAAAGGAATTGGTAAAAGTAGAAGAGAATCTCAGTGTTTTAAAATGTCTCAACGCAATGCGTGCTCAGGCAGAAGAAGTTACAAGAGTTCATTCCATTTATGTAGTAGATGAACACAATATACTTAAAGGAAGACTCTCTTTAAAAGACTTGATAACGGCAAATTCTAGGGCAATTGTAAAAGATATTTATATCCCCCAAGTTGATGCTGTAACAATTGATCAACCAGGGGAAGAAGTTGCTGATATTATGTCGAAATACGATTTGGAAGCCATCCCTGTTGTGGACAATAAAAAACAATTAATGGGACGAATTACTATTGATGATATCGTTGACCTCATTAAAGAAGAAGCAGAAAAAGATTACCAGCTGGCGGCTGGAATATCTAATGATGTTGAAGCTAACGATGGTATTTTTGAGCTTACAAAAGCTCGATTGCCCTGGCTATTTCTAGGATTACTTGGTGGTTTAGGAGGTGTTTTTATTCTTCAAGACTTTGAAAAAATAATGGAATTACCTGAATTACGGAGTTTATTTTTTTATACTCCACTAATCGCAGCAATGGCTGGAAATGTTGGTGTTCAATCCTCAGCGATCATAGTTCAGGGACTGGCCAATAACCTAGTGAAAGGTTCGTTGCTCCCCCTGCTGTTTAAAGAAATAGGCTTGAGTCTTATTAATGGACTAGTGCTGGCATTAATTCTTATTTTATTTGGTTTCATTATTAATCAAGACCTTATCATAAGCCTTACCATTGCGGGCTCCATGATGGGGGTAATTATCATCGCTGCATTGGTGGGTACTTTTGTGCCAATTATATTAAACAAACGAGGGATTGATCCTGCTATTGCTACAGGCCCCTTTATCACTACTGCCAATGATATTTTCGGGATTTTCTTGTTTTTTTACATGGCTAAAATCTTTTTGGGATTTTAATCTATGAAAATGAAAGTTTTACACATTGAAGAAAATCATCCCTCCCTAATTGAAGGACTCGATCTTTTGGGCCTTCAAAATGATTTGGCTATAGATGACAGCTTACCTGAAGTACTCGCTAAAATTGGTGCATACGATGGCCTTATTCTGCGAAGTAAATTCAAAATAGATAAAACATTTCTTGTACATGCTAAAAATTTAAAATTTATTGGTCGTGTTGGTGCAGGCATTGAAAATATTGATGTTCAGGCTATTAAAAATAAAAATATTTACTTGATTAATGCACCCGAGGGTAATCGAAATGCCGTGGGCGAGCATTGTGTAGGAATGTTACTTAGTTTGATGAATAATCTAAAAGCAGGCCATGATTCTATTAAAGGGGGTCAATGGGACAGGGATGGGCATCGAGGTTGGGAACTCAGTGGGAGAACGATTGGGATTATTGGTTATGGAAATACTGGAAAAAGTTTTGCCCAAAGAATTTCTGGTTTTGATGTATCAACGCTTTGCTATGATATTTTAGATAATGTTGGAGATGAATATGCACAACAGGTAAGTATGGAAGAACTTATGACTAAAAGTGAGGTTATAAGTATTCATACTCCTCACACAGCTATTACAAGGGGCATTATTGATTATAATTTTATCAAAGAAATGAGCCATCCTTTTTGGCTGTTAAATACTGCTAGAGGTTCAGCTGTGGTTACAGAGGATCTGGTTACTGGATTGAAATCTGGAAAAATTATGGGTGCAGGATTGGATGTTTTGGAGTATGAGACCAGATCTTTTTCTTCTATTTTTAGTGATGACAAACTTCCCTTAGCTTTGGAATATTTGATGCATGCCAAAAATGTAATCCTCAGCCCACATGTAGGAGGCTGGACTCGTGAAAGCCACATCAAATTGGCAACTACCATCGTGGAAAAGATTAAAAAAATATTTTTTTAATCCATCACCACAAATTGAGCAGTGTCAGTTGTTCTTTGTTCTAAAACAATTTTACCCACCTTATTTTTGATAAAGTTGATAGCGGGCTTGTCAAAATGACGAATGGTGTAAAGGGCAACTTGATCAGTAACTTTTACATTGAACTTTACATTTAGTGCATTAACCAAGGGTCCTAACTTGCCATATTTATTGAATATACAAATGGAAAAACTGATAGCGGAGTTTTGGATCATATCTACCCTCATCTTGTATTCGTGCAATAAAGCAAAAATCTCACTGATATTCTCTTCTATGATAAAGGAAAAATCTTTGGAGGACAACTTAAGTAAAGTTTGATTTTTTTTGACAATATAACAAGGAACATATGGTTCCAGGATCTTTCCTTTTGAAACTGCTGTACCCGGGTCCTTTGGGTTTTCAAAAGATTTAACGTACAATGGAATTTCTTTACCTTGAAGTGGCTGAAGGGTTTTGGGGTGAATGACAGAAGCACCATAGAAAGCCAGTTCAATTGCTTCGCGATAGGAAATTTGATTAAGTAATACAGTATCTTCAAATTCTCGGGGATCTCCATTTAAAACCCCTGGAACGTCTTTCCAGATGGTTACAGAATCTGCCACTAGGGCATATGCAAAAATCGCTGCACTATAATCAGAGCCTTCGCGGCCAAGGGTGGTAGTCATTCCATTGGGCGCACTGCCGATGAATCCTTGAGAAATCAGTGTGCTTTTTCCCTTGACCATTATTAAAATTTCAGTTTTGGTCTTTTCCCAGTCCAAATTTGCATCTCGGTAGTAATTGTCAGTTTTGATACATTTTCTTGCATCCAACCATGTGTTTTCTATATCCTCATGTCTCAGATAGTAACTAATGATTGTGGAGGAAACCAACTCTCCTATACTTACTACTTGATCATAAACCAGACTGTAATTATGGACAGCGTTACCAGATAAAAAGCTTAAAGCCTTATCAAAAAGAGCATCTATTTTTTCAATGACTAGCGCTTTGTCCTCAGTGAAAAGATCTTCTACAATTTTATGGTGATTTGAACGAACTACTTCAAATTTTTTAGGTAAATGTTCTTTATTCTCAAAATAGCTGTGAACGACGTTTTCTAGTGCATTAGTCGTTTTCCCCATAGCAGAAACGACAATAAAAGTGTCTTTAAAACCAGTATATTTTAGAACGCTTAAAATATTTCTGACCCCATCAGCATCTTTGACAGAAGCCCCTCCAAATTTAAATATTTTCATTTATTTAATTTATTTTTGCTACATAGTTTTGAATACTTTTTTTATCCATTTGAACGGTTCTCCAATCACTCAAAACTTTGGCTCCACTTTGTTGATATAAAGTAATCGCTGGAAGGTTCCAGTCAAGGACTGCCCATTCTACTCTCTCCACCCCGGCTTTGTCCGCATATTTTAGGAAAGCAGAGTAAAGCATGGATCCGATTCCTTTCCCTTTCATTTCTTCGGTCACGATAAGGTCTTCCAAATGTAAAGTAGGACCTTTCCATGTAGAGTATCTGGAGTAAAAAAGGGCAATTCCAACAACCTTTTCATTGAGTTCGGCAACAAAACACTCAAACAAAGGCTTTTTTCCAAAACCGTGTTCTTTAAAAGTACTTTCATTTATGATTACGGCATCAGGCTCTCTTTCATAAACAGCTAATTCTTGAATTAATGAAAATATTGCCTTAGTATCTGATTTTTCTGCTTTTCTAATGATCGCTTCCATAAGATTGTTGACAAATTTAAGGTTAGCCATATATCCCTTTACAATTTGTTATATTTTATAACATTTTTGAGCTTGATTGTAGAAATGTAAACAATTCAATCTATCCATGAAATTAATTGATCAAAGAAAAGCTTCGGTTGTTCTGCATGAAGCCAGTGGCCTGCACCTTTGATTTCGATTATTTCTGTTTTAAGAAAAGAACTTGTAATCATGTAATTATCAATACTTTTATCAACATAATTTGAGTTGGATCCGATCATAAATAAGGTGGGTTTGTCGAAAACTTTATCGCTATTGACTGCCTGTCCAATGGCTTCCCCACAATTTTTTAGAACTTCTATATTTATCCTCAGACCCAATTTCCCATTCTTAAGCCAGTGAAGGTTTTTCAATAAAAACTGTCGAGTTCCAAAATCACTTATGTAATTAGATAGTTGCTCATCTGCCTCTTTTCTTGAGCTAATAACTTGAAAATCAAGACTCACTAAACCTGCTAAAATATTCTGGTGGTGTGGTGCATAATATTTAGGTGAAATATCTACAACAATTAGTTTTTCTACGAGTTTAGAATATGTTAAGGCAAAATTCATAGCTGTTTTACCACCCATAGAATGTCCTAAGATAATTGCAGAGGCTATTTGGTGATGATCCATGTAATACTTAAGATCTTCAACCATAAACTTGTAGCTAAAATCTACACTCCAAAAACTTCTTCCATGGTTTCTCTGGTCTATTAAATGAACACAATAACCATTTTCAGCTAGGTTTTTAGCATGAGTCTTCCAGTTGTCTCCCATCCCCAAAAAACCGTGAAGGATAAGTAAGTTTTTTTCTCCTTCCCCCATAATATTACTATTCAATAGCTTCATTATGAAAGTCGTTGAAGGTACATGGGAATGACATTCTCAAAGCCCAAATATAGTGACTCGCTAATAAGCGCATGACCAATAGAAACCTCCAATAGTTGGGGAATGTTTTTGGCGAAGAAAGCCGTATTTTCTAAATTTAAATCATGTCCAGCATTGATTCCAATATCTAGCTTGTTAGCCACTTTAGCGGCTTTCACATATGGTGCAATTGCTTTCTCAGGATTTAGTGGGTAGTTGATTGCATAGGCTTCGGTATAAAGTTCAATTCTGTCTGTTCCAGTTACTTTTGCGCCCTCGATCATTTTTTCATCTGGATCAATAAAAATTGAGGTTCTAATCCCATTGCCTTTGAATTCATGGATGACTTCTTTTAAAAAATCTCGATGTTTTATAGTGTCCCATCCTGTATTTGAGGTAAGGGCATTTTCCTCATCAGGTACAAGAGTGACTTGATCGGGTTTTATGCGATTTACCAAATCAACAAACTTGGTAATGGGATTTCCTTCAATGTTAAATTCGGTAGTCAAAACTTTAGATAATTCCAAGGCATCATCGTATTTGATATGACGTTGATCTGGTCTTGGATGAATTGTAATTCCCTGGGCTCCATAATCTTGTAGGTCAGCAGCAACTGAGAGTAGATTGGGTATATTTCCTCCCCTTGAATTCCTTAAAGTAGCAATTTTATTGATGTTAACGCTTAGCTTAGTCATATAATCACTTTTAATTCAAAATTAATAACTTCTTCTCGCATCTTCTAAATTTTGCAAATCAAAAGCCAAGCCAAATAAAGTTTCGTAATTTTACGAGGAAATTATGCCTGATGAAAATAGCCATATTTTGTGCGTTTGATACTCCCGAGACTATTGAGTATGCTCTAGCTACCGTTTCATATTTAGAAAAAAAAGGTCATGAGCTAGATTTAGATAGTCGATTAATTGAATACATTTCCAAGCCAATTAATCACAATCAATTTGAGGCTTCAGGCACAATCAACTTAGATATTGATTTTTTATTTTCAATTGGGGGCGATGGAACATTACTTCGCTCAATTCCATTTGTTAAAGATTCTAAAATCCCAATTTTAGGAATAAACACAGGAAGATTAGGGTTTTTGACAAGTTTACAAAAAGAAACACTGAATGAAGCTTTAGATGAATTTTTTGATGAAAAATTTAAACTGGTTGAGCGAAGTTTGCTTTCAGTAACACTTTCCGATGCTGATCATGCTCTTAACAATTCATTTTCATTTGCTTTAAATGAAATTAGTATTAATAGAATGAATACTACCTCAATGTTAAGTATTCAGACTAAAATCAATGAGGAATATCTCACAACTTATTGGGCTGACGGACTAATAATTGCAACATCTACTGGCTCGACAGGCTACTCGTTGAGTAGTAATGGTCCAATTTTAACTCCTGAAACCAAGGGAATTATACTTAATCCAATTGCCCCTCATAATCTGAATATAAGACCACTGGTTGTCCCAGATGAAGTTGCAATTAAGATTAGTGTTGACGGAAGGGGAGATGGGCACTTAATGTCATTAGACTCCAGATTGTTTACAGTAGAAAATGGTTCTTCAATAACGATCAAGAAAGCGGCTTTTCCTGTCTTTACAGTTGAGCTTAATGGAGACAATTATTTTAAAACACTTCGCAACAAGCTTTTTTGGGGCCAAGACACCCGCAATAGACAATAAATTTAGCTTTTCTTAGTTTAAGATTACAACTTGTGGTTCTAACTAAAATATTTGGCTAGGTTAGCTACCTATGCTGTTAAATGAAAAAAAATTGGTTGCTTGTTGTTGTTTTTTTTGCACAATACATTGTTCATTCTCAATACCATGAAATTGGACTATTTATAGGAGGGGCTAATTATGTTGGTGATGTAGGCTCTTCAAATTATATATATCCTGAAAACCCTGCTTTAGGTATAATTTACAAGTGGAATAGAACTACGCGTTATTCTTTGCGTGCAAATTTTATGTATACCTCCATAGATAAAAGTGATTATAACCCTAATGATTTTGCTAGATTTATGAGACAGTATCGGTTTGAAAATTCAATTTTAGAGTTTTCTGCAGGTACCGAAATAAATTTTTTTGATTTTAATTTACATGGATCAGATAAACTATTTACACCATATTTATTTTTAGGAGTTGGATATATTAAATATGATTTATTTTATCATGATCCAAAAACATTTGAAAATATCGAATATGCGAAAGGCAGTAACATATCTCTTCCCATTATAATTGGACTTAAAGCTAACGTCTCTCCAGTAGTTATACTTGGAATAGAAATTGGAGCGAGATATACCTTTTCAGATAATATAGATGGAAGTCATCCAAAATCTGATTCTGGAGTGCCTAATGGAAATGAATTTGGAAACATAAATAATAATGACTGGTATGTTTTTACAGGTTTAACAATTTCATTTACCTTTGGCGATCTGCCTTGTTATTGCAAAGAATAATTATGATAGATAATAAAAATCACTTGCCTAATCATCTAGCTATTATAATGGATGGCAATGGGCGTTGGGCTGAGCAGAAAGGTAAAAAAAGAATTTTTGGTCACAAAAATGGTATTAAGGCGGTACAAAAAGTTGTTGAAGAGGCTGTTGAGTTAAAAATAAGATACCTTACTCTTTATGCTTTTTCAACAGAAAATTGGAATCGTCCAAGAGAAGAAATTGGGGTCTTAATGAAATTATTAGTAAATAGTTTAAAAAATGAATTTGAAAAACTTCTTGAGAATAGAATTAAACTGAATGTTATTGGTAACATAGATCAACTACCAAAAATAGTTCAGGAGGAATTGAAATATGTAATAAAAAAAACAATAAATAATAACCAGATGACTTTGACCCTTGCGCTAAGTTATGGGGGGAGAGAGGAAATTGCAAGTACATTTAAACAGTTAGCTGTCAAAGTCAAAAATAATATAATTTCTCCCGAAAAAATTGACCAATCCATTATAAATGAGCATCTTTATACGCAAAATTTACCAGATGTGGACTTGCTTATAAGAACAAGCGGGGAAAAGCGTATTAGTAACTTTCTGTTGTGGCAAATTGCCTATGCCGAATTGTATTTTTCAAAAGTGCTATGGCCCGATTTCAATAAGAGACATCTGCACAAAGCAATAATAAATTACCAAAAAAGAGAACGTAGATTTGGAAAAACGAGCGAGCAGCTTCTTAGATAATTATTTATTTAAGTCAGGTTTATTTTTATGTTCAATCTTTTTACTAGGGACTATACTTTCCCAAGCTCAAAGCTTGGATAAATTTGTCAAAGGAAAACTCTACACTATAGATTCTATTTCAGTAAGTGGTATAAAAACTTTTAGCGACCAAACCGTAATTTCATACAGTCAACTCAGGAAAGGACAAAAAATTAATATTCCTGGTGACGAAATTAGTAGTATAATTAAAAAACTTTGGAGCTTACAATTATTTAGTGATATAAATTTTTATGTTACAAAATTTGATGGAGATAGAGTTGGGCTTGAAATAGAAATTGAGGAACTCCCCACTCTTGGTGAGGTAAAAATTACAGGACTTAAGCCTAGTAAGATAGACCCACTAATCGATGAAACCGAACTCGCCCCAGGAAAGAAACTTTCTGAAAGCTTTTTAACTAATACAAAAAACTATATCATTAATAAATTCAAAAAAGATGGGTTTATAAATACTAAAGTTAATTTTAATATGTTGGAAGACTCTTTAAAGAGTAATACATTTAAGATGTTGGTTAATGTAGACTTGGGGGAGAGAGTAAAAATTAAGGACATTGATTTTGAAGGGAATAAAATTTTTAGTGATAAAAAACTTCGATCTCAGCTAAAAAAAACTAAAAGGAGTTTCCCATTACGTTTTTGGAAAAAATCTAAATTACTTGAGGAAGAATATGCTGAAGACAAACAAAACTTATTAGATTTTTTTAAAGAAAAGGGTTTTCGCGATGCAAGGATAATAAAGGATAGCTTGTCAATGAATGATGACAACACTCTTTCAATTAATTTCAAGGTAGAAGAGGGTAATAGGTATTATTTTGGTGATATTAATTTTCTTGGAAACTCTGTATATAGTGATTTTCAATTAGCTCAGATTCTTGGAATAAAAAAAGGAGATGCATACAATGGTGTACTCCTAAAAAAACGTATTGCAGACGAAAAACCTGATGCCAATGATCTTTCAAACTTATATCAAAATAATGGCTACCTTTTTTCAAGTATCAATGCAGTTGAAGTAAGTGCAGAAAATGATACAATAGATTTTGAAATACGAGTTAATGAAGGTAAAATTGCCCAATTCAACAAAATATCTGTAATTGGAAACACAAAGACCAATGACCATGTTATTTTCAGAGAATTGAGAACAAAACCTGGAGAATTATATAGTAAAGACATGGTTGTTAGAACAGTAAGAGAATTAGGTCAACTCGGTTTTTTTGATGCTGAGAATATAAATCCTGATTTTAAAAATGTAGATCCAAATGCTGGAACAGTCGATATAGAATATGGATTAACAGAGGCTGGCGCTAGTCAAATTGAGCTGCAGGGTGGTTATGGCGGTGGAGGTTTTATTGGAACTCTTGGACTTTCATTCAATAATTTTTCCATGAAAAATATTTTTAATCTTGATACATATAAGCCACTTCCAATGGGAGATGGACAAAGTCTAAGTCTTCGGTTGCAAGCGAGTCAGTTTTACAGTACTTATAGTTTTAGTTTTGCAGAACCATGGCTGGGTGGAAGGCAGCCTGTTCAATTTTCTACATCTCTATCCCATACTGTACAGTATAGGTATGACTTCTTCACTGGTCGAGCTGATAAAAGCCAATATTTTCAAATTAGTGGTCTTACCCTTGGATTGGCAAAAAGACTTAAAGTTCCTGACGACTTTTTTACCCTATCACAAGCAATTGCTTATCAATATTTCGATCTAAACAATTACTATACAGGTCTTTTCACTTTTGGAGATGGTCAAGCAAATAACTTGGCCTATACTATTGCACTTTCCAGAAATAATACCTTTACAAACCCTATTTTTCCAATAGGAGGCTCAAAATTTACAATAAGTGCTAAACTAACCCCTCCATATTCTCTTATAAATGGAGTGGATTATTCGAATTTAAAAAGCCAGAAAGAGTTTCAACTTTCAAATGGCAATCCTAATATGGAAAAAATTGACCAAGAAAAATTTAGATGGTTAGAATACTACAAACTCAAGTTTAATGCGGAGTGGTATACAACTTTAATAGGAAAATTAGTTCTTAAGACTCAAACAGACTTTGGTTTTATTGGTGCTTATAACAATGAAAGAGGAAATATCCCTTTTGAAAGATTTTACTTGGGGGGAGACGGAATGCAAAATTATGCATTAGATGGACGAGAGACAATTGCCCTAAGGGGTTATAAAAATCAATCACTTTCCAGTCAAGATGGCTCACTAATCTACAATAAATTTACTGTGGAATTAAGGTACCCATTGACTTTAAAGCCTAGTGCTTCAATATTTGCATTATCATTTCTTGAATCAGGAAATGGTTATAATAGTTTTAGAGATTTTAACCCTTTTAATTCAAGGCGTTCAGCTGGCATGGGCGTAAGAATTTTCATGCCTGCATTTGGACTCTTAGGAATTGACTTTGGTTATGGGTTTGATAATCCAACTGGAGCTAGTGAGCCAAATGGTTGGGAAACTCATTTTATTATTGGACAACAATTTTAAATTTATAACTGAAATATTTGTTCGTTTTTATCGTTATTAATTTATTACTATATTTTTAAGATTAAAATGAAAAGAATTTTAAATTTAATTTTTATAATTTTTATGATTCCCTCCATATTTCTGGGTCAAAGAGGAGCACGTATCGCATATATTGATATGGATATCATATTAAATAATAACAAAGAGTTTAGTACTGCAAATATCCTACTAGATGAAAAAATTTCTCAATGGAAAAAAGAAATAGAATTAAAAAAAATTAAACTTAAACAAATCCAAGATCAGTTTAAAGTTGAAAAAATACTATTAACCCCTGAGCTAATTGAAGATAGGGAATTAGAAATTAGAGACTTTGCTTCCGAAATAGTAAGTCTTCAGGAGAAAAGATTTGGTCCAAATGGTGACATGATAATTCAAAAAAATCAGCTAATAAAACCTGTTCAAGATCAAGTATTGTCAATTGTGCAAGATATTGCAAAAGAACGTAAGTACGACTTTGTTTTCGATCGATCTTCCGATATAATTATGTTGTATTCAGCAAAAAATTACGATATTAGCGACCTGGTTTTGAAAAGAATTCAAGTCCAAGAAAGAATTAAAGAAAGAAAAGATAAAATTAGCTCCATAAAAAATTGAAACCTGGAGACAAAAATTAAAACTATTACGATGAAAAAATTAAAAAATCTTTTTGTTACACTTTTATTTTTAATCACTCCATTGAGTATGATTAGTGGGCAAGTTAAAGTAGCACACATAGAAGTTCAGAAACTAATTAGTGAAATGCCAGAAGTCATAGCCGCTCAAAAAGAATTAAAAAAACTAGAAGATACATATACTGCCGATATGGAAAGTACATACAAGGAACTGCAAACAAAAGCCCAAACGTATGCTGCTGATGCTAATAACCAAACTGAAATTATAAATCAAAAAAGACAAAAAGAGCTTGAAGATATGCAGAGAGGAATTCAAGAATTCCAGCAAACTGTTTCTCAGGAGCTTCAGAAAAAGTCTGTTGATATGATGCAGCCATTAATAGAAAAAGCCCGAGCCGCCATTGACAAGATCGCAGTACAATTGGGGTTTGATTATGTGTTAGATTCTTCCGCTGGTGGCAGTGTTATCATCGCAAAAGGTAAAGATATTATGTCTGATGTAAAAGTTGAATTAGGATTCTAATTTCTCCAACCTTTAAAATAATATTAAACTCCCATAATTGGGAGTTTTTTTATTTAAACCAAGAAGCATAGGTTAAGTAATTATTAGCAATTCTCTCTATTTCTCCCTCTTTAAGGCCGAGATCAATTTCTTTAATTTTTTTTGCAGGTACCCCAGCAAAAACAGATCCTTTGGGAACAATTGTATTTTTCGGTAAAACACTTCCTGCAGCTATGATACTGTTAGACTCTATGACACTATCGTCCATTATTATACTTCCCATGCCAACCAAAACACTATCATTTATTGTACAACCATGAATAATAGCATTATGTCCAACAGAAACATGATTTCCTATTTTTGTGCCTGATTGCTCATAAGTACCGTGAATAACAGCACCATCCTGAATATTAACACAATTACCAATCTCTATAGAGTTAACATCCCCACGAATAACAGCTTGATACCAGACGGAACAATTGTCTCCCATGATGACTTCACCGATAATGGTAGAATTTTCTGCAAAAAAACAATCGATACCGTATTTTGGGGTAAAACCTCGAACTGATTTGATTAACATAATTGGATATTTCCTCTAAATTAAAAAATAGATACAAAGCGCAAGCAGCTTTCTTAAATGGAAATGGATTTTTGTAAATTTGTAAAAAAAGGATGAAGAAGATAAAGATTGTTGCAAGTTGCAAAAGCGGAGCCAAACTTGCAAAGTTTACCATTAATCAGGCCGCCAAAATTAATTTTACTAAAACATATATGAATATAGATCAAGCTACCGACGCACCATTGGTAAAACAATTATTTTATCTTCCATTTGTCAAAAGAGTATCTATTGAAAACAATACGATTATAGTAGAACGATTTGATATACTAGATTGGGAAGAAGTAATAACTGAAGTTGCTTCGCAGATTGAGGATTACTTGAATGATGGTGGATCGATTATCGATGAGCCAAAAAATATAAAAAAATCCCCTATTACGATCTACGCAGAAAGCACTCCCAATCCATCAGTAATGAAGTTTGTAGCAAATATAAAACTTACCGATCAATCTATTTCATTTGAAAGTATAGATGACTCTATTGATGCTCCTTTAGTCAAAGCTCTTTTTAATTTCTCCTTTGTAAGAGAAGTTTTTTTAGACGAAAACTATATTTCAATTTCTAAACACGATGGAACAGAATGGGAGGAAATCGTAATGGACTTAAGAAGTTTTATCAAAAGTTATTTAGAGAATGAAAAAATAATTTTAGGTAGCTCTTTTCCTAAGGGTGAAAAAAAAGTCACTTCAGTAAGCTCTGATATTTTAAATAAAACAGAGCAAGAAATAATTAAAGTTTTGGACGAATATGTTAAGCCTGCTGTGGCGTCAGATGGTGGTAATATTATATTTGACTCTTACAATAAAAAAGAAAAATTAGTAAAGGTTCTACTTCAAGGTGCCTGCAGTGGTTGTCCCTCCTCTACTTTTACTTTAAAAAACGGTATTGAAAATATCTTAAAAGAAATGCTACCTGGAAAGGTAAATTTAGTAGAAGCAGTGAATGGATAATTAATCCTAAATTTTCTTCTTTGCATTAGTAAAAAACTCCTTAAGGTAAAAAGGCTCGAAATAGGCAACATCCTCAAATTTTTTAACTTTATAGGACTCCCATGCCAATGGAATCATTTCCTTAGTTGAGGGGAATTTCAAATCATCCCTGTAGTCAATATGAGGTGCATTAAGAAGAGTTTTACACTTTTGAGCACCGTCACCCATAAAAATCCACTTTTTGTCCTTAGGGAAAGAATTAAAGCTGTTCTCTGTAATGATCTCAGCAAAGGTAGGTTTCAAAACTTCTTTTTTCTCATTAAGCACCATTGTATAAACTTCCATTCTTCTGGCATCAAACATTGGAAATAATAATGTCTCCTCGATCAGATTTACTTTTCCCGCAAGGACTTCGAGGGAATTGATTCCAATAAGTGGAAGATCTAAAGCAAAACAAATACCTTTAGCAGCAGCAACTCCGATTCTTAGACCAGTGTATGAGCCTGGACCTTTACTTACAGCAACAGCGTCAATAAAAGAAGCTTGCATATCAGCCTTTTTTAAAACTTTTTGGATAAACCCGTGCAATTGTTCACTATGACTATAATTTTCAGAGTAATTTTCCTTTAAAGCCAATAGTTTTCCTGAATGGCTCAAAGCAACAGAACAGTTTCTAGTAGCGGTTTCTATATGTAAAATAATACTCACTTCACAAAAGTAAAAAAACGGATCTAAAGCGTTATGGTTTGACCAAAATAGAACTCAAGTACTTTCAGCTTAAAAATATAATCGAACTTAGCACGAACGACATCCGATGTGGCTACATCAAAGCGCTGCTTAATTTGGTTAAAATCAAAAGAATTCATTACGCCTGCCTCAAAGCGATTGATAGCATCTTGGTAAGCCCTATCCCTAGCGAGTGCGGTTTTCTTTGATGCCTCATATAATTTATAAGCCCCCTTAGCACTATTATATGCCTCATTGATTGTGCTTTCCAAGTTTAGTTTTTCTTGTTCTAATTGATTTTGCTGACGAAGTAAATTAACTTTAGATCTTTCTAAATTATTTCTAGCAGCATTACCATTAAAAATAGGGACGTTTAATCTCAAACCTAGGTTATGCCCTTTATTAAAATTGAATTGGTCTCCAAAAGAAAGTGGTCCAACCGTTTTACTCCCCTCAACAGATCTTAAAACAGTCTCATTTGTCGAAGGGACAAATCCAATGGGTACATCGTTAAAAATCCCATTCCCAGTAAACCTATCTGCGTAAGAGACCCGACTGTTAAAACCGTAAAAGGCGGTAAGGTTTGGCTGTAAACCTCCTTTAGCTAATTGAATATCTTTTTCTGCAATCTCAATATTGGTCAAAAGCAGTTTAATATCATTGCGATGAGTAAGTGCTTTTTCGTAAATAGTCTTTGGATTTTGAGCTAATATCTGAGCAAAAGGAACGTCCATATCCAAAACTACGATATCAAAGTTTTCATAATCAGTAATTGAGAGCATCTGTGCTAAATTAATTTTTGATAATCTTAAATTATTTTCGGCGGTTACAACAGCCTGCTCTTGTGATGCCATAGTTGCATCAATCTCAAGTAAATCAGCTTTTATACGGATTCCAGATTCAATCATTTTTTGAGTTCTATCAGCATCTGCTTTGGTAACCTCCAATTGGGATTTTTGAACATCCAGTATTTCGATATTAAACATAATCTGAAGATAGGAATTGGCTACCATAAGACGAATATCATCCTTCACGTCATCGAGCTGCAGCTGACTTGCCAATATCGCTAAATTAGCACGGTACATTTGATTTAAGTTTCGTAATCCACGATATAGATCGACGCTTAAGTTAGCCCCCATAGATGTATATTGGGTAGTTCTATTCTCAAGTGTTCCTCTTGTAATATCTTGGTTTAAACCTATATTCCAAGAGTGATTGGCCTGAGCGTTGATCGATGGTAAAAAATTTCCCTTAGCATCATTTTTATCAATTCCTGCCTCAAGACCTCTAAGTTCAATTTGCTTAACGGAAATATTTTTTTTCACCGCCATTTCTACGCACTCCATTAGGTTCATCTTAACCTTTTGGGATTGAAGGCTGTAAATTGTAAACAAGAAATAAATCGATAAAAGTACTCTGACGTTTTTCATATTAAATTAATTTTTGTCTTCCTCTTCTTCATCGAGTTTGTAAGGCTCAGTTTTATTCCAAACCTTAATCTTATCATCCAGTTCAAGACCTGACAAAATTTCAACATTTATACCATCCGAAATTCCAGTTTTTATTTTTTTTCGAACAAACTTTCCTTTTTCATCTTTGATTTCAACATAGGGTTTATTTGTCTCCCTGTCAAATTGCAGAAGAGCCTCTGGAATACTCATGACGCTGTCTTTTTTCTCAAGAAGTAAAGAAGCATTTGCGCTATAACCTGCTCGAACAAAAACCGAATCATCAAGAAATACTTCTCCTTCAACCTTAAACTGAACTGTCCCTTGCTCCTCATTTCCCTTCGGAGCAATAAATTTTAATTGGGCATCAAACTCTTTATTCTCTATTGCTCCAAGTGTGACTTTAAGAGGCATATCAATTTTCAATTTGGCAACTTCAGCCTCATCTACTTTTCCTTCAAAAATCATTTTATTAAGATCCGCGACGGTCGCGATCGTTGTTCCTGCGTTAAAAGTGTTACTCTCAATTACTTGGTCTCCTTCTTTAACTGGTATTTCTAAAATAGTTCCGGGCACAATCGCCCTAATATTTGTATTTGCAATTGTAGAACCCCCAGTAGAACCCAATTGAATAATCTCAAGATCAGATTTTGCATTTTCAACATTTTGTTTTGCTTGGTTATAACTTAGTTCTACATTATCAAAATTTTGTCTTGAAATAATCTCTTTATCAAAAAGCAGCTTATTTCTATTGTATTCGACCTCAGCGTTTCTCAAAACAAGCTTGGCGTTTGAAAGTCTCCCTTTAGCAGAATTTAGTGATTGTTCATTTGGAACGACTTTCACCTTGGCTAAAAGGTCTCCATTTACAACTAAATCTCCTTCTTCGACAAAAAGTTTTTCGATAATACCTGATATTTGAGGTTTAATCTCAACCTCATCTTCAGGAATAACCTTTCCAGTTACTACTGTTTTATTTTCAATAGATAAAATTTTGGGAGTTTTGGTTTCATATTCAATTAGTGATTTAGCATTGGTTTTGATAAAGTATCCCATAGCAAATGCCATTCCAAAAAACAAGAATGCAATTGCTGTATTTTTTAAAATTTTCATATTAGGTGTTATTAATTATTCTTCTCTAAGTGCATCTATAGGTTTTATACTTACTGCTCGCTGTGCAGGAATTAACCCTATTAGTGTTCCCATGACAGTCATGATCAATAGCGCTCCCAAAACCAATGGAGTTGGAACTGTTGGATTAGTATATGGAAAATCAGCTAAGTCTTGAGTAAAAAAATTGATAGTCGCCAAAGTAACTGCGCCTAAAATTATCCCTAAAACTCCTGCAATTAATGTCAAGAAAATAGATTCTAAAACAATCTGAATCCTCACCTCTCCTGGCGTAGCCCCTAGTGCACGTCTGACTCCCAGCTCTTTAGTTCTTTCCTTAACGGATATTAAAAGGATATTACCTATACCGATCACACCAGCAATAATAGTTGCCATTCCTACCACTAGAGACAAGAAGGTCATTCCATCGGCGAATCCTTTAATGCGATTAAAAAGTTCTCCTAAATTAAATGAACCAAAAGCCCTTTCATCATCAGGAGATACATTATGAATTCTCTTAAGTGCCTTTTTAACCTTTTTTTCTACCGCAATTACATCGGCATTATCGTATGCGGCAATGACAAACCAATTGACCTTGTCTCCTGTATTGTATAGATTTCTAAAGGTTTCAAAAGGAATAAAGATATCCCCATCAGTTTCAAAACCTCCACCTGGGTTATATTTATGTACTCCAACCACTTTAAAATATACGTTATCTATTCTAATAAATTTTCCTACTGCATTATCATCCTCTTCAAATAATTCTTTTTTTGTCCTTTCCCCAATTACACAAACTTTACGTTGGTTCGTTATATCTGAATTATTGATGAACCTACCCCCTTTATAAATTTTCTTTGTGGAAATTTCAGTGTATTCAGGATAATCTCCATAAATATTATAAGTTCTCAAAATATCACCATAAACTACACTTGCTGGTGGACCACTCCTTACCCCACGGGCATTTCTTGGAGCGATATATTCAATCTCAGGAACTTGTTGCTTTAGCGTTTTGACATTTTGAATGGTTAAACGTGGCGATCTGCCAATTTTAAACCCAGCATACGGTATGCTTGTGCTTTGAGGCCAAACAAACATCGAATTCATTGCCATATCCTGAAATTCGCGGTCAAATCCATTGTCCAATCCTTTTGCAGAGCCCGAGAGAGTGATATAAATAAATATCCCCCATAGCACCCCAATTACAGTAACAACTGTTCGGGTTTTATTCTTCGCGATAGAGCTAAAAATCTCTTGCCAAGTGTCGTAGTCAAAAATAATTTTTAAGTTATTCATCTCTCAAGGCTACTATGGGTTTGATACTTGCTGCTCTTTTGGCGGGAATATATCCGGCAATGGCTCCAAAAAAAATGAGTAGAAAAGTAGCTATTAATGCCGTTAGGGAATCAACATAAGGATCTAATATAAAATATTGCTCTAACTGATCATCCATCCTACTGAGCATAAAAATACCTGTAAGTAAACCAAAAATTCCAGATAGTGTGGTAATGAAAATTGATTCGTTTAAGATCATTGCAACAATGCTAATTGGAGTGGCTCCCAAGGCTTTTCTTACACCTAACTCTTTAGTTCTCTCATTAACTACAAAAACCATAATATTGGAAATACCTATAATACCTGCGATCAATGTTCCAATGCCTACAAAGGCAACAATAATTTGAAGCGTGGAAGCAAATCGCTGATTTTGTCTCACTCTTTCAGTAGTATTTCTTATGTATAATCCACTCTTATCAGTTGGATCTATAACTTTTTTACTTTTAAAAAAATCACCTAGCTGTTTTTCAAAGGCCAATGCACCAACATAACCTAACTCTGGCTTAAAGCTTACAATTATCTGGTCAATTTTATCATTATTTTTTTCCATTAATTGTCGGGTTGTATAGGGCAAGTAAACGAGTCGCTCCTCTCTATCTCCACTTTTATCTTGAAAAACACCCACTACTTTAAAGGCGCTTTCTCCCATTTCGATATACTTTCCTACAGGATCTTCCTTTTTAAATATATCTTGTGCAACTAGCCTACCAATTGTAATGTTCTTAGTTCTTTCGTCTATATCTTTTTGATTAATAAACCTTCCTTTCATTATAATCGTTTTCTCTACATACTGATGATCTGGAGCTACAGCTCTGATATTATAAATATTAGATTGACCTTTGTAACTCAAAACCTCCCTTCTATTTATTCTTGGGGTAATGTTTTCTAAAAAAAAAGTAAAGTTTTCTTGAATATCAATTAAATCGCTATTTTCAAATTCAATTCTTCTATTGTCTTTAAATCCTTGATAGGCTTTTGAAGTTACCCCCGGATAAAGCCAAAGGGTATTAGTGGCATCGTCAAGAAAAAATTGTTCAAAACTGTTTTTTAATCCATTGCCAAATCCAAATAGAATAATGAAAATAAAAATCCCTAAGGCTACGGTAAAACCAGATAGAATGGTTCTAAGCTTATTCTTACGAATAGTTTCAAATATTTCCTGCCATTGGTCTCTACTAAACATAATCTTATAATAAAATTTGATCTGTTTTTTTATCTTCTACAATGACCCCATCTTTAAGGGTTATGATTCTTTTACACATTTTAGCAATATCAATTTCATGGGTTACAACTAAAATGGTCTTTCCCTCGTCATTGATTTTTTGAATTAGACTCATTACCTCACGAGAGGTATTGGAGTCCAATGCACCCGTTGGCTCATCAGCAAGAAGTACTTTCGGTTCTGATGCCATTGCTCTGGCAATAGCAACGCGTTGCTTTTGGCCTCCAGAAAGCTCACTGGGTAAATGCTTAGCCCAATTTAATAAGCCAACTTTTTTGAGGTACTCTAAAGCTTTTTGTTGTCGTATTTTTCTTCTTAAACCCTGATAGTATAATGGCAAAGCAACATTTTCCAATGCATTTTTATAATTGATCAAATTAAAAGATTGAAAAACGAAGCCTAAAAATCGGTTGCGGTAATTGGCAGCTGTAGTTTCTGTTAAGTCTTTTATTAATACATTATCAAGCAAGTAATTACCTTCATCAGCAATATCTAGCATCCCAAGTATGTTAAGTAACGTTGACTTTCCTGATCCTGAAGAGCCCATTATAGCAACCAATTCCCCCTCATCAATTTTAAAATTAATTCCCTTTAATACATGTAAGGAATTAGAACCCATTTTATAGGATTTATGAAGGTTGCTGATTTGAATCATTGAGTTGTATTTTAAATAAAATATACTATTCCCCTTTTTATGACTGTATAAAAATCAAAAGGTTTTATTTGAATTAAAAAAGGAAACAGTATTTATTTTAATTAGCTAAACATTATTTTCTGATGAGTTTAAAAATTTGATACCCAACAAAAGCAACTAACACATAGGGGATGGCCATCAAATAAATTATTCCATTATTTATTCCTTTTGCAGTTTCTTGAGCATCTCCAGATTCTAATACAGCTCTACACATTGAGCACTGGGCTGAAGCTTCTCCCAAAAGCAATAGACTTACAAATAAAAATAAAAGAATCCTCATAATGTTAATAATAGGGTGAGATCATAAGATAAACAATCACTCCAGTGACAGCAATATACAGCCAAATTGGAAACGTAATCACAGCAATTTTTTTATGGTGTACAAACCTTTTTGAAATGGCACGTACATAGGTGACAAGAACCATTGGAATGATTCCGATCGAAAGAATGATATGAGAAATCAAAATAAAATAGTAGACGTACCTTATCATTCCTTGACCTCCATATGGGGTTGAGTCAGAGGTCATATGATATGCCACATACATGGCTAGGAAAGCCAGAGATAGACCAATCGCAATTTTCATCAACCTTTCGTGAAGTTTAATTTTTTTATTTCTTATAGCTATATAGGCTATGATTAAAATTACCGCAGTTAATGCATTAATGGTAGCATAAATGGGTGGTAAAAAGTCAAAAGATGCAACATTGGGAATTCTTACCGTAAAAAGAACTGCCACCAATACTGGAACCGCAATTGAGATTAGGGTAATTAGTTTGGTGTACTTTTGGGACTCTTGAATCTCTTTATTAATTTTCATTTTCTAAACTTTTATTCCTTTAAGAGCAGCTCAATATCCTCTAGTAGCATATCAACCCCCTGGATTTCTTGATCATCTCTGTCAATTCCTGAATAATATACGATCGGATTGTCAAAGCGATCGACTCTGGATCTTATATATCCCTTTTTATCAATCAAGGCAAAATACCCTTGGTGCTCAAAACCGCCTGCTACTAATGGATTTATACTTGCAAAGATACTAAATCCTGAATTTGCTAGCTCATATACCCGATCTTTCTTATCGTTAAGAAAATGCCAATTTTTAGATTTTACTTTATAATTCTGGGCGTATTCTTTTAAAATTATCGGAGTATCATGATCAGGGTCAATAGTAAAAGAGGCTATCCCAAAATCTTGTCTTTTCCAAAATCTATCATCTAAAATTTTCATATTTCTATTCATTATTGGACAAATAGTAGGACAACGACTAAAAAAAAACTCTGCTATATATACCTTACCTAAATAATCTTCATTACTAATCAATAGGCTATCTTGATTATACATTAAAAAATCAGGAACCCTTTTAACTTCTCCATTAAGTTTAATATACGCTAAAGGCTTTGCGGGAGCTGATCGGTTATCCTGAACGGCGGTATCACTTCTCAATCTCTCAATAATCTTTGGAATAAAAAGAAGAGCAAAGACAGTAATGATTACGATCAATCCAAGGTGTTTATAATTTTTCCTCATATTAATTCTGGTTGTACTTTTTCCAAGCTCGTCGATATTCTGCTAAAATTACCTTTACATCGTCCACCATCTTATTGTTTATTTCGGCAACTGACTGAGAATTGAAACCATATAAGGTTCCAACATCCTCATCGTCATCTCGGCCTCTTAGATTAACTTCTTTATCGATTATAAAAACATAAGGAGAACTTTTCCCTTGAGAAAGATTTAAATTAGTTCTCAGACTGTCAAATAAATCTTGTATTTCGTCCGGAGAGCCAAAAACAAATCTCCACTTAACTAGATCTGTCCCAACTCCCTCTTTTAGTTCTTCTTTCAAAATATTAACCTGATCCTGTAGACCGTTTTCTAAAACCATTACAAATTGGAAGTCTTTAAATTGATAAAAACGTTTATAAATTTTTTGATTGAGGTTTAAAGCGTCACCTTTTTTTTCAGAAAGATCTTCTCCCCAAAAACCTAAAATAGAGATTTTATCTTCCAATTGAATCTTTTCTCCAGAAAGAGTTTTGAAGTTTTTGATCTCGTTAACATTCTCTGTTAAAACTGGAAGTAATGCGAAATTATTTTTACCAGATGCAAAAAATAGGTAAATGACTATTGGGAATATAAAAAGAATGCAGAGAACAAAATATTTTTTTGTTTTTTGACTCATGAAAAGTCTTTTGCTGATTAAAGATTCGTATTAGAAGTTCCAACTTTGAAAACCAGTATTCATGACATCAAAAATATAGTCTGCCTCTAATACTAATATGAATATTAAATAAGGTATCAATATAATTAGTGGAAGAACAATAGAACCTTGAAGACTCCCCCTTTCATCTCTTATGTGCATAAAATCCCAGGCTATATAATATGCTTTAACCAAGGTTAAAATAATGAATATCCAATTCAATAATTTCATATTTAGGAAATACGAAAGTAGAAACTCAGGTTTTAAAATCCCTAGAACAACCTCAATTGTAGTTACGATTGACAGAAAAATCAAAACCCCCCATATTTTTTGAACGTTTGATTTAAATTTTAACAGTCCTCTAAAAATAGCTAGTTTGTGAAAGTCTTCAGCCATAAGCAAAAATTTATTATTAAACCAAATAGAAAAATGTAAACACAAATACCCATACTAAATCGACAAAATGCCAATATAAACCAACTTTTTCAACCATTTCATAATGCCCTCTTCTTTCATAAGTTCCAATTATCACATTGAAAAATATAATTAAATTAATTATAACACCTGAAAACACATGAAACCCATGAAACCCAGTAATGAAAAAAAAGAAATCTGCAAATAAGCGATTTCCATACTCGTTATGAACTAAATTTGCACCTTCGACAACAGCAACAGCATTCTCAACTTTATCTAAAGAATCATCTCTAGAAAGAATAATCTTTTGTCCATTTTTATCAAGCTTCTCAATTCTGATTACCAGATTTCTATTCTCTTGGAATCCCTCGACTACTTCGTTGACAGAGTAGGATGGTAAAGTACCTTCACTTTTATACCATACTCCGTTACTGCCTTTGTGAGCGCTTCTTTCTGTGGGAATTGAAATCGAAAAATCTGCAATGGAAACTCTTTCACCATTATCAGCATTAATAAATTGAAGAATCTGACCTCCTTTTGTTTCAAGAGCACCATATTCTCCCTTGATAAAATTTTTCCATTCCCAAGCCTGTGAACCTACAAAAACTGCACCACCAATAATTGTTAAAAGCATATAAAATGTTACTTTGGATTTATTCATATGATGTCCAGCGTCAACAGCTAAAACCATTGTAACAGAGGAAAAAATTAATATAAATGTCATCAATGCAACATAATACATTGGAGCGTCTATACCATGTAAAAATGGGAAATGAGTAAAAACTTCGTCTGCAATGGGCCAAGAGTCGATGTTTTTAAATCTTGAAAATCCATATGAAACCAAGAAGCCTGAGAAAGTCAAGGCATCAGAAACAATGAAAAACCACATCATTAATTTTCCATAGCTCGCGTTAAGGGGTCTTTGGCCCCCAGACCAAAGATTTGACTCTTTTTCAGCTGCAGTCAATTCCATAGATATAATTCAAATTATTTATTACAAATTTATATATTTTACCTGTACAGTATAATAAATAGATACAAATAAATCCACAACAAATCTAGAAAATGCCAAAACAAATGAGCCAATTCAAAACCTAAAGTATTTGATCCAAAATAGCGCCCTTTTTGCAATTGATAATAAACAACCATTAACACAATTAATCCGGAAAATAGGTGAGCCAAATGAAGTAAAATTAATACATACAAAAAGGATGTAGTAATTGAACTTTCTGCTCCAGTAAAATAGTATCCTTGATCAATAATATCTCCAAAACCTTTAAATTGAAAATAAACAAAAAGAAGGGCCAATCCTAGAGTACTTAATATTAATAACTTGGTCCTTTTTTTATTTCCATTATTAATAGATTGTTTAGCCAAAAAAAACGTCAAACTGCTAGTTGCAATTAAAAAAGTACTAATTGTAAAAGCGCTTGGTAGATCGAATTTGGAAAGCCAATCAGCTCTTGTGCTACTTACAACATATGCACTTGTCAACCCAGCAAATGTCATAGACATACTTATCATTCCTACCCAAAGCATCATTTTTTTTGCCCTTTCTTGTTTTATTTGTAACTCACTCATTCCTAAATCCACTTATCAATAACATAAATAATTTGCAAAAAACTGATATATAAAATACTAGCATACATTAGTTTTCTAGCTGCCCTTTTAGTTTTTTCTTGCATTAACTTAAAAGCAAAGTAGAGAAAATAAATCCCTATTGTAAGTAAGGCAAAAGTAGCTTGGATAGATAGATTTAAATCTCCTGAGTATCTAGTGTAGGGTAAAATCGAAACAACAATAGTCCAAAAAGAATAAAAAACAATTAGAAATGCTGTGGTTTTATCTGGACTTCCTGTTGGTAACATCTTAAATCCTGCCTTTTTATAATCTTCATCCACCATCCAACCGATTGCCCAAAAGTGTGGAAACTGCCAAAAAAATTGAATCATAAAGAGAATCCCAGGTTCAATTCCAAAGCTTCCTGTAGCTGCAACCCAACCCAACATGAAGGGAATGGCACCTGGAAATGCACCAACAAAAACTGCTAGAGAAGTTTTCGACTTTAATGGGGTGTAAACACAGGTATATAGAAATATAGATAAAGCTCCAAAAATTGCAGTCTTATAATTGATATAGTGTAAAATTATAACTCCTATAACAGCCAAGAACATGGCGATTGTGATAGCTACAGCATTTGTCATCCTCCCACCAGGAAGGGGCCGATTTTGGGTCCTTAACATTAATGAGTCTTTATTCTTTTCAATCAATTGATTAAAAGCATTGGATGCACCTACCATGGCATAGCCTCCAAAGGATAAACCCAATAAAATATTAGTTTCGATTTTATCTACAGCTAGTAAATATCCAGCTAATGAAGAAAAAACAACACTAATTGCAAGACGAAACTTTGTTAACTGAAAAAAATCAGTAACTATTAGTCCAATATTAAAGGTTGAAGATTGTAAACTATTAGAATAAAATTTCATCATCATTTTTCCATAGACAAAGATAGTTTACAAATTATCATTGACCAAAGACCATAATGTAATTTTAAAAATAATAAGTTGATGTTACTGAAGTCTGAAAGTAATAGGGATACTGAATGGAACTCGAACAGGTCTACCTCTTTGCTTTCCAGGAGTCATTTTTGGTAATCTACCTATAATTCGAGCAGCTTCTTTTTCAAGATTTTTATCTGGACCCCGCATTCTTATATTAGTAATAGAGCCGTCCTTTGAAATAATAAAATTAACATAAACCCTGCCTTGTATTCCCATTTCTTGGGCTATTTCAGGGTATCTGAAATTTTTTCGAATATGTTTATTAATTTGTTCTTGAAAACACTGTCTTCTTTTTGATTTAGCAACTCTTTCACAGCCAGGGTAAATAGGAACATCCTCTATCACAGCAAATGGAACATCTACATCTTCAAATTCTTCCTCAACTTCAACTATTTCAACTATTTCTTCTTGATCTGTTTCAGTAGATTCAATAACCGTTTCCTCAACCTCTTCCTCATCTTCAACTACTTCAATTATCTCTGGAGCAGGTGGTGGAGGTGGTGGGGGTGGTGGGACTTTAATTTGTTCAGTTATAGGAACATCCTCATCATCATCATCATCAACATTCAATGCCTCATATCCATATCCACTTCGATCATATGTTTTCCATTCAATGGCTATCCATGTGAAAAGTAAAATAGATGATAAGCCTATTATAAAATATAAGCTACTATTCTTGGACAAATCGGCTTTTTCATTTTTTTTTGGCTGCATGGAGGGTTAAATATAGTTTGCTAAACTAAAAAAAAAACAATAAAAAACAAGGTTTTTTTAATGATATAGATTTTTATTTTTAAGCTTTGATTAATTGTTTGTAGGCATCAAAGTCAAGTAAGTCAGATATTTGACTTGGATCTTCAATTTTAACTTTAATCATCCAACCAGATTTGTAAGGGTCATCATTAACAGATTCAGGTGTATCTTCTAAATCGGCATTAAATTCTAATACCTCTCCACTTAATGGCATAAAAAGGTCAGAAACGGTTTTAACTGCTTCAACAGTGCCAAAAACTTCTTCTGCATCCAATGTCTCTCCAATTGATTCGATTTCAATATAAACAATGTCACCTAATTCTTGCTGAGCAAAATCAGTAATACCAATTGTAGCTATTTCACCATCTATTTTTACCCATTCATGGTCTTTAGTGTACTTTAGTTCTGTAGGAATATTCATTTACCAAAAATTAGATTTGACAAAGTAATGTAATTCACTTTTAGTTTCCAAAATTATATCGAATGGTTATTCCAGAGCGAATTGATGTTTGGGGAAAAGCAGTCGATATGGCAAATTCTGAGAAATTATGATCATAGAACAATAAGCTTGTTAAATTTTTCGACAAGTTGTACCCCGCAGAAAATTTAATCGACATGAGTGTTTGTCCAGCAGTGACCTGATTGTTATCGTATTCCAAATTTCTAAGTAGTGTTATATTTTTTCTGTAGGAGAAATCTGCTTTGAGATTAAGATCACCACTAAGGGTAACTCTATTGCCACCCAGACGAGTTCTAATTCTAAGGTCTTTCAATCGATATCCCATACCTACCACATATTCATTCCCCGTTTGTTCGGTTAACAAACTATTGTCTAAACTAAGTGACAGGCTCCGATCTTTTCTTAACTCAGCTAAAATTTTAAAAGAGTTTTTAAACTCAATATCCAGACGAATTAAGGGATTGAATTGCTCTGCCAGGTTAATATTAGAATAAAATCGAGAAGTCATATAGTTTCCAACTCGGTCTTTTTGAAATGGTTTGGAGGAATCAAATTCTAAATTTGTTTGATAATTGGTTAATGTATAACTGGATCGATATCCATGTGAAATTGAGAAACGGTTAAAAATTCGCCCTACAGATTTAATTTTTGTTAATCCAGTGTAAGTTAGATTCCAATTTGGTAATGGCGTAGATTGAATTGGGTTTAACGAAATTTTATTTGGGCTTGTTCCAGTATATGCTGACAAAAAGGATGCAACCATTATCGTCTGATGATTTTTATTATACCCTTCAGGAAATCCGTCTTGGTCATATAAAATCGTCCCATCTAGGTTTTTCTGAGCCACTCTTTCTGCAATAATCAATCGATTATCCCTAAACTTTTGAAAGTTTTTATTTACAATTCCTGTCCCACCTGAGAAGGCTGTTTTTATTAGAATAGTAGACATTCCAAAATTACCATATTCATTGGTATTAAGTGAGATATAATTCTGATCCTCTATCCTATAGTTTTCTGATAAATTATTGGAATGGTTTCGCTCGGCATTTAGGTCAATTGTGAGATCTTTAATAGGATTAATTTGTGCCGATAAATTTAGTTTGTTATTGTTAATTTGGACAAAAGGTTCGTAAAAATTAGGGAAATTCGTCAACCAACCTCTTTTAGCGATCTCATATCTAACATCGGCTTGACTTCCAAATGTAAATCCAAATGAAGGGTCAAAAGTTCCCAAAAAACCAACATTAGGCAAGTAACCTGGAATTACCTTTCCATTGTTTTCAGAATAATTGAATTGTACCCTTTTGACTGAAGAAAGTAAGTCGACAACCATAGTAGTCCCCTTTTTGAAAGCATTATTTTTTTTAGTTTTTTCTATTTCTTCAGACTTTTCATTTCCTGGAAAAGTACGAGTTCTGGTGATGGAATTCTGTAAATTAGAATTGGATTTTAACCCTAATATTTTGTATAACCTATTAAATGAGATTGAACCTGTAAGTGTTTTTGTGTTAGCATTTTGAATGGTATTAATTTGCCCAAGCTGTTGACTATTCTCATTGGTGACCGCTGCCATAGCATTAGATCCTCTTTGCCAACTAAAATCTCCTGTATAATTATAATTTGCATCAATAAAACTCAAAAATGGAATCAATCGTAATGGAATTTTATAATTTATTGATAGAGATTGAAAGTGACGATCAGACTGACCGGTGTCCCAAATCCCATCCCATATACCGAGACTTTTATTTACCCGTCCAAATCCATTGCCAGGTTCATCCATTAAAAAATTTCTGACAATATTATTGTTAGTTGCTGTAAAAGTAAATCTCATTGATCGAGTAAGATTGTGGTTTACAGCGTAAGACCAATCAAATAAATAATTTCGCAGTTGTAAATCGGGTAAGGGAAGTTGCTCATTACTATTTATTCCCTCTAGATAAACTTGTCTAAAGCGCTGACTGCTAAAATTTCTGTTAATATTGGAAGTTATTTCCAAACTACTTGGCATTACATTCAAATTAATTTCTTTAAGCCATTGCCAATATTTTTTTCGGCTTAAAAACTGAACTTTTCGTAGTGGATTTATTTCAATTGGTTTAAAGGAGTGGCCGTAGTTAGCACCTAACTGAAGGTTTTGATCCTTTTGGCTTTCTATCTCGTAATCGTGGTGTAACATTTGATTGAATGAATAAGAAAAATCAAAATTCTCTGGGCTGTAAAATCGGGTTGGACGTTCCCCAGTTTTATTTTTTCTTACACCGATCAAACTGATGCTTTTTCGCTTGGTATAATCAATTGCTTGTTGGTTAATTGAGTCTCTTTGAGAACTTCTTTTCGACGCATCTAATCGATCTTGAAGTAAAATATCTTGATAGAAAGGGTCGTATTCAGGGGTAATAAAGGTTTCCCCAATATTAAAACTTACGGGGATTTGTAATCCCCATTTTTCAGGTAACAATTGACCAGCATTAACATTGGTAATCACATCATATTGTTTCATGTCCTCCCGATTACTTTGATTGGGAGTTTGGTCAATTGAACCAAATCCAATTGTCGACATTCCCGCAGTGGCAGCCACATTTGCAAAATCAGCCAGATTAGCGTCTAAAGCTCCAATTGCAGCCCACCCTCCTTGAGAGTCAATTCCAGCTATCCGCAATTCATTAAACCAGACCTCACCACATAGTACGTCACCTAATTTTTGAGAGGGATTTTTTACCCCTACCATTAGAGTTTTAATAGATCCAAGGGATGGATTCCCTCTCACTGCAAATTTGTATTTTTTGAAACCTGGTAAACTATTAATTGGTGAGAATTCTCCAACTGGATTTAGTTCTTCATCAAAATAGGATAGGCGACTAATACTTCCATTGTTGATAGCAGCTGCCTTAAGCTTAGCGAGAAGTTTTATGGGTACATCTATGGAGTTAGATTCTGGCTGCCAAACAGACTGTGCAGTTAGTCTGTTTCCATTACTTTCAGAGTACTCAGTTGGCTTGAGCGGAACTTCAATTTGGTAAAAATTATCTTTAAAGTCAGTCCCTAGTCTTATAAATGCAACCAGTCGTCGATCGAATTCATCAGCTGATCCTTCTCCAGGAAGGGACTCCTGACCAGGAATTGACTCAGCATGGATAAACATCTTAAGTTTTTGATATTGTCGAATATCAACATTAACGTTTTTATAAACTGCACGATAATCCATAGGCTGTAAATCACAAACCCTAAATGACATGGATTGTTCATTTTGTCTTACGATTGTATTGTTATTATTCACTTGTTCTCTCTCAATGTCTGGTGGTAAAATATAATTTACAGGGATTCGATTTTCATTTTCTAAAATGTTTACTGTACTTATGTCAACAGTTGTATTTTTATTTTTGGGAATATTATCATTTAAATTTTGATTATACCTACGCCAATCTCCTCTAACCAAGTCTAAAGTACCAAACCGCAACACAGTAGGTTTAGAAAACCCCTTTAAGATCATTCTCATGAACCTTATAGATCTTAAATCCTCTATAGAATTAATCGCCTCAAAATAATCACTAAACTGGGTGTCTTCGTAATATCCTTTTTGGACGGGAATCTTGAATTGAATCCATCGGGTAGTTATTTCGTCTCCATTCGGCACTTTAACTTTAACATTTTCGCGAACATCAGTTATAAATGGATGATTTCCAACACCCATTTTTTTTGAAATAGGAATACGGTATTCGAAATAGCTATCTATGGTATTCATACTCTGATCACGATTTATATCCTCAGAATCAGGTTCAGTAGTATTCCCTCTATTAGTATCTGAGAAAGCAACAGGAGAATTTCCTTGGGACCCATTATAGTTCTTATATCGATCTAAGACTCCTCCTTTTGACGAAACAAAGAATTCGTAGTTGTCCCCTGCAGGATCATCAGAAGGTCCATTATTATATATTAAACGTTCTTCTCGATCATTAAGCCCATCAAAACCCAAATCCTGAGCTGCCCTATCCTCAGGAACAGTATTAAATGCGTAAAGCAGTGACTGAGTAGAAGGAACTTTTCCCCAAGGTGTCGAGTAAACTAGATTCTGGCCATTATTTCCTGGCAAACCATTTTCGAACTGTTTGCGTCCGTCTTTGAGTATATCCTCTGATATGTTTCCCAAATGAAAATAAAGGTCCCCTAAATCATCTTTTTGGGTGTCCAAATCACTAAAGGTATCCAACAACCAAAATTCAATAAACTCTACATTAGACATCTCAAAATTGGTCGAATTAATTGGACGCATAATTCCCGCCCAATTTTCATCTATCGAACCCTCAAATTCTTGATTTGTAGCATTATTGTAGGGACCCTTTTCTTGGGGAAAATAGGCCAAATCCAGAGTATTTTGGACAGTAGTTGTTCCTTGGACCAAGTCTTGCTCAGGAAAAATTTCTTTAATAAATATTCTACGTGTAGTGTTTAGTGACACATCATCATTATTAATTCCCGGCGGTCTTCCTCCTGCATAGAAAATAGGATCTATAGAGTACCAAGCCATTTTTGCTCTTCCATAACCAGATTTTAGATCGTTTTCTTTTATTTCAGAGCCTTTAAAGTTTTTAAAAGGGACACTGGAAAGTTTCCAGGAGTTAAACCCTTTAATATCAATATTGGTTTGCGCTCCTTCAAAGTCGTCGATATATACATTTGTTTCCCCGTTAAGCTGAGTATTTTTTGGTTTTCCAGCAATTAAATGAGCTAGTTCCCCCCGAAAAGAAAGCAAAGAAGGTACATTGGTCTTAATAGTGGGGATTTTATTGACTAAGCGGGTAAATAATGGAATTTCAGTTGAAAAATTAGCATTGAATCCAATCATGGTGTTATTAACGGGCTCAGTTCCATAATTTGCTTTTTGTGTTAGTGGATTTTCACTTAAATTTAGGAGAGTTCCTCCAATTACAACCTTATCGTTAAATTTGTGGATGACATTCATCCCAGAAAATCTTTTATTCTGTTGATTAAAAAATGAGTTATTTTCTACTGATATGTTTATAGGAATATTGGATGCTTGTATAGCAGGGTCAATAATTTTTACACGTCCAATAGCATAATTTACAGTATAATCTATACCCTCTCTTAATACCCTTCCTCCTGCGGTAACTTTAACAGAGCCTCTAGGGACATTAAAAGCTCCAATTGGGATTCCATCTCCACCTTCTGATTTATAACTTCCTTTTAATAGAAACTTGTTTTTCTCGGTATCTTCTAGTGCTGCTGCTTTAGTTTTGGTGTACATCTCATTAAAAACATAGCGCTTTTGATTAGAGTTATAAGTTGTAGTATTTCCATAATTTTCCTTTTGAGAATTGGGATCGTCTAATAATTCAAAAAGGTATTCTCCAAACGGTTCAACTGAAGGGAAAATAATTCTTCCATATTGGGGCTCGATAGTCACCCCAGGTATATAATCAAAAAAACCATCCCCCTCCGGTAGTGGGTCTTGATAAAAATTTAGTTTGTCTAAGTTAAATGTATTTAGCAGGATGCGATCCATCATCCACTCAGGCCATATAGCTTTATCAACAGGGGTTAAATAATTTATCGGTGAAGGATCTGAGTATAAAATATTAAGTCTAAAATCCTCCTGGGCCAATTGATATGCCCCAGTATTATATATATTTTTCATCATCAGATCCCATATGGGCTGACGAACATCTGTGATATTACTCTTTAATAATTTTACAACCAAATTATTGCTATTAATCACCTGAGACTGAGTGGTCTGGTTTTGTACTAAGTTAGTTCCTGATACCCCACCATTTGCAAACTCTCCTACTTGATAAACTTTTCCTCTGAAAGTATATTGAAATGCAACGCCCAAAACTTCATCATTACTCAAACGTTGATTTAGTGAAATATATCCTAACTGTGGATGGAATTTAAATTCATTAGCATTTAGTTTCCTGGCACTCTCTAATACTGCATAATCAAAACCTTCATCAAAATATTTTTCGTAAACACCAAAAGCATTTGATACACCGGCAATGTCTCGGATTGCTGCTTTGAGAATTCCCTCCTTGTCAATAGCCTCTGGATTAAGGTAATTATTATCATTTGATGGAGGGGATAACGGAATTTTTCCTGTAAAGAAGTTTTGTATTTCATTGTCTAGCAATGTTTTAGAGGGGTCACTTTCTCCGAGGTCTTGAAAACCAACAACATTTCGGATATTAGTTGTTTGAGAACCACGATTGGTAACCCAAATCTCAATTCTAGTAATTTGAATGGGAGAATTGATATAAGGGTAGTTCTGAAGAAATTTATCATAATTATCTCGGAAATATTGTGCTAAAAAGTAGTGTCGGTCCTCTTCATAATCAAGTGCGAAAATATTAAATTCTTGAAGTGTCCCGCCCCCTTGAGCAATTACATTTTGCGATTGAGAGCGTTGCTCAGAGAAAACCCCTGTTATATTGGTTCTTCCAAATTTTAAATCTGTTCTCACACCAAATAAACTTTGCGCGCCTCTTATAAGGTTACTATTTAGTGGCATACTAATATTTCCAATGCTAATATTTTGAAGTATTGCATCCTCAGTTACTTTTCCGTTCAAAAAGTCAGTTACATTATTTCCTACCCCGATTAAGCCCTCTTTTGAAAAACTGTCTGCTTTGGATTTCAAATCCATTATCTTTCGTTTGGCATCGTTTAAAGTACTTTGATAGTCCCCTATCTTTTGTTTAGTATTGGATATCTTTTGACCGAGATCTATTATTTTATTAGCTGCAGCTGATAAATTAGGGTTATTTATATCCGGAATAATCTCAGAAGTATCAGCCAATCTAGGGGGATTGAATTCAATTTTTACCAAATTCTGAAAATCGAAAGTAGATTCTGTATCATAATTGGCGGTAATCTGAAGGCGCTCTCCTATTTTACCCAGAAGACTTAGGCTGATTCTTTGATCAAAATCAAAGCCGAAACTTCTTCTATTTCTTGGAGATGCAGCTGGGTTATCATTTTTTTGAAAACGTACTCCCAAATCAATTCCAACAGAACCCTGAGGAACAATATCTATTGTGTTCCCACCAAAAATTGATTGAAAGAATTTACTATTTACATATACCTCAGGAAGCAGATTTTTTTGACTTTCGGTGAGGTTAGCTGAATTCCCTGCCAAAGTCGCTATTTTTTCTTGAAAATAACCTTTCATCTGTTGACTCAGTGCCATAGCTTGAAACTCTTTTGGAGATAATACCAAGGGTGCATTTATAGGATAATCATCTATAGACTGAGTATAGATATACATCCCAGTTTCAGGATCAAAAGTATATTTGGAAATAATGCTAGATGAAGTTGTTATTTTTATTTTAGACAAATCATAGCTTGACTCATCCTGAGCTTTTGCTACATTGACTGTAGAGGCCAAAAGCAGGAAAAGAAGTTGAAATTTGAATAAAATATATTTACTTTCTTTCCTACAAATCAAAGGGTCTTAAAGTTTATTCAAGGCACCTTTGATTAAATCTTCAATTGTACTATCAGGATTCCCTTGAATTAGATTATCAACAACTTTTTGAGAGGATTTTCTCGAATAACCAAGAACCTCCAATGCTGATAACGTTTCTTCTTTAATTGTATTGCTCTTCATAACAGGAATTTCCTCAATCCCATATAAAGTTTTTATCTTATCTTTCAGCTCGATAATGACTCGCTGTGCAGTTTTAAGTCCAATTCCTTTAACTCCCTGAATTTTAGGCACATCTTCTGCAAGAATAGCTTCTTGAATTTCAGAAGGTGTTAAGGAGGAAAGCATCGTTCTTGCAGTACTAGCTCCGATCCCAGAAACACCAATAAGTAGTCTAAAAACTGCCCTTTCAATAGCTGTAAAAAATCCATATAAAATATGTGCATCCTCCCTAATTTGTAGATGTGTAAAGAGTTGAATATTTTCCTCAGACGATAAACTAGAAAAAGTATTAAGTGATATATTAACTTCATAACCAATGCCATTACAATCGATCACTAGATAGGTGGGTGTTTTTTCTAAAAGTCTTCCTTTAATTTGTGTTATCATTTACTGTGTTTAATTTTTTGCTTTTCTTGTGCATCAATTACTGCAATAGCAGACATATTTACGATTTCATCAACTGAAGCACCCAATTGAAGAATGTGAGCAGGGTGCTTTAGCCCCATTAAAATTGGTCCGATAGAGAGAGTGTTGTCTAATTCTTTAATGATTTTATAAGTAATATTAGCAGCATCTAGATTTGGAAATATCAAAGTATTTACTCTTCTTTTGTTGAGAATAGAAAAAGGGAATCGTTCTTCTAGCATTTCGTTATTTAAAGCAAAATCAGATTGTACTGGTCCATCTACAATCAAGTCAGGGTGCATTCGGTGTAAATATTCTACTGCTTCAGAAACCTTTTTTGCCTCTGGGAAAGGGGATGAACCAAAATTGTTATAAGATAAAAGCGCTATTACGGGTTCAACACCAAACAGTTTTACAGCTTGAGAGGTCATATGGGCTATTTTGGCTAATTCCATTGCAGTTGGATTTACATTTATTGAAGTGTCAGATAAAAATAACATCCCTCTTTTTGTGAGCATTAAGTTGGTAGCTGCGACACGGTTAACACCTTTAATCTTTCCCATTACTTCAAAAATTGGCTTTACTACAGCAGGATATTTCCTGGAAAACCCTGAGAGCATTGCATCGGCTTCTCCTTCTCTTACCATCATTGCTGCATAGTAGTTGCGTTCACGAAGAAGACTATTGCATTCATATAGAGTTTTACCCCTTCTTTTTTGACTTTCCCAAAAAGCATTTGCATACTCCTCTCTGCTTTCTTTGTATTCGTCGGTTTTAGGGTCAATTATAGTAATTTTATCCATGAAATCGATAGACTCCATAAGATTCAGAATAACCTCCTTATTACCAAGTAAAACAGGAATTCCAATACCCTCTTCATAAATGATTTGGGCTGCTTTAATAACATCTAATTGGTCTGCCTCAGCAAATACTATTTTTTTTGGAGAGGATTTAGCTCGATCGTGAATCATCCTTAAGATCTTCTGGTGACCCCCAAGGCGCTCTGCTAATTTGCCCTTATATTCTTCCCAATCCTTGATTTCCTCTCTGGCAACTCCAGAGGCAATAGCTGCTTTGGCTACAGATGGTGGTATCTCGACAATTAGTCGGGGGTCAAATGGTTTTGGAATAATATAGTCTTTACCAAAGTTAAGCTTAGTTTCCTTATAAGCAATATTGACTTGTTCAGGAACAGATTCCTTAGCTAAAGCTGCTAGTGCCTTCACCGCTGCCATCTTCATTGCCTCATTGATCTTTGTAGCTTTGACATCTAAAGCTCCTCTAAAGATAAAAGGAAAACCTAATACATTATTTACTTGATTGGGATGATCTGACCTGCCTGTTGCCATAATAATATCGGCTCTTGTTTGACAAGCCAGATTATAATCAATCTCAGGGTTAGGATTAGCCATTGCAAACACAATAGGGTCATTTGCCATAGATAATAACATGGATTGATCAACAATATTGGGTTGGGACAATCCAATAAAGACATCTGCTCCTTCCATGGCTTGAGAGAGTGTGTCAATATTTCTGTCGGTAGCGAATTCTGCTTTTTGAGGAGTTAAATTATGCCGAGATTTCTTAATTACCCCCTTGCTATCTAACATAACAATATTTTCTTTTACCACACCAAAGGATTGGTAAAGCCTCGTGCATGAAATCGCTGCAGCACCAGCACCAGAAATGACTATTTTAACTTTCGAAATTTTTTTATTAGTTAGTTCAATTGCATTGATAAGTGCGGCACAGGAAATTATAGCTGTTCCGTGTTGATCATCATGCATCAACGGAATGTCCAATTCCTTCTTAAGGCAATCCTCAATTTCAAATGCCTCAGGAGCCTTGATGTCTTCAAGGTTGATTCCTCCAAAAGTAGGGGCAATAGCTTTTACCACTTCAATAAATTTTTTTGGGTCTTTTTCGTTGATTTCAATATCAAAAACATCAATATCTGCAAAGATTTTGAACAATAAGGCTTTACCTTCCATTACTGGCTTGGATGCCTCTGGACCAATATCTCCAAGCCCTAAAACAGCTGTTCCATTAGAAATAACGGCTACTAAATTTTCTTTATTAGTATATTTATAAATATTTTCAACTTTTTTGACAATTTCCTGGCAAGGAATCGCAACTCCAGGAGAATATGCCAACGCTAGATCACGCTGAGTTCTATAACTCTTAGTGGGTACAACTTCAATTTTTCCAGGTTGGGGTTTGGCATGATATACCAAAGCTTGACGTCTTCGCTGGTTTTTATTCATTGATAGGTATTTCTAGTTCAAAAGTAGTAAAACAGCATTTATTTATCCCCCGAAATAAAAAAGACTAAAAAATCATTCTTTTAAAAAAGAAATATTTCTTTTAAACCCCTTGAAACCAGTTCTTTTGATAGCACTATTTTTAAAAATAATATTGAAAGTTTCTTGTGTAATTTCCTCCCAATTCTTCTGTGTATAATTTATTACCTCAGAATTTGGACTAAAAAGAGGTTCATTATGTTGCTTTGAAAAACGGTTCCATGGACATACATCCTGACAAACATCGCAACCAAAAGCCCAATTATCCATTTTGTTTTTAAACGCTGTTGGAATTTGATCTTTTAGCTCAATGGTCAGATATGAAATACACTTACTTGCATCAATATTATAAGGAGTCAACGCCTCAGTAGGGCATGCATCTATACATGCTGTGCAGGTTCCACAATGATCAGTTACAGGAGTGTCATATTCCAGTTCTAAATCAACAATCAATTCTGCTATAAAGAAAAAAGATCCAGCTTTTTTCGAAATGAGGTTGGTGTTTTTTCCTTGCCAACCTAACCCGCTTCTTACAGCCCAAGATTTTTCCATTACAGGAGCAGAATCAACAAATACCCTTCCACTAACCTCACCAATTTTATCATTGATGATTTGGAAAAGTTGTTTGAGTTTATCCTTTAAGACATGGTGGTAATCTTTACCATAAGCATAGTTAGATATCTTAGGAGCACCATCTAATTGGTCCAAAGGAGTGTAGTAATTAAACAACAGAGAAATTATGCTTTTAGCATCTGGAACAAGTAAACGAGGATCAAGTCGTTTATCAAAATGGTTTTCCATATATGCCATTTTACCATGTTTACCATCTTTTAACCAACGTTCCAAACGAGTGGCTTCATCTTCTAAAAATTCAGCTTTGGAAATACCACAAGAAAGGAAACCTAGCTTTTTAGCTTCAGTCTTAATTAATTGAGAGTAATCCATACATTCATTTTAAAATAATCCCTCTTGATTACCTCTAATCTTCCCTAAATGTTTATATGCAAGCTCAGTAACCTCTCTTCCTCTTGGTGTTCTTACAATAAAGCCTTCCTGAATTAAAAAAGGCTCATAGACCTCCTCAATCGTTTCCCCATTTTCGGAAACTGCAGTAGCAAGAGTAGTAATACCCACTGGACCTCCCTTAAATTTATCTATAAGAGTAGTCAAAATTTTATTGTCCATTTCATCTAGTCCAAATGCATCAACGTTCAAAGCTTTTAATGAATACTTTGTAATATCAATATCAATTTTACCATCTCCTTTAATCTGAGCAAAGTCTCTAACTCTTCTTAAAAGTCCATTAGCGATTCTTGGAGTCCCTCTACTTCTTCCCGCTATTTCAATGGCAGCATCATTTTTAATTTTAACATCCAGGATTGAAGCACTTCTTTCAACAATAGCAGAAAGAAGTTCGGTATTGTAATATTCTAATCGATTTGTTATACCAAAACGCGCTCTCATGGGAGCAGTTAATAAGCCAGAGCGAGTAGTTGCACCAACCAGAGTAAAAGGATTTAAATTTATCTGAACAGTCCGGGCATTAGGCCCTGTTTCAATCATAATATCAATTTTATAATCCTCCATAGCGGAATAAAGGTATTCCTCAACTATAGGGCTTAATCGATGGATTTCATCAATGAATAGAATGTCTCTAGATTGGAGATTTGTTAACAGTCCTGCCAAGTCTCCTGGTTTGTCAAGCACTGGACCAGAAGTCATTTTGATTCCAACATCTAATTCACCCGCTAAGATGTAAGCTAACGTAGTTTTCCCTAATCCAGGTGGGCCGTGAAAAAGAGTATGGTCAAGTGCTTCCTCTCTTTGATTAGCGGCAGCTACAAAAACCTTAAGATTTTCTAATATAGTTTCTTGACCTGCAAAATCATCAAAACTTATTGGGCGTAATGCTCTATCTATGTCATTTTCTTCTGGTGTTTGTTGATTTCCAGAAGGGTCTAAAAATTCGTTCATCTCAAACAAAGATAAATGATTCTTACTTTAGTCTAAATACAAAAAGAGCTACCAAATGGTAGCTCTTTCTTTTAAATAAATGTAGAGTTAATGCTGAAGTTCTTCCTCGCCTTCTTTTAAGGGAATATGCTGAGGAACAAAATCTTCTTCTTGTCCGGGTTTTGAATAGTCATAAGCCCAACGATGAACTTCAGGAATTTTGCCTTCCCAATTTCCATGTATGTGCTCGATAGGCGCAGTCCATTCAAGCGTATTAGAGCGCCATGGATTTTGCTCAGTTGGTCTACCATAGAAAATACTATAAATGAAATTATAAAGGAAAACCAATTGCGCAGCACCAGCAATTAGTGCAAAAACGGTTATCACAATATTTATATTTGCTAAATCGTCAAAATAGGGAAAAGCCGTGTTAGTGTAATACCTTCGGGGCAATCCTGCCATGCCAATAAAATGCATGGGGAAAAATACTCCATAAGCACAAATAGCAGTAACCCAAAAATGTAAATAGCCTAGATTTTTATTCATCATACGTTTAAACATCTTAGGAAACCAATGATAAACACCAGCAAATAGTCCATAAAGAGCCGAAATTCCCATTACTAAATGAAAATGTGCTACGACAAAATATGTATCATGTACATTTATATCTAAAGTACTATCACCAAGAATAATCCCTGTTAATCCTCCAGATATGAAGGTAGAAACAAGGCCAATAGAAAATAACATTGCAGGATTAAGTTGTAAATTTCCTTTCCAAAGCGTAGTGATATAATTAAAGGCTTTTACTGCCGACGGAATCGCAATCAATAATGTAGTAAATGTAAATACAGAGCCTAAGAATGGATTCATTCCTGATATAAACATATGATGTCCCCATACAATTGTAGACAAAAAAGCAATTGCTAAAATCGAAGCAACCATAGCGCGATAACCGAAGATAGGTTTTCTAGAATTAGTCGCTATAATTTCTGATGTAATTCCTAATGCTGGAAGTAATACTATATATACCTCAGGATGCCCAAGGAACCAGAATAAATGTTCATATAAAACAGGTGATCCTCCCTGATAATGTAAAACCTCACCTTGAATAAAAATATCGGACAAGAAGAAAGAGGTACCAAAGCTTCTATCCATAATTAATAAAAGTGCTGCAGATAATAAAACTGGAAAAGAAACTACCCCAATAATTGCAGTGACAAAAAATGCCCATATTGTTAAAGGTAAACGACTCATAGTCATACCTTTAGTTCTTAAGTTTAATACGGTAACAATATAATTTAGTGACCCCAAAAGTGAGGAAGCAATAAAAATTGCCATTGAGACTAGCCACAAAGTCATTCCTAATCCTGATCCTGGTTGTGCTTGAGGCAAAGCACTCAGAGGAGGATATATTGTCCACCCCGCAGCTGCAGGTCCTGCTTCAACAAACAAGGATGCAACCATAATAACGCTGGAAATAAAAAATAACCAATATGAAATCATGTTCAATAAACCAGAGGCCATGTCTCTTGCTCCAATTTGTAATGGGATTAACAGGTTACTAAACGTACCGCTCAATCCTGCTGTTAACACAAAGAAAACCATGATAGTTCCATGAATAGTTACCAATGCTAAATACACATTTGGGTCCATAACTCCATCTGGAGCCCATTTACCTAAAAGGGCTGACATAATACCCATTGGTTGTTCAGGCCAAGCAAGTTGCATACGGAATAACAATGACATTGCTATACCAATAATCCCCATAAAAAGCCCAGTAATAAGATACTGTTTGGAGATCATTTTATGATCTTGACTGAATACATATTTAGTGATGAAAGTCTCTTTGTGATGATGTCCGTGATCCTCTTCATCTAAATAAGCTGCTGCTGTTGACATAATCTAAATTTATTTAATTAATTATTGGATGAACTCAGCAAAAGTTTGCTGATCAGTCATCCATTTTTCAAATTCTTGTGGAGTCTCGACAATTATTTTCATTTGCATATTGTAATGAGATGCTCCACAAATCTTATTACAAAGTAACAAATAATCGAAAACATATGGTTCTAATGGTTCTTCACCTTTAGCAAGTAATGCTTCACTATTTTCTCTTCTAATTTTGTTAATCTTTTTAACCTTAGCTCTCATAGCATCAGTCTGTCTTATTTCCTCAGTTGTAACTGTTGGGGTAAAAGCAAATTCAGTAATCATTCCAGGAACACAGTTCATCTGTGCCCTAAAGTGAGGCATGTAGGCCGAATGGAGAACATCCTGAGAACGCATTTTAAAAATTACTTCTCTCCCTGCAGGTAAATGTAATTCCTGAACTACAACATCGTCAAATCCGTTAGGATCGGTTGCATCAATTCCAACTAAATTCTTCCCTTCAAAGTCTTGTAAAAACCGAACATTAGCATCGCCCAAAACCCCATCATCTCCAGCATATCTTGCTTTCCAATTAAACTGCTGAGCATACAGTTCAACGACTAAAGCTTCTTCATTTTCTTCGACGGTCATTATGTCCGTCCAAGTATATAAACCATATAAAATTAAACCTGCAAGCACAAAAACTGGAATAATAGTCCAGATAGCTTCAAGACGGTCATTATCTGAGTAAAATAATGCTTTTTTCCCTTTCTCTCCTCTATACTTGTAGGCAAAATAATGTAACAATCCTTGGGTTATGGTCTGAGTAAAAAAGATAATAGCAAATGAAATCCAGAGAAGATTATCATATTCAATACCATGTTCTGACGAGGAACTAGGTAACATTACGTCTCCCCACCTCCAGAAAGAAAACAATGTAATGCCATAAATAAAAATTAAAAAGGCAAACATCAGCTGTCCATTCCATTGATTATCATTATCGTCGGCGACTTGTGTGTTGACTTTTTTTGGTTGAGACAACTCAAATATTTTAGTGATTTGCCAAATGGAAATCGAAATTAAAACCAGAACCGTAATTGTCAATAAAATCGTCATTTATCTAAACCATTAATCATTAATAATGAAAGCGCTCACTCTCACCCATGAATGGATCTCCAACAGCGTGAAGCGGTGCTTTCGAAATTTCTTTAAATACAACAAAAATAAATAGACCCAAGAAGAATAAAAATCCTCCTATCTCAGCTATTCCAATAAACCATTGATCCCCTACTGCTGAGGGCATAATCATATTGAAAACGTCAATATAGTGACCCAATAAAAGGACAATACCAGTCATAACAATGATATAATTTACTCTTTTATAGTCGCTATTCATCAAAATCAATAGGGGGAAAATGAAGTTCATAACTACCATTCCAAAGAAAGGAATTTTATAGTCCTCAATCCTTGTAATAAAATAAGTGACCTCTTCAGGAATATTCGAATACCATATCAGCATAAATTGGGAAAACCATAAATACGTCCAAAAAATACTCACCCCGAACATGAATTTTCCGAGGTCGTGAATATGACTGTCGTTAACCTTCTCAAGATATCCTTTAGTCTTAAGGTATATAGCTATCAATGCAATGGTCGTGATTCCAGATACAAACATACTAGCAAAAACATACCAACCAAATAAAGTACTAAACCAGTGTGGATCAATTGACATTATCCAGTCCCATGACATCATGGATTCAGTTACAATGAAAAATACCAGAAATCCAGCGGAAATTCTAAAGTTTTTTTTGTGATTAGAAATATCTTGAGCCTTATCTTGAGCCAGAGAGAATTTTCTAGAAAAATAACGGTAAGTCACCCATCCTGAAATATAGATTAGTGCTCGTATCATAAAGCCTGGAACATTAAGGAAACCCGCTTTCCCTTGAATTAATTTATCATGAGCTACGACTTCTGGATCCATCCAGATAAATAAGTGATTGAAGTGCATTCCGGATAGCCCTAAAATAATAAATACAATCAACGCACCTGGTAATAGGTATGCGGTGATTCCTTCCATTACCCTAAAGAGGGCTGGAGACCATCCTGCTTGAGCTGCACGATTTATGGCATAGAATGCAAGTGTTCCAAGAGCAATCATCATAAAAAAGAAAGCCGCAACGTAAAGGGCAGCCCATGGCTTGTTTTGTAATTGGTGTAATAAATGTTCTCCGTGGTGATCACCAGCATGTTCTTGACTATGATCATTACCATCTTGTTCACCGTGAGCTGAGGCCTGATGATGATGATGTTTTTCATCGGCATGAGATTCTTTATGATCACTATCAGGAGTAGCTTCTCCGTGACTTGCTCCATGTCCATCTCCATGATGCGTATCATCAACCATAGCCTGAGCATCTTCTATAGTATTTGGAGCAGATAAAAACCCGTAAGTCAAACCCAAAAATCCAGCGACCATGAGAATGATGGAAAGGTTTCTTAATTTATTTGTGAATGTATACATACCGTTAATAAATTATTTTTTTAAAAGGTCTTGTCTCAATTGCATCACATGTTGAGCAATTTGCCATCTTTCCGTAGCGTTAACTTGACCCGCATGAGAGCCCATTGCATTTTTACCATACATTAAAACGTGATAGATACTTCCTGGATTTATTTCTCGATCAGCATAGCTTGGTACCCCTAAATATTTTTCTCTTGTCATCAATATTCCCTGTCCATCTCCTTTGTCTCCATGACATACGGCACAATAAATTCCATAAAGCTCCTTACCTTGTTTTTGATGATCAACACTGACTTCTAAAGGGGAGATTAAGTTGGCTTTAGCGGCCTCATAGCCCTCATTGCTATCAGGAAAATCGTATGGTTGCCACCCTCGATTAATGGTCCCCTCAACGGGAAGCTGAGCCTCTATACCATTGGCAAACGCATCTGAGTCTGCGTAAGTCTCATAACCTACAGGCTCATACATATTAGGAAAATACTGATAGTTTGGTTTTGAAGGATTATAACAGGATTGAACTCCAAATAGAATCATAATCAAAATCGATAAGTAGGTAATTCTATTCATGATCGTCTTGTTTCTGTATAATATTAATATCAATTGCTCCTGTTTTTTTTAGCAATGCATTTAGCTCTTTTTCGTTATTAAGTAATTCAACTTCAATTAAAAACTTATCGTCAGTAGTTAAAGGGTTCGGATTTTCAGCTTTCTTAAAAGGCCACAATTTACTTCTTAAGTAAAAAGTAATCACCATTAAGTGAGCTGCGAAAAACACAGTCAATTCAAACATAATTGGAACAAATGCTGGCATATTCTCTATATATGAAAAACTAGGTTTCCCCCCTATATTTTGTGGCCAATCCTCTATCATTATATAATTCATCATCAAAATTGAGACAGAAAATCCAATGCAGCCATAAATAAAAGCCATAATAGAGATTCTTGTTTCAGCAAGTCCCAACACTTTATCAAGTCCATGGACAGGAAAAGGAGTGTAAACTTCCTCAATATGGTATTTACCCTCTTTGATTGATTTGACCGCAGATAACAATATGTCATCATCGTCATATAAAGCGTGTATTACCTTATTACTGCTCATTTATTGTCTCTTAATTTTTTATATTTTTCTCCAGAGGACTTCAATATACTCTTAACTTCTGCCTGAGCAATCACAGGAAAATTTCTAGCGTAAAGTAAAAAGAGTACAAAGAAAAACCCAATTGTCCCTATAAAAATTCCTATATCTACAAAAGTTGGAGAGAACATCGTCCAAGAAGATGGAAGATAATCTCGGTGCAAGGAAGTGACAATGATTACAAATCGCTCAAACCACATACCAATATTAACAACAATAGATATAATGAATGAAAAAACAATACTAGTCCTAAGCTTCTTGAACCACATAAACTGAGGTGAAAAGACATTACAGGTCATCATCGACCAATAAGCCCACCAATAGGGTCCAGTAGCTCTGTTTAAAAACGCATATTGTTCGTACTCCACTCCTGAATACCAAGCTATAAACAACTCAGTTATGTAGGCAACACCAACAATTGAACCTGTAATCATAATAACAATATTCATCAATTCAATATGCTGTATGGTAATATAATCTTCTAGATGGGATACTTTTCTCATTATTATTAAAAGCGTATTAACCATTGCGAAACCAGAAAAAATTGCTCCAGCTACAAAGTAAGGAGGAAAAATAGTAGTATGCCATCCAGGAATAACAGAGGTGGCAAAGTCAAATGATACAATTGTATGAACAGATAGTACAAGAGGTGTCGCTAACCCTGCCAAAACTAATGAGACTTCTTCAAATCTTTGCCAATCCTTTGCTCTTCCTGACCAGCCAAAACTCAATAGGCTATATATTTTCTTTTTAAAGGGCTTTATGGCTCTGTCTCGAATCATTGCAAAATCAGGTAACAGTCCCGTCCACCAAAAAACCAGTGATACAGATAAATAAGTTGATATTGCAAAAACATCCCAAAGTAATGGAGAATTGAAATTTACCCAAAGTGAACCAAAAGTATTAGGAATGGGTAAAACCCAATAAGCCAACCAAGGTCGACCCATGTGGATTATGGGAAATAATCCTGCCTGAATTACAGAAAAAATAGTCATGGCCTCAGCAGAACGGTTAATCGCCATTCTCCATTTTTGTCGAAAAATCAAAAGAACTGCAGAAATTAAGGTCCCTGCATGACCAATTCCTACCCACCAAACAAAGTTGGTGATATCCCAGGCCCAACCTACTGTTTTATTTAAACCCCAAGTTCCAATCCCAGTACCAATAGTATAGGTAATACACCCTAATCCCCATAGGAATGCAGTGAGTGAAATACCGAAAACAATCCACCACTGTCTATTGGCTTTACCCTCTACCGGTGCAGCCACATCTACAGTAACGTCGTGATAAGACTTATCACCAGTTACTAACGGTTTTCTTAAAGGTGCTTCGTAATGAGATGCCATACGATTGTTTTTCTAATTCTTAGGTTTGATCTGCATTTCTAACTTTTGTCTGGTACATAACATTAGGTTTAGTTCCGACACTTTCAAGCAAGTGATACATTCTGTCCTCTTCTCTCAGCATTGCTATCTTACTGGATTTATCGTTGACGTCGCCGAAAGTAATCGCCCCACTACTACATGCGTTGGAACAAGCTGTTTGGAATTCACCGTCTTCGATCTGTCTACCGTCTAACTTCGCATCCAAAATAGTTTTTTGAGTCATTTGAATACAAAAGGAACATTTTTCCATGACCCCTCTTGATCTTACAACCACATCAGGATTTAATACCATTCGACCTAGATCATTATTCATATGATAGTCAAACTCATCATTTTTGTTATACAAGAACCAATTAAATCTTCTGACTTTATAAGGACAGTTATTAGCACAATAGCGCGTTCCAACACATCTATTATATGCCATGTGGTTTTGTCCTTGACGTCCATGAGAAGATGCTGCCACAGGGCAAACTGTCTCACATGGAGCATGGTTACAATGCTGACACATCACAGGCTGAAATGCGACTTGAGGGTTCTCCGAGGCTTGTTCCATTTTTCCAAATGTCGAAAGGGAATCTCCTAAACCATCAATATCTTCTTTAGTTTGGTCATCTGCTTTGAATGATTCACCTGATGAGTAATAGCGGTCAATTCTTAACCAGTGCATATCTCTTGATTTTCTTACTTCATCTTTTCCAACTACAGGAACATTATTTTCTGCATGACAAGCGATGACACAAGCTCCACAACCTGTACAGGAATTTAAATCTATTGAGAGGTTAAAATGATGTCCTATAGATCGGTCAAAAGATTGCCACATGTCTACCTCTGAAGAGGTAACTTCATATTCCATGTGGTTTTTAGAAACTTTTGGAACTGGGTTCCAATCTTCTTTATCTTTTGTATTAAAAATTTCCAAAGTAGTCTCTTTTATAATATCACCTCTGCCCATTAATGTATTATGTAACTGAACACAAGCAAATTCATGATATCCGTCAGCTGGTTTAATACTCACATCTTGAATAGAATCGAAGTTATTGTAAAATGGGTAGGCATTAACTCCAACTTGCATTTCCTCTTGTAACCCCTTTCTTTCGCCATAACCAAATGCAAGCCCAATAGTGCCTTTGGCTTGACCTGGCTGAATCAATACTGGAGCAGTAATTGTCTTATCTCTAACAGAGACTTGAGCATAACTTCCATTTAAAGCTCCATTAGAAACATTAATATTTTTAAGCCCTATTTCCTTTGCATCAACTGCAGAAACAGTAAGATAGTTATCCCAGGAAATTCTAGATATAGGGTCGGGGAATTCCTGTAACCAAGGATTGTTAGCTTGTTGACCGTCTCCCATTCCAGTTTTTGTATAAAGCACTAGTGACAGTCCATTAGAGGTTGACAGAGATAATTTATTAATCTGATCACTGACATCAATGTAAGATGAATTAAATTCTATGCTTGAATCTGTAGTTAAAAAACCATCGTGAAGAGATTGATTCCAAGTTTTTTCTAATAATACATTTTCCTTCCAGAAGGATTTAATCTCTTGGTGGTAATTAGTTTTTGTCTTCATTAATTTCAATAGTACATCCTGAAATTGCTGAGTATCGAAAAGTGGTTTTATGGTTGGTTGTGCTAATGCAAAGTGCCCTTTTTTGAATTCATAATCTCCCCAACTTTCAAGGTAATGAGAGGTAGCCCCTATAAATTGAGCTGCAGCCGCTGTCTCATCTACTTTGGTAGCAAATGCAACAGATAATTCTAATTTTTCAAAAGCTTCAAGGAATTCATCGGCATTTGGTAGGGTAAATCCAGGATTTATTCCCGCCGTTATCAACCCTTTGACTTCTCCGCTTTTAATATTAGACACCAACTTAATGATTTCTGAGTTATTTCCCTTACGGATTAGTTTAGGCTGAGCGACGTTGATTGCTTTTGAGCCTAAATGATTATTAATTGCCAATATAACCTCCTGAACAGCGATATCATCAATCCCAGAAACAACTACTCCTTTGTCACCAGCAGTTTTTAACCTTTGAACAATTTCGGCAACTGTCTTGGTTAATTCCCCGTTCAAATCACTTTTTAAAGACACACCAGTTAGTCCAGCATAAATTTGAGCAACTACTTTTTTTTGAGAAGCAGGATCGATAGGAAAACGATGATCAGCATTTGCTCCTGAAAGAGACAAATTAGACTCGAACTGAGCATGATAGGACATGATAGATTTTCCACGGTCTTTTTTGGGTACTCTTCCCTTTGCGTAACCCGCGTCGTAACCTCCTCCTTGCCAATCACCTAGAATATCAGCAGCAATTGAAACGATCGTTTCAGCCTTCGAAAAATCATAATCAGCTAATGCTCTAACACCATAAATATTTTCAAATGCGTCTAATGCAGCACTTGAGGAAATTGCGTCATAAGTTACATGACGAATATTAGGAAACTGCTTAATAAATTTTTTCAAAATACTTTGGGTTGTTGGGCTGGCAAAAGTCTGAGTTAACATAACTACAGGTTTACCTGAATTACCCATCGCCTTAAGCTTAGCTCCAAGCTGACTGTAAAAATCATTCCAACTCACATCTTTCCCTTCCACTTTTGGACCCTGCAATCTTTTTGTGTCATAGAGTGACAAAACAGAGGCGTGAACTCTTGCATTCGCAAATCCCATTGAGGAGGCGTCTGAATTACTTTCAACCTTGATAGGTCTACCCTCCCTGGTCTTTATCAAAATACTTGCGAAATCGAACCCATCTGCAATTGCAGTAGCGTAATAGTTAGCAATTCCAGGGATAATTTGTTCAGGCTGCACCACATATGGAACAGATTTTATTACTGGTCCCTCACAAGCGGCTAATGTCGCAGCTGCTGTACTAAACCCAACATATTTAAGAAAATCTCTCCTATTTGTGGCGTACTGGTTCGTCGAGTCCTCGTCCCCGAGAAATTCATCAACAGGAATTTTTTCGACAAACTCATTATTCTCAAGCTTATGTACTATCTCGTTGCTCTCATCTAATTGAGCTACGCTTTTCCAATAAACTTTTTTTGGTGACATAAGGTTTTATAATAATTTTTAATAATGGCATTTTCCACACTCAAGTCCACCCATCTGGGCAACAGTAAGTTGTTCTACACCATATTTTTTTGATAGCTCTTCATGTATTTTAGCATAATATTCGTTGTCTTGGACTTTCAGATTTGTTTCTCTGTGACAATTGATACACCAACCCATTGTCAAACTAGAATGTTGGTACATCACTTCCATTTCTTCAACAGGGCCATGACAAGTTTGACAATCGACACCTCCTACTTGTACGTGCTGAGCATGATTAAAATAAACGAAATCCGGTAGATTATGAATCCTCACCCACTTTACAGGTTGTGACTTCCCAGTGTAAACTTGGTTATCTTCGTCCCAACCGACTGCGGCATAAAGTTTTTTAATTTGCTTGGTGTAAAATTCCTTAGTGTAACCGTTTTCTAAATCTTCTTCTCCGTTGTATTCTGCAATATTTTTATGACAATTCATACAAACATTTAAGGATGGTATTCCCGAATGCTTTGAGGCTCTTGCCGATGAATGACAATACTTACATTCTATTTGATTCGCTCCCGAGTGAATTTTATGAGAATAATGAATTGGCTGAACTGGCATATACCCCTGGTCAATTCCAATTTGCATTAAATAACCATATACAAAATAGGCACTGCTTAATAAAAAGCCAATGACCATCAGAAAGATTAAAAATTGATTTTTTGCAATTACTAGCCATATTGGAGGACGTTTTTCTTTAACAGGGGGAGTGACATCAACCCCAGAGGCAATAGCTATGCGTTTTAGAGTTTTTTGCACTAAAAACAACATTACTACCAGTAAAGAAAAAACAAGTGATAATGCAGCTAAAATGATACTATTAGAAAATCCAGATGATGAGGCTGAACTTGTAACCACTGGAGCAGTTACAGCTGCAACAGGAGCAGGCGGAATATAATCGGTGTAGGCAAGTATGTTATCAATATCTGAATTAGAAAATTGGGGATAGGCATTCATAGCAACCTTATTGTATTCCTCCCAAATAGCAACTGCCTGAGGGTCACCAGCTTTAATCATAGCTGAACTGTTTTTAATCCAGCTATATAGCCATTCGCGATCATATTTCGCAGAAACACCCCTTAATGCTGGACCTACAGCTTTTTTATTTAGCTTATGACAGGCTGCACAATTTGCATTGAACAACTTTTTTCCAGCTTGCACATCAAATTCTTGACCAACTAGGTTATTAAAAAAAGAAAAAAAGAAAATAAAAGATAAACTGAATCTCAAAAGATACATTTGTTTAAATTTTATTCGATTAAAGTTAAATGGAATCACCCGCAAATTATCGTTTCTAAATCCAGTACAAATTTAAGTCATAGACTTGTTATCTTAAAGCCTGCAATTTAACAATTTGATAATTTATATCGATTCTAAATAGTTGTTTAATTTATCTATTGATTATGGGCGTAATAATTTCTTTTTTTGTTCATTTGTCTTATGATTAATTTTAAAATATTAAATAGGCTAATATTATCATTCTGCTTGATTAATTGCGCATTTACATTAGCTCAATCAGAAAATCTAATTGTTACAGAAGATTCTCTAATTTCTAAGTTGATGTCGGTAAAAAAAGAAATTGACAGGGATTCATACGAGTCACAATTTTTTACCATTCAATTGTATTATGGGAACTTTATAGAAGCAGAGAAAGTTTTCGAAGAATTTAAAGAAAATTTCCCTGAGTGGAAGTCAGAGTTGAGCTTTGAAACACCAAACTATAAAGTTCAAGTTGGTAATTACAAAGACTATTATTTTGGTATGAGTAAACTAAGAGAGATTAAAAGTACTTATCCTTCAGCCTTTCTTCTAGAAATTAAGGATTAAAGTTTTTTCTTAATTGCAATTTCTTGGAAACATTCAACTACATCACCTTCTTGAATATCATTATAATTTTGAATTTGAAGACCACAATCATATCCTTTTGCTACCTCTTTAACATCATCTTTAAATCGTTTTAATGAGGCTAGATTTCCTGAAAAAACAACTACTCCATCGCGAATAATTCGGATTCCAGTATTTCTGAATATTTTCCCAGTGGTAACCATACATCCTGCAATGGTTCCTACTTTAGATATTTTATACGTTTCTCGGATTTCGGCAGTCCCTGTAATCTCCTCTTTCATTTCAGGAGAAAGCAATCCTTCCATAGCATCTTTTACATCGTTTATAGCATCATAAATAATAGAATAAGATCGAATGTCAATTTCTTCTTTTTCTGCTATTTGCCTAGCATTTGCCATAGGTCTAACGTTGAATCCAATTACGATCGCATCTGAGGCAGAAGCCAATAATACATCTGATTCTGTAATAGCTCCAACCGCCTTATGAATAATATTCACTTGAATTTCTTCAGTAGATAGCTTTTGAAGAGAATCAGTTAAGGCTTCAACTGAACCATCAACATCTCCTTTAAGTATCATATTTAATTCTTTGAATTCTCCTAAGGCGATTCTTCTTCCAATTTCGTCTAATGTAATATGCCTTTGAGTTCTTACATTTTGTTCTCTTAGTAGTTGAGTTCTTTTTGCAGCAATTTGTTTAGCTTCTTTTTCGTCTTGTAAAACATTAAAATTATCCCCAGCCTGAGGCGCACCGTCTAAACCTAGGATGGAAACGGGGGTTGAGGGAGGGGATTTTTCTAGGGGATTACCTCTTTCATCAAACATTGCCTTTACTTTACCACTATGCTTTCCTGCAAGAATATAGTCCCCTATTCTAAGTGTCCCTGTTTGAACCAAAATGGTAGAAACATAGCCACGGCCTTTATCTAGAAAAGCCTCAACAACTGTTCCCTTAGATCTTCGGTTTGGATTTGCTTTTAACTCTAATAATTCTGCTTCTAACAGTACTTTTTCCAAAAGTTCATTTACTCCCGTTCCATTAAGTGCTGATATATCTTGAGACTGAATTTTACCTCCCCATTCTTCGACCATTAAATTCATTCCTGCAAGTGCCTCCTTAATTTTATCAGGGTTTGAATTAGGTTTATCAATTTTATTAATTGCAAAAATAATTGGTACCCCTGCAGCTTGCGCATGACTAATTGCTTCTTTAGTTTGTGGCATTATATCATCATCTGCAGCTATAACAATTATTGCTATATCAGTTGCTTGCGCACCCCTTGCTCTCATTGCGGTGAAAGCTTCGTGTCCCGGTGTGTCTAAAAATGTAATTTTTTCATTCTTTTTTAGAGTCACAGAGTAAGCGCCAATGTGCTGTGTGATTCCGCCAGACTCACCAGCAATTACATTTTCTTCTCTGATGTAATCAAGCAAAGATGTTTTCCCATGATCAACGTGACCCATCACGGTAACAATTGGAGCCCTAGATTCTAAATCTTCATCTTCATCTTCTATCTCATCAATACTTTCCTCAAGCTCAGTTTTTACAAACTCGACCTGATAACCAAATTCGTCGGCAACAATAGTGAGAGTCTCTGCATCCAATCTCTGATTCATCGTAACCATTATTCCTAACGACATACAAGCGGAAATAATTTCAGTTGAACTAATCTCCATCAAGGTAGCAATTTCTCCTACTGTTATAAACTCAGTTACCTTTAAAATCTTACTACTAGCCTCAATTTCTGCCAATTCATCCTCAGATTTTTGTCTATGCTGATCTCTTTTGTCTCTTCTGTATTTTGCACCTTTAGACTTATTGGTATTACCTTGAAGTTTTTCTAAAGTCTCACGAATTTGCTTTTGTACTTCCTCGTCAGTTGGTTCAGCTTTTATAGACTGATCCTGTCTAGGCTTTTGGTTGGGTAAGCCCTTTTTAATATTATTTTGAGCCTTTTTTTCGACTTCTGACTTATTGTTCGTGTCCTTACTTATTCTTTTTCTTTTTCTTTTCCTTGCGTCCTCAACGGTCTTTTCTTTTTTCTTGAATTCATCTAGATCAATTGTTTGACCAGTCATTTTCGGCCCGGATAAGGTTGTATATTTGGTCTTAATTGATGCATCGACATCATTCTCAACTTGATTTGAAACCGGAGAATTTTTTATTTCATCATTGTTATTTTCTTTTATTATTTCAATCTTTTCTTTGTCAATATTTTTCTCGACCTTTTTTAGGTCTTGAGTATTATTGTTGTTTTTGGGAGATTCTGGTTTTTTGAATTCAGTGGTATCCAAATCAATTTTTCCCAATGTGACCGGACTATTAATATTTGCCTTAGCCTTAATTACCTCCTGGAGTTTTTGTTGTTGCTCTAAACGTTCTTTTTCTTTTTTTTCCTGAAGAACTCTAATTGATTCCTTTTCTTTTTTCTTTTCTTCACTTATTTCGTGTGAAGCATCTTTTTTAGATTTATCTGTTTCAAATTCATCTAACAATAATTGATAAACATCTCTGGAAATTTTTGCGGTTGGGCGAGCTTCAATTTCAATTTTTTTGTATGAAAGGAATTCAACAGCACGATCCAATGAAATATTTAACTCCCTTAGGGCAACATTTAATCTTACTTTAGATGTTTCTGTCATAATTACAATTTCATTTAAAATTAAAAAGTAGGAAAATCCCAACTTTTACTCCTCAAATTCTGCTTTCAAAATTCTTATTACCTCATTAACGGTTTCCTCCTCTAGGTCAGTTCGTTTAATCAAATCTTCTTTTTCAAGTTCAATAATACTCTTCGCTGTGTCTAATCCAACTTTCTTGAATTCATCAATTACCCAAGAATCAATTTCATCGCTAAATTCAGTTAATTCTACATCTTCCTCAACACCCTCTCTGTAAACATCAATTTCGTATCCAGTAAGTTTTCCGGCTAATCTAATATTGTGACCTCCCCTACCAATGGCCTTGGACACCTCATCTGGGTTTAGAAAAACTTGTACTCTTTTGGTCTCTTCATCAATTTTAAGAGAGTTTATTTTTGCAGGGCTTAAAGCTCGTGTGATAAATAACTGCAAATTATTGGTATAATTGATTACATCTATATTTTCGTTGCCTAACTCACGAACTATTCCATGAATGCGTGATCCTTTCATCCCCACACATGCTCCAACAGGATCAATTCGGTCATCGTATGAATCAACTGCAACTTTAGCTTTTTCCCCAGGAATCCTAACGGCTTTTTTTATAGTTATTAATCCATCAAAAACCTCAGGGATCTCTTGTTCAAATAACTTCTCAAGAAAAATAGGTGAAGTTCTTGATAAAATAATTCTTGGTTTATTGCCTCTTAATTCAACAATTTCTATAACTCCCCTAACATTGTCTCCTTTTCTAAAAAAATCATTAGGAATCTGTCTATCCTTTGGGAGTATAATTTCATTTCCATCGTCATCTAAAAGAATCACTTCTCTATTCCTTACATGATGAACTTCTGCAGTAAAAAGATCTCCTGTTCGATCCTTGAACTGATTGTAGGTATTTGTACTATCGTGTTCAAAAATTTTTGAAACAAGATTTTGGCGTAACGTCTGAATAGACCTTCTACCAAGGTCAATAAGTTTAACTTCCTCTGAAACATCCTCACCAACTTCAAAATCTGGTTCAATTTTTTGTGCTTGTAATAATTCAATTTCTTGATTAGGGTCTTCAACTTCACCATCCTTTACAACAATTCTATTTCTCCATATCTCTAGGTCTCCCTTATCAGGATTAATGATAATATCAAAATTATCATCTGAACCAAATTTCCGCTTCAACGTGTTTCTAAAAACCTCCTCAAGAATAACCATAAGGGTTACACGGTCAATTAGTTTTTCGTCTTTAAACTCTGAAAAAGATTCAATTAATGCTAAATTCTCCATTATTTTAAAATTTAATAATCACCTTACTTTGGTTAATTTCATCGAAGGTGATTGATTTATTTTTTGTTACCGTTACTTTCCCTTTTCCAATAGGTTTAGGCTCTCTCTGTTTCCATTTTAATTCGATTAGTCGGTCCTCTACCTTTGTTAATTCTCCACAAAACATTGCCCCATTGGAAAGAACAACCTCTAGTTTTCTCCCAATGTTCTTAAAATATTGTCTAGGGAATTTTAATGCGTTTCCCACCCCAGCCGAAGCAACTTCAAGGCTGAAATCCACAACCTCACGGTCAAGTGATCCCTCAATTTCTCGGCTGATATTAATACAGTCTTTTAGATTAATATCTGTATCACTATCGAGTATGATTTTTATTGCATTATCAGTTGAAACTTTAAAGTCTACTAAAAAAATATCTGGATAGTTTACTAAACTATCAGATAATAACGACATAACCTTTTCACTAAAATTCATATCAAAAAAAAGAGGGACCTTTAAGTCGCCTCTGAATAATTTTCATATTGCAGTACAAATATAGTGTTTTTGGAGATAATTCAATTTTTTAAATCAAATTCTCACTTAAAATTTATTTAACTAATTTTATAAAATGTATTAAATAATAACTTGATTTTGAAAAAAAAGCTATTAGTTACTTTTTTAATCTTAATACTTGGGTTGCTCTATTTTGAGATCAAGATCCCTTCAATGCCATCCTATATGCCAGAAAGGGAATACTTAGATATGGAAATCCCAATTCTTGAGGCTTTTATCACCGCCAAGGATAGTAGTATGATCGAACTACCAGAGGGACACTATTTATTTTCTCAATCCCTAATTATGGATGGAAAAAAAAATGTAACAATACGCGGGGCAGGAATTGAAAAAACAGTACTATCATTCAAAGGGCAAAAACAGGGAGCTGAGGGTGTAAGGATTTCCAATTGTAATAATATTACAATAGAAAACTTGTCAATAGAGGATGCTGCGGGAGATAATTTAAAAGTTACTGATTCAGATTTTGTTGTAATGCGAAACATTCGGTCTGCTTGGACAGGTAAAGTTTCTACGGAAAATGGAGCCTATGCACTATACCCCGTATTATGCAATAACCTCTTAATTGAGGGGTGTGAAGCAATTGGATCATCTGATGCAGGCATATATGTTGGACAATCCAAAAATGTTATAATCCGAAACAATAAAGCTTATTATAATGTGGCTGGTATAGAGAGTGAAAACAGTAGTAAAGTTGAAATATATGATAATGAAATTTTTAAGAATACTGGTGGTCTTTTGATTTTTAACCTCCCACACCTAACTGTATATGGGGAAAATGTCAAAGCATATAATAACCATATTTATGATAATAATATTAAGAATTTTGGTGTTAAAGGTTCAATCGTAAGTACAGTACCAAGGGGCACAGGAATTATAGTAATGGCTACAAAGGAGGTTGCTATTTATGAAAATAAAATTGAAAACCACAAAACGATCAATGCCTCAGTAGTTAGCTACGAAATATATGTCCCTCCCAATAATAAAAAGAAGAAAAAGAAAAAACCCCTTAGAAATGGCTTGAGACAAGTTGAAGAGGATTATATTGAGGATATCAGCTACAGTGCTTATCCTGGTAGGGTTTCCATTCACGATAATAAATTTAAAAATAAATACTTAATTCCTGCATTAGACAATGATTTTGGACTACTTTGGATTATGAAAAACAAACTACAGATTCCAGATATAGCCTATGATGCAATTTTACCAAGCAATTACTTACTAGAGAATAGAACCCCCAATCCAGATTATAAAATTTGTGTTAAGAACAATGGAAAAATTAACTTTGTTGCGATGGATGCTGGAAATGATTTTGAAAAATTCTCAAATGACTTAGATGATTATGAATGTGATGTTGAATTTGAATTGTAAGCTTAAATGTCTGCGTTGAATTACTTATTACAGCTTTTTTTATTATTGATCTTTTTTGGTTGCCAGTCCACTGAAAATAAAAATACTGTACCCACTGCCAGGAAGGTAGTTCCTAAGATTTCACTGACAAATAGTGTTTCAAAAGAAATTCCTAAACTTTCAGATTATTCCTTTTTTAAGGGAAAGCTCTCAGACTTAATCCCATCAGAGGATGTTTACATGTACGAATTGAACAATTCACTTTTTTCAGATTATTCATTTAAAAAGAGATTCATTTACTTGCCTAAGGGGAAAAAAATGACTTACAGGGAAAAGGGTGTTTTATCTTTTGATCCTGGAAGCATTATAATCAAAAACTTTTACTACCCAAGCGATTTTAGAAATCCAGACGCAGGTAAAGAGATCATTGAGACCAGGCTGTTAATAAAAGAAAATAATTACAATTGGAAAACACTTTCCTATGTTTGGAACGAAGAACAAACTGATGCTTATCTTAATATTGTGGGTGGGGAAAAAGAGGTTAGCTGGACTGACCACAAAGGAAAAAAACAAAGTCTAAATTATATTATTCCCAATCAAACCCAATGTAAAAGCTGTCACATGCTTAATAAAAAAATTACTCCAATTGGACCAATTGCAGGCCAATTAAACCGAAAAAATATTTATGATGATATGATCCATGACCAATTAGAATATTTTTCTGAGAAAAAAATTTTATTAGGTTTACCAAAGAAAGATGCTAGACCTAAATTCGCTAAATGGGATGAAGAGAGCTCGGGAAGTCTTGAAGATAGAGCCAAGGCCTATCTTCATATCAATTGCGCTCACTGTCATAATGATTTAGGTCCTGCAAAAAACTCTGGTCTTAACCTTACATATTACGAAACAAATCAAAGAAAAAGAGGTATTTATAAACCGCCTATTGCAGCTGGTAAAGGGTCTGGAAATTTGAAATTCAGTATTGTTCCTAATGAGCCTGAAAAATCAATTATGATTTATCGGTACAATAATTTGGATCCTGGAATAATGATGCCAGAAATTGGAAGAAAAAGTATACACAAAGAAGGGGTTGCACTACTTGAAGAGTATATTAAATCCCTTTAAATTTGAAAAATTAATCCCTTTTCTTTGGTTTATTTTTAAATTATCTTTGTAATGAAAAGCAATGTTATAAGGTATTTATATGAAGTTTTCTGATTTGAGGACAGGCCTATTATTCCAAAAGCCAAAGTCAAATAGCCAATCACCATTTGAGAGACTATTTGAAATTTTCAAAGAATTAATTACACACACCTCCGGAGACTTTGATGAGGCAATTAAGTGGCTCAGAGAGTTGGATAAGGAATATGAACTCACTGATGAAAATTACACTATTGATGACTTCATAGAAGACTTACTCGACAGGGGATATGTTAAAGCTGAGATAAAACCTGACGGAAGTGAAAAATCAATGGGTATCACTGCCAAAACTGAAAAAATTTTAAGAGAATTCGCATTAAAACAGATTTTCGGAAAATTAAAGCGATCGGGTTTAGGAAACCACAATACTAAACATCACGGGATTGGAGACGAAATTTCCGGTGAGTTAACCAACTTTCAGTTTGGAGACTCATTAGAAAATATTGTGCTTACTGAAAGCATTAAAAATGCCCAGATAAATGCTGGAATTGATGATTTTCAAATCTCAGAAAAAGATTTAGTAGTTGAAAAAAACCATCATAAATCTCAAATGAGTACCATCTTAATGATTGATATCAGTCATAGCATGATTTTATATGGGGAAGACCGTATTACACCAGCCAAAAAAGTAGCTATGGCACTTGCCGAATTTATTACGACGCGTTACCCTAAAGACACACTTGATATTTTGGTTTTTGGAAATGACGCCCGACCCATTTCAGTAAAAGAATTACCATACTTAAAGGTTGGACCATATCATACAAACACTGTTGCTGGTCTTGAATTAGCAATGGATATGCTAAGGAGAAAGCGGAATACGAATAAACAAATTTTTATGATTACAGATGGTAAGCCAAGTTGTTTGAAAATGCAGGATGGCAGCTATTATAAAAATAGTGTTGGATTGGATCGTGATATTGTTGAAAAGTGCTATATAATGGCACTTCAAGCAAAAAAACTGAAGATACCCATTACCACATTTATGATTGCATCTGATCCTTACCTAAAACAATTTGTTCAGGAATTTACTAAAGTCAACCAAGGAAAAGCTTTTTTCACTGGATTAAATAATCTGGGTGAGATGATTTTTGAAGATTATGAAAAAAACAGAAAAAAAAGATTTGGATAGAAATGGAGCAACCTAAAATTAATACCCTTAAGGAGTTAAAAAAAACAGATTATAAACCTAAAACCATTCAACGTGAACTTGCTGATAACTTAAGAGCTAAAATCATCAATGGTGACACTACTTTTGATGGTCTCATTGGTTACGATAATACAGTAATACCAGATTTTGAAAGAGCAATTCTCTCTGGTCACAATATTAATTTATTAGGATTGAGAGGACAAGCCAAAACTAAATTAGCTCGAAAAATGACTAGTTTATTAGATGAGTGGATTCCTGTTGTTTCGGGCTCTGAAATTAATGAAGACCCGTTCAAGCCAATTTCTAAATTTACAAAAGAATTGATTGCCGAAAAAGGCGGTAATACACCTATTACCTGGATGCACAGAAATGAGCGTTTCTTTGAAAAGTTATCAACCCCAGATGTAACAGTTGCTGATTTAATTGGAGACGTTGATCCCATAAAAGCAGCCACGCTTAAACTTACTTACGCAGATGAGAAAGTATTACACTTTGGAATGATTCCAAGGGCGCACCGCTGTATATTTGTTCTAAATGAATTGCCAGATCTTCAAGCGCGAATTCAAGTTGCACTTTTCTCAATTTTACAGGAGAAAGAAATTCAAGTAAGAGGTTTTAAATTAAGGTTGCCTTTAGAAATTCAATTT